>NZ_JAAKGC010000150.1 GCF_017591665.1 Aetokthonos hydrillicola CCALA 1050 | reverse complement strand
AGAAATGGTGGACTATAGCAGATATTGAACCACAATTAAACTCAATAGTTTATTGCCCACATTGCGGCGAAAAGAATACTGTTGTCAGCATTTTGACTCACCAAGAGAAACCCATGAATGAATAGAGTCATTTAATCAATTGTTTGAACTCGCCACTCTACAGCCGGGATAAATCTAATTCCAGCACTCTTGGCGCACTGTTCATCTTCGGGGCGATCGCCAACCATAAAGCAATCTTCAACCAATCCCCCGTACTCTTTTAAAGCGAGTTTAACCATTCCTGGACTAGGTTTTCTGAAACTTGCTATCCATTTAAAGTCATCTTCTGACGAGCGAACAAGGTCAGCATCTTCGTCAACATATTCGGTAATGTTGTCAGGCTCAACTTTATAAGACCTTAATCCATCCATATCTGGACAAAAATAAACTACTTTTATTTGTGGGATTAACTCCATTGTGTAGCGTTGTTCAGCAATGCAGTTATCTAGAGTCTTGTAACCAGACTTTACGCCTCCTTGGTTACTGATTCCTATAATAAACCAGTCTTCGTATTGTGAAATTGCTTCCTTCACCCCAGCAATGATTCTTTGTTTTTTGTAATCATTGCCAATGAATTTTTCACCTTCCTCACTTGGCTCTCTGACTGTGCCATCCAAATCTAAAAAAAGAATTTTCATCTTTGCTGCTACTAGGAAAAAAGGGCTACTCTATTTCTTCAATATTAGTCGTCGTCATCACAAACACTTCAAGCCGTTTGTATTTTTCTGGTGTCGTGTGTCCATCCCATTTGTTCTGTTCCCTCTTAATCCAATTAAACAAAGGCATTTCTTCAATATGAATATGCCAAGTTAGCCAGCCACTTGGAAGTTGAATTGCTACAATATTTCTCCACTCAGTTTCCCATTCTTTATCATCTGCTGGATGTTCCCACAATTCAACTGCGTATCCCTGCAAGAAAGCTAGCTTTGTAGCTAAAGCAAGCACTTTGTTTCGTTCGACGTAGGCTTGGTTTTTCTCAGTAACAGCAGCTAGAAGCCTATCAGGTAATTTTCCATCATCAACAGCTTGTGCAACAATTGCCCCAGCTTGCCTATAAAAACCCTTCCATTCCTCGCTCAAGTCATTCCAAGGTAAAGGTAGTGGAACTGACCCTGTATTAGGGAGGGTGTTTTGTGCTTCATAAAATTTCTTCCCTATTTCTTCTTTAAAGTCATACATACAATTTTTTATTCTCCACAATTGGCTTAAAAAATAAGTTGTAAAATTTTAATTCAATTCGTACTATGCCGTCTTATATCTTTATTGCTTGATTCATAAGCGTGAAACACAGCTACATCCTGTTTATAAGCTGCCTTGATCAAAACGGCAAGCGCATTTGCAACTGCTGGATCTAAGTTCTTGTCAGCTTGCAGTTGCATTGTAATAGCATCGCTGTTATTGACACTAAAAGACTCTGTACTCTTGATTAGTTCAGTGACCGGCACTTGCAGCCAATCACATAGCAATAAAAAGGTTTCCATGTCTGGCATTTTACCGTTTTCTATCCGCGAAAGCGTAGATGGACTGATATTTCCTATCTCAAGAGCGATTTCGTGCAGCGGCAAGCGTCCACGACGAGCGCGAACCATCGTTGCCAATAAGTTAATATCCAGATAGCTTGCCACAGTACTTTCTTGAGAGACGCATGTTTATAGATCCATATCATCGTTCAAGTGGTGTGAATTAGCAATTAAATGTGCTATAAGTTTGTACTCTTCCCACGTCCTAGGATCTTCCTGAGTACCTGTTTTATCAATTCCAGACTCTATATAATTCCTAGTATTTTCATATTTAAAAAAATAGATGGCTAATGGTACTGATGCAACTAAAAACTCTTCGTAGGTTTGCTCTGACCACATTGCGCCATCAACTAATGCTTTTAATAATAGAAATATATGTTCTTTCCCTTCAACCCCTTTAAGGGTTGTTAGCTCTATATCTAAATGTTCAATAGACTCAAGTAATTTTTCTTTTGCTGATTTCATATATATTTACGCTACTCATAAAACTTCGTGGATGCGTCTGGCTGGCGACTAGGGTTGCCCAAAACAACGAGCGATCGCAAGCTCGTTTTGTGAGTAGCATCTTCTTCATTACCACCTGTAACTTCCCAAGCGACAATTTATGCAATTTAAATGTGGAACAGCTTATATATTATCCTAGTTACCTAAATCACTGGTCCCGAAGGCTCAGTGCGATAACTTAAGTGTTCAAAATGGTATACAACCGTGTCACGCATATCGCGAACTGTGAATTCCATTTCGGAGACTGCCTCGCACTTGCGCAAAATCACATTGCCGCAATCCTTTGTCTTTTCTAAAAGATTCGGAAATTCTGTCTTCAGGCTTTGCGCAATGGCTTCAGACATTGTGCGGTATTCATCTTTATCAGTGATGTAAACAACGTAGAGCCAGAGTTCATAAGGTTCTTCAGCAAGAAGTTCATCTTCGGGATCATAAGACAGATTGAAAGACAATATTCCAGAAGAATTTTTCTTGCCTTTCTTTTCAATGTATGCGAAAACTTCACGAAGCCGATCAACAAGGCTATTCGGTAGAGCATGACGACGATATCTAGCCGCCAACCAACTTTGAAGAATCTGCCGGGAATCAGTGAGTCTATAAGACTCATCAGGTTGAACTGCCTCAAGTTTATTTTTGTGTAATGTTAATCTTTTTGAAGCGAGCAGTTCAAGGACAACAAGATTTTCACCGTGTGTGTACTCTAGGTGTAGAGTGCGCGGATTTTTTCCATGTGTGTAATTTCCATTAGGCTGCTGTAGGATGCGAGCAAAGATGAATTCTACAACAGGTTCAACATTCAGATCGTCATTGGCGATATCGCAATCGTGAGATATTGCTATAGCCAGATCAGCATCAGGTGCATCGGTCAATCCCACTACTTGAAAGTTTTTCTGAGCCAGTACGCTACCCTGCCGCCATATGGTGTTTCGAGACCAAGGCATTGCTTGCACTAACTCCTCTCATAGATAGGCACAGAAGAATCGCGCAAAACATCATCAAGCGATTTCAGGTGTTTACCAGAACCCTTAGCTTCACGACGGGTCTGCGCTTCTCTATCGGCTATTGCCTTGAGAGTAGGTAAAGCCGCTATAGGGTCTTCATCTGTCTTGAGTATATCGAGCAAGGAACGCCCATTTAAAATTGGGCGATGTACCAGCTTATCTAGACGGATGATATTTGCCTGCTTAAACTTGTCGGCAGCGCAGGACAATTGCTGAATACGTACTAATGCTTCTCCTTTTGGCTCTTGTCCTGTTAGCCAAGCATAGACAGTAGGACGAGTGACTCCAAGAACAGACGCCAGATCAGACATATTTACAGCAAATACATCACGGATATTCGCGACATGTTCAGCAGGAGAGCGCGTATCAACCGGTATCGCCTTAGATTCGATATGTATAAGCGGATCATGGACCAATCTGCTTATCTCAGCAGCGCTATGCGCGGTAATAATACCACCCGTACCTGCTGTCAAAAACAATAGTGGGGTAAATAATTTGATAGCCGTATAAGAGCTACGGGTGTTTTTAGGTTGAATAAAAGACGAGGGATAAGGGTTTGTTGTCATATTCATAGTCTTAAGCCCACTTTTCTCTAGCGTAGTCAGTTACCGAAACCTTGAAAGCATTTGTGATGATTTCATGTGACTTCAAAAGTTGATTTTCGATTTCTTCAAGATCGAAGTTGTTTCGTTTAACGATGAAATAGTCAGTATCTAACACTGTATTCTGGCAATTAATCTCTCGAAATCGGAGTTGCAGTTCGAGCTGTAACGGAATCAAATCAGGTGACAAAGCTAATGCTCCATTCGTGATAATTGCTCTAGCAACCAAATTGCCGTCCTCAATAGCTGTGACCGTCTCAGTAAAGCTATGGCTTAGACGACCTTCTAGGTTCGCAGAAAAGCCCAGTAAAGATGGGTTCAAGTATTGTTGCAGGGTATCATTATCTATCGGCACAACAGCATTAAGATAACGGAGTCCAATTTTTTCAACATAAGCCAGTTCAACAATTTCGTGAACCAACTTTAAACCGCTTATGGTCTTGTTCAAGAAATCGGCGAAGGTATCGTATGTAGTAGTGTGAAAAACCAAGGCATTCGAGAGCAAAAAGTATCCTTCAGTACGCTGAGTATTTGTAAAACTCCAGCGCGTATGCTGTATAGGCTGAACATCGGGTTGTGCTTCCTCCAGTCGGCGAATTGTAAGTTCAACTTGATTTTCGGCACGAAAGTCAGGGAACCCACTTCGGCGATGGCGTTCCTGCAAACGAGCAACATAATCCGACATTTGGGCAATTGGGTTAAATTGGACTTGAGCCAGTGTGTAGAACACAGGCGCAAGAGTCATTTTCGACGACGCTGTTTTCATATACCCATCAACGATTCCCACGCTTCCACTTTACATCTCATTTTACACTTTTACAAAGCTTTTTCTTGCTCACTATTGATTTAGGCTAGGCATTGCTTGCACCTTGCCTCCCCAAGAGTACATCCAGCCTCATCCTAGTTTCCTCACCCAACAACTGCCACACTGCCTCCTTGAACTCTTTTGTCCAACCTACCATCACGTACTCTAAAACATCAGCATCTATATCTGGATCGCTAAGTATTGTCGCATTATTTATCAGTATCTCTTGATTGACCCCCCCCTCTACTGTTTTGGGGTTAGTGTCTAATATCTCCTGAGATTGAATCACTGTATTAGTTTCAGCAGAATTATTAGACACTTCCTGATTTGGGGCAGGGGGGGGTACTGCTAAGCCAAAAACTTTACACCGGGCATCAGCCTTACTTGGTCGTTTCACGGCTACCCCACGCTGTACAAGCCGGTCAAGAGCTTTGTACACTGATTGCTTGCCGTAGCCAATAGCATTACTGATTTCTTCGGCTGCAAATTTCACCCCTGGCACATTCATCATAAATTCGATGATGCGATCGCCTATTGTCTTGTGTGTAGCATCCTCTTCATTCCCACCTGTAACTTCCCAACGCCCATTGTGAGCATCAAGAGCTAAACGTAAATTTACGCCCATTGAACTTCTACTTTTTGGGGTGGTAAAAATTCTCAAATCTGAATTCTTCTCGCCTTCAAGGAGCCACACAAATGAGCCAGCAGCACCAATAGCGCTACTTCCCCTAATCTTGCCCACTCCTGATTGGTCTTTTGATTTGGTGGTGTGGTGAATGATTAGCAGTGCAGTATTGTGACGAATAGCCATTGCTTGCAACATTTCTACTGAGTGACGACAAGCAGCTGAGTTTTCATCAAAGTTGGGGTCCTTGTGAATGGAACTGAAAGAATCGATCACTGTTAACAATGGTTTTTCAGTCTTCAGTGTTTCTTCCAGCTCGTTCATTTGGCTCATATCCCAATCAAGCATGATGCTGTAATTGTCACTGCCATATATTCCACGATTAATGAATTTGTCTTCTACAAAACATTGTGGTTCATCGCTAGCAACAAACAACACCTTTCCAGTTTTATTTGGTTTTTCACCCAAAAATTCTTCACCAAACAACACACAAGCAGCTGCGTCATAAGCAAGAGTTGTTTTTCCAACACCGGCGGGTCCTGCAAACACAGTCGCACTACCACCAGGTAGCAAGCCAGGAATTACCCAATTCACCCCCTCTGGTTCCAACGCCCTAAACTCAGCCGCAGTGTACCGCCTTGCTTTTTGGGTGGTAGCGCCTGACATTGAAGTAAGCAGCCCTTCAACCTCTCCCTTAGAAATTGAAAACTTGGTGCAAATTTCAGCACGTTTTCTTACTCTTTTAACAGGGTCAGTTATGGTTGATAAAGTTTGTAACTCCAGCTTTAAACGCTCATCGCGGTCAACTGGTACTGGTTTACCTTGAACTTTTTTCAGGGTTTCAATTTGTGTTTCAATCTCGGCTAGAGCATCCCCATCAATTCGCCCTGACTCTACAACACGTTTTAAATTTGCTACAACCAACCGCTCCTGGTGTCGTTCCAGTAATGATACAGCGTGCTGTTCTAAGCATCCTGAATGCACCACAGTATCAAACAATTGTGCCAAGAACAACTGCCCACCAATCGCGTCTAATTTGCCGCTAGCACGTAGTTCTAGGGCAAGTGTTGGCAAGTCAGGTATCTTTCCTTCTTTGTGGCAAGCAAGCATTCCAGCCCACACGATACGGTGTTGTGTCGTACTAAATGCGCATTGGGGAATGTGGGCAACAGTGGAAAATGCATTTGGGCTTAAAAGAACTTCAGCAAGGATTTCTCTCTCTAGTCCAATGTCTTGTAATGTACACAGGGTATGGGCGGAGGCACCCATGCGATTATCTGAGTTTTCTGGTAATGTTTGATTATTCATAGAATGATTACGCCCCCAGCAAGTCTTTTACAACGGCTAGGGGTTTTGATTTTTAGTTATTACTGTTGGGTGCAAGTTTGACTACTGCAAGCATGGTGTCGCGCCATACCTTAAGGTTTTCAATCTCTTCTTCGAGGTGTTGGATTTTTACCTTAAGTTGCTGGTTCTCCTGTTTGAGCTTTTGAAAACGTGGTACGTATTCTTCAATTCGAGCAATCTTGCTAGTAATTCTTTCTATGGCATGAATTTCGCAATACACGCCACTTACCTTTGATAAATCAGGTGGGTTGTTTTGTTCCGACGATGCGATCGCGTTCATTTGCTAAGCTTATTTTGTGTATCTGTCTCGATAATACAATACTTTATCGAGACAGACAACACCCCTAAAAAACATTTAACCCGCCTGATGATTGGCGGGTCTTTCCTTGTTGAGCAGATTTCCTAATTCGTCGCGAAGTCGCCTGAGAGACTCGTTTTCCTCTCTCAGGCGGCTGATTCCCCCACTAGTTGCTTGTTTTTGTTTACCAGTTCATTATTTTCAAGGCTAATTCCTTGAATCTTTTCCTCAACAAGCCTTAGCCGTTGGGTTATCTCTATTAGGCTAGGAACATTTTCTGAAGTATCACTGCTTAAATACTGCTCAATGAACTGCTTAAGAACAGATGTCACTGTTTTGCCTTCTTGGTCGATTTTGTCACTGAACGCTTTTTTTGTTTCTGGATCTATCTCGATTGAGATAAAGGTTCTTGATTTTTTAGCTGTCATAGTCGTTGTCCCATATCTGTCTATCCCTAATCTAGTCTCGAACAATCATGTATTGCAAGGTATCGTTACATTTGTATCGTAAAGTATTGACAAAGTATCGTAATGTCGATCATAATGGATATAACAAAAGACGACCGCTTCAGTCCGACAAACGCCGCGATCGCCTCTTGGGAAAACCCTCACTACAAGGATTTATCTAAACCTATGCTACACCAACATAATCGCGAACATCTTGAGTCTCTTAGTCTCACCGAATTAAAAGCCATTTACAGCCAAACCGGGTCCACCGTCGAAGTTACCGACAAGCGCAGTAAAGCAAGCTGGATTACAGCAATTCTTGACCATCAATCAGCCCAAGTTGAAAAAGTAGCGATCGCTGAGGTTAAGGTTGATGAGCAACCAAAAACCTGTGCCGATTGTCCTCTATTCAAGCCTTTTAACGATGGAACTGGTCGCGGCTTATGCTGTGCTAGTGACCAAGTAGCGCGTGACCATCACAAGCTTACACAAGACTGCTTACATTTAATTGACGAGCAAGCAGTTGCTCAAGCAGAACTAGGCGAGTACATTGAAGCCCAAGCGGAAGCAATTGCACCAGAAAAAGAACTTAGCAGACTTAAACGTGAGCAAGCATCCAAGTCTATTAAAGTTTTAGAAAAACATGGCGATACATACATTGTTTGCAACGAAGAAAATGGAAATCATTACGCGGTTCACCCAAGCCATGAAGACCCTAACGAGCGTTGCGAGTGTGCAGACTGCCACTTTAGAGGTGTTCGATGCAAGCACCAAATTGCAGTAACTTCGTACATTTTGTCTCAAATAAAAGTTACCACTCCTGAAATTGAAATTGATTCAGAACATGACGAAGATTTTGGGGTGTTGTATCGGGTTTGGAATGAGCGGGACTTGATTGGCACTTATTACCAAGCTATCGACGACGGTAAATGGATAGCGCAGCCAAGTTGTAGTGATGAGCGCCCTCGTTGTGATACTGCGGATGAAGCACAATTACTAGTCGTCGCAATTAGTGGCCTGCTGGTAGCTGGTGAACCGGATGATGATGAGGAAGATCTTCTGGATAAACCATTTGATGAACTTACCGTCGAGGATTGGCAGAAGCTTAAGCAGCGAGAATTGTTAGTAGCTTGAGACTCATTAAAATTAAATTAGGGCGGTTAATCATCGCCCATTGGTAAAAAAATATGGAAGCAGCACTCACACCAGAATTAAATAAAGCATTAGCAAAAGCGAAAGCAGATTTTCCAAAAATACTTGAAAATAAAAGGGTCAAAATCCCGACTAAAACAGGTAGAGAAATCAGTTTTACCTACTCAGAGCTAGAAGAAATAGCAGAAGCCGTCACTCCCTCTTTATCAGGTTATGGTTTAGTTTTGGTTTCTCAAACCACCTTTGTAGGTGATAGGTTCTGCTTGGTGACTAGCTTGAGGCATGAGAGCGGGGAATTTATTGCCTCCTACTTTCCCTTGCCATCTGACCCTCACACTGACCCTAAAGAAATAGGGAGCAGAATAAGTTATGGACGACGATATAATACTATTTGCTTGTTAGAGATTACGACCATAGAACCGAGTAATTCTGAGCAGCGAGATGAACAAGTGCGCAAGCTTGGACGTGACCTTAGAAATGAGGTAAAAAAGGAACTTGAAACAGCACCAGGACCAGCACCTAAATCAACTAAATTCAGTAAGGCAGCAGTTTTTACACAACCGCACACAGACTCCACGGCTACGGCTGATTTATATCCTGCCAATAATGAGACGGTCAAAAAAATCAGAACCATCACCAAACATCAACCAGACTGGATTTTTGGGCAGTGTCGCCACTACGGTTATGAGCGCCCAGGAATGATGCCCAAAGAAATTTTAGAAAAGCTAATCACAGATATGTGTGCTGATTGGGCTTATTCATTGAAGTTGGTTAGCTCTTTTCAAGATGCACATCAAGCGGCAAGTGGTGCAATTTCGTTTGCAAATGGTGCAGGACAGCCGATTGTAGAAGCCGTTTTGGAATGGCTAGCAAGATATCAATCGTCTGTTCCCGCTTAAGTAATGACCGCTATTTTATGGGCAAGGGGGAATCAAGCAATGTTTCACGAAATAGATGATTACACAGACAACCAACTTAGCCGAGAGCAAAAAGAATTTATTGTAGGGCAAGTTGCCACACAGATAGACCGTTTAAGCCTTAAGAAACTGGCACTGATAAGCGAACAACCAACCAGGCAAAACAAAATCAAGTACATCGAGAATGAGTTGTATAGACGCTCGATGAATGAAGATACATCAACTGAAGATTTAGTTAAAATTCATGAGGCGTTGGTGTGGTCAGAAACAGAGCAGACAAAGACCGCGATCAGGGATGAAAATTCTCTCAATGCTTGGTTTAACCGCTTAGTACACCTTGGTTTTTCCATCTTGGCTCTGGCGACAATTTCAAGTTATTTAGGGGTAAAAGTGTGTGGGGATAATCGCTCTT
>NZ_JAAKGC010000149.1:3508-9815 GCF_017591665.1 Aetokthonos hydrillicola CCALA 1050 | reverse complement strand
AAACAAATCACCGAGACATAAAGAATTTGGAAGATTTGGGGGAAGGAAGTCATGACCATGCAGCTTAAAGTGCTGTCAGCTTAAGCAACCCAATTGTTAGGACAAGCGGTTCCAGAAATATTTGTTACCTTGGATCAAGGGGATGGTTATCCTGCTGAGCGGGCTATATTGTTCAAGTCTATCAGAGATGCTGGAGTGAAAAACTTCGAAACTATCACTGGTGATCTCCATACTTTTGTTGCAGGTTATCAGAGAGTTGACTTTGAGAATCCTTCAGATCCACCTGTTGGTGTAGAATTTGTAGTTGGATCAACAACATCCTCTAATTTTGCAGAGCAAGGTGGTCCTAGTTCCCTGGGTGCGACTCTCCCACCCATCGATATAATTACTCAGGTAGTCAGAGCTAGTAATCCACATATTCAGTACTTCAACTCTGCTACTCATGGCTATAACCTAGTAGAAGTAACTCCACAGGCATTAACTTGCACATTAAAGGCTGTTAGTGATATTACGAAACCTGGGGCAAATCTTTCAATCCTCAAGGTTTTTCGTGTGTTGAAGGATCAAGTTTCAATTCAAGAGATAACGTAGTCAACTAGCTACTGAATATGGATATACTTTTCGACATGGAAACGCAGGATCCTGATGATATTTTCACCTTGTGTTTCCTGTTGGGACACCCCGGACTAACCTTACGAACTGTTACGATTAACCCCGGTTCTTTAGAACAGGTAGGGTTAGTCCGAGGAGTTTTAGAAAAGTTGGGGCGTGGAGATATCCCTGTTGGTGCTCGTAACCCACAGACAACGAGCAAATGCATCTCCGATTTCCACTACAGTTTCTTGGGGCAGCCGACTCCTGATGAGCCAGATGCTGTTGCTCACGAGTTGCTAGCGCAGATGCTGAGCGACTACCCGGATGCGGTATGGTTAACCGGAGCACCGCTGCACAACGCCAGGCTATTGCTTGCCAATCACCCGTCGGTGACGATCCGCAGATGGGTGGGACAAGGGGGTTTTGCAGGGGATAGTTTGGTTCCACCCGAACACCGTCTACCCCAGTTTGTTGGAAGGGAAACTTGTGTCAGCCACAATCTGAGCGTAGATCCGAAAGGAGCTTTTTCCCTGCTCAGGAGTGAGCGGGTTTTGTTACGAGACTTGGTTTCCAAGAACGTGTGTCATGGGGTGCGCTATGATGCTGCGATGAGCGATCGCATGGCACCGTATCGGGATATTAGTCCAAGCTTGGCGTTGATTTATACTGGAATGGAGTGCTATTTTCGGGAAATTCCTGAAGGAAAAATGTTTCATGATCCACTAGCAGCCTGTGTTGCAGTGGATCGTAATATCGCCACGTTTGAAGAAGTGGAGATCTACCAAGAACGAGGGGAGTGGGGAGCTAGGCGAGCAACCGGAACCAACACATTCATTACAGTGGCGGTCGATCATGAGCGTTTTTTCCAAACATTAGTTATGCACTGATTTGACTTACTGTCAATACAACAAGCATCTCTACTGAAAACTTGCAGCTAAAATGACAACTGCTGGGATAATAATGTTATCCACTTCTTTTGGACTTGATGCTTCAACAAGTGTGGCGACTAAAGCCATCAGTAAAATCCTCGCTAGATTTAATTCGGTTGGTAATATAAGCCAGACAAAAAAGACGCTAGCAGCAAAAGCGAAAATCAACATCGAGAGGCTTCCTTCAACGCTTTTGTCGCTGAAAATTTTGTACTTCCATCGCCCATATCGAGAGCCGACTATCGGCGCAACTCCGTCACCCCAGCCTAAGCACGCCATTGCGACAATTCCTAGAAAACTTTTGTACAAAAACGTACCGCAAATAGTTGCTACAATTACGAAGTAAAGTGGGCCTTTAAGAAGTTCACTCCTATCACCTGTACGGGTCATAGTTTTTACTGCTTCGTCATCTGGGCTAGCAAAAAGCCCTTTCTGCACAAGAAGGACGATCCACACTACAAAAATCGTCACATTCAAGTACTTCGACCAATGTAAATCGTTATAAAGTGGTAAAAATCCAATAAGCGAGCCAGCACCAATATGAGTAATTTTACGGCTAATATCCTGCGGTAAACTAGAGCGTGTGACGAAAAAATTCAACAGCGCCACTAGCCCAAATACGTAAACGAAAGTCAACGCTGTCACTATGAGATTTCCCACAAATGGGCTGATACCTAAAGCGGAAGATAACATACACTCACCAGCTACTCGTCTAGTCAAGTCTTAATCAAGAAAAAAAGTGTTAGCTTATGCAGTCTCAAGTTGTTTTTGGAAATGCCCATGTTGATGGCGCAAGTCGCTGGGGTTGGTTTGTTGGTCACTTTATCACCCCAAACACGAATCCCCGTTCTACAACGGATGTAGAAGTAAAATGGACTGTCCACAAAGCAGGAGACATGAGAAAAGAGTGGGCAATGAACGCAGAAGCAACAACACTTTCTATTCTCATTAAAGGAAGATTCCGTCTCGAATTCCTAGATCAAGAAGTTGTGCTGTCTTCCGAGGGAGATTATGTTATCTGGGCTCCTGGGGTGTCTCATTGTTGGTTTGCTGAGTTAGAATCGACTATCTTAACTGTAAGATGGCCTTCAAAGCCAGGTGATAGTATTACGACGAGTTCCTGAATTTGGGCGGGGCGATCTCATCTCACAACTACCCATAAGGCCCGTTGTGCAATACTTGAGCTAAGGCGTTATTATTTTCTCGCAAACCCTCATAGAAAAAGAAAACTTCCCCTAAGATGCCACAAGTACGATTGTACTCAATTGCCTGCATTAGGTGATCTGGGCTGATTTGGTAAGAACCACTCTTGATAAGAATTCCTGGTGCTAATTTCGAGAGCGTTTCTTTGGTGAACTGCTCGTTAACCAGCCTGTCAACAACTGCTTTGTAACTTTTAAAGTCGCGTCGGTAAATCAGCGGATGAATTATATCTACCAGTCCTCGTTCAAGCCAAGCCTTTGAGTCTTGTAGATATTCCTGAAGTGCCCAATCGTAAATATTAGGAGCCATTGACACCAGCAGGTTAGAATTAACTGCTTTAACTTCCTGATAGAGACGGGCTAAGAAGTCGGTTAAAATATCGGCACGCCAGTGCAACCATTGCCTATCCTTCGGGTTCTTCGGGGGATTTTTGCCGAACTGTTGGCGATAACGTTCCACAGTTTTAGAGTCATAACCACCTTCACTAGGTAAGGCTGGTAGACGGTCATCACCTTGAATGCCATCTATATCATAATTTTGCACTACCTCTAGTATTAAATTTATCATAAACTCTTGCACTTCGGGATCAAGGGCATTCAGCCACTCGAAACCATTTTTCTTTAGCAAATTACCCTGATAGTCACGAGCAGCCCATTGCGGTTTGTGTGCTAGGAGCCTACCACCGTTTAGATTATAGGAACTAGCGAATCCGTATTCAAACCATGGGATAATCTTTAAACCCGCACGCCGCGCTTCGACAATGACTTCCGCTAAAGGATCTCGCCCAACGTATTGAGGATCAATCTGTACACCAAAAGTCTGCAACATAACTTGGCTAGGGTACAATGTTGCTGCTTTGTTCCACACCACAGGAAAAATAGCATCAAATCCTACATCGGCGAGGAAGGTGATCGCTTCCCCAATGAAATATTTGGAATGAAGAACTCTACTATCTGTGGTAGTAATCCAAATGCCACGTATTTCTGCTTTTGTCATTAAATCTATATCTACCCAAAGAACAATTCAAAACCATGAATTATTAAGTAAATTTTTATTTATAAGCAAAGAACTTCTGATTAACATTTTTTTTAGGAGTTTTAATAATGTCTATCTTAGAAGGTTCTTGGCAAAATGGGTATATTAAGACAAACGGGATTACACTGCATTACGTGACTCAAGGGCAAGGCCCTTTGATGCTGATGTTACATGGATTTCCTGAGTTCTGGTACTCGTGGCGTCATCAAATACCAGAATTTGCTAAAGATTTTAAAGTCGTTGCTCTCGATTTACGGGGCTATAACGATAGCGATAAGCCACAAGATCAATCCGCTTATATGGCCGAATTTGTCAAAGATATTGAGGGAGTTATTAAGGGATTAGGATACGACAAGTGCGTTTTAGTGGGACATGACTGGGGAGGCGCGATCGCGTGGAATTTTGCCTATACCCATCCGGAAATGGTAGAGCAATTGATCATACTCAATTTACCCCACCCTGCTAAATTTGCTCAAGGTTTACGAAATCCTCAACAATTGTTGCGCAGTAGTTACATCTTCCTTTTTCAACTTCCCTGGGTACCAGAAATTCTCTTACAATCAGCCGATTATCAATTGGTTGAAAACACCCTCAAAGGTATGGCTGTTGAAAAAAGTACTTTCACGCAAGCGGATATAGAAGCCTATAAAAATGCGGTAGCTAAACGTGGCGCTTTGACAGCAATGCTTAGTTATTATCGTAACTTTTTTCAACAAAAATTATTCAAGGAAGATTGGCCTGTTCTAGAAGTGCCAACTTTGATGATTTGGGGAGAAAAAGATACTGCCTTAAGTAAGGAACTATCCTACGGTACAGAAGTCTATGTAAAGGACTTTCAAATCAAATATATTCCTAACTGTAGTCATTGGGTTCAGCAAGAAAAACCGCAGTTAGTCAATCAGTATATACGAGAATTCCTGGATACCAGAAGCTTGGTAGTAACTTAGCAACGTACCAGAAATTACACAAATTTAAAGACCCCATGAAGCCACGTAATGAGCAATGGACACTTAGTTTTGGGTGTATTGTAATAGGTGTTTTACTTACGACCAAAAGACTTGTAAGGTAAATCGACGCTGCTGAAATTACAACCAAACAAAACCACAATATAAAGAGGAGTTAAATAATGGCCTTTTTACCAAGTAAATGGCATAATATAAAGTGTGAGGAAAAGAACGGAAGCCACTTGAAAAGAAAGGGGGAAAGTATGAACCGTAAGCTTTTAGTTACTCTATCCTTAGTCACTCCCCTATTGTTTGCTAGCTCAGTTAGGGCTGGTAATCCGCAGCAAATACAAAAGCTGATTTCTACTGGGGAATGTGTCGGCTGCAATCTATCAGGAGCAAACCTCAGTGGCGCGCATCTCATTGGTGCAGATTTGAGAAAAGCGAATCTCCAAGGAGCAAACTTAACTGGGGCTAACTTAGAAGGTGCAGATCTAACTGGTGCTAATTTAGCAGGTGCGAACCTAACCTCAGCCTTTGCAACAAATGTCAATTTTAAGCAAGCAAATCTTGATAAAGTCAATTTCTCTCGCGCTCAAATCAATGACTCAAACGTCTATGGCGCGTCCATGAATAACTTGAATATCACTAATGCCAAAATATACAACACAGGTATTGGTATTGGTGGGGAAGACGCTAATATTCCTGACTGGAAGTAGTTGAGATTAGACTTAGAACAGAAAGGACTCTAGCAATTAAGTCGTAATTTGTGGGAATTAATGCAAAAAATAAGATTACGGCCTACCTTAGCGCTATGATTTTTGGACGATTGACGAGTTTGGGTACTGAGGGTACACATAGTAGGTTATAGCCTGGCAGTCAGTGGGAAATTATCACCTCAAGGCTATTGCTAGTTTTGTTGTGAGGTGATCGCCAGGCTAAAACAAACAGGGAGCATTCTAATTAAAAAAATAAATATATAGTGTAAATATCAGGTAAAATCGGCATTTAGTATTTACCTAAACTAGGAGGCGACCTGATTTTTGCCTGATTTTTAATTAAATGAGCAGGATTATTGGCAATTTTCGCGATTTTAGGATTGCTAATAGCCTCCTTGAAATACCAGTCAACCAAAAAAGGAACTGAGTATACTGATTTTTGTTCAGTTCCATGAGATACTGAGCGCTGACTTCCGACTCACCTTCTACCTTGCAGTTGATGAAGTCGTCGTTAAGGGTAATTATGGTTATAGATGGCTTGAGCCTTTTTGAACCCCGAACTCAGTTATGCTGATGCAGCAGCATGAATGTTTGTAACCCGGATTAAAATAATTCACCTGAGAAAATTACGGAAGTGGAAATGCAAGAATCACAATACGCAGAAACCAAATCTTCAGAGACAACGATGCCAGAAATAAACACCCAAACAGGAACAATAACCAAAATCCAGCCTAGTAGTCAGTCTCAAGAAGAATGGCTAAAGTATGGGGAGCAAGTTTCTAGCTTTTTATCGACATTACCTGAATACCTAGGGAGCCTTTTCAATCAATATAAACAGCCCCTTGTTACCCTTGGTTTAATAGTGGCAGCGGTTGTCACCGTC
>NZ_JAAKGC010000149.1:0-3498 GCF_017591665.1 Aetokthonos hydrillicola CCALA 1050 | reverse complement strand
CGATATCCCTCTAGTAGCACCAACCTTTGAGTTAATTGGAATCGGTTACTCCGTATGGTTTGTTTACCGTTATTTACTCAAAGCTTCAACCCGTCAAGAGTTAACCGATGAAATTGCAGGGCTCAAGACACAAGTTGTTGGTGATGAATAAACATGAAGTTTCGTAGATCCCATTACTAATACCTCAATAAGCGCTTCAGGCGTCTATCACCTTTTATACAAATGGTCAAGGAAATTTAAAAAATCTTGACCATTTTTTCAATTCAAAATTCAAAATTCAAAATTAAGAAGAAAAAAATTTTGAATTAATTAATTCTGGGTGCAAGCCCCCACTGATTGCAATTTTGAATTTTGAACTGAATTGACCATTTTTAGTAAAGAGGTTAACGAGGTACTGTCACAATATTCGGATCTTGGAGCGGTTGTAATTTCCCCGTCTGCACTAATGTTTGATAAACCATTGCTGCTACTTCAGCGCGAGTAACGTCTTTGTTTGGAGCTAAAACTGTTTTATCTGGATGGTTTACCACAAGATTATTCGCTGTAGCAGCAGCAACCTTATCAGTAGCATATTTAGGAATATCTTTAGCATCTTTGTAAATGCTTAAAAATTGATTTGCCGAAGCGGGAGGGTTCAGTTTTAAACCACTCACAAGGGAGACTAAAACTTGCACTCGCGAAATCTTTTGGTCTGGATTAAAAGTTCCGTTAGGATAGCCTTTTAAAAAGCCACTACCTATTGCTTGAGAGATCGCTGGAGTAGCCCAAAATTTTTCTGGTATATCTTTAAAAGCTGTTGGAGTATTATCAAGCTTTTTCTCGGAAACTTGCTGTATAATAGCAGCGAATTCTGCTCGGCTCACAGGTAGATCTGGTTTAAAAGAGTTATCTGGAAACCCTTTTATCAGTCCACGTGAAGAAAGAGCATCAATAAAATGACGACCCCAATAGTCAGCAGGTACATCTTTAAACGCTATTGGTGGTGTCGTTGTTGGTATTTGTTCAACCGTAGGAGCGGTTTGTGGTTCCGTAGTATTACTTGATGGTGGAGGAACAACGACCGGTGCTACTTGATTATTAGGAGCTATATTACCAGATAGTGGAGGAATAATGACTGGTCCCACTTGGCTAGGAGGATTTATAGTACTAGCTTGTGGTGGTACCGCAACAACTCCACCTGTTGTCGCATCTGGTATTAATAAGGTATTAGCAGACTGATTACTATCAGTAACAGTAGGTGATGGCGAGCCATTTAAGTTTGAACTAACTGTTGGTTTTACCCCAAAACCAGGTTCAGTAGCAAAAGCAGAGGGAGTAGAGGATGGCGCGAGTAATCCGTCTAAGTTCCAGTCAGCGTCCTTGCGAGAAAAAGACCAAAATAGAACTGCTCCGATAGTAGCAAAAGCAACAAGAATACCAACAAACTCATCAAAGCCAAGCGGAGTTGTTTCGGATGACCTGGGATCGGAAGGAAGCATATTCGTTGTCGTAATATTTTGTTTTGTTTCATTGCCTTTCAATCTCTAATGAGATTGAAATTGAACCATCCACGACAATTCAAAATGACTGAGTAGCAGATGCGTTTGGATGTTAAGCAGATTATACAACGCTATCTGGATATAACATTAATGGATCAACTTTCTTCTATAACACACGCAGTAAACTGGGGATGCTGTCTATTGCTTCCAATGTACTAATTTCTGTTAAAGCTTTACGGAAATCACCTTCTCGGACGTCGTGGGTAACAACAACAATTTCTGCTAGTTGTCCCTGAAAGCCTGTTTGGACAACTAACTCTAAGCTAACTCCATGAGTACCGAAGCAAGTACCTAGTTTACCAATCACTCCAGGCTGGTCTTTAGTGAGAAAACGAGCATAGAATTGCGTTACGAGTTCTGTTATTGGTGCAATTTGACAATCTTCCTGATGTCTAGCAGTTAGTAATTGATTGTGCAAAGCAATTTTAGATGTAGGCTTATTTTCAAGTTCCTGCTTAAGAATTTCTTCATTAATAGCTTTTTCGGTTTTGAGGGCAGCTACTATGTTCAGAATATCTGATGATACAGCACTAGCTGTTGCACCAGCACCAGCACCAGGACCAAAAAACATCACCTGTCCAATTGGTTCACCTTCAACAAGAATGGCATTGTTGACTCCGTAAATACTAGCTAGGGGATGTTCTTTAGGTACCAGTGTAGGATGAACCCTTACGGAGAGAGGGGAAGAGAGAGAAGGAGTTATTTTTTTAGCGATCGCCAATAGTTTAATGACAAATCCCAATTTTTCGGCATAGGTAATATCTGTCTTGCTGACTTGCCGAATTCCTTCACAATAAACATCTGATAAATCAACCCGACAACCACTAGCTATTGATGCAAGAATAGCAATTTTATCTGCTGCGTCCAATCCATCGACATCAGTCGTAGGATCTGCCTCAGCATAACCTAATTTTTGCGCATCAGCTAAGACATCCTCAAAGCTACTACCTTCGGTTTGCATTTTTGTGAGGATGTAGTTAGTAGTCCCGTTCACAATACCAATAACAGTATGAATGCGGTTAACACTTAAAGACTGCTTCAAGGGTTGAATAACTGGAATACCACCGCCAACAGCAGCTTCTAACATCACACATACCCCTGCTTGCTCAGCAAGGGTAAAGATTTCATCGCCGTAGCGAGCGATCACTGCTTTATTAGCAGTAACAACATGCTTACCAGAACGAATGGCTTTTAATATTAGCGATCGCGCTGGTTCGAGTCCCCCCAAGACTTCGACAACAATATCTATTGCTGGGTCAGTTACAATACTCTCTAAATCTGTGGTTATCACTCCTTCTGGGAGCTCAACTGTACGGGGCTTGGAGAGCGATCGCACACCCACCCGATATATTTCTATTTCCTGTAACAAAGGGTGACGCCCTAGATTATCCAGTAACAACTGGACCGTACCCGTCCCCACAGTTCCTAATCCTAATATTCCCAGCTTTACACCCACAAGCCTTACACCAAATTTTAGACTATACAAACAATTGTAGGGGCGTATGGAAATACACCCCTAACAAAAGGTTATTTAATATATTATGCGGTCCGCAATGTAATTAATAGGTTTCTACGTGCCAGCGACCTGCTTTCTTGAGATCCTTTTGGTAATCACTCCAAGTTACACCTTCCTTGGCTGCGGCGGCTGTTAAAGCAGCATCGATTCCATCTTCCATACCTCGTAAACCGCGAATGTATGTATGGGTTTTTTCCTTTTTAATCAATTGCCACAGTTCATCTGCATGTTCTGCTACGCGGTCTTGAATATACATTCTGCCGCCTTGGGCGTTTTGCTGTTCCCGGCTGATAGCGTAAGTGAGACGGAAGTTGTCAGGATAACGACTTTGTATTTCTTCCAGTTCTTCCTTGTAGAGAATGTTTGCTGTTTTTGGAATACCAAATATTAACCAAGAAAATCCTTTAAATTGGTATTCTGGGTTAGCGGCTCTTTCCTTATCTT
>NZ_JAAKGC010000148.1 GCF_017591665.1 Aetokthonos hydrillicola CCALA 1050 | reverse complement strand
AACTGGTCTCAGTTTGCCACACAGTTGCCACCAGGGATGAAGGCACCTGTATTGGAGGCATTTATTGATTCCAAGTCTGTAGTAAAAGAAACTCAGACTAGCGAGTTTTTAGTACAATTAAAGGCAACTAAGGCTAGCGATCGCCCCCAACTCATGACGAATTATCTCCAAGGTGTTGTAGGTAAATTACTAGGATATCCAGATGCTCAAATGCTAGACCCACAGCTAGGATTTTTTGAGATGGGAATGGATTCTTTACTAGCTTTAGAGTTAAGGAATTCGCTACAAACCAGTTTGGGTTGTTCGCTTTCTGCAACGGTTTTGTTTGAGTTTTCCAATATTGAAGATCTTGCTGAACATTTAATTGCGAAAATTTTTGAAAAGATAAATTTTGTAGAAGGGGAACTGTGAACTTAGTTCAGTTTTTGCAGGATATTGCTAGCCAAGGTTGGCAAGTATGGAGTGAGGGCGAAAAGCTGCGTTATCGCGCCTCTAACGACGAATTAACTGCTTCAGTATTGACCCAACTGAAGCAGTATAAAACACAAATCTTAGAGTTGCTACGCGATCACCCACATATTTTTAATGTTGATTCGTTAAATGATGGGCAGACGACTGCTAATCTAAATCAAAATAGGAGAGTTGTTTCCCCTTCTCCTCTGGTTTCGATTCAACCGAGCGGCTCCAAAGTGCCAATCTTTTGCGTACATCCTTATACTGGACTAACTTTTTGCTACCATGAATTAGCCCGATTGTTGGGTGGGGACCAACCCTTCTATGGATTGAAAGCGCTGGGTATAGAAGAGGGAGAGGAGCCACTCACCCGTGTGGAAGATATGGCTACTATTTACCTAGCGTCTGTTAGAGAAGTCCAGCCCCACGGGCCATACATCCTAATGGGCTGGTCTTTCGGAGGTTTGGTGGCTTTGCAGATGGCTCATGAGCTGGGAACCCAAGGCGAGCAAGTAGCTTTTCTTGGATTGCTGGATACTTATACCCCTTCTCTTGTGCCTGAGCAGCCAATACTAGCCGAAGAAGTTGTGATACAAGGGGAAACACTTTCAATTTCGTCAGAAGAGTTACGAAGACTGCCTATTGAGGAGCAAGCAATCTTGATTTGTGAGCAGGTCAAGCAAACAAACGTGATTCCTTCTGAAGTTGAACGTTTACTACGAGTTCAGTCGCTCAACTCCGAAGCAATGCGCAATTACTCCCCACCAATTTACTCAGGTAGGTGCCTTTTGTTTCGAGCGGAAAAGGGAGTGTTGAGTTTTGTCCAAGATGTTTCTGCGTTAGAACCAACTCTTGGTTGGAGGGAGGCGATCGCTGATATTGAGTTACATACTATACCTGGTTACCACGAACATATGGTGGATCAACCTAATGTAAGTATCCTCGCTCAGAAGCTAAAAAACTCCATTGAGCAAGCTCTCAAGAACAATGAGCAATAACTCATTTCAGATCTTCTCTACTCTAGATGTATTACTTTCATGTCTCAAATCATTACAGAACTTACAGGTGTGCCTAGCACCATGCTGCTGACTCTGAAAGGACGAGCTAATGAACAACTTCATCGTCATCCTCTTTTTCAAGATCCACTAGCTGTTGAGTGGAGTAAACTCTTGCCATGGGACAGTGGGCTAGAAGCAATTTATAGTAAATCGAAGCTTACCCAAATTAGCTTTGCTGTACGAGCTTACCATCATGACCAAATAGCATCTCGTCATATTGCTAATCATTCCAATCCTGTCGTTGTAGAATTGGGGGCTGGCTTATCTACTCGTTTTCATCGCATCGGGGAGAGTAGTTATCGTTGGCTGGAAATAGATTTACCTGTGGTTACTGAAATACGCTGCCAGTTAGACACACAGACACAGCAGCACCAGTTTATTAGTGCTTCAGTGATGGATTTTGACTGGATGAATGCTGTACCTGATGTATCACCTGAAAAAATTTTATTTATTGCAGAAGGTTTACTACCCTATTTTGAAGCAAATGAGGTGCAGCGCTTAGTTTCCCAGATGCGTTCTCGGTTTCCAGGTGCTTCATTTGTATTGGACATTTTAGGCAATTATGGCAAGGTTGGTAGTAAGGTTTTTAGTCAAATCGGAGCGCCTCATAAGTGGTATGTTAACAATGAACAAGAAGTGACAGCTATGGGATTGCGCCTGCTCAATGTCCAGTCTCTATATCAGCTATATCCAGAACGTTGGCCTTGGCTGCCAAGATTACTCTTAAAATTACTTACCCAGCTATCTTATTTTCGTAATGGTTATTTGATTCTCGAAACCAAGCTATAAAGTGGTGTTCCAAAAAATGAAATATTAGACAGTGGGAAAGTTAAAGATTATCACAAAGTCAGGAACTGCGTTAACGAGCAACTTTCTCTTTGGAGACACCTGAAAGGCACCACCCTTGGCAACCCGATTGAGCTAGAATCCATAGCAGCAATGTATGGCAAAGATCATCCTCCCAACCAGGCTTTAGCACTTTATACTTCAAAAATATTAAATTCATAAAAAGCGAGTTATGAAGCATAAAGGTACAGTTCTGTGGCTCACTGGGCTAAGTGGGGCTGGTAAAACTACGATTGCCAAAGAGGTAGCCCAACAATTGCGAACAAGGGGTTGTCGAGTAGAATTGCTCGATGGCGATGTTGTTCGCACCTCTTTATGTAAGGGGCTTGGGTTTAGTAAGAAGACAGGGATACAAATGTACGTCGGACTGGTTTTGTAGCAGATTTGCTCAGTCGCAATGGAGTGATAGCGATCGCGGCGGTGATCAGTCCCTATAGAGAAATTCGAGAGGAACTGAGACGAACAACCACCAACTTTGTGGAAGTTTACGTTCAAGCTCCCTTGACAGTTTGTGAATCTCGTGATGTTAAGGGACTTTATGCTAAAGCTAGAACAGGAGAAATCAAAAATTTCACAGGTATCTCCGACCCTTATGAAGAACCTCTAAACCCAGAGATTATTTGTCCTAGTCATCAACTTACAGTTTATGAATGTGTTTATCAAATAATTAGCTATTTAGAGTCCCAAAGCTACATTCCAGCTTATTCTCTTAATGGGAGAGAAGAAAAAGCAGTTCTTTAAAGTGTTACCTTTCTTTTACCAGCTTTATAAGCTTAGTGTCTCTACTGTTGACGAAACTTAAAATAATCAAAATTCACATGAACGGATTGACGATAAGTAGTAAGATAAAAATGCGGTTTCAAAATAAAAGATAAAGATATGGAAACACCAATCATTTCCTCTAGTCCAGATAAGGAAGTTTTTCCATATCTTAGAGTGATGAGCTATTTATTGTAGAGCCTATATGCAACAACCTTTTTCATCCCAGCAGTCGTTTGAGCTTCTAGAGCAAGTTAACAATAAGTTGGAAGCAGTTGATCGGGAAACAACGGAACCAATTGCCATTATCGGTATAGCTTGTCGCTTTCCCGGAGCCAAGGACTACGATGAGTTCTGGCAAAATCTGGAACAAGGCATAAATAGCATCAGTGAAATTCCTGCCCAAAGATGGGACGTAGAAAAATATTACTCTGCCAATCCCGAAACACCAAATAAAACAATTAGTAAATGGTCAGGATTAATAGAAGACATCGACAAATTTGATGCCCAATTCTTTGGTATATCGCCCAGAGAAGCAACAAGAATGGATCCTCAACAGAGAATCATGCTGGAGTTGAGTTGGTCGTGCATAGAAGATGCAGGTTATGCAGCATCAGAACTATCTGGAAGTCAAGTAGGAGTATTTATCGGAGCTTGTAACTACGACTACAATCAGTTGCAACAGCAAAATGAAAATATTGAAGGGCATAGCGCTACAGGCAGTTACACCTGCATCATTCCCAATAGAATATCTTACTTCTTCAATTTTCACGGTCCCAGCGTACCAGTGGATACAGCTTGCTCTAGCTCCCTCGTAGCCCTGCATCAAGCCGTCAATTCTATTAATGAAAAAGAATGTGAGATAGCACTTGTAGGAGGCATAAGCGTACTATGCACTCCCAGCAGTTACATATCCTTTAGTCAACTAGGAATGTTATCTCCAAAAGGAGAATGTAAAAGCTTTGACAGTGAAGCAGATGGTTATGTGAGGGGAGAAGGAGCAGGAGTAGTATTATTAAAACCTTTAGCCAAAGCGCTCTTAGATCAAGACCGAATCTACGGTGTAATCAAAGGCAGTGCTGTTAATCATGGAGGCAAAGCAAGAACATTAACTTCACCGAATGTTTATGCTCAAGCTCAGGTATTGCGAGCTGCCTATACAAAAGCAAATATAGCCCCTAACACAGTTTCGTACATAGAAACTCATGGGACAGGAACACCATTGGGAGACCCCATAGAAATAAATGGACTTAAACGAAGCTTCAAACAACTACATCAACAAAATCAAGTACCATTGCCAGAAAAACCCTATTGTGGTCTAGGGGCAGTAAAAACAAATATAGGGCATTTAGAGGCAGCAGCGGGAATTGCTGGATTAATAACAGTCTTATTAGCAATAAAGCACAAAAAATTGCCCAAGATTGCCAATTTTGAGCAATTAAATCCTCGTATAGATTTAAAAGACAGCCCATTTTATATAGTTAGTGAGACCCAGGAATGGCAACATTTAAAGACAGAAACAGGAGAAGTTATTCCTAGACGAGCAGGGGTAAGTTCCTTTGGGTTTGGGGGTGTTAATGCTCATGTTGTATTAGAAGAGCCACCAGAAACAGTCAAAAGTGAAGAGCATCTAGAACGTCCGCAACAAATTTTAACTCTCTGTGCTCAAACGGAGAAAGCACTGAGAGAACTAGCAAAAAAATATGAAACTTATTTGCAGTCTAATACGGAAGCATCGATACAAGATATTTGCTTCAGTGCCAATACCGGACGTACAGATTTTGCAGAAAGACTGGCAATAGTAGCTAATTCTAGAAGTGAGTTGCAGGAAAAATTAACAGATTTTCTTCAAGATAATCAGACAAAGGGAGTGGTAAGAGGAAAAGCCGAAAGTCAACACAAGAAGCTCGCCTTTCTATTCACAGGTCAAGGGTCTCAATATGTAGACATGGGACGACAGTTATATGAGACTCAACCCACATTTCGTAAAATTATAGACCAATGTAATGCAATTCTGGAAAAATATCTCGAAATTCCTCTATT
Source organism: Aetokthonos hydrillicola CCALA 1050 (assembly GCF_017591665.1). Taxonomy (GTDB): domain Bacteria; phylum Cyanobacteriota; class Cyanobacteriia; order Cyanobacteriales; family Nostocaceae; genus Aetokthonos; species Aetokthonos hydrillicola. Next base: position 4,741 of record NZ_JAAKGC010000148.1, on the reverse strand, counting down.
AGATCTACTTTATCCTGAGCAAGCAAAAAATGAAGTTTCATCTTTAATAGACCAAACAGCTTATACCCAACCAGCGCTATTTGCCATAGAATATGCCCTGGCTAAATTATGGGAATCTTGGGGAATTAAGCCCGATGTGGTGATGGGTCACAGCGTGGGAGAATATGTGGCAGCAAGTGTAGCAGGTGTTTTCAGCCTAGAAGATGGTCTGAAATTAATTGCTATGCGAGGGCGGTTAATGCAGCAGTTGCCGAACGGTGGACAGATGGTATCTGTGATGGCTTCAGAATCTCAGGTAACAGAGGCTATAGGAAAATACACTTCCCAAGTGACAATAGCAGCGATTAATGGACCAGAAAGTATAGTAATTTCTGGTGAGAGTGAAGCAATTATTGCTATTTGTAGAAAGTTAGAAGGGATAGAAGTTAAGACCAAGCAATTACAAGTATCCCATGCTTTCCATTCCCCCTTGATGGGACCCATGTTGACAGAATTTGAAGCATTAGCACTAGAAGTAACTTATAGTCAACCTAAAATACCACTAATATCTAATGTCACTGGTCAAAAAGTAGGTTTGGAGATAACTAAAGCCGAATATTGGGTGGAGCATGTCCGACAACCAGTTCGATTTGCCCAGAGTATGAAAACTCTGCATGAGCTTGGGTATGAACTATTCCTGGAAATCGGGCCTAAACCAATTTTGTTGGGGATGGGTCGGCAATGTTTGCCAGAGGAAGTGGGAGTATGGTTGCCATCATTACGTCCAGGTGTAGAAGAATGGCAACAGATGCTCTCTAGTTTAGGACAATTGTATGTGCAAGGAGTGAAGGTAAATTGGTCTGAGTTTGACAAACATTACACTCGTCAGAAAGTAGCATTGCCGACCTATCCCTTTCAGAGAGAAAGTTATTGGATTGAAACTAATAATAATCAATACCAGAAAAAAAGACTTGGGCGAGCCAAAATTCTGCACCCATTACTAGGTGAGAAACAGCACTTAGCAGGCCTAGAAAATCAAGAGCGTTTTGAATCTTTTCTAGCAGAAGATGAACCAGTCTACCTCAGCCACCACCGAGTATTTGACAAAGCCCTATTTCCCACAACAGCCTACTTGGAAATAGCTCTAGCCGCAGGGTTAAACCAATTTAAAACTTCCTCTCTGCTTGTAGAAAACCTAGTCATTGGGCAAGGATTGATTTTGCCAGCAGGGGTGCTTAAAACGGTTCAGACCATACTGACCCCATTAGACAATAAAACCTACCAGTTTCAAATATTTACTCAACACGAACAAGAAAACCAGGAAGAACTCCTATGGGTACTTCATGCCTCTGGAAAAATTCAACCGTTAGAAATTGACACTGCTATTAAAACTTTTGACCTAGAAAAATACCTGAGCCAATGTACTCAACGGATAGAAGTAAAACAACATTATCAAGAATGTCAGCAAATCGGGATTGACTATGGAACAAGTTTTCAAGGGATGCAAAAGCTGTGGAGGGGATCAAACCAGGCGATCGCTCAGATTAAGTTACCCCAAGAGTTAGTCGCAGAAATAACCGACTATCAGTTTCACCCAGCTTTATTAGATGCTGCTTTGCAGGTAATCTTTCATGCACTGCCAGATGAAATTACACAAACTTATCTGCCAATAGGTATAAACCAGTTAAAAGTATACGATCGTCCGGGGCTTTCCCTATGGAGTTACGCATCAGTGACTCAACCCCTAGTTGAAAGTGAAGGAAGTTTAACAACTCAGGTCACACTGGTCAATGGAGAGGGAGAAATCATTGCCACAGTTGAAGGCTTACGACTCAAAAAAGCGACTCCACTTACCCTGCTGGGAACAGAAAACGACGAAGCCGTGACTAATTGGTTCTACGAAGTGGAATGGAGAACTAAAGGTCAATTGGGTCGGTTGCTACCTCCAGATTACCTGCTTGAACCTGTAGAAGTCGAGCAACAATTAAGTTCCACAGTGACAGAATTAGCGACACAGGTTGACGATCATAGCTCCAAGGAAATTTTAACTCAGCTAGAACAGTTGAGTGTGGAGTATGTAGTGGAGGCGCTTCAAGAAATGGGCTGGTCATACCAACCAGGAGAGTACTTTTCGCTCGATTCGGCCACCCAACGCCTAGGCATAGTTCCTAGCCAGCAACGACTATTTAACCGGATATTACAAATACTGGCAGAAGTGGGAATTGTCAAGGAAACGCCACAGCAGTGGCAAACACTGCAAACCTTAGAGCAAGTTAACCCAAATAAAAACAGCCAGACTCTACTGAGTCAATATCCGAATGCAGTCGCAGAATTAACTTTGTTGAATCGTTGTGGATCTCAACTGAGTGGGGTATTACGAGGGACACAAGACCCAGTGCAACTGGTGTTTCCTGAAGGGGATTTAACCACTGCTACCCAACTGTATCAGGAATCTCCAGCAGCCCAGGTGATGAATACCCTGGTACAGAAAGCCATCAGCAAAGCGATAGAGAAATTGCCCCAACAGCGAGGGATGCGATTGTTGGAAATCGGTGCAGGCACTGGAGGTACCACCAGTTATATTCTGCCTCATTTACCACCGAACCAAACCGAATATGTGTTCACCGATATTGGTGCTTTGTTTACAACCAAAGCCCAAGAGAAATTCCGGGATTATCCGTTTGTACGCTATCAAACCCTCGATATTGAACTAGACCCCGTAAACCAAGGATTTGAGAAACATCAGTATGATGTAATTATCGCTGCTAATGTGCTCCATGCAACCACCAGTTTGAGGCAAACTTTATCCCATGTGCAGAAACTGTTAGCACCAGGGGGAATGCTGGTGTTGTTGGAAGCAACAACACGGACCAGATGGGTGGATTTAATCTTCGGACTATTGGAAGGATGGTGGAAATTCCAAGATCATGAGTTACGACCAGACTATCCTCTACTAAGTCGCTCCAACTGGAAACAATTACTCAGTGAAACAGGTTATACTCAAGTGGTCTCCATGCCAGAAATGGATGGAATGCCAGAAACCTTGTCCCACCAAGCAGTGATTATTGCCAAAGCTGCTGAAACAACACTAGAGGCGATATCATCTGAACAGAAGAACTGGTTAATATTAGCAGACACTCAGGGAGTAGCGCAACACTTAGCAACTCAACTGCGCTCTGTAGGAGAACTCTGCACCTTGGTATTTACCGGAAAGCAATACCAACAAATTGCACCAGAAGAATTTACGATCAACCCTCACAATCTAGAAGAGTTTGAGCTACTGGTAGCCCAAGTAGCACCGCACCCAGATTCTTTATTTGGAGTCGTGCAATGCTGGACAACTGAAGCTGGAGAACGTAAAAATATTAATTCCCAAGAATTAGAAGATTTATCTCAACTAGGGTGCGGCACGACGTTATCATTAGTACAAGCCTTAGTTAAAGGAGGATTATCTAAACTGCCACGTTTATGGTTAGTCACCTCTGGAGCACAACCCGTAAGCGCAACTCATCCCCTGATCTGTGGGTTGGCCCAATCTTCGGTGTGGGGAATGGGGAAAGTCATTAGCTTAGAACACCCAGAACTCAAGTGTGTACGCATTGATTTAGACCCTCAGCAAACTCTGGAACATCAAGCATTAGCATTGTTTTCCGAAATTTGGTCAGAGGATTTTGAAGACCAAGTGGCATTCCGGGGAGATGGTCGTTATGTGGCTCGGTTAGTCGGTAGTCGTCACACTCCAGCCCAAACTCCCTTGCGTTTCCGTCAAAACTGTACCTACCTGATTACAGGAGGGTTAGGAGGTTTGGGCTTATTAGTCGCCCGTTGGATGGTGTCCAGGGGAGCCAAACATTTAGTTTTGGTGGGACGCCGTTCACCTGATGATGCGGTGTTGATGAAATTAACGGAATTAGAACAAGCGGGAGCCCTAGTGGTGGTGGAAAAAGCTGATGTGTCGGAATGGCAATCTATTGCGAGGGTGGTATCTCGGATCAACCAGTCAACCTTTCCACTAGCGGGAGTGATTCATTCGGCTGGGATGCTGTCAGATGGAATTCTGCAAAACCAGAGTTGGTCTAGTTTTGAACAAGTGATGGCTCCGAAAGTTCAAGGGGCTTGGCATTTGCATCAACTGACCCAAAACCAGTCATTAGACTTTTTTGTCCTGTTTTCTTCAGCTGCTTCTCTACTAGGTTCTCCTGGTCAGGCAAACCATTCGGCAGCTAATGCGTTTCTTGATGGTTTAGCCCATTATCGTCGAGCTATGGGGTTGGCTGGATTAAGCATTCATTGGGGTGCTGTTTCTCAAGTGGGAGAAGCAGCAGAGCGTGGTGCAGATATTCGGTTACAGCAGAAGGGCATGGGTGCGATCTCTCCGCCTCAGATGTTAGAAGCTCTGGAACTACTGATCAATAGTTCAGGCGTGGAAGTAGGGGTCGTACCTATTGAATGGTCAGCGTGGTCAAACAGAGTGGCAGAGTGGTCGTTTTTGGTAGACTGGAAACACGCTACTCAGACTCCTGAGTCATCGCCATCAGAATTTTTGCTACATTTGGAAGCATATGTTCCCAGCGAACGACAAGAAATGTTGGTGGCTCACGTTCGTCGTCACGTGGCTGAAATATTAGGCTTAACTTCATCTATATGACGTAAAAATCCACCAGAGCGTGTGTAAACTTTACCAGGAGCATCTGGGTTAGAATCATAATACTCATCTATATTCCATCGGTCTTGTGGAACCTCAGTTATAGAATCTACTTTA
>NZ_JAAKGC010000457.1 GCF_017591665.1 Aetokthonos hydrillicola CCALA 1050 | reverse complement strand
CTAGGCTACGTGTTAAACCAAAAGCGAGTACTGCTCCAAGCTTAAGCTGTGGGTTTTTATCTTCGCGAACTATATAACGGTAGGTAACACCAAATAGTAAACCGGAGAAGCTAGCCACAGCCCAGCTGATCAATAAATGCCAATTAAGGGTATTAACATTTAAACAGCTAAGTGCTAGACAGTTTTTTAGTAGTATCAGGTTATTCACTAAAGTCGTAACGACAAAAGCCAAAGCAATGCAGGAACCTGCGATGATACCAGCTTTGACGGATTCTGAACGCTCAGCTATAAGCTCGGTGGACATATTCAAATTTTATAGTTGAATATTTATGGAAACTCCCATTACCTATATCTTGCACCTGATCTGTCAGCCAGCCAGCCAGCGATTTAAATCGCTGTCTGATAGCTAAAGTCCTCTTTAGAGGACTGAACAAGGATTTAAGTCCATTTCAATGGACTTAAGCTATTAGCCCGGAACTTAAGTTCTGGACCGGATATCGGGCTGATTCACAATGGTGCAAGATGTCAGAATATACATTTTAACATAATTGCATACCCATACCGATTGTTGTCAAAAAGTCTAAAGGCGACTGACAAACTCTGGTTGGCGCGCTCACTTCAATAAAATTTTGACATTGGCTGTACTTCTAGACTTGTAACTACGCAGCGTGAACACGACCATTGAGACTGGCTTCCCTAGCAGGTTCGGTGAAACCAAACATAGTAAATAGCCAGTGATACCATTCCTGATAAGTTACAAGCACGTTTAAAGCTGTTTTCAAGTTTATATCGAAATCTTTATTTTGAATGTCAGTAATTAGTTTATAAGTCAATTCCAAGTGAATCCTATCTTGCTTGCTAAATAAAATAAATTTTCCATTAGAAGAATTGCTTAGTTTGTCTATGTAGCGTTTTATATATGGCATGAGTTGAGTAGAATCATGGAAGTATCGAAATTTAAAGGCAAATTATACTGAGCATATATGGTAATACCTGCTAG
>NZ_JAAKGC010000456.1 GCF_017591665.1 Aetokthonos hydrillicola CCALA 1050 | reverse complement strand
CTCTCACTCTAGAGACACAAGAGGATTTACTACACATTTTACCGGCGACTTGCACCTCTACACAAGCAGTATTACCACCATAGCGCCTGGTATTGCTAGTAGGGGTAGGAATTAAACCCCGCACTCCCCAGAACTGCACAAGAAACTCACCCTCTTGGCTTTTTTGACGCCGAGTGTTGGTGGCTTGCTTTTGACTAACGTAGCTTTTTTGAGACGATGGCTCAAAATTTGACATTTTCTTTGAAATTAGGTCTGATTGAGCAGGTCATCGTAACGCCGCACTTCTAGGAGTTGGTTGTTTTCATCGACAATGACAACAGTGGGAGAGTAGGTTTTTAACTCTTCCTGTGTAAACTGCCCGTAAGACATTATAATCAAGCGATCGCCAGAAATGCCTAGACGTGCTGCGGCCCCATTTAGTTCAATGATACCTGAGTTGGCAGTTGCGGGGATTGCGTAGGTAATGAAGCGCTCGCCATTGGTAACGTTCACGACTTGCACCTGCTCATAGGGTAATATCCCTGCTTTATCCAATAAAATTTGATCGATGCTAATACTACCTACGTAGTTGAGATTCGTCGCCACGAGGGTGCAATTATGAATCTTTGCCAAAAGGAGCGTGCGCTGCATTGCCTGTACTAGTTATCTAGTTGATGACTGTTGTTTGATTTGCGGGTATTTGACGTAATTGTAGCCTTCCAAATCTGGACTTGATTTATGAAGAAGAATTCAGGAGTCAGGAGTCAGAAGTCAGAACGATCAATACTGGTTAAAATCTGGTCTACGAGTGGACGAGATAGGGGTTGAAACTTTTCCTAAAACACCATCCGGGAATGGGTGGTGAGTCCAGTCCTGCAGGAGGGTCTCCCTCCGTAGGGAACTGGCGCTAGCGCAGCGTTAGCGACGCAGGAGCGTCACCCGAAGGGTACATTCTGGCTCCTGTATTCTGACTCCTGACTCCTTTTTATTTACTAGCTTTAATGCACTTTTCTACCAAAGGTAGAACTTTGTCAACAT
>NZ_JAAKGC010000455.1 GCF_017591665.1 Aetokthonos hydrillicola CCALA 1050 | reverse complement strand
TGACTCATCCATTTTCAGTTACGTTTCGTATCGTATTCAATCAATTCATTCAAGAAATAAAACATTCCCTGTTCACACTAATACCAGAAGCCAAAGTTGTTAAATGGACTCTGGCAAAGAACGTAGATTTATTAACTTACAATTCTTCTTCATCGACTAACCTGATTTTTAAAAGTCTTTAAACCAGGTTTCGACTTTATTTAAATTTAATCCAGATTCCTAAGCATTTTTCAAATTCAATAAGGGGCGTGCATCATAAATTTAAAAGATAAAGCCAAAGCAACCACCCTAATGTTGAAGTAATAGTTAGGTGTAACTAGTGAACAAAGGAGATATAAATGAGAACAAAAGTAGGGCTGTGGATTGACCATAGGAAGGCTATTGTCGTGGCTGTTACGGAGAAAGAGGAACAGATAACACAGATAATATCGGAGGTAGAAAAACAGCTCAGGCGTTCTGGTGATTCACCTCTTAAGGGTAATTATGAATCACTTCAGGTACCGGCAGATGATAGCCGCCAGAGAACTTTTACGGGAGAACTCAATATTTACTATGATGCGGTTATTGCGTCTATTCGTGATGCAGAGTCTATTCTGATATTTGGTCCAGGTGAGGCAAAGGATGAACTGAAAAAACGTCTTGAAGGAAAGAACCTCGGTGGACGCGTCGTAGGTATTGTAACAGTTGACAAAATGACGGATCGTCAGATTGCGGCAAAAACTCGACAGCACTTTGCCAAGTAGTGTTAGGCAGCAAAAAGATTTACCCCAAAGAGAAAATTACTTTATGACGAAGTTAAGCCAGACTGCCAATTCATCCAAAAAGGCTAAAACGAGATCTAGCCCGTCTGTAGATTCATCCAAAGCGCTCATTGATATTGCTCAGCGTGATGTGGACGGAGTTCTGCACTTATTTGACACTTCTGAGTCGGGGCTAAGTGAAACTGAAGCCAAGCGACGGTTAGCAAAATCTGGGCTGAATGAGATCGCTCGCGACAAACCGATCAAGTGGTATGTCCC
>NZ_JAAKGC010000147.1 GCF_017591665.1 Aetokthonos hydrillicola CCALA 1050 | reverse complement strand
AATTCTTGTTTTATCCGTGTTTCCATGCCATGAAGGGCTATGTTAGCAAGTAATGGAGAAATTACTCCACCTTGCATTGTACCTTCAGATGTAGCAGTAAATACTCCAGAATCTATAACACCAGATTATAGTGAGTTGTCATTTGATTGATAAGTGTTCAATCAAAAGCTAGCCATCCTCTTTAGGTTTCGGCTAAACGAATCGCACCATATCTTCAGTTGTCAAGGTACAGAGTGTGGTTAGCGATTTAGGCTTTACCATCACTCGTTTATGATAGTATGAATATGTTCGTTTTGTGTTTACAACATGAAAACAATCATATTTACATATTCGGATAACAGAACGGAGATACGATAAGTTGAAGTTATACGCAAATGTGAAAGAAAAATCGGTAACTCAAATTATTGGTACGCAAGTCGTTGACAGGTAATTCCTCATCGCTCTGATAGGCATAGGGGCGTCATAAAACACCACATTTGGAAAAAGTTCGTGGGTAGAATTTGGTTAGTCGCTGGATTTTACAAGCGTAATTAAATATTCCATGCTATGATAAGAGTAAAGAGAAATACTTTCGGCTAAGTGACTACGCTGTAGACACACTGCCATAGACGCCTTCCCGGATCTAAATCTCTACACCCTATTAGGTTCGAGAGGTGTTACATGTCAGTTTATGTACGTAATCATCTTTATGAGGTATAAGAAGAAAAACACCATCCAAAGCCTAGAACTGCAGCAAATAATCACCCAATCTAAGGCTTTGCTCAACAAGCCTAAGCTGTTGGAGCCACAGCAACCGATTATCAGACTGAATACCCTTGGCTAGTTGATGTGATAGACCATTACTAAACTTATTGACAAAATCTTTTAACAAAATTGAAGGCAACAAAAGATATGGATACTCAGGAACTTTTGAGACGATACGCATTAGGAGAACGGGACTTTAGCAACGTAGAGTTGGTTGGTGTGTGCTTAACTAAAGCAAATTTGGTTGGGGCGCACCTGACAGGAGCACACTTGATTCACGCAGACTTAAGGGGTGCAGACCTAACTGCTGCACATTTAAGTCAGGCCAAACTGAATGAAGCTTCCTTAGCTGATGCAAGAATGATTGAAGTGTGCCTGATAAGTGCAGAATTGGTTGATGCAGATTTGAGTGGGGCAAACTTGAAGCGTGCAAATTTCAGTGGAGCAGACTTAAGCTGTGCCAAGCTAGGTGGAGCCAACTTAGAGGGAGCAGACTTAAGTAACACAGACCTCAGAGGAGCAGACCTCAGAGGAGTGAATTTGAGTGAAGCCAACTTAAAGGGGGCAAAGCTAGATGGGGCAGACTTAGATGGGGCATATCTAGAAAACGCAGACCTAAGCGAAGCAGAAATTGCAGGGGCAAATATGAGGGGTACAGGATTGAGTGGAGCAAAGATGCCCGACGGAACAGTTCACTACTGATGGGACTTAAACAAAAATTGTATTCTCTCAATACTTCGGGGTAAGCAATTATTTTGGTTGCCAAGAGCCGACACCTGCATAACTATTATTGCCATTCTCTGTCCTCAAGTTCTTTAGTTGGCAATAACAAGGTTGCTTCAATTTCCTGCCTGATAGCAGCTGTCACTTCACAATTGCTATTGAGACAATCCAACAGCAGCTGATTAGCATCGTAGTAGCGTTGCAGTGTTTGCTGTTGCTCTTGAGTAAACTGCCAGTGGTGATCAATCTTACGATAATTACTGATCGTCATCTTTAACTGTTCAACCCAGACTGAATAATGTGCTGCCCACCAAGCCTTCCATTTTTCTTGGTTTTGATTTTGATTGGGTAGTTGCTCCCTAAGTTGTTCTAGGGATTTATGCAGTCCAGCATCTAAAACAATGCTTAGAATGTGCGAGAGAGCATCTCCACACGCATGAGCATAAGCAAAATCTTGGCTTCGGTCGATCGCGCACTCTAGTAGCAGGTCATCTAACATCGCATCCAGAAACATTCCCTGGTCGAGGGTACAAGCTAGGGTAAAGTGAGAAGCTATGTGAGGAGTTCGGGCTAAGGCAAGGTAAAATGCCCGTGTACTCGCAATTTTTGGTGGTGACGGAGTAGTACGAGATTTCTGACTAGCCCAGGTTAAAAATTCTTGTAAGTAAGGGTCTTGCGAGACTAGCGCATCAATGTGTTGCTTCATTAACTGCACCAGAGAGTCCGCACTGCGGAGCATAGCAGCTGTCAATAAGAAGATTTCGCGCCACTGAGGATCAGTGATGTGACTGACCAATCCAGCCAGGGCTTGCTCCAATGCTTGTAGGTTATGGCTGGCAACGATTTTTCTAGCAGTGAAGTATTCTTGAAACGCCAGATAGGAAAAGGAGAAAATTCCTCGTGCCCGTTCTGTTAGTAACCCATGTTGCGATTCTATCGCCTTGAGAACTGCTTCACTTTCATGTTGCAGTTCCTCTGGATCCGTTGGCATCTCAGGTAGATTACGAATATAGTCACCAATGTATTGCTCAATAACACGTTGCTCAAAAAAGTACTGACCCTGCGTAAATGTCGCGGCGGCAATTTGACTGAGCAACTTGAGCTTTTGTGGTAGTAAAAACCCCCGATAAACATCATCACGTTCAACGCCTCTGGCTTCATCCCATTTGCCTAATAGAAGATCTAGCCCTTGCTTATAAAACTCAGTCCGCTTAGTGGGAAATTTTTCCTGTCCGTGGAACACCCAGCAGGCAAGATGCAGAAATAGGGGTGTAACCACGAGTTGGCGAAATTGCCAGTTCGTGGGTTCGTCCAATTTTTCAATAAATTGAACGGACTGTCCTTCTCCATTTTGAGTGTTTGTTTTGCTGAATGCCACAAACCATTTTCGAGCGAAGGCTCGGATTTGTTGTGAGGTAAATGGGGCAATCTCAACATCGGTAAAGCCTCTAAGCGTGAGCTTTTGCGCTGCTGTTCGACAAGTTGCCACAAACCGATTTTTGTGATACTTATCTGAAAACAAGCGAATTTCTTTTAAGACAGCATTACTTTGTTGGTTAACAACTTCATCCATGCCATCAAGCAGCAGCAAAACTCTGCCTGCACCAAGCAAGGTTTCAATCACTGAGTGTTCTGAAATTCCTGAAGTTAGAAAAATTGAGCGAATATAGTTTAGTAGGCTGTACTCACCGCTTAAGCGTGATTCTTCAGCAAAATTCCTTAGTACGATGAACACTGGAACCTGGTTTGCTGCAAATGCGCCTCTATTACACTGAATAGCAAGATGCTGCAAAAAAGTGGTTTTACCTACACCTGGTTTACCTAGCACCCTCAGCTTGGAGTAGGTTTCGACTGCGCGCATACCTGGTATTTGTTTGTGATCAACCGAGCCTAAGCCAAAGCGGTCAAATTCACTCGGTTCAAGGTTTTGCAAGTTAGAGATTTCTAACCACTGTTGGCTTGGTATGTCTTCGAGAATATTGACATCAATGTATATGTCATCGATCGCAACGGGATGACCGATATCTAATAATTGCAAGATACCGCACTGGTCTTGAATTTTGTCTTGGCATTGCGATCGCACAATTTGCACCAAAGCATCAATATCTACGAATTGAGATCGGGTAAGAACCCCAGGATCGGAGAATTCGGCTGGTGGATCAGCAGCGATCGCTCGCCAATTCAGTTCCAATACAGAACAAATTTCCAGAAATATATGACGATCAACGGGACGCCCACTGAAAAATCGCCAAATCGGTTGTCGAGTCTTTAAGTTGACTTCCCATGCCAGATTTTCCTGAGTCCACCCCTTGCGAGCAAATGCTTTTTTAGCCTGTTGAATCCCGGTAAGTGATGCCTGGAGCGATCTTTTGACCATAATATACAAGACTCATAATCAAAATTTAAAACTTTCTTAAGAATATAAATTTCATACCTTTTACTATGATAGTAAGTCTTGCTCAATTTAAATCATACAAAAGAGACAGATCAACTTTAATCTCATTCAATTCAAACACATACGAGAGATTTTTATGCTATAGTAATTGCTTTTTTATTCTATGTATGACTTAACGGCTCCAAATGAAAAGTGGTATCGAGACAAGATCAATTTTGTTAAAGTTTTGTAAATAAATCAGACACTATTAACTGAGAAAAAACGGGGCATAGGAAACGCGCCAATGCCCGATACCCAAGAAATCCAACGACTGCAAGGGACTGGGGAAGTCATCCAAAATAGGGTGTAGCGGGTAGGGAGCATGTTTAAGAGGAATCCTTGAGAGGTGGGAGTAGCGCTCACCAAGAAAAAAATATGTGTTTCGAGACGCACCGCGATCTGAACGCTGCGTCCTTATTCCAATCCCACACTTTTAACTGTGGGTACCCTACACCCTTTGAGCCTAGAGGGGAGCGGTGAATTGCCCAATTACCCAAACTTACCACTGACGTATTCTTTAGTAGCTTGCTGTTGGGGATTGTGGAAAATATTCTCTGTGTGGCCATACTCTACTAAGTGACCAGTGCAGCCTCCTAGTTCTGAAGTCTGGACATTAAAAAAGGCAGTCATATCAGAAATGCGCGATGCTTGTTGCATGTTGTGCGTGACGATCAAGATTGTGTAGTGCTCTTTGAGTTCCCGTAGTAGATCTTCAACGCCGAGAGTAGAGATCGGGTCAAGGGATGAGCAAGGTTCATCCATTAAAATAACGTCAGGTTGAGTGATAATCGCACGAGCAATACATAGACGTTGTTGTTGTCCACCAGAGAGAGACAAACCACTCTGACGCAGTTTGTCTTTCACTTCATTCCACAAACCAGCTTGCTTAAGCGATCGCTCTACCAATTCATCCAAATTTCCCTTGAAGCCATTAATTCTCGGTCCAAAGGCGATATTGTCATAAATTGATCTGGGAAAAGGGTTCGGTGTTTGAAACACCATCCCAACCCGGCGACGCACTTCTACAGGATTAATACTCGGTGCATAGAGATTTTCTCCATAATAATAAACTTTGCCTTCCACCCGGAATGATGTAATGAGATCGTTGAGGCGGTTGAAACACCTTAACAATGTACTTTTGCCACATCCAGACGGACCAATAAAGGCTGTTACCAGATTTTTTGGCACATCTAGCCAAATATCACGTAACGCCAAAAAATTTCCATAGTAAACATTTAGACCCTCTGTTCTTAAAACAGTGTCAGATTGATGAGCATCTTTAATGTTAGTGAACATAAATTTTAGTTATTCTTGACGCTCTCATCGTGTACTGTGTAGCCAGGGGTGAGGGGGATATCAAGCAATTTACTGCCATTCCTAGGAAGATATTCATTAAGGTTGAGGGTTTTCCCTTCTTTATCGGGGTGGTGCATAGATGTATGCCCTCGTATAAATTTTATACATACATTATAAGCTCTTTAAACAACTATTTATTGGATAAAAATCAAGTTCCTGGATGTAGATTATTAATGAGATTTTATAACTTTATTAATGAGTCAAGAAATATGTTTATCACACCAAAATCTAATATTTTTTAGTGTGGATACATTTTCAGCTTTTCTGTAAAGATTTAAATCTATTTAGTACAAACTATACAACTTATACACTAATCAAACGCTTGGTTAAACATGCTTTCTAACAGAAGTATGTTATGCTCAATGTTGTCCACAAAATAATCTCATTAAATGAAGCTGTAACCTATCATTGTATTTCAACTCTTTCAATGATCGAAAAATTTCAGAAAGCTTTGAGAGTAGTTTGATTACTGAATGAATAGCTGGTTTTTTATCCTCGTAATTAAACAAGGCACTCCGAATGAAACAAGTTGGAGCAAGAAGCATGAAAATGTTTTTCTCACCCTGCTAAGCTGTTGCTCATTTAATTTTTAAGTAGCACCACAATAACTTTACGTTTTCGTCACCTCTGTGTGAACACTTGCTTGCTAGCTGTTAAGAGCAACGACTGTAAATAAAAACCTTAATACAGCAGAATTCAGGAATAAAAGGGGCTTTCCGTTTAGCTTCTGGACAAAGGCATTGTACTTGAATTACTTGCAATGTGATGCATATAGCTGAAAAATTAAAGGAATTATAGCAATGAACTTGATCGATAGACCTGACGCAGGTTTTCTGAAATTTATAGGACATTTGCCACCCGAAGACAATTACATCCCTGTTCAATCTTTGAATCGGGGAGGATGGTATTGGGTCGATAAAAACACCCCTTATTTACAAATTATTTCCCCCGATCCACACCCATGGGGTAAGGAGTGGGTCATTTCACCCATAGTAGATCGGGGGATTAAAGACCTCACTGAGGCGGTTACTTTTAGTTTAAGTTTGAAGCTTTTCCCCTTACCCCCATTAGATAAGGCTACTTCTGTTAAAATAATTCGGCAGATAGAACATGGTAAGTTTGTCCACACACAAGAGGAACTATACTATTTTGTGACATTTGTTTATCAGCATCATAACTCTTTTGTAGACGATGAAACTCAACTCAGTGAGTGGGTGACATATTTGTTCTATCCGAAGTAGAAAATGTTAAATTGATGAGCAACTCATTTTGGCTCCATTGGTAGTTATTTTTGCCCAATATTTGCTGATTGCAGAAGGAGTATACTTGCTCTTCTATTCTTACTTTTTATATCATAACCTAACCAAATAAACCTAATAAACCCAGAAATGAAACAGCACCTTGTAAAAATAATTCGTAATTATTACTCCACGTATAAATGCGGGGGGACTAATTGACGATGTCCTTTTACTTTTTCATAGTTAAAAATTACAACTATGGTAGCAACTCCTCCAAAACCAAGCACTGACAACTCGATTAGTGCATTTGGCAAAGCTAGGTCTACAGTTGAGGGTGCGCCCCTCAATGCTGAAGAATTGCGTAAGATACATGCTTACTGGCGTGCATGTAATTACTTAGCTATCGGTATGATTTATCTGCGAGATAATCCACTGCTGCGATCGCCTCTAAAAATTGAACAAATCAAGCATCGCCTATTAGGACATTGGGGTACTAGCCCCGGTTTGAGCTTTGTCTACACGCACCTGAATCGGCTGATTAAACAGCAAGATCTCAATATGATATTCCTAGCAGGTCCTGGTCATGGAGCTCCGGGTGTTCTTGCTTCAACCTACCTAGAAGGAACATATTCCGAGATTTATCCCGATAAGAGCGAGGATGAGGAAGGGTTGAAAAGATTCTTCCAACAATTCTCCTTCCCTGGCGGCATTGGTAGCCATTGTACCCCTGAAACTCCAGGTTCCATCAATGAAGGGGGTGAACTGGGCTACAGCATCTCCCACGCCTACGGAGCTGCGTACGATAATCCAGACCTGATCGTTGCCGTTATGGTTGGTGATGGTGAAGCCGAAACTGGACCCCTAGCAACCGCCTGGCATTCCAACAAGTTTATTAACCCGATTCGCGATGGAGCAGTGTTACCAATTCTGCACCTTAACGGTTACAAGATCAACAACCCAACAATCCTCGCTCGCATTAGTCATCAGGAACTAGAAAGCTTGTTTAAAGGCTACGGCTATACGCCCTACTTCGTGGAAGGATCAGATCCTGAAACGATGCACCAAGCGATCGCCGCGACCCTGGATCACTGCATTACAGAGATTAAGCAGATTCAGGCATCAGAGCGCAGTACGGGTGTCGCGAAGCGGGCTTGCTGGCCTATGATCATCCTACGTAGCCCCAAAGGCTGGACATGTCCAAAAGAAATAGACGGGCACAAACTCGAAGGATTCTGGCGTGCTCACCAAGTGCCAGTGTTAGATGTCGCTAAAAATGAGGGTCATTTCCAGATTTTGGAACAGTGGATGCGCAGCTATAAGCCCGAAGAACTCTTTGATACCAGAGGAAAGCTGATTCCTGAACTGAAGGATCTGGCACCCCAAGGCAACCGTCGCATGGGCGCGAATCCAATTGCTAACGCGGGTATGGTGCGCAAAGAACTACGGATGCCCGACTTTCGCCAGTACGGGGTTGAAGTCACCAATCCTGGTAATATTGAAGTTGAAAATACCACACCCTTAGGCGTTTTTCTGCGTGATATCATGCAGATGAATATGGACAACTTCCGTGTGTTTAGTCCTGACGAAAATACCTCGAATAAACTGAGTGCTATCTACGAAGTCAGTAAAAAATTCTGGCTGGCAGAGTACTTCCCTGAAGATCAGGACGGCGGTGAACTGGCGAGTGACGGTCGTGTGATGGAAATGTTGAGCGAACACACCCTGGAAGGCTGGCTAGAAGGGTATGTGCTGACCGGAAGGCATGGCTTCTTCTCCACCTACGAATCCTTCGTTCACATAATTGACTCGATGATCAACCAGCACTGTAAGTGGCTGGAGATTTGCAAACATATCCCCTGGCGGGCTGCCATTTCTTCGGTAAATCTGCTGATAACATCTACAGTTTGGCGGCAAGACCATAATGGTTTTACCCACCAAGACCCTGGCTTCCTGGACGTAGTACTCAATAAAAGCCCAGAAATTACTCGGATCTATCTGCCCCCTGACGTTAACAGCCTGTTGTCAGTAGCTGACCATTGTTTGCGTAGTGTGGACTATGTCAACGTTATTGTGTGTGACAAGCAACTTCACCTCCAATATATGGATATGGATGCCGCAATCAAACACTGCACAAAAGGTCTTGGAATCTGGGATTGGGCAAGCACCGATCTGACTTTTCACGGGATGTGGAAAGGTTCGAGTGGTTCGCGAGAACTAGTGGCGAACCATTAGGGCTCATTTTTTGTATTTAAAGGTTTCCTCAAGTAAATCCTTTAAACCCTGGTTAAGAGTTTCAATGGAACGGGCTAAAGCTTCAATTTTTGCTCTAGCGGTGATCTGTTTAAGAGCTTCTAGGTATGCAAGACTACCAGCTTTACCGAGATGTTTGTATTTAGAAAGCTTGCCAGATGTCTTAGTGGGAAAAATCGGTTCAGTTGCTTGTAATTTATAATACCAATAAAAACCCTTTCGTCCTTTTGCAAGATAACGAGCAATCCAACACCCACCAGGAGCGATCGCGCACGATGTGATAATTGCTTGAATCTCTTGCTCCAAGCACTCTTTCATTGAAACAAGCTTATCTATACGTTCAGACAATTCTTCCTGGGGTGAGGGTTTGTTTTGGTGCTTCATAATCAAAAAGTCTCCTGATTCGCCACTAATGCTCGCGAACCATATTCCTCCGGAATCAGAACACTGTTGAGAATTAATATCTTAATTTAAGATTAAGATGCAGTAGCCAACCCTGACACAAGGTTTCTAGTTCTAACCAGCCCCGCCACAGTACTTGTATTCCAATTGCAGTTCTTTTTCTATGTTCTAAGTAGCCTCCCAGACGAGCAATCGCTGTAATTGCCCAGTCAACAGTGCATTCTACGCCATTTTTTAGTTTTGGAGGGGTGTTAGCAATTAAGACATCCATTTGTACTTTAGTTAACACCATACTGGCAGGACTTTGTGGTGAATTACGATGTAAATAAGTCATTCGCACTCTTTTGTGCCGCGATTACTGTTAAAAAACCTAGCATTGTTGACATGCTATCTCCACCCAAGCGGTAACTTTCTGCCTTGCATCCTGATTTAAGAATTTTATGATACTCTTCTATCTGCCAACGATACGTATACCAACGGAGAATCTGCTCTGCGTCCTGTTGTGTTGTAACGCACTCAGTTGTCAGTAACATCCACTCTACATGTTCACTTCCTTCTGGCGCGTTAATTTCTTTGGCATAAACTGCATAAACATTAAAATTGCCTGCACTTTTTAATCTAGACGGAGCTTTAATTGATACTGGACAATATTTAACTTCTAAAGTGGCTGTTCTTTCAACACGCTTGTTCGTTTTTGGTAGTTTAACTTCCTTTGTAAATTGGACTGGCTGCTCCCTTACGTACTCCCATAAATATGAGGAATCTGCTTCTACGCAGCGATTATGAGCTGCTCTAACTAGAACTCCTGTGTTTTTCATTTGACTTACTTGGTCAAAAACTTCCGCAATATCACCCTCTCTATCGAAAACATGAATTATTCTTGTGGCTTCGCCACCAATTGGTTTAGTTAAACAGGTAAATAATTTTTCGATTTTTGAGAATGCTTCCACCCATCGATAAGATTCTTTAGACTTAAAATCTTGATTTCTTTTAGCGTTACGTTCCTTTTTTAATCGCTTTTTTTTCTGGGCTGGTGTTTCCCCATCTGGCGGAGACACTTCTTTATCCCGATGCCATAATTTCTCCCATAAAAGCCCTAACGGTTGACCAAAATCAGGCTCTATGGCTAAACAACTGTGTAAAATTA
>NZ_JAAKGC010000454.1 GCF_017591665.1 Aetokthonos hydrillicola CCALA 1050 | reverse complement strand
ACAAAGAGACTGCGCGTACCTGTCTGAACGTTTTGCGCTTGCCTTTTTGCAGTATCTAGGCTTTGATCAACTTGTTTAACGACTTGACCTGCACTTCTTACGCCTTCTCTAACATCATCTGTTAAGTCAGTGATTTCTAAACTAGTATTGCGAATGGCATTCAGAGTAGGAGGTAAATCACGTGAAAGGGTGTCAAATAACTTTTCGGCGCTACGCGCTGCTCGTGCTAACTCCTGCATAGCTGGTATTGCCACCATCAAAAGCGCGGTCAAACTGATGGAGACTAGGACAATGGACATTCCCAGCCAAAACAAGGGGTCTATCACGGTTATGTATTATATGATACTTAGGGTGTTGAGTCTGAGTTTTCAACTTTTCGAGCAGCAGCAGTGTTTGTGTCTATAGGGTTTTGTCGCCTTAAGGTTTGGCTTTCCCTAGAAGTTGCATCAACACCAGCTGCGATCGCGTCCCGCAATCTTTCTAAAGTCTCATCCCAGCTTTTAATAGCACTTACAGACAGACGATCCGCCTGGATTTGGAAGCTCGTGGATAAGTCTTCTGCCAATTCTGGTAAAGCATCAGCAGATTTCTTCAAAAGTTGACGTGTTTGGCGTCCCGAACGAGGAGCTACGAGCAATCCGGTCAGAGCACCGATAGTAGCTCCCAGCATCATACCACCAATAAATACTCCAGAACGGTTGTTAGATGACATGCTAATTTCCCATTTTACTCACCACTATTGTATTTTGCTTTTCGCACCTTGTGTGGCGAGGTTGAATGTAAATGTCTATTCAAAAAATTTTTGCGATATGTGAATTCAGTAGGGGTTTTGGCCTTTAGAAGTGCCCAAGGTGTAGAGGTAGTGTGATATAAATGACAATATTTTCAGTGGTATCTAGCGGGTACTTGGTGAACTTTGAGCTTGCCAGTATAGCACCGCGTGCTATACTATGGAAGAAGGAAATGAGGCATGTTGCTCTACAAAAACCGATGGTTTGACCGCTGGGCACGACAAGAGGGGTGAAA
>NZ_JAAKGC010000146.1 GCF_017591665.1 Aetokthonos hydrillicola CCALA 1050 | reverse complement strand
TTCTGCAACAAATTTTCTCCATCGCCTAGGAGAATAATATCGAAGAAATTTGCAAAAGGTTCAGGGTTAGCAGTAAGTACTGGACCACCACCAAAAACTATAGGATGGTTATCATCACGGGAGGTTGCTCTTAATGGAATCGCCAGAAACTCCAATAAGTTCAAAATGTTGACGTAATCCAGTTCCCATGAAAAAGAGAAACCGACTAACTCTGGTTTTCTTGGAAGCTGTTCGTGAATATCTGTAAACAGGCGACTTACCTCAACATCAGAACGCATTGCTAAAGTTGCCCAAATGACTTGATAACCGAGACTAGTGATACCAACGCTGTACTCATTAGGAAAGGCAAATATCGTGGGAATAGCATCACTATCAGGCGTAGTTGGATTAAACAGAAGGCTTTCAGCGCTAAATGCAGAGGATATCACCTGTTAAAACAATAAAAGTATAAAAATATAAATAAATTATAGCTTTTTTTAATAAAAAGAATTCAGGAGTCAGGAGTCAGGAGTCAGGAGTCAGGAGTCAGGAGTCAGGAGGAGCCAGTGTTCGACTCGAGTTCCCTGGCTTAAAGCACCTAGAGTTCAGAAAATGACCTGAACTCTAAATTCTGAATTCTGAATTCTGACTCCTGACTTCTGATTAAAAGGCTTTTTTCTAGAAATAATGTTAGTTCTTGCAAACTACTGGGCACTATAAACACGAGGACATATCTTTAGTATCCTCAAATCCTAATACAAAAATACACAAAATACAGAAGTTAACTAGCGCATATGGAGAAAATACTGTTTCTAGCTACCTAATATTTTCAATTTAAATGAAATAGATACTTTTGGTTAACAATAAAAAGACCGTTTGTTTCAACCTTGGGCAACCGGCAGATTAGAGCATCAGCTAACTGGGGATAAAACACAAGAAATATTCTTAAATTTAACGTCAAATATATCCGTCACAAATACTTTCTCGCACAGAGTATTTGCACATAAAAATCATGAATTCAATAGACTTTACAGTAGTAATTCCGACTTATAACGGCTCTAAACGATTACCGTCTGTTTTACAGCGTTTACAGGAGCAAAAAGGGTTAGAACATTTAGAATGGGAAATTATTATTGTTGATAACAATAGTACAGATGAGACAGCAAAGGTTGTTTCTGACTACCAAAAAAGCTGGAAATTACAAATTCCCTTAAGATATGCTTTTGAAGCAAAACAAGGAGCAGGATTTGCTCGTCAGCGAGGGATAGTACAAGCCAAAGGTAAAATAGTAGGTTTTTTAGATGATGACAATTTACCTGCACGTAATTGGATTATAGAAGCTTATAAATTTGCAGATATTCATCCTAGAGCAGGAGCATATGCTAGCCAAATTCATGCTTTATTTGAAAGAGATCCAGGTGAACAAATAAAACCGATTTTATTTTATCTTGCCATTACAGAAAGAGGTGAATATCCTCAGATATATGAACCTCGCAAAAAGGGATTTCCTCCTTCTGCTGGCTTGGTTGTACGTAGAGAAGCATGGCTTAACAATGTTCCTGATCGTCTTTTTTTAAGTGGTAGAGTTGGTTCATCTATGTTGGGAAGTGAGGATGCTGAAGTCCTATTCTATATTCATCAAGCTAAATGGGAAATTTGGTACAATCCTGCGATGGAAGTTGAGCATATTATCCCTTCGTGGCGATTAGAAAAAAAATATTTAATTTCCTTAATGCGTGGTGTTGGCTTAGCACGTCATCATTTACGTATGCTATTACTTAAAAGTTGGCAAAGACCGTTTGCTTTTTTTATGTATTTTGTTAATGATATAAGAAAATTAATAAGTCACTTTTTCAGATATAGAAAATATCTAGACAATAATATTTTTGCTGCTTGCGAAATGGAAAGACTACGTGCAACTTTAATTAGTCCTTTCTTTTTATGGCAAGTCAGGATTAAAAGATTAATCAAACAATAAGTATCAATGAGATTACAAGTAGATTGATATTTATTAAAAAAAATGCATATTATTGTTTTAGAAAATGAAGTAACCTCATCTAGAGGAGGTCAAGAGCGAAGCCTACTAGATGTTTGTCAAGGGTTGTATAATCGTGGGCATAATATTAGCCTGTTTTATATAAAAGAAGGCGATTTGCTTAATAACTATCGTGCTTTTTGTTCTAACTTATCAAAAGTTAATACTTATAGAATTGAACGTCACAATTTTTTTGATTCTTTTAAAAATTTTGTGTCTTGTAATTTAAAGACAAAGGTTACGAAAAATACTATAGTCTATAGCAACCAATATCATGATAGCTTTTTTGGTTACACTTTAGCGTTATTCAAAAATATTCCATTTGTGTGTCATCTACGATTACCTCCACCTCCAATAGAGAAATTTGGTCTTCAATGGAGGATTGGAATGCATGGTGCAAAACGATTGATAGCAGTTTCACAACAAACCAAACTAGACTGGGTTAATAGAGGATACCAAGCAAATAAAATTGATGTTGTTTATAACGGAATTAACCCAGAATTATTTCAAAGATCAGCAAGTCAATTAATAGCTAAAACCCAGTGGGGAATTTCTGAGAATACTAAAGTTGTCTCATATATTGGGAGGTTAGATAAAGAAAAGGGAATAGAAACCTTGATTAATGGATTTGCCTTATTTTTCAAAAGATATGAACACGCTAAATTATTGATTGCTGGAAAACCACTATGTGAGAATGATGACTACAAAAAATCTCTACACCAGCTAACACAAGATCTGGGTATAGAAAAGAATGTTAACTTTCTTGGTCATATAACTAATACAACTGATCTCTACCATATAAGCGATTGTACTGTTTTACCAAGTATACATTCAGAGCCATTTGGCAGAACAGTTATTGAGTCAATGGCTTGTGGAACTCCCGTTATAGCTAGCCGAACTGGAGGAATCTGTGAAATTTTGACTGGGGAGTTTCAAGAATGGCTTTTCGAACCAGGAAATCCACAAGAGTTGGCAGATACTTTAAATTATGTCGTGAAATCGAAAGATTTAAATCATCAACTCAGCGCTAAATGTCGAGAACACATACTACATAATTTTCATGTAGACAGAATGGTGGAAGGTGTTGAAAAAGTTCTTTTGCACGTTCTTAACAATTAGTCTTAATTCATATGGAAGCAAACAACCCAACAGTTTCAGTGATTATCCCTACTTATAATCGAATTAAGTATATATCAAGAGCAATTAACAGTGTTATTAATCAAACTTTTCGGGACTATGAAATTATTGTTGTTGACGATGCTTCAACGGACGGAACTGTAAAATTTATTCGTGAAAATTATCCAAATATTACCTTAGTTCAGTTAAGCAAAAACAGTGGTGCTGGTGCAGCACGAAATCAGGCTCTATCGATTGCAAAAGGAAACTTTATTGCTTTTTTAGATTCTGATGATCAGTGGGAAAAAAATTATCTAGAAACTCAAATTCATTACATTCAAAGTGACTCAAATAATGTGTTAGCCTTTTGCGGTTGTATTCACCAAAAACAAGATAGGACTATTGTCAAATTTAACTGTAAGCCTTGGCTACCTTACCCTAACTTGGTTTATCATTTATTATCTGAAAATTTTATCCTCACGTCGTCTAGCGTGGTTGTACGTAGTGAGACTTTAAAGGAATCTGGGAAATTTAACGAGACGTTAAAAATTGGTGAAGATAAAGAGCTATTTTTAAGGTTACTATGCTTGGGAAAAGCTACTCACGTCCCGCATTACCTTGTTACTAAATATTCTCATGAAAGTAATCTCACAAGAAATTATCAATTATGGGTAAAAGAGACATTCAATTTATTAGATGTATTTTTTGATAATGATTTAAGTAAACCTTACAAACATTTTGAAGTTGAAACAAGAAGCCACAATGCAATGAGATTAGCAAGAATATTGTGGTACGAAAAACGCCAGCCTTTATTTGCATTGCAAATGTTTTTTAAAGCTTTTTCGATTTCACCACAGTACATTAGCCAGCACTTTTGGAAAAAAGTGACACACAAGTTAAACAAGAATTCAGGTTTGTAGTTGCGCTTTAGAGCACTAAAGCAAGCCAGTGCGTTGCTTTGGTTCCCAAAGCTCTGGCATCTGGCGTGCAACTACGAATCAAGAATCATTTAAAAAATCTAGTAATGATTAAGGTTAATTCCAGCTTCTTTAGCCATCGCAGACAAACCTTTCGTGTTTAGGGTTTTAATTGCTTTGGTAGAAAGCCGCAATTTCACCCAACGATTACCTTCCGCCCACCAAACACGCTTTTCTTGGAGGTTAACTTGCTGAAGACGTTTAGTACGGCGGTGAGAGTGGGAAACAGCAAAGGCATTATTTGCCTTCTTCCCAGTTAATTGACAGCGACGAGACATTGTAAGGCTCTCCAATTTTTTTGAACACAGTCTTCTATTGTATAGAACTGAAGACAGAATTTTCTCGTTATCCAGGGCTTGAACGTAAATTTTATCAGGTAGTCAGGAGTCAGAATTCAGGAGTCAGAATGATTATTGGTTTAAAACCACGCGTTGGCTCGTTACCGAGACAGGGGTTAAAACTTTTCTTAACACGGCATCCCTTTACGGGTGGTGTATTCTGACTCCTGACTCCAGAATTGCTGAATTCTTTTTTTTCTCAGACGACGGTGAAAACCTTCATCTATCAAAGGTTATTTTGTTGCCTCTTGTGTCAATTTAGTTAGCACGTCATTGGAACGTTCCACAAACGCTTTCATCCCTTCAGCATCGAAGCCTTTTTGAGACATGAGTGCTAAATCATATACATGTTGACAAATCAACTTCACCAATTGATCTGTAGGTGACTCCCCGCCAGCTTGAATAATACTACCTTGACTGAGATTTACTAGATGCTGTATCAAAGGGTGAGCTGTATTTACCAGCAAAATATGATCTTCAGGGAATTCTGTTGTTTGCTGCTGCATCAAAGCGTTCATTTCTCGCAGACGGCGAAGAATCTCAGGTAGCAATACCATTGCTGGTGGTGTTCCCTGTGGATCGTCAGATTTCAACGCTTCTGTACGGATATTGACTTTAGGCTTATTAAGAGCTTTCTCGAATAGCTCTTTTATGACTTCACTCTTAGTTTTATTCGTTTTTGGATCAACGATTTCCCCAGATTTATCTTGATCAAGTAGGGTGTTATCCAAGTCGGAATCTACCCGAGTGAATTTAACTTCATTATATTCCCTTTCGAGGAAGTTAATAAAGTGGGTGTCGATGAAGGAATCCATGAATAGAACTTCCAAGCCCTGGTTTTTGTGAAGTTCTACGTAGGTAGCTTGGGAGATTTCATCAGTACAGTAGAAAACTCGGTTTTCGTGACGTTCTTTGTTGCGTTCTAAATACTCTTTAAGAGTGGTGTATGGGAGTTTCCCGTTTCCTGTCTCCTCAGTTGGTGGTGTAACATCTTTCCATGCATCGTCGTCGCCGGTTTGAACTTGAACTGAAGGAGTTTCGCTTTGCTTATTCCCAGAGTCTTCAAGAGTTGTGCGGAAGATGATGATGTCTTCGATTTGTTTTTTGAATTTCTCGTCGTTGAGAACACCAAATTTTACAAAAGTACCAAGATCCTTCCAAGCACTGATGTATTGTTCTCGGCTGTCGCGGTAAAGTTCTTTTAGGCGATCGCCTACTTTCTTCGCAACGTAATCACCTATTTTCCGCACGGTACGATCAGTTTGCAAAGCACTCCGCGAAACGTTCAACGGAATATCAGTGCTATCAATCACACCCCGCATGGGTTGAAGAAATTGGGGGATAATTTCTTCACAATGGTCACTAACAAAAACTTGATTGCAAAATAGTTTTATCTGTCCCTTTGTAACATCTACATCGGGTCTCATTTTGGGGAAATACAGAATACCATTGATGATAAAAGGATAATCTGTATTCAGATGCACCCATAACAGGGGTTCTTCTTGAAAAGGATACAGGTAGCGATAAAACTCTAAATAATCTTCTTTACTCAAGCTACTTGGCGTCTCTCTCCAAGGTGCTTTTTGTTGATTTAATACCTCCCCATCAAGTTTAATGGGTACTGGCATAAAGTCGCAGTAAGTCTTGACAAGAGTCTTAATTCGTGCAGACTCTAAATATTCTTGTTCTTCGTCTTGAAGAGTTAGGGTAATTGTTGTACCACGAGTTGTACGGGTTGAGTCTTCAAGGGTGAATTCTGGTGAACCATCACAACTCCAATGAACTGCTTGCGCACCTTCTCGGAAGGAAAGCGTATCGATTTCTACTTTTTGCGCCACCATGAAGGAGGAATAGAAACCAAGACCAAAGTGACCGATAATTGGTTGATCTGCTTTACCTTCGTACTTATGAATAAATTCTTCAGCACTAGAGAAAGCAACTTGGTTAATGTATTTCTTGACTTCCTCTCCAGTCATCCCAATACCGTTGTCGGAGATGGAGAGGGTTTTCTTACCTTTATCTATTGATAGTTCAATTTCTGGTTCCCCAATGTCGCCTGAGTATTCTCCAGCACGGGATACCATTTTCAACTTTTGGATCGCGTCTACCGCGTTTGATACCAGTTCCCGCAAGAAGATTTCGTGATCTGAGTACAGGGACTTCTTGATAATCGGGAAAATATTCTCAGTATGAATACTGATTGTACCTTGTTCTAGCATATTTAATAAAGTGTGTCTTAGCTAGCTTTTAATTGACTCTTAAGAATCTATTCTCTGAGATTATCTATCAATAGAGGTAAGGATAGCCCCTTAGGTAGGATGTGGATTACCCTACTTTTAAGTTGTAAATTACGGTAGTGTACAATCATACTTCATCTGAGACACCATAGCGAGTTCTCAAATTGGTACGGATTTGAGACATAGCGGTTAAGCCATCAACAACTTTACCTTGTTGAGAGGCTTCCAACCCTATGCGTACTTCTTGTTGAAGTTCTTCGAGTCTTCCTTTATAGATATCTTCTTGCTGTTCTAGGAGTCTTATCCCTGCAAGAATGACTTCGATAGGGTTTTGATACTTACCACTACTGAGTTGGCGTTGTAACAAGGTTTCTACCTCTGGGGGCAAAAAGATTTGCATGGATTTTTCTAAAAGTGAGGAATACTATTAATTTTAACCAATAAGCTTATAAACCCGTACTAAGTCACGCAGGTTCCAGCATCCGGATATTACCCAGACTAACCTCAATTTGGACGTGATCATGGAGCACTTCTTTTAAAGGTAAAGAGCCATAGTCAGCGTCTGGTAAGCATTGAGTGCATTGTCCAAAAATTGTTCAGGAACAGGTAAACTGACACCAGCAACCCATAGCGGTCTTTCATTATCAATAATTTCCTCAACCCGCTTCCATGCAAAATTAAATATTATCCCGCACCCAATTCTTTAAATCTTGAATTGCTTGGGTTCTTCCAGAAACCTGACTCTGTTGAACGTATTGATTTACTAGCTCAATTATCGGAATATCTGGAAAAGTAGGACTAAAATCTGACTCTACATACTTTCCACCTTGCAAAACATTAATTTGTAACCCTTGTTTTCCGTATCGCCAAAGTTCTGGCACTCCCAAAATTTGGTAATTCTCCAAATGCGTACGGGAAGTTAAATCAATTTCTATGGCTAAATCCGGGGGTGGATCGACATTCATATCAAGGCGATTTTTACCGATAACTGCTGCTTGATTTTGAATGTAAAAACAGGCATCCGGTTCGACTGCTTGAGTCATACGCTCATTTTTCAAAGTTGTTGAACCCAAAGACTCAAAAGCAATTTGCCGTGCTTCCAATAAAATTTTTACCATGTCGCCAATAATTTCTTTGGCTTTTTCATGTTCGGGCAAGGGAACCATAATTTCTAAAAATCCATGACTATAAGAAAGTCTGGCAGCACGATGTTCACCCAATTCTGCCAGAATATTTTCAAATTGCTGCCAGCTAACATCTTCAAGTAGCAGTTGCTGTCCGGGTTGAATCCTCAATTGTCTTAACTCTAATAGCATAAATATTCATTCGGATAATCGTGAAAATAGAATACATTAATTTTTCTCAGCAGTCCTCCCCGTTGTGCCGTTTCCACAAGCTGCCGCGATAAATCGTGGAATGGCACCATTGAGCCTTCTTGGTCAATTGAGGGAGTCTTTATATATAGTAATTCACGAGTAGTTTACCTATATTACTTTTATCACCTCTAAACCTTTTTGTGACACCAACTAATCACCCGTGCAAACAGCGTAAATTACTAAATCACAGCAGGTTCCAGCATCCGAATCTTACCCAAACTAGCGTCAATTTCTACCTCTGTTCCTATAGGCAATGTTAATATAGTGTCTAAATGACCAATTTCAGCACCAGACCAAGACGGTATTTTTAAAGGTCGAATATGATCGTTGAGAACTTCTTCTAAAGTCAAAGATCCATAGTCGGCATCTGGTAAGCATTGAGTGCATTGCCCAAAAATGAAACCAGACAGTTGGTTAAACACTCCAGCGAGCTTAAGATGAGTTATTAAGCGATCAATACGGTAAACGTTCTCATTGGTATCTTCAAGAAATAAAATCGCACCCTTAAGATTAGGCACGTAGGGAGAACCAACAATACCAGAAAGTACTGAAAGATTACCACCAATAAGTCTCCCTCTGGCTTTCCCAGGATTTATCGTCCGAATACGGTTTTTAACCTGCATTAGGCGGTTTGCATCATCACTGTCTTTTTGATTTTGAAAAGTTACCATCTCACCTGCAAACAAAACACGACGAAAATAATCTGTCGGTGCAGTTCGCCAAGAAGTTAAGCCATTGGGACCATGAAATGTGATAATACCAGTTTGAGCATGAATTCCTAGAATTAAGGCTGTTATGTCGCTAAAGCCGATAATAATTTTCGGATTGTTGCGGATAAGTTGGTAATCTAGATAAGGTAAAATTCTGCTACATCCCCAGCCTCCTCGAATAGGAAGCAACGCAGCACTTTTTGGATCAGCAAAAAAACGGTTAATATCGCTGGCTCGATCTGTATCTTTTCCCGCTAAATAACCATAGCGATCGCGCAAATGCGGAGCAAGATAAGGAACCAATCCAAGTGCGCGAACAGCATCAACAACTACATTGACATCTTCACTTACAAACGCAGCACTTGCGGGACTAATTATTCCTACACCTTCACCAGGACGTAATCTTGCAGGCTTAAGATAATGAGAATTGGCTGCAAGCACTGATTTTGATGCTGAAGCTAAAGCAACAGTTGCAGCAGAAGAGGTGATAAAGTTGCGACGCGTCAGCATGAGGTATAATTTTCAAAGATTTTATCTCATGTTACAGCAACTAGGGATTCTGAATATACCGTAAAGATGGATCACCCAGGTGCTTGAGTACTCTGATACTGACTGCGAAAGGATGAAGGAGGTATGCAGCGCATAGCCGATCACGAAGCTAACGGCGCACATCCGTATCGCATCACTAGACTACGCAACTGTAGCAGTTTAGAAGCCGCAGGTTACGCTAAAGAGAAACACTTGGGTGAATTGAAGTGTCCTTCCCTGACACCCTAAGCGCTACACCCAGTGAAAAAATTTCGGCAAATTGGCAATCAACTAATTGCAAGGGGAGGATATCTTAAAAACGCCTGAAAAATAGGTATTAACCACAGAAAATATTTTCGTTCATCCTAGGAGATGAAATATGGCCCGGATATTGAAGCATCGTCGGTTTCTCCAGGCTTCAGTCGCCATTGCGCTAAGCATAGGAATAGGGTTTATGCTCCACACTATTAAGGTAAATGCTGATATTGTCCATCAGCAAGATACTACCCAAAAATTGGTATCGCCCGCCGCCTCCACCACTGCTAGCAGCATTTACGTTAACCCACAAATTGGTCAGGATAGCCAGGTTCAGGGGAGACACAAGCGACACCCTATAAAACTATTACTTATGCTCTCGTTCAAGCTCAACCAGGTACAGTTATTCAGCTCGCTCCTGGTCAATATAACAAAGACAGTGGCGAACAATTCCCGCTCCTAATTAAACAAGGTGTGACACTGCATGGTGATGACAACAGCAAAGGTCAATCTGTACTAATTATCGGCAGTGGAATTTTTATTAGTCCTACATTTGCTCGTCAAAATATCACTATCCGTGCCGATGGGAATAGTACTATCTCTGGGGTCACAGTCACTAACCCGGAAAATCGTGGTACTGGTATCGTAAAATTTTATTAAGAACGTGGACAAATGAGTGTAAAAATAGACAAATGTGGCAAGACTGGCAACATGAAGTTATCAATGCAAGATATAATAGCAATTATTAGTAGTTATGCTGCTAGATTATATGGATAAGGGAGGTGGAAACGTAAAACCGAAAAAATTATTGAGGCTTTACAAAATGAAGAGTGTTGAAAAACATATTATTAAAAAATCTCATGACTGGTACAACTA
>NZ_JAAKGC010000453.1 GCF_017591665.1 Aetokthonos hydrillicola CCALA 1050 | reverse complement strand
AAGCCACTCATTATGGAAATCACACTATCATTACCGTTAGAGATGATGGTCGTGGTATTAGACTCGAGCAAATTCCAACTTGCGCAATGGCGACAGGCTTAGAGCCTACTATCTTAGAACAAGCTACAGATGAAGAAATATTATCACTAATGTATGAGCTTGGGATGGGTTCCTTCGAGACATCTGATCATGGTGTGGAGATAGATGTGGTTCGCAACAAATTAAAACCTATCGGGGGGGATATCAAAGTTGATGCTATCCCAACAATTGGCTCTACCTTTACTCTTTCAGTACCTTTCAAAGTTTATTAAGGTGCGTGATTGCTGTCAGTCATTTTAACAGGAAGGTAGTACCGCTGCGCGAAAGTCAGAAGTTGTAGGGTGCGTTAGACAGAAGGTCGTAACGCACCAAACTATTATATTGTAAGACTTCAACGGTATATTGCAGACGAAATTGCATGAATCATCAATCTCCAAGTCTGCGCAGTGAGCAAGCGTTTAATTGCTGGATCTGTTAA
Source organism: Aetokthonos hydrillicola CCALA 1050 (assembly GCF_017591665.1). Lineage (GTDB taxonomy): Bacteria > Cyanobacteriota > Cyanobacteriia > Cyanobacteriales > Nostocaceae > Aetokthonos > Aetokthonos hydrillicola. Next base: position 513 of record NZ_JAAKGC010000453.1, on the reverse strand, counting down.
TTGAAGACGGCGTTTAAAACCTTGTGCATATTTACCACTGCGCCAACGACCACAATTGCTGGTGCTTCAAATTTAGTGGTTTCTACTTGTTCTATAATTGTCCCTAATTCACCAATCAATTCTTGTTGATCCGGTCTTGTACCCCAACGTACCAGTGCTATGGGTGTTTGTGAACTCAACCCAGCCTGTGTTAACTGTTCTACAATGTAGGGCAGGTTGTGAATTCCCATGTAGATGACAATTGTTTCTGAGCCATGCGCGATCGCATTCCAATTAATCGCTGGATGATACTTACCTGCAGTCTCATGACCAGTTACAAAAGTTACCGACGAACTATACAAGCGATGCGTTAAAGGTATCCCCGCATAAGCTGGAGCCGCAATTCCCGATGTGATTCCAGGCACAACTTCCACTGGTATCCCGGCTTTCAGCAATTCCTCCATTTCCTCGCCACCGCGACCAAATATAAAGGGATCGCCTCCTTTCAGCCTTACAACAACTGCATGATCCTGC
>NZ_JAAKGC010000452.1 GCF_017591665.1 Aetokthonos hydrillicola CCALA 1050 | reverse complement strand
TCACTCGAATTTGTGTGTTTGCATCAGGGTTATTTACCAACAAATTATATATCTTTTTGGAAGGGTTATTAGTCGCTTTTTATGGATACTCTTAAAACTCCCAAAACCGGAGAATCTCTTGCTGCCTATGTATCGCGGGTCAGAAAGGCACTCAATTTAACTCAGTTTGAATTGGCTTCTTGTGCTGGTATCCATACTCGGTCTGTAGGAAAGATTGAGCGAGGACTAACAACTAAACTCAGTCGTAAAACACTGCAAGGTATCGCAGTTGCGTTGGGAACACCTGTTGAGTATTTAGAAGCTGTAATTAAGGGTGAAGAAGTTAAGCTAGTTCAGGGAGTGAGATTTTGCCCTCAATGCTGGAGTCCAGGCAACGCTGCTGATGAAGCTTGGAGTAACATTAAAGCTAAGTATTGTTATCTTTGCGGGACACAATTACGCTCTAGCTGCTCTCATTGCGGTGAGTTAGTTGTGTCACTGAGGTATAAATTTTGTCCACTATGCGGAAAATCATATAAATAACCTACTCAAAATCGCTAAAACCTATATATATCAATACTTTCCAGACCATCTTGCAGCTTTTTACACGTATCTCGGCTCAACGTCATTTAGGCTCTGGGCGTGAAAATAAAAGCAACAGCCGTCTAATTTATCGCTTAGCCGAACAAGAGTCGGTGTGGGTGTCCTCACAGGTGTAGGTTTTTTACAAAAACATTTAGGATGGGTGAGACTTGGAGGACACGCAATACTGTTCGGTTAAGCCTTTTTTGCTCGTCTTAGAGGACGCTATTTCAATGGTTTCGGCCTACCTAAGTTTCGGCGTAGGGCTTTCCCGTAGGTGGCTCTTTTAGTACATATGTACTATAAAATGGCGATCGCCCAAGTGCGTGTTGCCTCAGTCCTGGCGATCGCCATTTTCTCATGCAATAGCGATCATGCTGTGCCAGTTGCGTAAGTCCTGGCACATATTCTCTATCTTTCCTAGTTTACTTGAATATGTGACTCTCTCTAGCAAGTTTTGCGGTTCTAG
>NZ_JAAKGC010000145.1 GCF_017591665.1 Aetokthonos hydrillicola CCALA 1050 | reverse complement strand
TTCAATTTTAGTTCTCTTTTGAGCGAAAACATAACTGAATCTACTCAAATTTCTCTATTCAAGCAACCATAACACAAATTTCTAGGTATTTCCAAGGAGCATCGCCATTGGCAATTAATTTAATTTTTTCTTCACATTTGCGTCGTCCATTGTGAGTTTACCTTCAGTTTAAGAGCGTCTCGAGGTAGAAGGTGATACACCAATTAATTTCCCGAATTCTGCTACCTTCCACAGCAACAAGTTATCTACACTAAAGAATTATAGGGAATTATAGCTAAGTTTTTGTAAATTTATAGGACTTACGCACTATACAAAATGAACATCATGTGTATTAACGGATAATAGTAGTTTCAGACCTGTAGGGGCGCTCATGCTTGCGCCCTTACAATGGAAGGAAACACCCTCATTTCTGGCCAAATTTTTCGTTGAGGCGCTATTAATTCCTACCGCATATGTAATGATTTCTGTCAATGCGTAAGTCCTAATTTAGTAAACCTCTTTTTAGCGTTGATATACAACTTTACAACGGCTAATAATTACCGTTCAACAAAAAGTCGAACATACTTAATTAAGCCGATTGTTAACTTTTGTTGCCACGATTACTCATCGCTTGACAAAGTTGACAGTTTGTCCATCCTTATGCTAGACTACCACTAACAAAAACCCCATTCTCATCTGTACTTATCGATTCCGCGAATCAGCAGGAGTTAATCATGGATTTCTCAATGGAACTCACCCTAGAGCAACAGTTTCGTCTACAAGCTTTAAAAGATCAAGTTCGCTCTCTAAGTCAAGAAGAGGCTCAAGAATTTTTGGTAGAAGTTTTACGACAAATGATGGTTAAGGATAATATGCTCAAACATTTGATCAAACAAGCTGCATAATATCAGAAATAAAAATTATGGTTGTCGCATCTCTATAGACTTTTGTACTGAGAATTAAGGGAACGCGGAAAAGAAATTTGCTGTAGAGACGTCATCACTTCGACGAAAAATAAACTATGCGATACAGTACTACTCCGCTAAGCCAAAATTGCTGGGTAGTACAACCAAGTTTAAGGGAGTAACCGTAGGCTACTCCCTCACAAATGTATTGCACTCAATTAAGAACACTCCTAACCCCTATAGGATATTTATTTTCAGTAAGAACGTTCATCAAACTTGGTGTGAAAAGCACCATGTTTTATCCAATACTGTTTTAAATTGTGATGGGGGGTATGTAAACTTGCTTTTGCTTGATATAAGATCACTTGGCGATGATCGCCTATCCAAACTTTGTTAACTGGCTCAACTGATATTAATGTTCCGCCTAAAGCAGTAACACATTCAGCAAATCTATCAATGGTAGTGGATTCTACGCTCTCGAATATAAAAAAGTTTCCTGAACAAATTAAATGACGAGTACGAATCCAAGATTGCATTTTTTTTTCAGCCTTTGGCGGCAACATTTTACTTCGGTTTTACTAAAACAGCATAAAAAAGAGTCGATAAATTTGTATTGCTTCCTTAGCTCCTGTGTTACCCAGCAAATTAAGGTGATTAAGCTGCTAAATATGGTATCGGAATTAGTGACTAATAGTCTCATAGTGACCCTCAGGAATAAAAAGCAAACAATCGTTTCTTCCTATCAAGTTTTAACTTAAAATAGCAGATTTGACGAATTTAATATAACGCAGATCCAGTTGCTATATTTTTTTTCCTGAAAAAGACTTTTTGAATAACAATGCAGTTAGATAGAGTTACAAAATTCTAACTGCACTTAACATTTCACAACTACTGTTAATCTTGGGCACCAGCTCGAATAAGTAATTCGACGGTTGCAGAGGAAACTGCTTTTCTTGCTTCCTTTAAAGCATTGCTACCCCAATAATTCTCTGCATTGACATCAGCACCATTCGCTAGTAGAGTTTCAACTATAGAAGCATAACCACGAGATGCCGCGCTCATCAATGGAGTCCAGCCGCCCAAGTTAGCAGTATTTACCTTTGCCCCATTGCGAATTAAGACTTCTACAGTTTCGTGGTGACCATTTTCTGCTGCTAAATATAAGGCTGTATCCCCTATATTGTTAGCTGCATTCACATTTATACCTCGGTCAATCAGGATCTGCACAAGATCGGTGTAGCCTTTACGAGCAATTGACATCAACACCGTCTCACTATAGTTATTTGTGCTATTAATATCAGCAGTTAGGGGAATTAAAACAGCAGTGATATCGCGATAATTTGATTCAGCAGCATACATCAAGGCTGTATAGTTAGCATCATTCTTTAAATTGACGTCTGCACCATGAGCCAGTAAAGTATTGACGATGTTAAGGTAACCTTCTGATGTCGCTACCATTAAAGCAGTGGTGTTTGCTCTACCCAGTCCATTGACGTTTGCGCCTTGAGCTATTAAGGAATCTACCTCATCACCATTACCTTTTAGGGAGGCTAAAATCAATTGTTCAGTTAAGGATTGATTCATTTTGCTTGGAAATTGGCCAGTTGGGTGATTAAATGGTCAAAATAAGGAGCAAGGTATTCTCGCTGACTTGACGAGTTCCACTGTTTCAAGCTAGCAGTCTTCATGGTTTCTAATCCTAAAATCATTGCATCTAAGGGCACTTGTAATTCCTGATACAACAAATTCATATAGTACAGCCCTGTAGAACTGGTATACTTATCACAGTGACCGGCAATTCCATAAGTGATACAGCGTAAAAAATGCCATAGATCTCGCCAGCAAGCTCCTGCTCTCTCAGGGGGAAAAAGACCTCCCCCTGGGTTGATAATATCAGGATAAGTCTCTAATATCTTCAATCTTGCTTCTTCAACTATCTCAGCTACATGATCGCCTAAGAATTTAGCTACAGGAATAAACTCTGAGGTATTTGGTGAGAGCGCTTCGATTTCCTGTAATTCCTCATCGGTGAGATAACGAAAAGCATCATCAGCAGCTTGGAAGATTGGGATTGTGGCTTTTGGGTATTCAGCAAAGCTGACTATTCTGGCTTTGGGAATTAATTCCTTAACTGTTTCACTTAATTGAGTCATCAATTTTACCGCAGGCTAAAATCTTGCTGAGTTATTTTTATGGTTGGTTTTTGGAGACAATATTTTTATGCATTATCAGAACCATATTCTCTCAGGTGCTTGTAATTTCTACCAATCTGTTAAATAAAGTTAGAAAACGATCTTTATTCTTCTGATGTCTGCGTTCATACTCTCCAACAGGAAGATCCAACAGCCCGAAAGTCAGTACAAATTCAAGGTGCGTTACGGCTTCGCAATCACTCACCCTACGATTCTGGCTCTATCAATGTTTGGACACATTTGTTGAACCCCCTAACACACCTTAATTGATTCTGAATCCTGGATTCTGATTTCTGAATTCTTCTTCCTCACTTCTTTTGTAAAATGTCAGACAAAGGATTTTCTTTACGAATATCCAGAATATTTGCCAGAGATTGCTTCCCTTTTTGGTGTTTTGGTTGTGGTGGTAGTACCCTGACTAAGGGCTTTGTTTTTGTCAAAGTTGCTGTAACAGGCGCTTGTGGTTGTAGTGGTAAAGGAACTTGCGCATTTTCTGGTGGAAGTGATTCTAAAGTTTGGGGATGGGGGGAGATCTTTACTGGATAACGATTTGTCTGTTTATGTGCTTTCCGAGATGAGGTTGGTCGATTTAAGAATCGTAAAATTATCAAACATCCACTTGCACAACTGAGGGCGATCGCCACCACCACCCATAAAGATATTGGATTGCTGTTGTCGGGTTGTGTGTTTGTTGGCTCGACAACTTCGGCTACGAGAGGTTCTTGTTCTTCTAGCTTTGTTTGTTCTACGACACCAACACTACTCAAGCTGTAAAAGGATAACGTACCAACACCGATAAAAACCCCCAACAAGGCGATCACAAACAGCCATGGGTAATTTCCCAGCAGATATATTAGAACATCCCCGATGGTTATCGGTTTGGATGTACCGTTTTCTACCTGTGATGTTGGCGTTTTTCCTTTATCGAGCTCCTGTACAGTCTGATTATTTTCCATGATTTTTTCAGATTTGTACCCCTGTAGTACTGAATTGTACTATAACAGTCACGATCATGTACCCTTAATCATATTTCTATACACAGTTTTTAATATTACATCACCGAGCTATTTCTGGGTTAGTCTAGAAGCTGAATGTCTTTCTATTGCAAGCTGAATCAACTGATCAACAAGTTCTGGAAACGAGATTCCACTATGCGCCCAGAGTTGAGGATACATACTTGTTGCAGTAAAACCGGGTATGGTGTTAATTTCGTTGAGCAACACTTCTCCTGTTGCTTCCACATAAAAGAAATCCACTCTCGCTAAACCCGCAGCGTCTATAGCCGTAAAAGCTTGCAAAGCCATTTCCTGAATGTTACGTTTTATATGATCTGGCACGGAGGCTGGAATGATTAAATCCGCTCTACCTTCTGTATACTTGGTTTCATAATCATAAAAATCGCTGTCATAAGTAATTTCACCCACAACAGACGCTTTCGGCTGATCGTTTCCTAACACAGCACACTCTAATTCCCGTGCTACAACTCCAGCTTCCACAACTATTCTGCGATCATAACTCGCTGCATTATCTAAAGCTGTTTCTAATTCGTCGCGCGATCGCACTTTAGCAATACCCACCGATGAACCCAAATTAGCTGGCTTAACAAAACATGGATAACCCAGGTTTGTTTCAATTTCATCACACAGTTTAGGAAAAACACAAGGATTCGACCAAATTTGGGAACGGTTCACGGCGATGTATTTTACCTGCGGCAATCCAGCTTGAGCAAATGCCATTTTCATGGCAATTTTGTCCATACCCATTGCTGAGCCCAAAACCCCAGAACCCACAAATGGGACTTGCATCAACGTGAGTAAGCCTTGAATTGTACCATCTTCTCCATTAGGTCCATGGAGAATCGGGAACCAAACATCTACTTGATTGATTCCAGAAGAGGATTCCCTAGAACTTTGGAGGTAAGATGTGAGTGGCTGAATTTCAGGAGTTGCATCAGGTGATGTTAGTAGAGGAATGCCAGAACCTAAAATCTTTTGGGGTATTTCCCCTGCTAAAGTACGTCCGTCTTTTTGAATATAGAAAGGTAGTGTGTCGTATTTATCGGCATTTTTCCCTGCACTCAAAGCTTGGGCGATCGCTTGTGCAGAACTTATTGAAACCTCATGCTCTCCGGAACAACCACCAAATAGCAAACCTACACGCAGCTTCGTCATCTGGAATACCTCTATTACTCCCTAATAAGCAATAGCGTATTATAACCTGCATGAATCATAAACTGTTCAATTCCTCAAATCCACGGGAATTATAAATTTGAAACTTTTATCATTAGCAGCTAATCAAATGTCACTAAATATGTACAAACATATTTTAGTAAAAAAATTTTTTACAGTTTTTTTACCATTCTCAGCTTTAGTTGGTGCTGTTTTAGGGGTTATCTACTATGGACAAATCCAGACTGAGAAATTCGCGTTGAAAATCAACGAAGTTCGGAAGGTAGAAACACAAGCTAAAGTTATGGCAGGAGATTTTAGCTCTGTTGTGTCGGATCTATTCGTTTTGTCTGAACAAACGGAACTCAAGGAAATCCTAAATGGAGCCAATGACAAAAAACAGCTAATAACTGAAGAATTTTTATTATTTTCTCAATATAAGAAACTTTATGACCAGATCCGCTTGTTGGATTATAGAGGTAAGGAAATTATCCGAATTAACTTCAATAATGGACAACCAATTATAGTACCTCAAAACCAATTGCAAATGAAAGTCAAACGTTACTGGTTTAAAGACACTCTGCAATTGAATAAGGGAGAAGTTTTTGTATCTCCCCTAGACTTGAACATTGAACACGATAAGATTGAAGTCCCGCTTAAACCAATGATCCGCTTTGGGACTCCTATATTCGACAAAAATGGACAAAAACGAGGCATTGTAATCTTAAACTATTTTGGTAGAAAATTACTTGATAATTTTTCTCAAATAACTTCAAGCCCTATTATGGTGAGTGAAGGGATGCTACTGAACGCAGACGGGTATTGGTTGAAGGGAACAAAATTAGAAGAGGAATGGGGATTTATGTTTCCTGAACGCCAAGAGCGTAGCTTTAGCAAAACTTTTACACAAGCATGGAAGCAGATTTCTCATAAAGAATCTGGACAATTTCAAACGGCTGAGGGATTATTTACATTCAAGACTATCTATCCACTTTTAGAAGGACAGAAATCTAGTAAGGGATCACCAAAAGCTTTTGCACCTAGTAAGGGTAAGCTTGATTACAAATCTTACTATTGGAAGATAGTTTCCCGAGTGCCGCCAGAAATATTGAGAGCAAATTCCGATAGATTTTTAGGTCACCTGATACTATTATATATGGGTTTTGTGGGAATCATTGCGATCGTCTCCTGGCTACTGGCAAGAGCAAGTTTTCATAATGAGATAGCAAAGGCAGAGTTAAGACAGTCTCAAGCTCAGTTACTAGATATGGCTGAGTGGGAAAACAAACTTAAAACTCTTTTAGCCAGCCAAATTCGTAATTCTCTGGATCTGAAAACGATTTTGCATACAGCTGTTGCTGAAGTTCGTGGATTGCTGCAACTTGATCGGTGTCAGTTCCTTTGGCATCGTACTGAGGGTGAGTTTAGTTGGTTTGAACAGAGTCACGAAGCTTGTAATCCTAATCTGTTAAGTCCCCTTGAGTATTATCCTCTTGAAAATGTTGACTTGTTGAATCAAGCAGTCCAAGAAAATCAGTTGTTAAGGATAAATGATATTGCTACAGATCCTCAACTAGATACTAAAGGTCGGGAATTATTGCTTAATATAGGGTTGAGATCTCTATTAGTAGTTGCAATTCGCACTCTTTCAGGTTCTCTAGGAGTTCTTCTGTGTGAATATAGCAGGGTAAGCCATGTTTGGGCAGATAATGAGGTGGAATTGATTCAAGGAGTCGCAGATCAATTGGCGATCGCTATTGATCAAGCACAATTGTACAGCCAAAGTCGTGCTGCAACAGAAGCCGCTACTGTTCAAGCACAAGAACTTCAAAAGACTTTACAAGAATTGCAGCACACACAAGCACAACTCATTCAGCATGAGAAAATGTCGTCACTTGGCCAAATGATAGCAGGGATTGCCCATGAAATTAACAACCCCGTCAACTTTATTCATGGTAATCTCGTTTACGCTAGCGAATATACCCAAGATTTACTAACAATATTGGGATTGTACCAACAACACTATCCTAATCCTGTGGTAGAAATCCAAGAGGCAATAGAAGAGTTTGACCTTGAGTTTCTTCAAAAAGACTTGATTAAGCTCCTAGAGTCCATGAATTTAGGGACAGAGCGCATTAAAGGTATTGTTAAATCTCTAAGAACTTTCTCCCGCTTTGACGAATCTGAATTTAAAGCCGCAGATATTCATGAAGGTATTGATAGTACATTGATGATTCTTAACAACCGTATTAAAGCAAAAGCTGAACGCCCAGCTATTGAACTATCTTTAAATTACGGCAATCTACCGTTAGTCGAGTGCTATCCTGGACAGTTAAATCAGGTATTTATGAATATTTTAGTTAATGCAATTGATGCTCTAGAAGAACGTGATCAAACAAGAACTTTTGAAAAAATTACAAAAAATCCAAGTGCTATTTATATTACTACAGAATTTCTTCAGCCCGAACAAATTGTAAGAATCAAAATTCGCGACAACGGTTGTGGAATACCAGAAGCAATAAAAAATCGTATCTTTGATCCTTTCTTCACTACTAAAGCAATTGGCAAAGGTACGGGTTTAGGTATGTCAATTTGTCATCAAATAGTTACAGAAAAACACAAAGGATCAATCTCGTGTTACTCAACACCAGAAGAAGGAACAGAGTTTTTAATTCAGATTCCTGTCAAGCAAAATCATTAAACAAGGAGTCAGGAGTAAGGAGTCAGAATTCAGAATCAAGAATATGGGGATTGAAGTTCCAAGATAAGCCCGCCTCTTGTACAGAATTCCTAAGTTACAGCAGTTTTCAAGTAATTAGACCACAGATGTAGGGGCGCAAGGCATTGCGCCCTTACAATAGGGCATAGTTCATTTAGGTGAGAATTGGTATAAGCCTGAAAATTAGATTAATGTAGGTTGGGTAGAGCGTCAGCGAAACCCAACATTTTTAGAATTTCGTTGGGCTTCAATCCGTTTTTTTGTCTTAAATTTCTTCTTTATTTGCGTCAAATGCAACCAAGTATTTCTCTATCACTTGACCAACCAATAAACTCAAAAGCCCAAACAAAACACCCATTCCCAAAATGTTCAACTCTGGACTACCAAAAATTGAAATACTAGGATTGATGAGAGTTAAAATCAGTGAAGACATAGCAGCTACACTGCCTACAATTAAAGATGACCTCACACTTGCCACAGAGAAAGTATAACCTCCTGTTTCAGCCATCAGATACGCGACAAAGGGAATAAACACCGCTCCAACATATGCAGAATAAAAAAATACAATTAGAGTGATAATCGTCCCCCCCTTTAAAGCAACGACTAAACTCAAAGAGGCGTTAACAACAACAACCAGAAATCGATTAAATTTGAATACAGGCAAAATATTAAAATCTAAGATAGTTTTGCTTTGCACCCGCAAGATACTGCTACCTACACCTATCGCCGGAAGTAATAAAGATCCGATCAGGAAAATACCCAAAGGTTTATCAGTTCCCCCACCAATCCACGACAAAATAAACGGGAGTGTTTCCTTACCATCAATATCAGGAGGCAAAATTCCCGCCTTGAGAGAAGCTATCACAATTGACGAAGGCAAAAAGGCGAGCAAAAACAGCGCAATTGCGGCTAACACACAGGCTTTATATAGAGTCTGTACATCCTTTGCCTGAACAATAAATTGCTGATACCTCATATCTAATATAATCAGCAAGATTGTTGATAGCGCTATACCTATCGTCGAAGGTAAACTCACTTGTTCCAGCGAACTCGTAAACTCTATGGGCGATCGCACATAATCAGGTAAACCGTGCAACATGCATAATCCATACACCAAAGCCAAGAAATTTACAACAAGCAATGCTCGAAATATCCAGCTAACTTTCTCCAGTGGTAGTAAGGAAACAAGCATAAACAAAATAGTCAAAACAAACATACTTTGTAGGGTAGGTATTCCCAAAACCTTAAGGATGAAGGCTCCAGAAATGATCTGGACAGCTTCAATTCCAATAAGTGATGACCAAGACATGAACCCTACTAGGACTTTTACTCCGCTACCGTAGCTCAAACCTAGCAATGTCCAGATTTGCTCTTGTTTTGTCCAATAAAACTTTGCAAGTCCTACAAGAGCGATAGTACCCAAGGCTAGACAGACAGCATAAAGGCTGCTAGCAAAACCTACAGTTAACGATTTCTCCGCCGTTCCCAAAAGGAAACCCAAGCCATAATGAGCGGAGACAAGGACGGTAGCTAGCGAGAACGCACCCAGTCTAGAATTTTGAGCCATATTAGGTTGAAAGTAGCGGGATGGAAATTAAAAAACTTATGCATAATCCTGCTTCACAAAGCAGAGACAAGTTTTATATTATCTTTTCTTCAGGAGCAGCAGTAAGCCAGCCAGCGATTTAAATCGCTGGCTGATAGCTAAAGTCCTCTTTAGAGGACTGAGCAAGGATTACAGTCCATTGAAATGGAATGTGCGCTATTAGCCCGGAACTTAAGTTCTGGGCGGGATATCGGGCTGATTCATCTGGGGTGCAAGATATCAGGTAGGGAGCAAGATGCTCCCACTACCTTCTTTTTTGCCAAATTGGAATGCTCCCCTTTCACTTTGAGAGCATTTTGAGTTTCGTGGGTAGATCTCCCTAAAATAGTAATACTTGAAACCGCTTATCTTCTCGAATGCTGTTGAAATCTGAGTTATTTTTTGCCATCTCTCGGTATTCAGGATTCAAGCTGATGGCTTGTTTCAAATTTTTAACTGCCAAATCAACATTTTCCTGCAAAGCATAATAGCAAGCTTTGTTGTACCAAGCTAGGTGGAAATCAGGTTTAATTTCAACTGCTTTGTCGTAGGATGAGATCGCATCTTCGTAGCGTCTTAACTCACCCAGCGCAATCCCCCGGTTGTTCCAAGCTTGGTGGTCATCCGGTTTAATTTCAACTGCTTTGTCGTAGGATGAGATCGCATCTTCGTTGCGTCTTAACTCACCCAGCGCAATCCCCCGGTTGTTCCAAGCTTGGTGGTAGTCTGGTTTAATTTCAACAGCTTTGTCGTAGGATGCGATCGCTTCTTCGTTGCGTCTTAACTCACCCAGCGCAAACCCCCGGTTGAACCAAGCTTGGTGGTAGTCTGGTTTAATTTCAACAGCTTTGTCGTAGGATGCGATCGCTTCTTCGTAGCGTCCCAACTGACGCAGCGCAAACCCCCGGTTGAACCAAGCTTGGTGGTCATCCGGTTTAATTTCAACAGCTTTG
>NZ_JAAKGC010000451.1 GCF_017591665.1 Aetokthonos hydrillicola CCALA 1050 | reverse complement strand
TACAAAAGAAATTCGTCGCTGGGAAGAGAACCGTTTTGCTAGCCGCTCCCGTCCTTATATAATCGCAATGACAGCTAATGCAATGAAAGAAGATCAACAAATTTGCTTAGAAGCAGGAATGGATGACTATCTCAGCAAACCTGTTCTAAAAGCAAAGTTAGCAGATGCTTTAGAGTACTGGAGCAAAGTTATACGCACCGAATAATATAAGAATTCTTCTTATTAAAGATCTACAGGTATACTTAGTTTTCTTATAAACGATTTAAAACTGTTATAGAAATCATATTTTATTTTTTGAAAAATCTCTGTAGGGTGTGTTATGCTCCCCACCGGCACAAATTGCGTTTTTGAAACCACGTAGGGGCGCAAGGCATTGCGCCCCTACAAATGGTGTTGTTCATTTACGTCAACACTCAGTTTATGACCGTGCAAAGTATAGCTCCGAGAGTACGGCACCGAAATTTTGGAATGGTTACGGACTTCATATTAACACATCATACGTATATTCCTATAGGATTTCTATCAAATAGGAATCCTATACTTCAAAAATTAAATGTTGTTAGAAAATAATTTCAATTAGAAGTAATAAGCTAAAGTAAGATAAAAAAAATCTCGTAAGTCATTAAAATTTGATTTAAGCAAAAAAATCTTCGTCAATAACAAAAATAGAAGATTAATATGAAGTTATATGAGGAAGAAACTCAAATTCATTTGTAGGCAAAACAGCATAAGGTAAATCATGGCAACACTAACAGGCTTGACATTTGGTGGTAAAACTTGGACACCCAAATTTGTTCAAGAAATTGATCAAGAAAAATGTATCGGTTGTGGCAGATGCTTTAAAATATGCGGACACAACGTCCTGCTATTAAAAGCAATGAACGAAGAAGGCGAATTCGTCGAAAATGAGGACGATGACGAAATCGAGAAGAAAGTAATGACAATTGCTCACCCAGAAAACTGTGTCGGTTGTGAGGCGTGTGCAAGGATTTGTTCTAAAAACTGCTACACTCATGCAGCATTAAATAACTAGACTTTTTCAAG
>NZ_JAAKGC010000144.1:2644-10841 GCF_017591665.1 Aetokthonos hydrillicola CCALA 1050 | reverse complement strand
CTACACTACTTCCTCCCTCCAATTAACCTGTAAAAATACACGTGGTGCTCACCCATATTGTCCCCTACGCACCTATCTCCATCCCCCCCACCCCACTCCACACCCCCCACTCCCCCATCCCCATTGCCCCATCCCCCATGCCCCATGCCCCATGCCCCATGCCCTATCTCCTTCAAATTCGTTGATGAGCTAGTTCTTCTTCAATTGCCGTTAGCAGCTTCGAGAGGTCAATCGGTTTTACAAAGTAACGACAAGCACCTAATTGTATCGCTCGTTCTTGATCTGCTTTAAAAGCAAAAGCTGAAACTACAATAATAGGTATATTTGAGAAGTCTGGTTTTAGCTGAATTTGTTCTAGTAGAGAATAACCATCAATATCTGGTAATTTTAAATCTAATAAAACTAACTGTGGCTTAAATTTGTCTACAATTGAGAAAAAACTGGAAGCTTCTGGCAAGCTTTGAACTTCATATCCACAGTAAATGAGATAATCTCCCAATAGCATCCTATTGATATCATTGTCCTCAATTAACAAAATCCTTTTACCTTTGTGCAACGTATCTTTTTTATCTATAGAGAATATTTCTGTTTTCATTTCCACGAATAATCTTACGACATAAAGTTTATTTCTGTGACCGAAATTGGAAAAATACTAATATGAATATATTGGTTTTAGAATAAATAAAGGGGTACAAATAAATAATTATTGCTTCGTAGTTGCACGCCCTTATCAGTAGAGGAGATGCTTCGTATCGAAAAAAGGTGTGTTGGTCTAACGCCCTCCTTGTAGGCTCCTGGAAGGCGGCTTTCGGCAGTGTAGCACCTGAGCGTAGTCAATACGCCTTATAGGCACGAACGTATTGAGCCTTACGTAATCTGTAAAACCAGAATATTCAGAGATTAGATCTTAAATGATCCCCGTCTTTTTTTGAGCGGGGAGTGTCACAAGAAGCAAAAACGTAGTTGGGGATTACAGCAGGTAAGGGATGTGTGGGATTAACAAAAAATCAACCCGTCAAGTTTTATCTCCCCACACTCCTCTTAAAGGGGAGACTCCTAAAGGAACTGAGCGATTTTGTCTACAGCAGCTTCTAAGACAGATGGCTGGTGTACCAAAGCAAAACGGACATATCCTTCTCCAAATTTACCAAATCCAGCGCCGGGTGCAACGGCTACTCCAGTTTTTTCCACTAGTTCTGTACAAAATTTTACAGAATCTTTACTCCAAGGTTCTGGCAATTTTGCCCAAATATACATTGTTGCTTTAGGAGGAGAGACTTGCCAACCAATTTGGTATAAAGCTTTGATAAAGGCATCTCGGCGAGCTCGGAATGTGGCTACAGTAGCTTCAACTCCGTCTTGAGATCCCATCAGAGCAGTGATCGCTCCATTTAAAATCCCTTGATATTGATTAAAATCTACGGCTGCTTTTATCTGGCGTAATGCTTTAATCAATTGGGCATTACCGATAGCAAAGCCAATACGGAAGCCGCCCATATTGTATGATTTGGAAAGAGTAAAAAACTCGATAGAGATTCGTCTGTCTGGGTCAGCTTGTAAAATAGATGGAGCAGTTCCCTCGAAGACTAAATCTACGTATGGGAAATCATGAACCAGAATCAGATTATGTTGCTCACAAAAGTCAACAGCCTCGTTAAAAAAGGATAAGGGTGCGATCGCGCTGGTGGGATTGTGAGGGTAACTCAACACCATCATCCGAGACTGAGCTAATACAGGTGTAGGAATATCTGCAAACACAGGTAAAAAATCGTTTTGCACCTGTATAGGCATTGTGTATATTTGACCCCCAGCTAAGTGAACTCCACCTGAATGAGAAGGATATCCTGGATCTAACAATAGAGCAAAGTCTCCTGGGTTTAATACAGCCAAGGGTAAATGAGCTGTACCTTCTTGGGAACCAATTAACGTTAGCACCTCTGTTTCAGGGTTTACGGAGATACCAAATTTTTTCTCATACCAGTTGGCTACTGTATAGCGAAAGGCTTGTGTCCCGTGAAACAGCAAGTAGCCGTGCGTACTTTTATCTTTAAGGGACTCGGCGATCGCTTCAAGAACGTGGTCTTCCGCTGGTAAGTCAGAAGATCCGAGTGATAAATCAATTATATGCTTTCCCGCAGCTAAAGCTCTTGCCTTAGCTGTATCCATATCAGCAAATACATTAGATTGTAAAGTTTGTAAACGCTTAGCAAACTGCATTTTTATTATTGAGTCTTAAGTGTGAGGAAGCTAGCCTTCTAGCGTAAGAAGGGAACAGGTCATAGGCAACATTTCGCCTTCCTGTTCCTAAATTGTTCCCAAACCAATGTGATTGCCTATTGCCTTTGAATCTTAGTAGTTAGTTGTTCATTGTGCAGTAACCACCAGTCAGGAATTAGTGGAGGTGAGGATCTATGAAGCTAAGTAACTTGTCTTGGCCAAGAGCTCCTTCAACAGATCCTAACAGTTCCTTTCCTCGAATAAGCCTTAAGGCAGGTACACCTGTTACTTCATATTTTTTAACAGTGGCTGGATTAGGATCAATTTCCATTTTTACTACTTTCAGGCGATCGCCGTAATTGGCTGCTACTGAGTTCATCAGCGGCGTCATCAAGTGACAAGGTCCACACCAGGTAGCCCAAAAATAGACCAACACTGGTATTTCGGCTTGTAACACTTCGGTTTCAAACTCAGCATCAGTTATAGTGATTACACCGTTACTCATTGCAGATCTCCATCAGGGGGCATCTCTCGCGTGTTGGCACACTCAATACTTTATCCCAAGATGCCACCAGCAAACTACTCACTAATGCAAAATCCCACCCCCTTACAGTAGGTGTGGGACTATTGCAAACAAATTTAAATAAAGTTTACATTTGATCCAATTGCTTGCGAAGAGATTCCAACTCAGCGTCAACGACTTGATTGGGTTTAGTATTAGACGTTTCTTGTGGTGGTAATGCTTGTTGATTTGTTTTACCACCAGGTAGAGACATTTGTGCCTTCAACGCTGCCAATTCATCATCTACATCACTGCCAGCTTCCAAAGCTGCAAACTGGCTTTCTAAATCTGAACCAGCCAACTCTCCTGCTGACTGAGCACGAGCTTCTTGGATCATAACTTTTTCTTCCATCCGCTCAAACGCTGCCATTGCGCTGCTGGTATTCATACCACGCACCATGCCTTGAAGTTGTTCTTGTGCTTTAGCAGCAGTAATTCGAGCTTTGAGCATTTCTTTCTTGGTCTTTGCCTCAGAAATTTTGCTTTCTAACTGAATTAAATTACGCTTAAGATTTTCAACAGTGGCAGTTTGCTGTTCTAAACTTGCTTTTAATGCGGTTGCAGATTCACTAACAGTCTTCCTGCGTTCCAGCGCTTGTCGTGCAAGGTTATCATCACCTTTTTGCACTGCTAGCTGGGCGTTCCGTTGCCACTTATTACTTTCGTTTTGAGCGTCATTGTACTGTTTTTCGGTACGCTTTTGGGCAGCAATTGCTTGAGCAACCCCTTGACGTAGCTGTACCAAGTCCTCCTGCATTTCGACGACAGCTTGTTCCAGCATTTTTTCAGGATCTTCGGCTTTGCTTACCAAATCGTTAAGATTAGCACCGACTACTCGTCTAATACGATCAAATAATCCCATAACTTTGTTTTTCCTTGTGCGATTTACGCTCTATAGTTGGACAGTTAGCTTTTTTACTATTTAATAGCCGCCTATTTGAAGGTAGCTTTTTGGTTTTAAAGCACCTCTATTCTTAAGATATGTTCTAAACTTATTTTTCGTCCAATTTTTTAGTATACTTACCTTTTGGTTAACTTGTAGTAACCCTTAGTATTATCTATCACTGTTGTGTTTGGTTTTTGTCAGCTAAGATCTGTCCCTTCATTGCTCTCAGTTCGGCGTCAATAGTATTACCCAATTCTAACGAAGCAAAAGATGAATTCAACTCATCTGGGTCAAGTTTAGCTATTGCTTCTGACTGGGCTTCTAGTTGCACCACTTTTTCTTCCATGCGTTCAAAGGCGTTTAAGCTATTTGTGTTAGAGACACCGTTGAGCATGTCTTGTAGTTTATAGGATGCCTCGGCAGAACGCGCACGAGCAATATACATATCCTTTTTAGTTCTCACCTCAGCAATTTTTAGCTCTAGGGCTCGCATATCGTTTTTCAATTTATCTACGACAATTTTTTGCTGAGAAATTTGACTAGATAGGGTTGTGGCGGTTTGTTGATACGCTTGACGTTTGGTGAGAGCTTCCCTTGCTAGGATATCATTCTCTTGTTGCAGGGCCAGTTGGGCACGGCGGTACCATTCCTGTGCTGTTGACTGTGTTTGAAGTAGTTGCCGTTCACTGCGTTTTTGTATAGCGATCGCCTGTGCTAATGCCTGTCGCAATTGCACCAGATTATCCTGCATTTCCATGACAATAGCCTCCAGAAGTTTTTCTGGATCATCCCTACTAGTCATAAAACTGTTAAGGTTGGCACGCATCACACGCAGGATACGATCAATTAGTCCCATATTGGACCCTCCATTAGCAGCCAGTTTATATTTTAACGAATTTGGGAATGGGGCATAGGGCATGGGGCATTGGGGATGGGGCATGCCCTATGCCCCATGCCCCATCCCCAAATTAAGGCTGAACTCGTGCCTTGATTCCTTTTGCTTCGAGTTGTTGTATTAGTTGTTGTGCTTTGTCTTTATTTTTGACAGCACCCATATAAATAAATTTACCGTCTGCTGATAGATAAGCATCAGGAACTATCTTTCGTGCTGAGTTAAAAGCCTGAAGACCTTGATTTTCAGTCACTATATGATAAAATCCGTCTTTTGATGGTTTAATTTGTGTATCGATTGCAACAGGCTTCTGGGAGAATGGACTCAGGGGTGTTGTTGCTGTCAAGATTGGCGGTGAGTTGTTTATGGTAGGAGCTACGGGCTGTATGGGCTGTAACTGGTATGGTGTTGTTGAAGGGTTTGTAGTAGAGATCGAGTAGGGTGATGATATCGATGTCGGGTTAGGTTTCGGTTTTAAGCCGACTACATCATTTGGATCTCTTACTTCGGGCAATTCCCTTTGTGCCAGATTAGGATATTTAGGTATAGGGGTAAGTGCTGGTTCATCCCCAAGTTTAGTCTTTTTGGATTGTGCTGCTGTGTTTTCAACTTTAGTTGTTGTTTTACTTGTGAACACTCCTTTTAGATTAAATTGACTAATGCTCTTCGGATTAAACACCACAAAGCCGAACGTGAGGCTTGCTAATAATAGCAGCAGCATTGATCCGATACCTAAGGGTGATAGCAGACTGTTGTTCGGATTTGTTTGTTTTGGAGTGTTAGTTTGTTCTTCTGCAAGACTTCGTAGAAGTGCTTCAGATGAGTCCAAGAAGTCATCTGGCTGTACAGGATTTTTATTGTTGCTTTCTGGAGCCTGTGGAGTGACTGTCGAAACGATACTGGTAGAATTTGTTATTTCGGTTGTGTTGGCAGTGATTGTTAGATTTTGCAGTTCCTCCGTTTTTGGTGTCACTGGTGTTTGTTGAAAAGTCTGGGAAGAAGGGATTGATGGTGTGTTAGTCTGGTCAGGAACAGATAGTTCCTCTTGCTGACTCAAAGAAGTAGCAGCAGCTGTCACTGTTGCTGGGGGTTCCTTTTGATTCTCTGTCCCACTTTCCTGCGATGTGTTTTTTACACTCTCCTTCATACTGAGGAGAGTTAATTGTTGGAGTTGACTGCTAGTGAAACTGCCTACACGAGGTTGGCTTAGATTTCTATAGACAGTTTTTGTTCTTCTGTATCGGGCTAACTCTTGATCTAATTTGACTTCTAGACTTGCCAGTGCTGCCGCTAGTGCAGGCTTTAACTGGACTGGTGTAGAAGATTGGATACCCAAATCTATCAGGGGATTTTGACTCATTGCCTATCTGTCTCCAACCTTGACTGCCGGATGAGTTTAAAGATACATTTGTGCAAAGCTATCATGAAAATTATCATAGATAGATCTCACACCCAAGCTGCAATTTTTGCACCTCTTTGGCAAAATGTCGTTTAAATCAGTTAATGATATTTTAGGTGTTTTAGAGGTTCAGGCTAAATGGCAAGAGCAACCTTTTCAAATTTTGCTCACCTCTTGGGCTGAAGTTGTGGGATCAGTGGTTGCCGCTCATACTCAACCACTATCAATTCAGCATGATGTCCTGCGGGTAGCAACTTCTAGCGCTGCTTGGGCACAAAACTTAACTTTTGAGCGTCCGCGCCTGCTTTTAAAGTTGAATGAAAAGCTGGATCCTCCCCTGGTAGACATTCGCTTTTCAACCGCCGGATGGCGGCGTGCTAAAGATACTCAAACACAGAAACAAATTGTTTTATCATTCCAGCACCCCAGTTACTTGGGCAATGCGATGAAAGCACCTAGAGATGTATCGCCCACTGCTGGAAACGC
Organism: Aetokthonos hydrillicola CCALA 1050; assembly: GCF_017591665.1. GTDB lineage: Bacteria > Cyanobacteriota > Cyanobacteriia > Cyanobacteriales > Nostocaceae > Aetokthonos > Aetokthonos hydrillicola. The sequence goes on along the minus strand of NZ_JAAKGC010000144.1, from coordinate 4,399 downwards.
AAATACTGCCTTTAAGTCTTGGGCTAAAACAGTTCAAGAGCGATCGCATAACCTACCTCTTTGCCCCCAATGCGACTGTCCTACACCACCGGGTGAACTTCAACGCTGGGGAGTTTGTTCTCCATGCGCTGCTAAAGGATTTTTAAGGAGGGATCTGCTCCCTGCTCCCTAATTTAAACCTGTATTGGTAAGTTAATTTTAGTAATTTCATCTGCCTTTGGGTGTAAGCCTTTCATTTTTCGTTTCTGTCATAAGTTAGTTTTCAATTTGCCAAATATATCTAGCGAATTAAGGGCATCCAGCTTAAAAGGTGTCTCTTACGGCTGAAGTTAAAAGCCGTGAGAAATCGATATATTAACTTTTAGCGTTGATCCCAAATATTTTTTAGGCAAAATTTATCATGTTTGACATTTCAAAATTTATGTATCACATTGTTAACAAAATAGTTGAAAAATATGACACAAACATAAAAAGATTCTAAAGTTAATTTTTTCCTTGGGATCGCTAAAAGCTTTACTTGCCTAGGCTTTTAGCTTTACACCCTGTTCATTTAGGCAAGCAAAATATAAAGCAAGGATATACCAGCCATAAACAGGCACCGAACTTATGAAACCCATCAAATTGTTGACCTCAGCCTGCCGATATTGCCACTATTACAAGCCAGAGGGGCGGCGTGGAGGGGTTTGCCACCAACTTGGAACACCAGTTCAAGGAAGTTGGAAAGCGTGTTCGTTAGCACTCCCACCATTTGCACCTTCATGGGAAACTTTTGAAGATGCTTGGAGTTTACCAGACGCGTCACCAGCTTTAGCTTCGACATTGAATCACTCTGAACTTACTAATATTGAACAAACCGTTACTTGTTCGTCACAAGAACAAGTAGAAGCCGAGCTTCAAATAATGCTAATTTAGTCTTAACCACTATTTAAGTTTTACTTTCTTGAAGCATAAAAACCACTCACTCAAAATTTAAAAATTATGAGTGCCATGAACATTTAAAAACACAATCAAGGGCAGATTTATTCTCGCCTTGTCAATACAGCTTTCACAAACAGCAATTTTTTAAAATACAGGTGAGACAGCCTAGGCTGTCTCACGATGACAAAATGTATAAAATGCAACTTCTAGAATTACTCAACTTAATTCTAAGGTAACCAGGGGTATTGGCGGAAATTAGGTGGTCGTTTTTCCAGAAAAGCTTGCTTTCCCTCAGATCCTTCTTGTGTCATGTAATAGAGTAAAGTCGCATTTCCAGCAAGTTCTTGTAAACCGGCTTGACCATCACAATCAGCATTAAATGCTGCTTTAAGACAGCGAATAGCGATCGGGCTTTTTTCCAAAATCTCTTGTGCCCAATTAATACCTTCTATTTCAAGTTGTTCCACCGGAACAACGCAATTAACTAATCCCATTTCCTGAGCTTGCTCAGCATTATATTGGCGACAGAGAAACCAGATTTCCCTCGCCTTTTTTTGACCGACTATACGAGCAAGGTAGCTTGCACCAAAACCCCCATCAAAACTGCCGACTTTAGGTCCAGTTTGCCCAAAAATAGCATTATCTGCGGCGATAGTCAAGTCGCAAATCAAATGGAGAACGTGTCCACCACCAATCGCATACCCAGCAACAAGAGCAATCACTACTTTGGGCATAGAACGAATAAGACGCTGTAAATCCAGGACATTTAAACGGGGGATACCATCATCGTCAACATAACCTGCTTGTCCTCGCACGCTTTGATCGCCTCCTGCACAG
>NZ_JAAKGC010000144.1:0-2634 GCF_017591665.1 Aetokthonos hydrillicola CCALA 1050 | reverse complement strand
GTACTTCCCATCAGTATGTGGTCCCATACCGGTGAATAATACAACACCAATACTGAGATCTTCACGAGCGTCAGAAAAAGCATCGTATAGTTCAAAAATGGTTTTGGGACGAAAGGCGTTGCGTTTATGAGGACGGTTGATGGTGATCTTAGCAATGCCATCAGCTTTGTCATAAAGGATATCTTCGTATGTTTTGGCTGGTTGCCAGTTAATTTGCATTTCCAAAATAAAATGAGACTTCAGCTTGAGAATTGTATCTTAGGGTGGGACATGTCGACTTAATAATTGTGTCAGCATAATCCTGCACCAGTAAAAATAAAAAAGCTCGGTATGCCACAAACACAAGCTGACGACTTCACGGAAAAACATTCCTTAAGTGATCCCGAAAAAGACAGACTGGGTTATGCAACCTTTGCTAAGTATTTGGCAGACAGTATTTGTAACATGACGATTACTGAAGGGTTTGTGATTGCGGTGTACGGTTCTTGGAATTCCGGCAAATCGACACTGATGAATTTTCTCATTCACTATCTTCAGGAAAAGCCAGAAGACGAACGACCAATTATTGTACCGTTTAACCCTTTGTTATTTTCTGGCTCTCAAGATATTACAAAGCGCTTTTTTGAGCAAATACGAAATGTTATAAGCAGAATATCATCAGTATCGAAAGGTTTAAAAGAACGGATAGGCGATTTTGCAAAAGCTGTTGGGCAAACTTCTTTACCTTACTCTCAAGCTGGTACGGCACTAGCAACATTATTTGAGGCACAGGAAAAAGAAACTCCTGAGTTAAAAGAAGAAGTCGAGGAAAAGCTAGTCAATCAAGATAAACGAATAGTTGTAGCAATTGACGATATTGACAGACTTTCTACTGAGGAAATTCAACAGCTATTTCGTTTACTAAAAGCAATTCCAAGTTTTACTAATATTATCTATGTCCTAGCTTTTAATAAAGAAGTTGTTCTCAAAGCACTTACAGAAACAAAACAGACATCAGAAGCATACCTTGACCAAATTATTCAAGTAGATTTTGAGCTACCGAAACCAGATAAAACTTCATTACGTAGAATATTTTTTGAAAAACTTAATAACGTTATATTTGATCTGTCAGAAGAACTCTTTGTGTCAAATTACTGGAGAAATATTTACTATGAAGGCATAGACCATTTTATTACAAGCTTGCGCGATATCGTTCGTTTGATTGAAAATCTTTCACTAACATATCCAACAGTGAAAGGTGAAGTGAACCCTATTGATTACATAGCTCTAGAGTCACTACGAGTATTTTGCCCCATTATATACGACACTATCCGTAACAATAAAAATGCTTTTCTTGGAAAACAAAATTCTTCGATTGATGAAATTAAAAATATCCTTAACTCCTGGACAGCCCAGCTTAAAAATGAAGATAAACAACCTGTCCAAAAAATACTGATGTTTCTTTTTCCAAAATTGAGTGTTGTTTGGGGCAGTAAGTATTCTTATGTTGAAGAAACCGAATTGGAATGGTGTAACAAATTGCGTATATGCTGCCCAGAAAAGTTTTCTATCTACTTTAGGTTAGCTTTAGGGGAAAGTAAATTATTTCAGACTCAAATTGATGCAATTTTTGCTTTATCTTCAGATGAGAAGACATTTGCCCAAAAGCTTACAGAACTCGCTAATCAAAAACGTCCTGACGGCACAACACAACTCAGAGCATTTTTAGAAGAATTGGAGAATTATACTGGTCAAGAAATTCCTCAAGAAAGCATTCCTGGAATTGTTAAAGCTTTTCTTGAGGTTGGTGAACAGCTATTAATTCCTGAAGACGAACCTACCACAATATTTGATTTTAGTAATGAAGTCCGCATCAGTCATATTATCTCACAACTTTTAAGCCGATTAGATGAACCTACGCGTTTTCAGATACTGGAAACTTCTGTTTCTGAAGGTGAAGTAATATCAAGAATTCTTAATGAGATAAAAATTTCCTTAAAAGACGAATTTCTTCTAAGCGCACAGCACCTTAAGGAACTTGAAGGAATGATTGCCCAAAAGCAGCATCAAAAATGTTCACCGGACAACGGTGATAATTCAGGAACTGACATTAACAGTGTAGGATAACTTAAACGGCTTGAAACTAGCTCCAGGTTTTGGAGTGCCGCTAATCTCTATCTCGTAGGCTCCTGCTTTAGGAAATACAACGTCAGCACCAGGAACACCACGGTACTTCTCTGCTGTTATTGCTTGTAAAGTTGGTTTTAGTAGTGGAGTATTGCCTTTAGTATGGGGTTTTGGGTAGATAGATAACTGACAGTTACATTTTTCAAGGGGAATGGTTTCGCCCCCGTGACGAGTCAGCACGATCCAAATTTTAGCTGATTCACCAGCTCGTGGATTGTCTTGAGGTTCTATATGCAGTAGACCACCGACATTCTCTGATACCTTTACCGTGTGAGCAGCAACAGGTGTTGCAATGAAAATTGAAAGTATTACTAGTACTAAATTTTTATATAAACACGGGCGGAGCATAAAATTTCTACAACTGCGCTGCATTTGTTATGTAAAAAATCGATTATCGGCTAAATCAGTACTCATGTCAAAAGACAAGCTGTCAAACTTCTACTTCACTCTCAATACTGCGTAGGTTTT
>NZ_JAAKGC010000143.1 GCF_017591665.1 Aetokthonos hydrillicola CCALA 1050 | reverse complement strand
GCTATACGCTCAGCTAGCTTCTAGGAGCAATTTAGATTTAGAGCGCATTGTCCGCGCCATGACCAATTACCCAGTCCTAGTTGCAGGAGAAGGGGAATTTGACACCGAACTAATGCGCCTAACTCCCCACTCCTACTGCCTTTTGATATACCAACCACTAGAGCTTGTTTTTGCAAAGAAGTTGAGGTTGGTTTTAACCCTTGGCTTTTAGATTCATAAGCGATGGAAAGAGCATAATGCCTAATCAAGTATTTACCCTTGTAGCGTATAGCAGCAAAGGGAAAGCCGTGTAAGATATCATCGGGTACAATCGTGAGGGCGCGAACGTGCTTGGGTAGATTCTTAAGCAATTGCGGAATTTCTAAGATTTGTGCCAATTTATCAGTGACATCCTGCGCCACTTGCGTTACCGATGTCATCTGCGCTTGATAATCAATATCGTGTTCCACCGGATTCATATCTCGCTTCTTTTGTTCAGAATCAGGATTGTCTATCAGCATCAGGTCTCGATTTCTGTTAATACCCTCGATATTTTTGTACCAGACCTGCACAAGATTACGTACTGCGAGACGGGTCGTGGGAATAACGCGAAAATCAAACAGAAGTCGCCCTGTGATCACTACTAGGACGCGATCAGGTAGAATCAGAAATGTCAGAGTAACTCGGTTTTTGGGGTGTGTAAGAAGGCGCAGCCAAAGTGATTCAGAGGGTAGAATTTTCACTTCCGCAGTGTCGGCTTTGATTGTACGCTTTGCTAAAGCATCCTTGTATCTATCAATATGTTCGACTAAAGCATTCAGCTTTCTCATCAACTGCAAACGTCGCCATGGACGTAGCCAAAAAGCACCTGTTTTAAGTCGGTCTTGCAAACGCTCTAACTGATTAATCCGTGCAGCAATGTATTCTTCATCTGCTGTCCATTTATTTAGTAGATAAAATACTTGGTCTTCTGGTGTCAGGGATGAGGTTATTTGTTCGAGTAACTGATTTGTGGATGCTGTTAAAGCTTCTATTTCGGGGAGTGGATAGTTTAACCTTGTACGACACCAAATTAAAATCCGTTGTACTTGCCAAAGTTCTGGTTTTAAACTTATGGACTCTAATTGAGGAGAGACTTCCTCTAAAATTTGGTGCGCTTGATGAATCTTAGCAAGGCTGTTTTTTTCTGTGCCTTGGTAGTAAGCAAATATGCCTTCTAGTATCCGTATTTGTACTTTAACAAGATGGGAATCAGTACACTTAAAGACTCGTTTAATGTGTTCAAGTAGATCGCCTGCAGTGTTTAGGTTAAGGTTGCTCAACTGCGATTGAAAAGCTAACGCACGGTCTTCGAACCAAGCCAAATAATTAGGAGATTGAGTTGATAGGTCTAGTCTTTCTTGTACTTGTGCTATGGTTTCACTTTTGTGTCTTTTTTTACGCATCTCTAAGACTGAGAGTTCAACGGGACTAGCTCCTACAAGGGAACGACTACGGGCATCGCAAAGTTGTAGTAATAATTCTACCCGCGATAATAAAGCTTTATCACCAATGGTAGAGGCATTAATTTGAGTGTCTGCTAAATAATCGCGGGCTGTGCTGGTTTGGTTGAGGAGAATTAAAATATGGGCAAGATTAAGGTTAGAACGCAATACTGCGCGTTGTGAACGAAGTTGACGACATGTTTCTTGAACTCGCCGAAATTGCTTTAATCCTGCACCCAAGTTTCCCCACAACAGATGGAGTTTGCCAGATAGCTCTAACCAATGGATAAAATATTCTGGGTGTTCTTTCTGATTGAGTTGCTCTTGCAAATGGGAAAGGTAAGTATCTGCATCGTCAAGGTTTCCTTTTTCAATCAGAGCGGAGGCGATCGCCAACTTGAGTGGTAGTACGGTTTGCTGTGCTAAAGAAGGTACTTTCTCCCCTTGAGAATGAAACAAACCTTGGCGCAAAGCAACAAGAGCCTCACCATATTGTCCCAAAGCAGCCAACAACCGTCCCATTGCTAAGTATAATTCAGCAAACAATACTATTCGGTCTTCTGGATTGCTATCTCGCCAAAAGCAACGCGTTTCCCATTGCGATAACCCTGTTAACGAAAATTCAATGTTATTAATATTACCAATCCGAGGAGCCATTTCTTGCAATAAGTTTTGTGCTTGGTGTAAACTCCCCCTATCTGTACAAAGTTGAATTCGTCTTAAGCGTGTATAGTCAGCAGAAGATTCGCTGTTTGCCTTTTCGTATAAACCAACAGCACCACAAAGCAAATTATCTGCTACCTGAAATTCACCTAATACCCCGGCTAGATCAGCAAGTGACAAGATGACTTTTAAATCTGCATCGATCAACTCCGAATGTAGGAGACGGTAGGTAAAAATTTGGTGTAAATCATCATAGGCACCTAATAAATCACCATCACGCCATTTTGTTTGTGCTACTTCAAAAGCAGCATTGAGTTCATCAAAAGAATCGTATGACAAAATATCACCTCATTGTTTATAATAATAAATGTATATTTGCTATCTATAAAAAATAAGGAAGAATCTTTCTTTGTTCTTCCTTATTCGTATTCCGGCTTCAGATAGTGTCAGATTTCGTTACTACATAAACAGGTTTTTCTAGAATACATTCATTATTTTTATTCTCCCCTTGTTTTGGACAACAGTTCGTATTTTTATTCTGGTCTTTTTCGTCCTGTTTCTCACATTTGCCATCAGGCGAAAAGCCTTGAGAATTATTATTGAATCGAAACCTTAAGGAATTGGCAATATTATTGCCTTTATATTGAGTGGAAGGGTTGCTGGAAGCGCCAACATCCCCGAAGCCTGTACGACCAATATTTACATCACCAATTTTTCCTGGTTTGAGTTGATAAGCTCTCACTCCCGAACCAGAACCAACACTTTTTGCTACTCCGCCCTTAAAATCTAGGTTATTTAAGCCAGGAGAGTCTTGGACGTAAATAAATTCTGTATCAGTCTCAATTGCGTGGAAGTTAAGTTTACTGATTTCGTCGAAGAAATTCCCAACAGCTGGTTTAGCCCCTTCAAGAGTAATGATTTGTAAATTAAGTTTTCCTTGGTGTATGTCCACTAATGCTTGACGCATCATCAAGTCTGGGTCTTGACCATGCAACTTAATTGCTTTGTCAATTAAGTTCGAGGCTTTGGTATAATTACCACTTTTGAGCGCTGCATCAATCTTTTGAGTTTGCAGTCCTAAGTCTATTTTCTCTGCCAGAATATACCTTGTTGGGTCTTCAACAAGCCTTTGAGCTTCTTGATGAGGATTAAAGTGTTCTTGAGGATTTGCTCCTCTGCCAGAAAATTCTTGAAATCCTTTTGTTTCCTGCAATACCTGCTCTTCCTTTAAGGATTCGAGATGAAAAATGCGCGCACCATCTTCTGGTTCTGCAACAGCCATCAGCCCTTTTGTCGGAGGGGTAGGCGGTTTACCAGTTCCCCCCGCTGACCGTTCACTGAACTTAACCCATCCTGAAGAATCAGAAAATTTAACGTAATAATGATTTGGTTGGGATGGGGAATACCTAATTTGGGCAACATTTTCCTTACCCTTAAGAATATCTAGAGGATTACTTTTTGCCGTACTAAGGTTCGAAGCCAATTGATAGCCAGCGTCTATTTCACGACTTTCAAATTGAACTTTAAAACCATTGTGCGTTTTAGTTACATTCAAGTTACTAAATCCATTATCGTTGATGGCGTTTTCTAACTTTATTCCGTTTGGTAATTTGGTAATGCTACTGGCAAATGGTTGATTCGTAAGTTCTGTATTGGGACTGCGGAGTTTGGTCTCTGATTTTACTTCAACTATAGTTTTGCTAACGTTTTTACTTATAGGTTTTAGTCTGTATGTTGTACCATTTAAAGTTTTGAATTCTAAGTTGTTGGGCTGAACTTTTACAGAATCATAGTTGATGTAAGATCTGAAACTAGGTTTGTTAAGTTCAATGGTCTCACTTAAAGGAGTCCGATTTCGAAACATACCTCTTCTAGCGAGAGAGACTCCTCCATAAAAATATTGTTGTTTTTTGCCAAATCTAGCAAATTCTTCTGATTTCACTAAACTTAAAGCTTCTGTCTTTGTACCTTTGTAATTTTTAGGTAGAAATTTTATTTTTTCCCATCGTCGGAATTTCAAACGATCGCCTTGCTTTTTCACCCAATCAGGGAACCAGTTATCGGGTTTAACATTTACTTTTTCTAAAAATTCCAAAGTATTGCTCTGTCCTGAATCATTAAGCCAGTTAATGACTAAGCTCCATTTCATAATTTGATTGAGCCGTTGATATTGCGGCTCAAATCGAGCAACTTCTTCGTAGTGATTATTCCACCACGATAGAAAAGCGCTGACACTAGCACCAGCAGGTTCTTCTATACCTGGTTTCAAAGGGTTAGATGAAGCAGCATAAACTTGCGTCGCATTGCGAGCAAAAATCAGATTGTTACCCTGATGTGCCACCTGAAATCCCTTATCATTTGGTCCTAGCCATAACCGAGTATAAGATAAATCTTCAAATTCTTGCTTATAAATTGATGAAATAGCTATTCTGGTTTCAGGCTGGAAATCTTTAATACCTGTTTCAATTGTAGAATTTTCAAAATTGAAGTCCCAAAGTTTCATTAATAAGTCGGTATAGAACAGAGTCATGCCAACTTCTGTTCCCCGCAAAAAATCACCATCGTAACGAGCATATTGAAAACCCTGAGTTCTATCTGCCTCTAGAAAATTTTTCAATGGTGATAACTCTTGTTCAAATTTTGCCCGAAAAATGTCTTCCCATTCTTTATCCTTCTGACTCTTAATCTTTTTCTGTATTTGCTGTAATTGCTGATTCTTTTCAATGATTATTTTTTGATATATCAAATCAATTTCTTCTTTTGTTTTACCTGATTTTTGGGCAGATGTAAGATCAGTGTCAATTTGCGTTCTAAGTTGCTGCTTGTATTGGTTGGTTTCATTTGTTTCTTCCTGATAGAGCCTTTGCTTTTCTGGCTCAATCTCTTGCTTTATTTTTTTTGCAAGATCTCCTTCTCTATAAATTTTAGAGTATTCAGGTGTCTGGAAAAACTTTCTTATTTTCTCAGTTAATTGTAAATATCCAACTATCTTCTCCTTGGGCATTCCTGGTTTTGTTTGTTGAAGTTCCTGTTTTACTTTTTGGATTTCTTGCTTGCTAATAAGCGGTTGACTATTTACCTTAAAATATTGTAGTAATGGAGTGACTTCATCTAAAGCTTTTTGTAATCCAGGATAGTTGTAGTCCCAATCCAGAGAAAAACCACTACCATTTACTAGCCCCTCTCTACGTCCTTTCGCGTAAGCTTTTTCAATTTCTTTTTCTTGTTCAAAATCAGGTAGATTTTTTAAATTTTCTGCTAATTCGCGCTGAAATAGTGCCAATTTTTTATCGATTTTACGTTCCGATTGCCAAAGTGTAGCTATCTCACCCAATTTGATATCATTTTTGTTAATGTCTTCAGGTTTTACGTTATGAATTTTTCGTCCACCTATAGTAAGACTGCTGCTATAGGAATGAGGAGATGTAACTTGGGCAAAGGTAATGTCATCCACCTTGCTCAGAAAATTTTGCAGGTCGTTCTGGTTCTCAATAGTAGTTTCGTAATAGCCATAATCACTGCTAAATATTTTGGCAGCAGTTATATTATCACTTCTGGTGATAATGGCAGACTGTTTGTCTGAGGTAATTTCGTATTCAAATACCTCAATAATTTGCGGCTTTTCACCTTGGTCTTTGCGATGAAGGTCAGCAATATGGGCAAGGTCATCCACGCGTTGTTCAGGTTTAGTACCCTTTAGCACAAGAGCAACTACTTTACCATCACCAATGTAGCGAGAGCGAGTAGTACCATACTCAAAATTGGCAACTGGACTCATGAAATCATAGCGGACTGTCGGAAGGTCATAAATACTCTGGTTAATTTTTTCGCTATTAAGTCCTTTACCAGATAGAACTGTTATTAATAACCAATCGCGTAATTGGTCTAATTTTTGACGTTCCGTCAACTTATTAAAGCCTTGATTTGGTTCAAAGTTGATGACTTGAGGTTTATTTAGGGGAAAATTTTTCTCAGTTGTGAATTGTGTTGTTTGTGCGACAGATCGAGGTGCACTGGTCTGAGCGTACACAACTCCCAAAGCTACGGGGGATGCAATAAGAAGAGTAAAGCTTAACAACTCAACAATTTTTCTGGTACTCATGACTGTTTCTCCTGTGCGATCGCTGTTTTCTGTAATTCTTTATAGAGTTCTAAATATTCTTGGTCTGTTTGTTTAAGTTGCGCCTGTGGTTGTTGAGCAAACCAACGAACCAAGGACTCTTCGTAAATTTCTATTACCTGGGGAGTCCGTTGATCTTTGTGAAAAACAGATGTGTTGCTAAAAAATTCTTTAGAAGCTTTTAGCACTGCTTCATCGTTTTGTGCTTGCTTCGCCACCAGGATCGTTTGATAAGCATTTTCTCGCGTTGTGACCGTGGTTTTTTCTCGAACCACAATCCAAGCAGTCACAACTACCAACACGCTTGCAATTACTGCTTGTAACTTAATACGTTTGTCTTGGGAACTTAGCAACCACGGAATAAAAGGTTCTGTACTAATTTGGAACCGTCTAGATGTCGGCGTGAGGATAGGGATAGTTTCCGAGTGTTGTGCGGGAGGTGTTATCAAAACGCAATGTTCCCCTTCCCCAAATAAACTGTGTTCTATGTAGCTACAGATTTGCGTAGCATTTAACAAAGCCAAATCTGGTTTACTCTCAACTACCTTTTGCCAAGCATTTGGGACTTCTGCATTTGTCTTGGGAGGCTGTTTCAGTATACTGTTAACTGCCTCCAATAATTGGAGTGCTGTTGTTGTTAATTTACTAGTAGATTGAATTGGCTTTGTTTTGCCATTAGATGTATACATAACCCCATCAACCGACTCAGCCCAGCCATCAACAGGTTCTGGTAGACCAATAGAATACCAAAGATAAGCTGCTTGCGCCGTCTGAAAAGCTGTTGCAGTTTTCGTTGCTTCTTGCGAATCAATATAGTTGTTCATTGGTGCAAAGCCTTTTTTGGCTTCAATTTGCCACTGTTGCTCTTTGGGGTTTACTGGTAGACCATGTCTAATGTCCACGAGCAATTGGTTCATCTGCTCTTGCCATTGACTCATCATTTCCATTAGATCGTGGCGAGTTCTGTAAACTTTCGGCTCGAAGGGATTGTAGGTGAGTGCCTTCTGGACACAGAGGAGTGACTCAGACAGTTGGCTATTGTATTTTAAACTAACTGCCCGCAAGTGGTATAAACGACTAAGCCGTAGAAAAATAATCTGATTGTAAGGATAATGCTTGAGGTATTTTTCTAACTCTTTGATCCCATAGTGCAAGATTTTAGCGTTTTGATGGTGTTCTACTGCAGTGTTTACACCCTCCCTGTATTTTGCCAAAGTCGCTAAGTAATGAATTTCTACCAGTTCACCTTGAAACTTAATATCATTGGTTAAGTAGTTCAGCCTGGCTTGGCAGTAATTAATTGCTAGCCGCCATTTTTTAGCTTCTTTACAAGCATCGATTCGCTTTTGCCAAGCTTCTCCTAGGAGCGATCTCACTTCCTCACCAGATACACCAGATATTTTAAACCACTGCTCTATATAATCAATATGAACAAAAGCACGCTCTTTCCAAGAGGGTTTTATTATTTTCCCTATCAGCCCGTTATAAAAAGCACAGTGAGTATCGATAAATAATTCATCTAGCAATCGCTGACGTAATTGTGGTGGGTCATTCATCACTGTTGCTTCAGGATGACTTGCTACAGCTAATGCTATCTTTTGCCATACTTCATCTTGTTTTGCTAATGTCTTGAACTCAATTTGTACCTGTCGCCAGTAAAAATCAGCCCGTTGGCACTTTGATTTCAATTCTGCTTCTATCGCGAGTTCATGCTGATGCAATAAACTCCCAAATTGACCAAGAGCGTCAGTATGGGAACGAGAAGATGTTTGCCTTGCGATCGCTAAAAGATTACAAGCAGCTTGTTGGTCAGCAGTTAATTTGGCTTGTTCGGAATTTTGTGTGTACGGATTTTCTGAGATGATAGAAAAGATTCGGTCTTGGGGATGATATGAACGTGTAACCATGAAAAGCAGCCCTTTAGGTTATGTTTGATCAAAAGTTGAAATGTGTGTTTGTATGTCTTTAGTTTTTTCCAAATCTTTATAAGAAAAATAATAGGATGTTTTTTGTTTGTCTTTTGATTTTTGCCAACCTATTAAAGAACTCATCAGAAATACGGCTGTCAATGCAAGCAATAAAAACATAAGAGTTTTACTTTTTTTAAACAGGTTCACATGAACCACATTTTTGCTTGATGCCTTACTTGAATCTGATGCATCTAGCTTTTGAATTGGTTTTTCATAATGAGAAGGTTTAGGAAAATTGATTCTTTGAGGTGCCGTAGTTGTGATCATAATTTCACTGGTGAACCAATCATTCCATGTTTCAGGATTTTGGGACTCGTTCTCGCAGGAAACTATCGCTCGTGGCTGTAAGTTAACATTATTTAATGAACGTGTGTAAATTGTTTCAATACTATCTTGTTTCAACAACTTACCATCAAATTCATTAGTACTTACAATCAGCTTAAGAATATCTTTATATTCTTTTATTTTCTGTTTCAAAATATTCTGAGGGATAGAAATACAAATGTTTTTTCCTTCAAAAGCCCAAGCTTCTTGTCCTGGTTCGAGCCAAATTCCAGTTTGATCTCCAGCAAAAGGAATAGCCTCAACCGCGTAACGTTCAGTTAAGTTTAGTAAAACACAGTAAAGTGTTTTGTTACTTGTATTAGTTAATTTAATCCGGATTGCGGGAGGTCGTAATTTATCTTCATAAACTTCGTACTGCAAAGAAATTTGGTAATCTTGAATCTCTAAATTTTGTTGATAAACCTGCATCAGCACCGCATTAGCTTGAATCAAACTGTTTGCAGGACTCGATAAAGTGGCAATATTTATCCATCGAGCAATATGTTCTAAAGCCTGAATTGCTTGTTGAGCGCTTTCTAAGGTAAATCCTGGAATTGGGTATATTATTTGACGACGATCACTCACACGAAAGATGGTATATTCATCATCCAAAGCCGATAACTCAAAATCCGCATCGATATAATCGGATACTTCATAGATATAAAGTGAAGGACTTGCCCCAAAACTAGCTTTTTGGATGGCTTGACGTGCAAAGTTAATCCCACTTTCTTTTCCTTCAAGATAAACTTTCAACGGGGATAAAGGTTGACTAGTTATGACAGCTTTGTAGATCAGTTGTGGATTTAATTCTTCTCTTTCCCCTGAGATATTAATTTTACTTAACTGTGGTAGCACTTCAGTAATTTCTGCCACAGCAATTGCATTTTGTAACTGGTTGGTATCAACTACATCAATAGGGAAAATAGCTAATCTTGTCTTTTCAGTTCGGTTACTATAAATAATCCCATGAACGGCACCCCCATCAATACTCCAACCGTTGAATCCCTCGTAAATAACTGTAAAGTACAGATGTTTTTTAACAATTGCACCTCCTAAAAAAGGCTGGTCTAAGTAACTTAAATTTGTTGCTTCAATTTGTGGCGATTGTTTTGGATAAAAACTGCGTACTAAAGCATTAGTCCGTTTGAACAAATCTCGATAAGTCAAACTGCTATTGTGTAGCAGACTATCAAGTAAAAAGTAAGAGAACGCTCCTCTCCTCTGATTTAGAGTACAGTGTTCTTTAGCTTTTTCATTGTCTCGACAAGCAGCTAAGAATATGTATTCTCCCTTCGGTAGAGAGAAACTACCAGAACGTAAGTTATTAATTTCTTCTTCGGAAAAGATAAAGCTAGAAAGTGGACGTTCCCTCAAATCATTCTCAATCGAACGTACACCTATATAATTCTTCTCCCCGCGTGTTCCTCCACCAGAGTGACAAGAATCGAAAATTAGAACAATGTGCGGATTATTTTGAGAAACTTCTGCTATTAATTTGGCAATTTCTTTATCAGCTAAATCCCAAACATCATCTGTTCGGCTATCCCAACAGACTAAAGTTTCATTCAAATGGTCGGGTTCTAAATACCAAAATTCTTGTGCAGCTACTTCTTGAGAACCGTGTCCACTGTAGTAAAATAGTGCGATATCGTTGTTCTTAGCTTGACCCAGGTGTTCTCGAAAAGTAGTAATAATTGCTTGACGAGTTGCTTCGTGATTTATCAGTTTCTTGATGTATAAATTATCGCCATTACTTGCAACCCGTTTTCTTAAAAACTCATCAATCGCGATAACATCATTAACGCATCCTTTTAGAGGAGTAATTCCAGGAGACTTATAATGATCAATTCCAACTATTAAAGCGTAAATACTGCGGCTCATAAATTTATACCGTACTAGACTTTAATCAAAATTTTCCCAAATACATTTTTTCTACAAAGTTGAAAATAACAAGGTATAGAATCACAAAAATTATTAACTAAATAACAAATTTCTCAGTGACACTATCTTCTCCCATACTGATTTTCAAACTAAACTTATCTCCTACATCACCTCTAAATCTAAGTTGCAACCAGTTACTTGCTCTTGCTTGTTTTTCAAGTTGAGGAATTGGGTTATCTTGATCATCTAGTAATGTCATCTTGACCCCATCTAGTAAGAAGATCGATTCGCTAGCTGGGTAAAGTCGTAAGATGATTTCAAGTTGATCCTGCCTTAATCGTCTTTGCTGAATAATTAACAAAACTGGTTGTGAAACATGGTATAAGCGAATAATTTTTGCTGCACCTACTTCTTCTTCAGTCGCATTCACTGGCGGAATATCCTTTGCGACATACCTTGCAACAGATAACTCCCA
>NZ_JAAKGC010000142.1 GCF_017591665.1 Aetokthonos hydrillicola CCALA 1050 | reverse complement strand
TATCCCCAATGGATAGAGCCTTTATCGATGCCAAGCCTGAAGGAGAAAATTCGGGTGGGCTACGTTTCTCATTACCTGCACTCTTACAGTGGAACACTTTGGTTAACTGGCTGGCTGCGTGAGTGCGATCGCCAAAACTTTGAAATTTACTCTTACTACACTGGAAACTCCCCTGACGCGATTACACAAAAATTCCAAGAGTACAGTGATGTTTTCCACCATATTCCTTATAACCTGGAAGCTGCTTGTCAACAAATAATAGCTGATAAACTGCACATCCTGGTCTATCCTGAGATTGGTATGAATCCCCAAACAATGCTAATGGCAGCTTTACGACTTGCCGCTGTACAGTGCGTTGCGTGGGGGCATCCGGTAACAACTGGCTTGTCAACAATTGATTACTTTTTATCCAGCGAGTTAATGGAACCGGAGAATGCACAAAAGCATTACTCAGAGAAACTGATTCGCTTACCTAATATTGGAGTTTCTTACCCCAAGCCCTATATTCCACCAGTAACCAAAAGCCGCTCAGATTATAACTTACCAGAAGACGCTATTCTGTACTTGTGTTGCCAAGCACCTTTTAAATACTTACCACAGTACGATTTTATTTTCCCAGAAATTGCTTGTCGTGTCCCTAAAGCTAGATTCGTATTTTTGCGAGGTGAGTTACTTCAACAGCGTTTAAATCGTGCTTTTACAGCGGTAAATCTTAAGAGTGAAGATTACTGTATATTCTTGACCATTCCAGAACGGGTTGATTATTTGATGATTAACCTGCTTTGTGACGTTTACCTTGACACTTTTACTTGGTCTGGGGGTAATACTACCCTAGAAGCGATCGCTTGTAACCTGCCAGTCGTCACTTGCCCAGGTGAATTTATGAGAGGGCGTCACTCCGACAGTTTCCTCAAAATGTTAGGAGTTCCAGACACAATTGCTCAAAATGAAACAGAATACATAGAAATTGCTGCTAAATTAGGACTAAGCACTGCTTGGCGGCTGAATATTGCCCAAAGCATCAGCGAACGACAAGATTATCTCTATAACGATAAAGTTTGTGTTAAAGCTCTTGAAAAGTTTTATAACACTTTAATAGGTGCCTAATTGACCGAGAAACCACACTTTTTTGCTAGATACAAAGCTTCTTGGGGGAAACTGCATAAGCTCCAACTGCTCACATTTATTTATTTCATGCAACGATGTAAGGAATGAAGAATCCCTGTCAATTGTGAGGCTAAGCAGCAACAATGGGTGTTTCATCAAGATATTGGAGCATATGGCGAATCACCCCTGGAAGTGAAACGCTAGGATATAAATGTCATTCAATTGACATTGCACGAAAGTTTTTTGACGAACAAGTTGTCAATTATGAGTATGAGGATATACAAGTTGCACTGCTATCTTACTTTAATGAATCTGATGTTGATATTATCACTCGTGCTCAAGCTGGACTGTGTCTAAGATGCTATGTTTCTCTACCTATACTTAAAACTTGTCAAAAACTTGACAGCTTGTTCAGTGGAGAAAAGTACTTTACGTATAAAGATCTATTGCCATTTGTTTTAAATGACGATGGACAAACTCTAGTTGTTTTGGATAGCGATCGCAAAAAACAATTGAGAGTTAACGAAACCGGAAGAGCCGAAAATTCTCAGTATCAATTTTTTCCTGTTAAGGTTTTACAAACATTTAAATTGAATTCTGAGTCTAGAATGAGCCTAGATAACTGGACACATTTACAAACTAAGCAACATCCCGAAATTAAAGATTTCTTGTCTGAGTTTGGTTTTAAGCACTTAAGCGACTGGGCACTTTTAAATAGAGTTAGAGTTAAACAATTTAAAAATTTATCTCAGCGCGATCGCAATATTGTAGAGGTTTTCCATATAGTTTATCGTCGAGATCGGCTTCAGCGCAATTTAAGGGGAATCAAAAAATGTCCAGATCCTTCTGCATCTCAATTGCAAGAAATGATCAGCCACTTGCGACAAAGAAATCTTATCATCAACACAGCAGGAGAGTTGATGAAAGAGTTAAACCAGATAGCTGTACAGTTGAGACAGTATGACATCTGGAGTTATAGAGAACCGCTAGAGATTCAAGATCCAGATACAGGAATTCGTTCACCTAGAACAGATTTACCCACCAACACTTTCAATGAATTAGATCTAGAAGAGCGAGAATTTTCTGATTTTTTGTATGCGCAACTCAACTTGACTCTAATCGAAGCCATAGAGCAAGAGATACAAGAGCGGCTGAGTAGTTTACAAAAAAGCAAAAAATATGGACCACTTGCCAAACAATTCATTCCTGGATTACAACTATATTACTGTCAGGGGATGTCTTTGAAAGAGATTGCCCCTAAATTAGGAATGACGAGTTGGGATCAAGCTAGGCGAATCTTGAATCCGGGAGAACTTCTATCTAAAGTACGAACTTTAACGGTACAAAAACTTCTCGAGAGTATCTTGGATAAAGCTGAAAAAAAAGGATTAACTAAAATTCCTCATAATCCAGACTACATCGAAGCCCTGGCTATTCAAATTGAAGCTTTTACCGATGGAGAAATTTTCAGTCAAGCATTAGAAGAACTTAGGACAGGAAAGAACCGTTCGATGAACAGTATTTATAGTCAGCAACTTCGCGTTTACTTAAAACAACATAGATAAGGCAGGAATTAAAGTTATGATTACTTCAACTAATTTGAGACTCTCTCTTTTAGAAGAAACTTGGCTAGATCCAGAACATTTTGAAAAAGCAAGAGAGCTAAGCAAGCTAGTAACTGGTGAGGTTACTCAGTGGCAAACCTATTTAAATATACTAGCGTTACTCGGCTTTGAACAATGGCTCAGTGAGCGTATCCCACAAGAATCAATAGATGTAGAGACTATTATTAATGAGAGTAGTTGCTCTATTGATTGTTGTGATTTTAAAGTTTGTGTTATTGCTACAGAGCAAGTACTAGATGAAGTGGTGAATGTTCCTCAAAAAATTATAGAACAACCACAATTAGCCACTCATTTCTATGTAGTGGTTGAGGTACTAGAAGAAGAAGCAAAAGTTATTATTAGAGGAATTTTACGGTACGACCAATTGAGGGATTATATAACGGAAGTAAATTTACAACCTCAACAAGAAGAATGTAATGAGTACTATCGACTACCTTTATCCTTGTTTGATGCTGAACCAAATCACCTCTTATTCTACTGTCGTTTCTTAACCCCGAACTCTATTCCTCTACCTATAGTTTCAGGCGATCCTTCATCTGTAGTCTTATTTGCCTCAATGGAAAAAACTAGAACCAAGTTAAGTCAATGGTTAGAGAACATCTTTGAAGAAGGTTGGCACGTTATTGATACGTTAATAAATCCAATACCTAATCTCGCTTGGCATACTAGAAACGTTCAAGAAGCTGTAGAAAGAGCAAAATTAATTGATTTAGGCATGAGTCTGAGTGATCAAACTGTAGCGTTGCTCGTAAACATCACGGAAAGAACAGAGGATAAATTAGGTGTTTTGATACAGTTACATCCAACAGGTGAGGAAAGGTATTTACCACAAAATTTCAAACTGACTTTACTATCAAAGACTGGAAAAACTCTTCAAGAAGTCATTTCGAGAAGTCACGATAACTACATCCAACTTAGACCCTTTAAGGGTGAACCTGGTAAATGTTTCTGTATCAAAGTAAGTTATGGTGATGCTAGCATTCAAGAAGATTTTGAGCTTTAGTAATGAAGAATTCAGGAGTCAGGAGTCAGAAATCAGAAGTAACTGAAGTAAGTATTAACGCATAAAGCAGTTTAAGTCCCAAGATGGGATTAATTCTGACTCCTGTATTGTGACTCCTGTATTCATGGTAAGATCAACATTGCATCGCCGAATGAATAAAAACGGTATCGAGCTTTGATAGCTTCTTGGTATATGTTTAACAAATTTTGCCTACCGATTAAAGCACTCACGAGCATTAACAGACTTGAACGGGGAAGGTGAAAATTGGTAATCAAGCCTTCCACTACCCGCCACTGGTAGCCAGGATAAATAAACAAGTCTGTTAGACCACAAAACGGTTGTAACTCTCCTGATTGTGCTGCACCTTCTAATGCTCGTGCTACTGTTGTACCTACCGCAATAACTCGACCACCGGCGGCTTTGGTAGCGCGGATCATCTCTACTGTTGATGAAGAGACTGAAATCCATTCTTGATGCATTTTGTGAGTGGTGACATTTTCGACTTCTAAGGGACGAAATGTTCCTAAGCCAACGTGCAGTGTTATGAAACTTTGGTTAATTCCGCGATCGCGCAACTTTTGTAGTAACTCTGGTGTAAAGTGTAGCCCTGCTGTTGGAGCAGCGATCGCTCCTGGATGTTTTGCATAAACTGTTTGGTACTGTTGGCTATCAGCATTAGACGAAGTAATGTATGGAGGCAAAGGTACTACACCAAACACTTCTAATAATTCCACCAGAGATAACCCTTCAGGCACATCGAATTTCAGTAACCGTCCTCCAGTAGTTTTATCTGTTTCCATAACTGTTGCTGTAAGGGAAGGAGGAAATTCTTTACCAGCAACGCCTCCCCTTGGTTCAAAAATAATCTTTGCTCCTCGTTTAAAGCGTTTTCCTGGCTTTACCAAAGCTAACCAACAGTTATCAAGCCGATCTTCCAAAAGCAAAACTTCTATCTCTGCACCCGTAGATTTACGGCCATATAGTCGTGCCGGAATAACCTGCGTATTGTTCATAACTAATAAATCTTTGGGCCGCAGCACATCCGGTAAATCACGGAAAATGTTATGCTGAGGTAATATTTGTTTTCCTTCATCAGTGGAATTCACTACCAGCAGCCTAGAACTGTCACGAGGAACTAGTGGATTTTGCGCAATAAGTTCTTGAGGTAAGTCGTAATTATATCCGTCTAAAGAATGGTCTTCATTCTTCCCAAGGTCAGAGGTTGCACTCAAATTGTATGTTATAAGTGGTTGTTCCATTTATATGTAGGTTCTCTTAATACTCAGTGGTTTTCACGTTGGTTTATTGTGAACTTTAATTTTGATCTCTAGGTTTTCACGCCCATACTATTAAGCAATACGTAACCTCGAATATGAAAATTGGGTAAACCTCCCCATCTAAAAACGGGGGCTTTTACCCTAGCGGGTGGGTGGTCTATATCCCAATAATAGAAATGTAGGATTGGCTTTGATCCCAAGTACGAAGATGGAATACTTGTATTATCTGGCAAATGCCAGTCTAACTTTGCGGGCTGTTCAATTCTTGCATGCCAGACCACGGATAGCTGTTTCGTTTGTCACCGTAATTCATCAAATTGATGGCTGGGTTGTTAGGATCAAACTCAAGGGTCAAATATCACCCCAAGAGGATGGAGATATTCGTGCTTTCCTAAACGAATTAGGAATTAGCTACGAACCGCCCATGCGGGTGCAGATGGCACTATGGAGTTTGGAAGCTGGTCAGTGCCCTGTTGATGTAATGCGTCGCTACCAAGTAGCTATAGTATCTCATGGTAACCCAGAGAGAGAAGAAATAGAAGCTTTCCGCCAACAGTTTGTCAGAGGACTAGGTTATTGTCCAGAAACGCTAGCTTAATAAGGCTTTGAGCTAATAGCTAATTGAAAAAGTATTAGCTATTAGCTATTAAAATTATTACAATCGAAGGCTGCTGGAATATATTCTTCCAAGGTTAACCTGTAACCGCCTGCTGAAGAAAAGGCTAAACTCTCTTGTTTACTGTACCCAGCAGTTAGTCGTTGTGATATTCTCTGAGCAAGTACAATAGCAGCATCAAATCGGCATGTAAAATCTGCCTTTTGAGGATAACGTGTTAAAAATACCTGACCTGTACGCCAAAGTTTCGTTTGCTTTTTCTGCGCGATCGCACTTCTTCCCCCTGCATCCCAGCTACCTGGAGTGCGGGTCTTGACCTCAACAAATGCGATGATAGGATTATTCTTCCCATATTCGGCGATAATATCAATTTCTCCACAGCGACAACGCCATCGTCGATGCAAAATTAACCATTCTTGAGATTGTAACCACTGGGCTACTAGGTCTTCTCCTGCGACACCTATATCGAGATAATGAGATGGAGGACGATTAGCCATTGGTATCAAGCAAAATGAATTACAGGTTCAACAATCGAATTTGGTCAAATATACTTACTTTACTGCTTTTAGCAGTTATATGTATTACTGGAACCCTAAGTATAGTTCCAAACGCATTGGCACTGGACTATAACAAAGAAAGCTTAATTCGGGCTGATTTTTCAGGACGGGACTTAACAGACTCTAGCTTTGCCCACGCCAATCTCCGTTACAGCAACTTTAGTCACACCAATTTACAGGGTGTGAGTTTCTTTGCAGCCAATCTAGAATCAGCAAATTTTGAAGGAGCTGATCTTAGAAATGCTACGTTGGACTCTGCTCGCTTGACTAAAGCCAATCTAAAAAATGCAGTCTTAGAAGGTGCGTTTGCTGCTAACACTAAGTTTGATGGTGTTATCGTCGATGGAGCAGATTTCACCGATGTCTTGCTGCGTCGAGATGCCCAATATACCTTATGTAAGGTTGCTCAAGGCACTAATCCTACTACTGGACGAGCTACGCGCGATACTTTATTTTGTCCTTAGAGACGGGATTGGGGATTGGGTACTGGGGACAAGAAAATGGAATGTGTAAATTAATTTACTTTTGGTACTGAAATATAAACAAGAATCTGGAATAGTTCTGGCTGATGTTGTATCTCTAGAGTGTGGGTGAACCTCATGCCCAATGCCCCATGCCCCATGCCCCATGCCCCACAAATAAACTATGCACAAAATTCTTTCATGTTTTACCTTGTTAATTCTTGTTGTCCTAACTCTAGGTGCTTGTTCAGCACCCTCATCATCGGTGATGGAGCAACGGCAAACAACCGAGGTTGAGCAATACAGCAGTGACAGTGGTGGTCAGCAGAAACAGTGCAATCACTCTGTTGTGATCCAAAACAACGGTAAAACCGAAACTCATCAATCATCGAAGTGCTAGGTTGTCTAGCAACTACAACGCGTTTGGTGTTATAATGGGCGAAAGATTATTTTCGGTTATACAGTTTGTGTCAATCTCTTTACAAGCGTCTCTCCGAATCTAAATCTCTACGCAATTTTGATTCTGGAGATGTTTTATGTCAATTTATGTCGGGAATCTCTCTTACCAAGTTAGAGAAGACGACCTTAAACAAGTCTTTTCTGAGTACGGAACTGTTAAGAGTATTCAATTACCTACTGATCGAGAAACTGGTCGCGTAAGAGGTTTTGCCTTTATAGAAATGGGAACAGATAACGAAGAAGCCGCAGCAATTGAAGCTCTTGATACTGCTGAGTGGATGGGTCGTAGTCTTAAAGTGAATAAGGCTAGACCTAAGGAAGACAAAGGTTCTTTTGGTGCTAGACGTGGTGGTAACAACAACAGAAGCTTCTCAAGCCGCTACTAAACTTTTTGACTGTTTTTGGCAGATCATTAATCTGCCGATTACATAACACCTATTCGAGAGTATAATACCATATCGAAATGGATAAATATGGGTTGAGATGATTAGAAATTAAGTAAAACTTAACCAACCCTTTTTCGCTCCGATTTGACAGCCATCTATTAACTTATACTAAGTAGGAGAGAGAATGACCCAAATAATTATGGGCGAAAATGAAGGAATTGAATCAGCACTACGCCGATTTAAACGAGAAGTTTCTAAAGCGGGGATCTTTCCAGATATTAAGAAGCATCGCCACTTCGAAACGCCCTTGGAGAAACACAAGCGTAAAGCTAAAGAAGCTGCCAAGTCTAAGCGGTATAGGAGACGTTCAAGTTAGGTCGTCTTTTTGTTAACCAAGATGCGTTATGGCACTGCTATAGCGCATCTTAAGTTTTGATAAAGGAAAGGCAAAACTGCTTACAAGCTAATTCTTGAAGGTGCTATTGTACACTGTTAAGAAGCTGTGACAACACTGACTGTATAGCGAGTAGAGCAGGTGGAGGATTATTCAAAAACTCTGCAGAGCTATTGTTAATTAACTTATTGTAAGCATTCACTGCTCCTAGTAATTTAGATGGATTGACTTTAATTTGAGAGTTATTTCCATTGCGTGAAATGGTTTTTATTAAGCCTTTCAAGCTATTAACTAGTTGTCGAACTTCGACTCGTGTTGAAGCATTCCCACCAGCACTTAATTCATTCACGATTTGGCTTTGGTTACCGTTGCTAGAGGGTACTGTTGTTAAGAGACTCAATACAGCTTGCTGTATCTGGGGAGAAATTGATTGACCTGTTGGTAAACTTAAGTTGTTAATAGCCAGTTGATTGAGTACAATCCCAGCAGATTGGTTGACGGATGTTTCGATGGTATTGTTCTCAAATTCTACTCTTCCTCCCCCACCCTCTGTTTTAGAGGGGGAGAAACGACCACCAGAAACATCGCTAGTTGTAACAATACTACCAGTGACATCTGATTGGTTACCGGTTTGGGCTTGAGCTGGTAGACATGCGTGAAAAAGCATAACAGCTACGAAAGTCAAGCTAACAGATAGACGAAATGGAAAATGTTTAATGTTAATCATTGCATTTCTGCTCAAGAATTTAGAACGTGTAACCAAAACCGAAACCTAGAATAAATCTAGCACCATCACCAGCATTGCCTGTAACGTCTGCTACAGCTGGAGTAATAACAACTGGAATCTTTCGGAAGGGGGCTATAGAAGTACCTAGTGTCAGATCTTGACCAGTCCAATCTGCAATGAAGGATATCGGTTCAGCTAATCTTACCCCGACACTACCAAACACATTAACTGAGTCTATACGTTTTTGAACATCGTGTTCTGATCGGAAACGACCACCGCCTAAGCCTAACGATACAGTAACACTGCTAAAGGGTTTAGTAATATCATCCTTTAATTGAAAAACTTTACTAGCAACGCCATAGACACTGCTTCCAGCATCTGGAGAACCAAATGTCGCTGCGTTCTCTACCCCAAGAGCGATCGCCAAATTGTCAGGAAACAAATGGTGAAGCTTCAAGCTAACACCGCCGTTACTGAAGAAACCTTCTCTGAGAGTAGAAAAAGACGAAATAGCGACTTCTAAACCTACTAATTTTCTGTCGCCTAGACCAAATCCGAAAACCAATCCACCATCATCTTTATCGGCAAAGCGTACTCTAGTTTGATAGCTACCTCCCACGAAAACATCACCGAACGATGCACCAAAAGCTGTAGGACTAGCAACAGATGATCCAGGAGTACTGATAATTCCTTGCGTTATTGTTGTTAGCTTACTGAGTTTCGTTGATGGAATACGAAAACGTGTTCGTAAGTTTTCAAGCTCATCTGTTTGAGGCGCTGTGTTTTGTGGTGCTTCGTTCTGAGCAATATATTGATCAGTTACAGTCTGAGTTTTTCGAGTTAGGAGATTTGATAATTGTGCTGTTTTGTTATTTATCTTTGGGTTTTTTGTTAATTCCTCTGTGAAATTTACCTTTAAGTGACGAGCCTCAGTTCCTAGCAAGTAGTAAGATTTAGGAGGAGTAACGCTCTCAGCAAGCCGAGCTTTCAATTGACTTGAACCAGATTTAGCCGTCTTACTTAAATTAGCACGAGCGCTATGACCCAAATTGCTAAAGGCAAGAGCAGCTAAAAGATAAACAGGAATTTTCCAAATACGCATATGACTAACTCTATTTGTTACGAGTAACCGAGTTCATTGCTTTTGGGTAGAACAGAAAGCAAATACTCCCAATCTCAAACTTTGGAATGTGGAATGTAAGAGTTTATCGACTCTTCCTACTGCAACCTCAAAAGGATATTTGTCATGTTTTTGATAAGTCCTAACAGTTTACGCTCAGAAAAACTCTTTCATATTTGCGTAAAATCAGATATAGAGCTTATACCGTTTCTTTATGAAGAAACGCACTTTTACTAACCCTTTGAAACCGAGGGTTATATGCACACCATTAAGAATTAGTATTAGCTTTAATTAAGCTTACCTACTGAGCTTCTGAACAATTCTTTTGTAGTCTTTATATAAATCAGTAGCAATGTGGCAATTACTGAAATAATGTAACAATTTGAAATAAAATATTAGTAATAGTACTTAAAATAATTATAAACATCGATTACTAGAAACCCGAGGGCGTAAGCCTTGGCGGGACTCCGATGGTACGCCCCCATCATTTAGCATCTTTAAGACAAATGGGAAGCGTATTAACTTGGCACTTGAGTTTCTGTTGCTGTTTTCTGTCCTAATTTTGGCTCAGTACCTTGTAATAAACGCTCGATATTACCACGATGACGCGCAATTACATACAAACCACCTGTAATACCAAACAGTATGTAGGGTAAAGGTTGATGTAAAAGGATCATAAAAACAGAAACAGCGATCGCACCGCTTATTGAACTCAAAGATACAATCCGCGATATCGCTACTACAACAGCAAAGACTCCAGCAGTTGCTAAACCTACCTGCCAATTCATTGTTAACAGAATTCCTAAACCTGTAGCAACTGATTTTCCACCAGTGAAACCCAAAAAAATTGATTTACTGTGCCCTAATACAGCAGCTGAACCGGCTAAAACTACAAGCCACGATTGCCAAACTTCAGGATTGACTGTAGACGGGATGACATCAACATACTTAAATAATAAGTAGACTAAGGCGATCGCTATCACTCCCTTGAGACAATCAACGGCTAAAACGAATGCTCCTGGAGCTTTACCTAAAGTTCTTAACACATTAGTTGCTCCTGTTGAGCCAGAACCAACTTCTCGGATATCAATACCTTTTAACAGCTTAACTGCTAAGTACCCAGTAGGAAATGATCCTAGAAGGTAAGCTGTAACCAAAATTAGCCCGCACAAACTTAACCAAAGAGTCATATTCAGAGTTAGGAGTTAGGAATTAGGTATTGG
>NZ_JAAKGC010000141.1 GCF_017591665.1 Aetokthonos hydrillicola CCALA 1050 | reverse complement strand
GCCAAACAGCGCAGCGAAGAAAGACGCAGGACTATAAAACCTCTACAAAGTGAGGATATTGCAAGAGCTATAGTCTACGCAGTAACACAACCTGAACATGTAAATGTGAACGAAATTCTGATTCGACCAACTGCACAGGATAATTAGGGTAATAACGTAGCAGCGGCGATCGCTTTAGCAACAACACATAAGCGGGCGAGCGATCGCATCTACCATATTGCTGCTCTTGAAGTTTTTGGTCTTTTTACATTTTGTTACATAGCTAGATTTATTCGTATCTACTTACTGGAGTTTAAACTCAGTAAATCACAAAGTTTTTTTAGGGGCTTCTGGAGCGCAGACGACGTGCGTATATTAATCCGATTATAATTGGACTTTGAACTAAAAAAAGACGTTCGCGTATTAATAACACGAATAAAAGCTCGCCAGCAAAAATTACCTTAGTTATATTTCAAACTAAGTGAAAGTGAGTGAAATCCCTAAAGCCTAACGAAATTTACGCAGCTTTTTGGTTAGTCGGTGTAGATTTTGACTGTTTTTTCACTACGGGATGTACGGTGCGTTTTGGTTGAGTATGACCAGTTACTCTCCCAGATGAATTTCCCCGGGTTTTGGGAGAATGTCCAGGTTTACCAGTCTGTGAAATAATTCTGAGAAAATCACGTTGTACTACACTTGGAGTAACAGTGGGGGGATTTGTAGTATCTTGGGGGCGTTCCCAAGGTCTGGGTAAGTATGTTGCCAAATCCTTTGCAGCCCAAAGTTGTACGTAAGACAGCATAACTAATCGTATCCAATTTTCTTCGTGTTCAAGCTCTGGAGTTTGGAACTGTGTCATTAACAAGCGCTGCTTACCGAAACGGAACAGATGTTCAATATCGAACCTTTGTCGAAAGCTTTTGTTAGCAACAGTAGGAGAGATTTCTTGCCGTCGGTCGCCGATGACAATTAACCACATCGGTTTCCTCTCCCGTATCCCCAGTATCATCAGTCACATGAATCCTGAGGAGGGTGAAGGGATGACGGTACATTTTTTGCACTTTGGTTCCCCTCATCAACATTTGATGCCAGGCTTGAATAGTAACATTTAAGTGACGACCCTTACGAGTGGTCTGTTGTATTTGTGTTGTTTCGCTACTGTTATGCCAAGTTTCCGCGTCAGCCAAATCAAACCGGTCACCGTATTTCTTGGGGCAACCAGGTGTTTTCTTTAACTCGTCAACAATTGGAGATTGATAGAAAATCCGATTGCTTCGGACTCGGGCTATGACAACCAAATTTTTGTGTTTTGATTGCTGTTCAAGGAAAGAACGTTGGCTATATTCAGTATCTCCCACCAATACGCACAATTTCTTATGCATTGGTAGTGATGAATCAGACATGATAGATTGAATTTGTTCACTGGCAACATCAGTACCACTTTTCTCCAGTGATACCCTTTGTGCGGATAAGGGCACCGCCCAAGCAGCACGACAATCAATCTCTTTTTCTGGTAGGATTGAAAGTACTGAATAGCGATGACCAATATTGATAGGTTTATTACCTTTTATCGTGTTTGGTTGGTAAATGTACCCACGTTCCGATAAAGTTTTTGCGTAAGGGCGCGGGTGTGGTGTTGTATCAGCTGCGAATAAGTAAAAAGGCTGTTGTTGTGGTGGCGAGATTAACTCAGACACTAACCTAATTAAGTTATCTGGTTTTTCTTCTTCTTTTCCTTTTTGTTCTTTGTTGATCTCCTGACTATTTGTATTAAATGATTCTTTGATAGCTTTATAAATAGAGTTATAGCTTCTTAGAAACAGTGGGCTTAAAGATAACTCAGCAATTGATCTAGCTCCCGTATTTCCCGCAAGTGCATCCAACAAATCTATGCAAGCATCGCTACTAAGCTGAAAACAATTGTAAAGTTTTTTTCTAAAATTCTGAAATTGTGATATTAGTTGATTGTGAAATTTTACTGTAGCCATCAGTATTTCGTCAAAGACATAAGCGTTGTTGATATTACTATGTCTTCAGGATTTGGTGGCTATCTTTTTTTCTATCTGGTGGTAAATTTTCTCACTTTACTGGCATCAGAGAAGTTCCATCTCAAACACATGCGGATAGACTGATTATTAGTCAGTTACTTTTACTACTTATAATTAAGTATTTTTAGATTCGTGTTTGATACATCTGATACAAGAATTCAAAAATGCTCTGCAAGATTCATCCCTACAGAAGTTCGCGTAATTTTGACGCGAACTCTTCTTTTTTTGTCCAAAGTCCAATAGTTTAGCCTAGTGGCACCACATGGCTTCTACTGGGTGATTCTTGGAAAGTCAGGAGTGCGCAACTGGACTCAGTTTATACAAATCATCAACAGGAATGCGATAACCGTTAGCGAGCCTATTTGTCATGTTCGCAGCACCAACGATTGCCATCAATTCGCCAAATATTTCATCATTCATTCCTTTAGCACGCGCTGCTGCTGTGTGGGAAGCAATGCAGTATTCGCAACCATTTGTGACACTGACGGCAATATAAATTAATTCTCTCACTAGTGGGTCTATTTCCCCAGGACTTCCCATGACTTCTTTAAGCGTTTCCCAAGTTCTCCGCAAGGTAGGCGGGTGATTTGCTAAAGCTTTCCAGAAATTGTTAATATAGTCAGTCTGGCGTGTTGTGCGGATGTCGTCGTAAACTGCGCGTACTTCGTCACTAGCGTCTTCGTATTCAATGAGGTTGGTCATAATTTAGATTGAATTTAGTTTTAAGCTCCAGATATATTAAACAATAAACTCCTTTATATCACTAATAAATTCATCAATCCTTTCTTTAGTTGTATTCCAAGAACACACTAACCTCACTCCCCCAACACCAAGAAAACTGTAAAATAACCAATTCTTCTCTCGTAACTTTTGAACTACTTTATCTGGCAACTTCACATAAACAGCATTGACTTGCCTGGGAAACATGATTTGAACCCCTTCTATTTTTAACAATTCATTCTCTAAATATTCAGCACATTGATTCGCATGACGAGCATTCTTCAGCCAAGCACCAGTTTCCAACAAACCTAGCCAAGGAGCAGAAATAAATCGCATCTTAGAAGCAAGTTGTCCGGCTTGTTTACAGCGATAGGCAAAATCTTCTGCCAATTCTTTATTAAAGAAAATAATTGCTTCCCCTACTGCCATGCCGTTTTTTGTACCACAAAAACACAACACATCTACACCACTTTTCCAGCTAATTTCCGCAGGGCTTTTATTCAAGGCAACTACAGCATTAGCAAAGCGAGCACCATCCATCTGAATTTTTAAGTCATGTTGTTCTGCTAAATTTTTAATAGCAGCTAGTTCCTCGATTGAATATATAGTTCCTAATTCTGTAGCTTGAGTAAGGCTAATTACTTTTCTTTTTGGATAATGAATGTCGGCTCTTTTCCCCAATAATAAAGCTTCTATTGACTCAGTTGTTAACTTCCCATTTTCGCCTTTAGCAAGTAAAAGTTTCGAGCCATTAGAAGTAAACTCAGGCGCACCACATTCACTAGTTTCAATATGTGCATTTTCATGACAAATCACACTGTGATATGACTGGCATAATGCCGCTAACGATAAGGAATTTGCAGCAGTGCCATTAAAGACAAAAAAGACTTCGCAATCAATCTCAAATAATTCTCGAAAACTATCTGACGCCTTTTGAGTCCATATATCGTTTCCATAGGCGGGAGCGCTGCCTCGATTTGCTTGAAGCATGTATTCTAATGCTTCTGGGCAAATTCCAGAGTAATTATCACTTGCAAATTGTTCCAAATAAGAGTCCATTGTTGGTTGTAGTTTTAACCTTTAGCCTAGATACCT
Organism: Aetokthonos hydrillicola CCALA 1050; assembly: GCF_017591665.1. Classification (GTDB taxonomy): domain Bacteria; phylum Cyanobacteriota; class Cyanobacteriia; order Cyanobacteriales; family Nostocaceae; genus Aetokthonos; species Aetokthonos hydrillicola. Next base: position 7,327 of record NZ_JAAKGC010000141.1, on the reverse strand, counting down.
TATGTTAGCGAAATTATTCCTTGTTGTGGATAGGTTTCTATATATAATATAAAGTTAGTTAAAAATTCCCATCTTTTAGAAGTTGTATGAGCATTCAAGAGGGATACAATAATTGGTCAGCAACGTACGAATCGGACAGTAACCTTACACGGGATTTAGACCGTGTAATTACCGAGAAAATACTGATGAATTCTAGGTTTAAATCAATTATTGAGCTTGGTTGTGGAACAGGAAAAAACACTTGTTTTCTCTCAGAAATTGCTAATAAAGTTTATGCCGTTGATTTTTCAGAAGGCATGATTAGCAAGGCTAAAGAGAAACTGAATTCCAATAACGTTGTTTTTTCTGTAGCTGACATCACAAAAAAGTGGACTTATCATGATATATCTGCCGATCTCATAGTCTGCAACCTTGTACTCGAACATATAGAAAATATTTCATTTATATTTTCAGAAGCATTTCGTTCACTAGATAATGGAGGTCAGTTTTTTATTTCTGAACTTCATCCCTTTAGACAATATCAAGGAAAAAAAGCTAGCTTCCAAAAAGGTGAAGTAACAACTGAAATCGCAGCATTTATACATCATATATCAGATTTTCTCGGTGCTGCCCAAAGTAGCGGGTTTAAGCTTAAAGAACTGAAAGAATGGTGGCACGAAGAAGATCTCAACAAACCGCCAAGGCTGGTGACGTTTGTTTTTGAGAAATGAATCTCGATAAATTTTCCCATAGTTCCTTTGTAGCTAGAAGTGGGGGCTTGTGCCCTAGGAGTTTTCGGTTACAAGCGCGATCGCGAACCCATCATAACCTTTGCTGCCTACCGTTTGTATAACAGTAGCGCTTACACGGGAATCAGCAGCTAGTACGGTGTTGAAGTCTTGCACACCTTGGACGCTTTTGTCATTGCTGTTGGGATCAATAACTGCACCATCCCGTACAACATTATCAGCAATAATCAAGCTACCTGGTTGAGTCAGCTTAAGCGCCCATTCAAGATAGGCTGTACTGTTTGACTTATCAGCGTCTATGAATACTAAATCAAACGGTTCGCGACTTTCCGCAGCTAGTTGTGGTAGCGTATCCAATGCTTGCCCAACACGAACCTCAACAACCTCGGCTAGTCCAGCACGTGCAATATTTTTACGAGCGACTTCCGCGTGTTTGGGAGCAGCTTCTAGGGTGATGAGTTTTCCCCCTGGTGGTAGCGATCGCGCTAACCAAATTGTACTGTAACCCCCTAGCGTACCAATTTCCAGTATTGAGCGAGTTCCTATCGCTTGTGCCAAAATAGCTAGCAGTTTGCCTTGGCTCGGTGTGACATTGTGTGGCGGTAGTCCTGCATCGGTAGAAGCTTGCAGAGCAGCATCAAGGGCGTGGTCGAATGGTACGAATAAGTCGGTAATGTATTCATCTACTGCAGTCCACTGTTTCAAGGTCATATTCTGTCCTCATTTTTGGTCAATCGTTGAAACGCTCTTGGCTCAAGCGACAGACATTTTCAAAAAGTCAACGTGCTACGGATGACGCCGAGAACGTCACCAGCATTGCGGCTATTGTGATCCGGAGCGGTAAGATAGATTATCCCAGGAGTAATAGCGATGTTATCCGTCACAGGATACTGATAAAATGTTTCGATGTGGTAAGAAGTCATTGGATCTTTGCCTACTAACCTCCTGAGACTAACGCTCACATCTGTAACTTTAGGCTCCATACCCACAATTATACCTCCGAGGCTGCCCTTTTTACCCAGATCCGGAAAAGCCAATGTGAGTGCGTAATTCCAGATATCAAGCTCCCCAGGAGGAATTACTCCACCAAGTTTGGAACGGATACGTGTATTGGTATAGCCGACCCAGCCACCAACTACAAATCTCCGGTTAATTTGATACGACGCCTCGATCCCGTAGGAATTAGTGGAAGTAGGCAAACTCTCTCCCCTAAGCTTCTCTAACGTACGTGTAGGTAAAATTACATTACCACTCGAAGTTTGAGTACCTCTACTAGGACTACTAGCAATCTCTGAAGGTAGAACAGCACTATTACTAAGTAAAGCAGAATGTAAATTAGCACGGTTGCTACCAACAGTGAGATCATTGTTATAGGAGTTAACGTAAGTCAAGCCAATAGTAAAATTTTCACTCAGCTTAATCGTCAACTGTCCGATCGCACCATAAGGACCATTGAATAAACCATTTTTGTGTGAGGGATCGTTAGACTCACTAGCTAAGTAACCCAAAGTCAATTCTGCATTGTCGCTGAACTCGTGGGTTACAGCTATTCCAGAACCAGCAACCAAGTTATAAATCGGGTTGTGGGTGCCAAAATTAGAGAGGGCACCGCTATCACCATCACCATCAAGGAAAGAGTTAACGGTATCAGTAAAGTCATCAGCGGTACCAAAATGCCCATCAATTACTACTTTTGTATTTTTCCCCAACAGGAAAGTGTAGGACAGTTCATCCAAATCTATGTTGTTTTTATTTCCATTACTATAAGTAGAAGCACTAAAGCGTAGCTCGCCCTCTGGAGTGAAAGTAGAACTACCAGACAAAGCATTTGAATTTGTTGCTTGAAGTCTAGTTCTTAACTGGTCTTTACCTGTAAAACTAGTGCTAAAGTTCAGACGTGCCCTATTAGCTAATATGGGAGTGGTATTTATTTTCTGACCCCTAGCATTATCTCCAGCAAAAACGCTGACTGATGCGATAACAACAGTGCCATCGAGTTTAGTTGTGGTGGAAAATTGATGCGCTTGTAATTCAGCCACCTTTGCTTCCACAGGATTTACACGCCCTTGCAATATCGCTAAGTCCCCAGCAAATTGCTGTCTTAAGTTTTGTAATATTAATAAATCTTGCTCACTCACTAAATCACTGCTGGCGGTCGTAATAAGTTCGTTAACTCTATTAAGACAAGCATTCAACCCAGTCGCAAATTCATACCGTGTCATCACCCGATTGCCTCGATAAGATCTATTCGGGTATCTAGTAAGACAACCGTATCGTTCCCCCAATGATTGCAGTGCTTGGAATACCCAATCCGTGGATTGCACATCTGATAACTCAGATACTGAATTTATTTGTGACATTCCATCGTCAGCATCGTCTTCACTACTCCTAAAATCGATTGGTTCGATTGAGATTAAGGCGTGTTGAGACGTAGAAAGTTTATGATTCCTTGTAAGTGCTTTAGCAGCAAGAGATCTAGTCAGCACAAAAAATGTTGCGACTAAAATAGCTGGGAACACAAGCAGAACATTGCATACTTTAGGCATTGGAATAACCTGCTGGAATACCTTGCCATTGAGTCTGAGATGGCAACACTTCGCTCTTCATGACCAGTGATAGACCATCGAGTTTAGAACCAGTCTCCATCACTGAATCATACAAAACTACTGAACGTGGTCCAACAGTGCACCCTTGACCTATTCTTACTGCGGACATTTTCATTACCCGATCTTCGAACAGGTGGGTCTGAAGCGACGTTAAGCTGCCGATCGCCGCATCATCACCAACACGAACTAAATCGAACTCAGTCAAAAAGGTTGTATCCATATATACTCGCCGACCAATCTTGGCACCAAACAGCCGCAAACTTGGTGCAAGCAGAGGTGTACCGGTGAGCCACCTGATCAAAAATGGTACAGCTACAGTTTCATACAGCCCAGTGATCAGCTCAGTACGCCATACAAAGTTAGACCACAGTGGCTCAACCCGAGGTCGATAGCGCCCGATGATTAGCCATTTCAACGCTGCTACTAATCCAGTTACCAGAAATGCGGAACCTATATAGAGGAATGGCATAACAGCAATCCGTATAGATACTGACAGCAATGGTGTTACCCAGACAATTTCTATAATGTTCTCAATTGCCAGCACATAAGTTAGCGTAAGCGGTAACACAATCCTGAGAAACTCCATGCCTAAACGATAGGCAACTAGCTTGACAGGTGGTCGGAAAGTGACAGTTTCGTCAAATACCTGACTTTTCTGACGGTGTGGAAGGAAAATAGCTGGTGAACCAAGCCATGAAGTCCCTGACTCAACTGGCTTAGTTGGGGGTAACGAATGTACACCGATTAGACAATCGTCTCCCAGACGTGTGTTAGCTGGAACGAGGGCTGCATTGCCTATGAAGCAACGATTGCCGAGTTCAGTAGCTCCCAGCGCCATGAACCCGTTGTAATGCTTTGCAGGACCAATAGCAGCAAAATCGGCGACAAAGCTCTCACTACCTAGTGTCAGTAGATCAGGGTCAATGTGCGCTACTGTCGAGACTTCTGACCTTGTGCCAATTTTGGCTCCTAAAAGACGCAGCCAAGGTAGTGTATAAAGTGTGGCGTAAAGTGTATTGGTAACCGCTAAACTGGTAAGCATCAGCTTATCAGTTAGCCACTTACGGAAACCAAAACCTGATTGTATTTGGAAGATCCCAGGTTGGACAGTTGGCATCAGCAACCTTTTGCCAACTGCGACCAACGTACAGGTAGTCACTACAAAAATTAGCCCTGCAATTGGTGTAGCAATAAGTTGTTTAAATAAATTATCTCCAGCAGCGGCATACTGAAAAATCAGCCCCGGAATAAAGATAAGGAACGGTAAAATCTCGATGAAGACAAATCCTATGAAAAATCCTACCCACAGGATTGGTGAGTATTTTAGGTTTGATGGTTTGCGATCAGCTATGTTGTCCAGTATGGGATCTGTGTTCGTAATCCGTTTAGAAGGTGAACCGCTCCAAGTCTGACCAGTTGGAATCATTTGGTCGCGAGCAACTAAAGATTGCTCAGCCAATCGTGCCCACTGACCAATATTTCCACCAAGCATCAGCACTGAGTTAGTTCCAACGAAAGCGTTGGCACCAATTCGGATCGGTGCTTGATACAGCCATCCATCTTCGATAGCAAACGGCTGTATTTCAACACTGTAGCCAATACTAGCTTCGTCACCGATCTCAATTAAATCAGGCATGTGCAATCGCCCTGTTCCTATATAGCATCCTTTGCCAATGCGTCCACCAAGCAGTCGGAGATAAATAGGCATCAGTGGCGATCCGGCGAGATAGTCGAGTGGTGCAAGGGTCATAATTTTGCCTACCAGCCACCAGCGACAATAATACCAACCCCAAAGTGGATAGCGACCAGGACGAAACCGACCAATTAATAACCATTTTGCTGCAATTGGTAATACTAAGATCGTCAGTATCCAAATAAAGAGGATGAGTATAGTACTAGAAATCTCAAGAGTGAGAGAAGACCTAATTCCAGATTGTGATATGAGTAGTATTGATGGTGTTCCCAAAACAACAAACAGGACATATAGGCAAAGCATTTGTAGACAACCGCAAACCCAGACTCGTAGGTTACTATGGCGACGTCGAATACGCTCAGGCTTGAGCCCTGTGTCCCTCAAATCATCATCCTCCTCGGTTAATGTTTGAGAAATAATCGACTTACTGGATAGTTGACTACCTTCGATGTGAGTCGCTAGATCGCGAATAGTTGAGTGTAAGTAAAGATCACCGATAGACAGGTGATTCAACTTTCGATTTTGCCTGAGATTAGAAATCACCTGAGCCGCAAATAGTGAATGACCACCCAAATCCTTAAAGAAATCCTCCTCAACTGAGATCTTGTCTCGCCCAAATACACAATTCCACGCTTTGACTAATTCCTGCTCCAATGGTGTAGCTGGGGGTACATGGTTATCGGAGCGATCGCTCAGCTTCACCATATTTGGCATCGGCAGTTTAGAACGATCTGCCTTACCGTTAGGTAGTGTAGGAATCGTATCTAGAATTTCGATGTATGCTGGTATCATGTAGCTAGGTAAGCGGCTACGTAATGTAGAGTGTAGGGAAGTTTTCAAATCTTCCGGAGCCTCTACCGCGAAAAGCAGTGTTATGTAGGCTACTAATTCTTGTATTCCACTATTGTTAGACACCACCGACACAATGGCGTTCTCGATTTCTGGGTTTTCTAATAAAATTGCCTCAATTTCTGTGAGTTCAATCCTGTAGCCGCGAATCTTGACTTGGCTGTCAATACGACCAAGATATTCAATATCTCCATTGGTTGTGACTCGACCCAAATCCCCAGTACGGTACAATCTAGCTTCTGTGGAGGATTGCTCGAATGGATTCAAAACAAATTTAGAGGCGGTGAATTCTGGACGGTTAATGTAGCCACGTGCGACGCCGATACCACTGATGCAAATTTCCCCAACTTCCCCTTGCGGTACCGGACGCAATTCCTCGTCAAGAATATAAACACTGTAGGTTGGTAGTGGTCTACCAATGGTTACAGGTTCGTCAGGGAAAAGTTCTGTCCACAGTGCAGTAACTGTCGTTTCAGTAGGACCATATGTGTTAAGTATTCTCCGACCAACACGACTCCAACGCTTTACCAAATCTTGTGGGCAGGCTTCACCACCAACAATCAAGGTTCGCACTGAAGGGACGTCTCGATCCACTGTTGCTAGCAGTGTAGGTACACAGTACAAGACTGTTACTTTCTCCTCTATCAAGAAGTCCGCAAGACCTGATCCTAAGCGTCGGTAATCCGTTGGACCTGCAATTAGGGTTGCTCCAACGATAAAGGTTGGCCAGATTTCCTCAATCGAGAAATCAAAAGCGATGGTCATACCTTGATAAACTCGATCCCAAGGAGTTACACCATAGATTGGTGTACATACTGTGAGAAAATTGCAGATACTTGAATGGTTTACTGCAACGCCTTTGGGTCTGCCAGTGGAGCCTGATGTGTAGATGATGTAGCACAGTTCGTCTTGCGTATCTGGAATTGCTGGACGTGTTTTTGGCTGCTGTGCGATCGGCGCTTCTCCCAAGGGGAGACGCCAAGGGCGAACGCCGCAGCGCTTCGCTATCGCCACAGTAACAAGATCGAGAGCCAGAACTTCACAACCTATGTCAATAATTGCCTCCATGAAATCGGTTGTGGTCACTAGCAGATCCAGTGATGCGTCTTCGGCAATGAAAGTAATACGATCTTGGGGAAACGATGGATCGAGCGGGACAAAAGCAGCACCGCACTTTAACACTGCAAGCAACGTCACATAAGTATGGATAGATCGTTGCAACAAAATACCAACCCGCTTCCCTAATGTGATACCCTTGTGTACAAAGTAGTTTGCTAACTGGTTAGCCTGCACGTCAAGCTCAGCATAGGTCAGATGCTCTGCTCCGCAGACCAAAGCGACAGATTTAGGATCAGCGTCACAACGGTTTTCAAAGAAGTAATGCAGACGCTTTGGTGGCATTTCTGCTGTTCTCAATTTAGAGCCAAATACATCACCAAATTTCACGTGGT
>NZ_JAAKGC010000140.1 GCF_017591665.1 Aetokthonos hydrillicola CCALA 1050 | reverse complement strand
TTTGTCATCGGTGACAGATTAATGTCCTCGGGAAAGATTAATTGTCGTTGGGACAAATTGTTGTCGTTTAAGTGCCAGTGACAAATTAATGTCATTTATTTACAGAGACTATAACTATATCGTCAATTGGAAGCAAATATTAATGATGGGACAGGTGAAATTTTTGAACGCTGTTTGAGCGATCGCCTCAACACTACTCAATCCGAACTTGATAATACTACAAATTCGCCTAAGTTGTTTGAAAGGGAAACACCCGAATTAAAAAGATCTCGTTTAAGCCGCACACTCAAAGCTTTGCAAAGTATCCAAACAGAATGGGAGCGATTTCAAACACAGAAACGCAACAAAGCTGCAGTGACTGCAGCTGCCCAGAGAATTGTCACAGCCTCTGGAGTTTATCGCTTTTCAGCCTTGTTAGAGATCATCGATCCCAACCAAAACCAAGTTTTTAGCCAAAGTCAATTGCAAGAACTAGCGCAAGAATTAACACAAGCAGCAGATTCCAGCGATGATTCCAGCACCAAACAAGAAATACAGCAACTCGCTATTGGTATCACCCGTGGGATGACATCTTATGAGCAATTAGAAAGTTCTCTTGTCAGTTGGATTTACCAATCCACACAAGTTCCGATAGGATTAAGGGAATCTGCACCAACCCAAGAACCCTGGGCTACATGGGCAATGCAAACTACCAGTCCATTGCCACAACTGTTATTTTATGTATTAGCGAGTAATGCATCTGCAATTGAGGTAGTCCTTCGCCAATCCTACATATATATAGGAGATTGGGTAGAATTAGCAGTAGTTCTGCAGAGAATGCAACGAGGACTGGTCAATTGGTTTGAGAAACAACCTTATGATTCTAAATGGGGAAAATCTGCAGCTATTGGCACTTTTCTCAATTTTGCGATTGTTTGGTGTGAGTTGTCAAATGGGTTCCATACAGCGAGTCACATTGAGCGCACTACAGCTGAACAATTAGCAAAAGTCTGCTTTCAGATAGTGTTACAAACTCTGAGGAATTTTGCCCATCGAGAATACTTTCCGCTTTACGGTGGAGTATTTGCCGTTTTTGGGAGAGATTCCTTACGGGATGCTGTGACTTATTTCGACAAACCGCTGCTAGAAGTGGAAGGAACCCAAGAAAAAGCACGGATATTGACGCTATTGGGGTACTCTCAGCGCATCTTGGGTAAATATGAACAAGCAGACTCATTTCACCAAGAAGCCCTAGAAATTGCTCGCCAAGCCGGGGATCAAAGCTGTGAAATTGCAAATCTCAACCACAAGAGCCATATTTGTATTGCTCAAAAAGACTATTCTCAAGCAATCAATTACAGCCAAAGAGCATTAATTTTAGCTCGTCAAACAGGCGATCGCATCGGGGAAGCTGAAGCAGTGGCGACTCTGGGTTGTAGTGAGGTATTTGCAGCCCAGCGAATTGAACGCATAGAATCAGATACTTATCAAACAGCAATAGAATATTTACAAAGGGGTTTACAACTATCAGAAAGATTGGCTGATTCGCCATTTGGCAATAGTTTGACTTCTCTTCAAACTCAAGCTTTATGTTACACTAGCCTTGGTATTGCCTATATTGCTCTGCAAAAGCCGCAAGCGGCAGTAGATTTTTTGGAGAAAGGCAAACAAGCAGCGAATTTCTCTGGAGATAAATATCTTCAAGGACTGAATTTTTTATATTTGGCAGAAAGTTACTACAATCTCAATAATTTAGAACAGGCGATCTCTCATAGCAGCTTGGGGATGTACCTCTTGAATGAAATTAATGCAATCGAGTGGCGACAAGCAGCTGGGTTACTAACTATTTTGCACGGTCGAATAGGGGATGAAACCGTAAGGCAGATCATCGCTAATGACCGAAATAATATCATTAAATATATTGGTGTGGATGGTTACGATTATCTGCCAGAACTACTAAAAAAGTACAAGGACTCACAATAGACTTGTAGGAGCGAGTTGTCATTCGCCCCTACAGATAGGTTAACCAATATTAACTTTAACAACCTTGTTCTTCTCTTCTTCAGCCTTTGGTAGAGTCAGGCTGAGAACCCCGTTTTTATATTCTGCTTGGACTTTATCGTTTTGAACGCGAGTTGATAGTGGGATTACCCGTCGGAATTGTCCGTAGCGGAACTCTGTGCGAGTTACACCTTTTTCAGAGGTTTTAGCTTCTTGTTTACGTTCACCGCTAATTGAAACAGCTTCTGCAGTTACTTCGACATTTAGATCAGATGCTTCCATTCCAGGAATTTCAAGTTTTAGATGGATAGCTTCAGGAGTTTCATGGATCTCGGCTGAGGGGATAAAAGTAACTCCAACTCCTCTTTCACCATTGGTAGCTGTGGTGCGTGTAATACCATCAAACAGACGATTCATTTCTCGTTGTAGTTGGTCGATTTCTCGGAACGGTTCCCAATGAATAAGTGCCATATGTTACCTCCTAAAATTTGACATCTAGGTTAGAAGAGTTAAATTTAAGAAGACCTCTTTCTGAAACCTCTCTAGTATTTAGGATATTGATAATTGGCATTTGAACGAGTTCGGTTTTAGGCTCAAAGGAGGTTGCAATTACCGCACTTACTGTCAACTTATACCAAACGCTACAATTATTTAATAAACTTCATACCGAGCTTGGCAGCACAGCTTTATCAAACAGAACTCAGGAGTCAGGAGTCAGAATTCAGTATGAATTCTGTATGACTGGTGGATGAGTCTAGGGATTTAAGACCCCCGCTCCATGTCCGATTGAGCGGTCTACAATTAGTGCGGGGAAGAATCCCCGCACTAATTGATTCTGACTCCTGAATTCTTCTTCAACGACATGGTTTTAATAAAATTTCCCTAAATGATTCAGCAAAAATACCGAGAATTTCACCGAGTTTCGTTAATTGCTTTTTCAAGAGTTGTAAAATCTCTGTATGACATCGTAATTTTATTTGCCTAGAGATTATTAGAGCAAATTTTGATTTTTCGTTTTCACGCGCTTATACAACTCTTCCATTGCTTCAATAAAGGAATTATCATTTTGCCAAAAAGCTGGAAAATCCCCCTGCTTCTTAATCAGAATTGCCGATACACTGCTTGGTGTTGCAACGTCAATGGTTTGTGGTAGTCGATGAGTACCTAACCAAAACTCTCTGGCTGTTGGCTTTTGGTCTATTGGTTGCTTAGTAACCTGGGTGTAGAATGAGGTGGAAGGTTGTAGAGAAAGTTCTTTGGTGTTGAGTTCTTCTGCTAAAAGTTTGCCTAATGGGGACTCTGCTAGTTTTGTCTGAAGTTCGGTTTTTGATAACCCTCGCAATTCAAACAGTAGAAATGGGTTATTATCCAATTGGGAGGCTACCAGGTAATAAACACCAGCAATGTGCTTGCAAGGATTCGCATAGTCTGGACATGAACAATGTGTATTGAAATCGTTTCGGCTGTGAGGTAATAGATGCAATCCTAAGTCTGAAAAGGTATCCTCAATGTTTTCTGGAACTTCGTTGAGTAGCAAGCGAGAAACTATACTGGCTTTGGAGGAGAGCTTTTCTATAACTTCATTCCAACCTTTTTCAGCAATGGGTGTGATTTCAATGGAAATGTGGTACGTTGGTTCTTTATAGACGCCAAAGTAAGGGTTAATTGACCCTCTAACCTGAGCAAGGATCTGACTTTGATGAATTCCGAAGCTTTTAACTTTACCCCCACTAGCATAGGATCTTCCCCGCTGTAGTCTGCCTTCATCAGTAAAAGCTTCTAGTGCTTTTATAAAGCGATCGCCCCACCAAGTTCGACTAAATTTAGCCATCGTTTTCTCACTAAAGAAATTAGAATTGAGATAATGTAGCGTTTCCCCAAGTTACTACTATCAATAAAGTAAAATGTTATCTAGTGACGTTCCTCAATAATTCTCTCAGAAACGGGTTTGCCATGAACGGTGATTAGTCGTATTATTACAATAACTTAACCAAACTGAAAGTGTCTGATATGACACAAATCTAAAAAGATTCTTAAGCTTAACGTCTAGAACGTCTGCGGAGGCGATCAATTACCACGGCAACAATAATTACCAATCCTTTGACGACTAGTTGCCAGAAATAAGACATGTTCAACAACGTCAAACCATTGTTGAGAACAGCAATGATTAACGCACCCAAAAGAGTGCCGCCAATAGTACCAATACCGCCTGTAAAGCTGGTTCCACCAAGAATAACAGCAGCGATCGCATCCAATTCGTACCCCTGACCTAACATACCAGTAGCACTATAAAGACGACTGGCACTCATAATTCCTGCCAAACCTGAGAGTAATCCACTCACACCATAGACAAATAGCAACACCCGATCAACTTTAATACCAGTTAATCGTGCTGCTCGCTCGTTACCACCAACAGCATAAATCTGTACACCTAAAACAGTTTGTCGTAAAACAAACCAACTCACTAACACAGTTAATAGAGCAACAATTACCAGCCAGGGAAAGGGACCCACATAGCTATTACCTAGCCAAGCAAAATTGATCTGACGGTTAATGACTGTCGTCCCATTAGCAACTAAATAGGCAGTACCTCGTAATGCAGTCAGTGAACCCAAAGTAACAATAAACGGTGGCACATCCAAAAAGGTGATCAAACCACCGTTCACTAAACCCAAAAGTAATCCTGTCAGTAACCCAGCAGGTATGGCAGCCCAACCTAAAGCTGGAAGTAGCGATACTAACACTGCTACTACCGCAGAAACAGCCAATATTGACCCCACTGAAAGGTCAATACCTCCAGTGAGAATCACAAACGTCATCCCAGTAGCTAGCACAATATTGATTGATGCCTGACGTAATATATTGACGGCGTTACCGGCGGTGAGAAAATTAGGGCTAAGTAACGAAAATAAGATGCAGATGAGTACCAGAATTGGCAGAATACCTGCAACTTGAAGTAGATTGTTGATTGATCGCTGGCGTGATTTAGTTTGCTCAGCAGGTCTATTGTTAGCAACTCTAGACATTTGACTCATGATGCTAGTACCTCCGCAGATCCAGTTGCATAGTGCATAATGTTTTCTTGAGTAATTCTTTTCTCAGGGCTATCGTCAAGTTCACCTACCAGCTCACCTTCTCGCATGACTAAAACGCGATCGCTCATACCGACAATCTCGGGTAGTTCGCTGGAAACCATGAGAATTGCCACCCCTTGGGTTGCCAACTCACTGATAATTCGGTAAATTTCGCTTTTAGCACCGATATCTACACCGCGTGTTGGTTCATCCAACATCAATACTCTTGGTTTAATAGCTAACCAACGTGCTAGTAATAGTTTTTGTTGATTTCCACCGGAAAGATTTACTGCTGCAATTTCCAAATTAGCCAGGCGAATATTAAAGTTTTCTACCGCTTGTGCAGCAATCTTGTTAACTGCACCCCAGTTAACAAGACCAGCTCTAGCATCCTGCTTGAGTCTATTAATACCAATATTCTTACGGGAACTCATTTCTAGAAATAAGCCTTGGTTTTTGCGGTCTTCTGGGACGTAGCCAATACCAGCAGCAATAGCATCACTGGGCGAGTTGATCTCCAGTTTTTTACCATGTAGGAATACTTCCCCACTAATCTTGCTGTCAGCGCCAAAAATCAATCGGCATAACTCTGTGCGTCCTGCACCAACTAACCCCGCTAGTCCGAGAATTTCTCCAGCATAAAGTTGAAATGTGGCTGGCTTGACTTTGCGTCCATCGCTGATATTTCTGACTTCTAGCACCACTCCGCCAGTCAGCGTTTGCCGTTGATGTTCGTAAAAATCCTGCATCGAACGACCAACCATCATCTGTACCAATCGTTGTGGGGAAATTTCCTCGCGTGTCAGACTGCCAATGTATTGACCATCACGCAATACACTAATCCGGTCAGCCAAAGCGTATATTTCTTCCATGCGGTGGCTGATGTAGATAATGGCAATACCATCATTCCGTAGTTTGCGAATCACCTCAAACAACCGTTCCGTTTCTCGGTCAGATAGTGCTGCTGTTGGTTCATCCATCACCAAAATACGGCTTTTGTCCTTTAGCGCCCGTGCAATTTCTACTTGCTGTTGTTCGGCGATCGCCAAAGTGCCAACAATATCGTTCGCCCCAAAACTAGCTCCCAAGCTTTCTAGTACTTGCCGTGCTTCGGCTTCCATAGCTTTGCGGTCTAAAAACTGACCTCGCCGCAACTCGCTACCCATAAACATGTTTTCAGTAACAGTTAAATTGGGTGCGACATTGAGCTCTTGATAGATAAGATTAATACCTGCCTTGCGAGCTGTACCCGGATCAGTTATTTTTACAGGTTGCCCATTGATGCGAATTTCTCCTTCATCGGCAATGTAAGCCCCAGCCAGGATCTTCATCAATGTGCTTTTACCGGCTCCATTCTCACCCATTAAAGCGTGAACCTCTCCTGGATAAATCGTGAGATTGACATTTTGTAAGGCAGGTACACCGTGAAATCGTTTCGTAATCCCTTGCATTTCTAATACAGGGATAGCAGTAGATACATCCTGAAAATTAGTTTCAATATTTGTTGTCATTAGAGAACCCTGTAAAAAGAATTTGTAACCAGGAAGTCGGCAAAAAGATTCATACCTATGCCTTACCAACCCGTGGATGTACTAACGTTGTTTTTTGTAATCAGCTTAACTGGTATCAAAATGTTCTTTGACTCAGGTTTTTGTCCATGCAAGATCCCGTTACCAACCTGAACTGCTTTTTGAGTCATTCCTTGAGGATTTTGAGTAGCCGTTGCAGCATATCGACTGTCGTTTGAAGCGATCGCTTGGATTGCTTCTGGCGCACCATCAACTCCAACGATAAAAAAGTCTTTACGTTTAGCTTGGCTAGCGGCGAGATCTACTCCTACACCAGATGGATCGTTGATAGCAAAGACCGCATCAATCTTAGGAAATGTTGTCAGTAGATCACTCATAACCCTGAGTCCTCCATCCCGACTACCTTCAGCATTCTGATCTTTAGAGAGGAGCTTTATATCGGGATATTTAGACAACACCTTCAAGCAGCCATCCACTCGCTGAATCACCGAGGTAACTGGAGGTCCATTAACAATTACCACATTACCTTTGCCCTTAAGGCGATCGGCAATATATTGGCAACTAACCCGTCCAGCTTGCAAATTATCAGTGGTTACTGTAGCATCTACATCTGCTTCAACACCCGTATCCACTGCAATCACAATTTTGCCTGCTTGCCTTGCTTTGTCGACGGCGGGCCTAATTGCTTTACTGTCAGCAGCATTGAGGATAATAAGGTCAGTATTAGCAGCAACGAAATTTTCGATTTGATTAAATTGCTGGTTCAAATCATAGCCACTAGAAACTACAGTAACTCTGACATCGTTACCACCTATTCTCTTTGCTTCCTTCTCGGCTCCCTGTGCCATTACAACGAAGAAAGGGTTACTTAGATCGCCAAGTGTCACACCAACAGATCGTAGTTTGACATTGCGATTGTCATTTCCACTCTGTGCGCTTACATAGGTAGCGCTATTAGTATCAGTGTTAGGAGAAATATTCCTATTGGTAGATGTATTTGTGCAGCTTACAAGAATACCACTGACAATACTCAATATACCAGCTGCAAGCGTAACTTTTTTCACATTCGTTAAGGGTTATGCATTCGTATGCATATTTATTATTTTTATTTTAGGCACAGGTGTTCATGAAATTTATTAAGTTTATTTGCATTACATAAAGCACTTAATAAACAAAAAATTGCAATCAAAGATTTTACTTGAAAAGCAGATTTTTCTCATTATGACGTATTACATACTTTACAATATAGTCTTCAGCTTCGCCATAGTATGATCGCCAAAATTAAACAACTACCGCGAGAGATACAGTATCTAATATATTTTCATCAAATTATCTATCCAAAGGATTAATACTATTGGGCTAAGGGAGATATTAATCTTTACAACTCCCAAAATAAATAAATCATTTTATGCTGAGAGAGTGTTTCTACTTAAAAAACAAATATGATGTTAGTAACAAAACAACACCAAACTAACTTGACTTAAAAGATTCTTTGGCTTGTGATTGATGAGAACTATACAAAGGGTTTTTATAAGGAAGACAAAAGCATTTATCTTCCTTGTCTCCCTTATCTTTCCTGTGTTATAAACAGACTTACTTTGTAGCTACTGGTTGCGCCGCTTCAGAGAATCTTTCTCGCGCTGATCTTTCTGGTTTTGGTGCGCCATAAAAACAGGCTTCTGCTTGGAGTTCATCCACAAAATCCCAAGCTTCGGTAGCTCTTTTTGAATCCTCTCCATAGTTAGTCGCAATTGTGCGAGCATTTGTGATTGCTTTGTGGAGTTCTTTTTGCAAGAAACTCAATTTTGAAGTTTCTAGGAAGTCACCTTTATTAATAATATCGGTGACAGAAATAATACCAAGTAGTTGACCTTGGATGACAGGAGCACGCCAAACACCTGTATTAGCAAATAGGCGAGCTACATATTCTATGTCTAAGTCAGGATTGACGACAATGCAAGGCTTGCTCATAATTTCATAGACATGAGTTTGTTTGGGATCTTGACCATAAGCAACCACTTTGGAAACAATGTCTGTCTCCGTAATAATCCCGTAAGCATCTCCATCGTGACGAGGTTCTACAATCAATGCTCGCAATTGTTTCAACCTCATTAATTTAACGGCTTCTGTCACGGTGGCTGAACCGCGAATAGTAGCTACATCTTGAGTCATAATGTGTTTGGCTTTCATAATTCCTGCTCCTAATTTTTTACAAGAAAATCGGTTCTTAACTGCTACAATTCTTCCCGAATCCTGTGTGTTTTGATCACAGACTCTAAAATCACACTCAGGTTGAATAGCAATCAAATAGATTCGCTGTTTTCAAATGAGGTTACGAACATCAAACCTTCAAGATTAAGCTATTTTCTTGGAGAGGACTTACGCATTTTCCTGTTTTCTGATCTGAAGAATTTTCTTGGCTGGGAAATTTAGTAGTTTAGCCAATCTTCATGGTTTAGATGTTTTATATCAAAATGTAAGGCATTGTTGCTACTCTCTTTTACATGAATAGCAAAAATTTTGCTTACACATATATATTATCCTATTTCTTGTTTTGCCAATATTGGTTTTATAAAAATTCTTATATATATTTCTCAACAATTATATTAAAAAAAACTGAAAATCTAGGCCTTTAGAGATAGCTTGGACTACAAGCTGTACGTTATTTATGGTCTGGCTGAGAAACCCGAAGAAGTTGTGAAGTTTTTCCTGGTGAAATACCAAACTAGAAAAATTGAAATAATAAAGCTGTACATTGCCAAGCCAGTGATATTTGCTGATTGACAAAAAAGAAGAAATATAGATCTTAGAGAAGAGAGAGCCACAGTCTTAGGAGCGCGATCGCATTAAAAGTTTTTTCTGCACTTTTGGCTGTAAACATTGGGCCATTAGCCAAATGGATTTTATTTTCATCATCCATTATATGGATGGAAAACACTTCCTCTCAGCGTCATATCTAAACCAATAACCAAAGTAATACTTATCAAGCTAACGGTGACGATGGATAACCATTTGTTCCATCTTTTGCGTGGATCCATATTTCTAACTCCTTGTTTCATCTAGTTTATCGTTGGTTTACAAGTTTCTCGTTTGAACCGGGTTGCTATATTGGTTTGAGTGATAACAAGGAAAATATATGAAAATACCTTTTACCGGCGGTTGTATGTGCGGAAGTATACGGTACGAATGTTCAGCGGAGCCAATCATGATGGGTAATTGCCATTGTCGTGATTGCCAGCAAGCAACAGGCACTGCATTTGCAGCAGCGATACTTGTGCCTCGTAACGCGGTTACTATCACAGGAGAAGTTAAGTATTATGAGGTTACTGGTGATAGTGGAGGCAGTGTTAGTCGTGGTTTTTGCTCAAATTGCGGTTCTCGGTTATTCAGCAAGCCACCGATACCCGAACTGATGGGTATCATGGCAGGTAGCCTTGACGATCCAACCTTGTTTCAACCGGGAATGGATTTTTATGCAGCCAGTGCTCAACCATGGGATTATATGAACCCAAGTTTACCCAAATTCGCTAAGTTACCGCCACGTAACAAGCCCGCAGCAGGCTAGAGCTTTACCATTAGATTTTGACATGGAACTTGCTACTAGACGCTATGAATTCGATTGGCTCCGGGTATTTGCAACTCTGAGCGTTTTCATCTTTCACTGTCTACGAATTTTCGATCCTGGGATGTTTTTCATTAAGAGTAGCCAACCTAGCCTAATGGCGACGGTTGTTACCAGTTTTCTCCTGCAGTGGATGATGCCACTGTTTTTTGTGATTTCTGGAGCCAGCATCTACTTTGCGCTGTGTGTTCGCACTACAAACCAGTTCCTACAAGAACGCTCAAAGAGGCTGTTGATTCCGTTTATTTTTGGTGTATTTATTTTATCCCCTCCGCAAGTTTATTTGGAAAGGATCAGCAATCCTAATCATGGTATTGGCTTATGGCGCGAGGGAACAGTCTTCTCTGGTTCCTTCCTGGAATTCCTACCTACTTACTTTCAAGGATGGTATTTGTTTGGAGGCAATTTTGCCTGGATGGGATTGCACCTTTGGTATTTATTAGTACTGTTTCTGTTATCTCTACTTTGTTTGCCTTTGTTTTTGAAACTGAAGCAGGAATCAGGCAAACAGTTGATTATCAAACTGGCAGGTTTTCTGGAACGACCTGGTGCTATCTTTCTACTATCGTTACCGCTAGTGCCATTGGAAGCAGGGTTGCATCCGATGGGTTTGGGAAGTCGGTTGGCAGGAGGTTGGAATTGCTTTATCTACCTGATTTTTCTCCTCTACGGTTACTTTTTGGTTGCAGAGCCTAGAATTGAACAGGCAGTAAAACAGCAATGGATAATAGCACTGGCGATCGCCTTCATCACTACGCCATTTGTCCTAAGCGAAATTTCTCCAATCCTGTTCAGTCGCTCTACCTATGGTAGTTCTAGTTATGTTGTATTGATGGCGATCCGAGTCTATGAACTACCCCACCGTAAAGACGGATGGGGTTTCTAAATCCCCATTCGTCTTATTGATAGAGTTTTGACGCTTCATTTTACCAAGTTGCTTCATCGATCCAGTATGCTTACGCTTCTTGGTCGAG
>NZ_JAAKGC010000139.1 GCF_017591665.1 Aetokthonos hydrillicola CCALA 1050 | reverse complement strand
ATTGGAAACTCACCAGGACGAAGCGGTTCAAGTACTTGCCACTGATTCTCCATATCATTTTCTAAATTAGGAATTAGCCCTGCTTTCACTAAGCTTGACTTGCCAGTACCAGAAGCCCCCAGAACCACCGTTAGTTGGTGTTGCTTGACAAACGCACTCAAATCTTTTACTACCTCTTGCCTTCCAAAAAACAGATGGCTATGGGCTTTATCAAATGGTTTTAGCCCTCGATATGGATTATTCTCCTGATTGAGTGGCGGTGCGGGCGGTAGGTTTAACTCATGACCGGGAACTAGAAAAATATACTCCCCCTTATCATGTTTACTGAGTTGAAACAACCCAGGGGTTTGGCGTTTATAGAATTTTTCTGTAGTCGTTTCCAATTCGTCGCGCAGATAACTATACAGTTCTGTTGCTGTAATCACTCCATCGCCAGCTGGTTTACCATTCTTTGCTGGTGGATTGGTATCTGCACCGCCACGTAACGCTCTCAAAAGCGCTGCAGCAAAAGGCGAGTGCTGGCCTACTGTTCCACGACAAGCCAAAAAATCTAAAGCTTTTTGGTCATGAGCCGCAGAAGTAATTACTTGCCACGCTTGGTCACTGATAAAGCGTTCATAGCGCTCTTTGTAGACAGTTTGGGAAGGTAGAATGTCTCTTTTAATACTCGACCACCGGAATGCCCCTGCAAAACAGCAGTCAAGGATAGTCAATAGATGTCGGCAGGGTAGTGAAACCAAAGCGTTGTGTAATTCCTGCATCAGCAGGTAGGTACTAACATTACCTGCATGAGCATTATAAGGTATTAGGTATCCAGCTGGTCCATCTGCACTTTCCAACGCATCTAAAACGATACCATGTCCAGCAAAGTAAAACAGCACTCTGTGGTTCTTGCTAACCGACACTGTTTCCTGATCAAGGGGTATTGTCTGCATCTGGAGGGCAGCAAGGAGTTGGACAAGTTCTTCCAGACTAGCATCTTTTAGTAACCGGACATCATAGTTGTGATCTTGTTTGAGAATCCGGGCAATTTCTATTGCATCGGACACAGCAGTCTCTAGTCTTGGTATGCCATTTGAGTAATTATTAATACCAATAATCACCGCTAGATTGCGTTGAAATTCATACTTGGACTTTGGCATACATCAATAGATGCTAGTAAATTTACAGCGAGCAGTTTGGAATTACCATTAACTACAGATATTGAAGCACTGTTTTCGGAAAAAATCTGAAGACTTACTTTTTTGCGACTTTTGTTGTTATCAGCAATTGCTGACCGAGTTGTTCCTTAAAAGAGGTTGTGCGATCATACGCTTTCAAAAAGAAACTGTGCTATGGTACAATCGCTACCTTTAAACAGTCCAACGTGATTATTTCTAAGGTTGTTGTGTCCAAACGTATTTTTGACAAACTTTGCAAGCCTGCTTTTCCACTTCCTGTTTTGGATTTCTAAAGACAGGATGGTAGAGAAGTCGGGTACAGCAGACATCCAGCCACGCTTTCCAGCCCTCCCCCCGCCACAAGCGCACTGTGTTGTCAGAACTACCACTGACAATGTATTGCCCATCCGGACTAAAGGCGACAGAGTTAACAAAACCCTCATGCCCTTCAAATGGTAGACTTATCGGGTTGCCTTGGGTGTCCCACAGGCGCAAGGAGCGATCTCTGCTACCATTGACAATCTTTTGAGCATCCGGACTAAAGGCAACTGATGTGACAACATCTTCATGTCCATGGAAAGGTACACCAATGAGGTTACCTTCAAGGTCCCATAAGCGTAATGTTTTGTCCTCACTGCCACTGAGAATTCTCCTCCCATTTTGGCTAAAGGTGACAGAATAGACAGTACTCTGATGTCCAATAAAAGGTTTGCCGATGGGTATGCCGTCGATGTTCCATAATTTAACCGTGAGATCATCACCAGCACTAACAATGGTATTACCTTGGGCAAGGAAGTTCTGCAAGAGCATCACGCAATTTTTTCATTGGCAGCAATACCTTGCTAATTTTCTCAAAATCTGTCTCTAAGAAAATACCTCCATTAGCGTCTTGTGGTGCAAGATAAGCAACCAAATCTTTTGTATCTTCTAACCCATCTTTCGGTATAATACCATGACCAGCAAAGTAGAATAGAAGCCGATCATCTTTTCCTACTGGTATCGAACCGTCAAGTAAACGGATAGTCTTCTGTTTGAAGGCTTCTAGTAAATCACTCAGTTTATCAAAAGTCGCGGATGCGTCTAGTAATTTTAGCACATTGTACTTGCCGTCTTTTCTGGTATTATCTTGGAGAATTTTGGCAAGTCTTTCAGCATCAGGAACAGCGGTTCGTAAACGCGGAATCCCATTTACATAGTCATTAATTCCGATAATAACAGCAAAATTATGGTGAAAATCATATAAAGATGTAGACATAAACACTTTTTTAGCTTTGACTTATACTGCTATTTTTATTACCACCATGTCCGGTATAGTAATAGTTGGAGACTACTTTAACTTATGCAGACTCACTCAAAGGAATCTGAGCACAAGAGATGTTGTGTATAATGTCTCTTATGCCCAAAAGATGTGACTTTTATCTTTGTTGCGTCAGCGCTGCAAGCAAGGCTTGTAATCCAACATCAGTACTGAAATAGCTCATGTGGTCACAAGCCACTTCTTGAATATGGGGAGGAAGCGATCGCCAAACTTTTCGGTCTACTGAAATTACCAGAGGGGCTTTTAAATTGGTGGTAGTCAATAGAGGGTTGAGAAAACTTAACTTTGAGACTGAGCTTTTATTGAAAAAAGGACGCCGTTTTTCTAAGCACTGCGTCTCGAAAAACATCTTTTTTTAAGTGGGTTTTAAACCCACAACTGAAGCTTTTAGGGTTTGGGGTCACCCTTCCATCCAGATGCAGTAATTAGAGAAAATTTTGCTTCCTTGTCCGAAATCTCCCCAAGCTATCTGGTAGTATTTATCAGAGTGCTAAATATAAATTGGGGGGAAATTAGCGAAAACACTGTTGGCGAAGTCAAAAAACGCTCTTGTTTGGGTAAGTCAGTTCAGTAATGAACTTTGACGGGTCTGGACATGGTTTATTTCATTGCAACTAGATAAATTTTACGAGTCATACTAAGGCATCATGTAAAAATAAGTTGTACAAATTTTATTTCCGAGAGATTGCAAAATCTGGCTTCCACATAAAAAATTGTTCATATTATTTTTACACAAATCCTAAAAGTCAGTCACAAGTCAGTAATCCTCAGGCGGTAAGTCAGTATGAGGTGCGGTTTGATGAATATATCAGGTTCAAACAAGTAGAACTGACGAACATAGGACTTACGCACTATACAAACCAAACATTGTATGTATTAACGGATAATGGTTGTTTCAAAGCTGTAGGGGCGAATGGCATTCGCCCTTACAATGGACGGGAACACCCAATTATGTGGAGAAATTCCCCGTTGAGGCGTTATTAATTCCTTACCCCATATCTAATGATTTCTGTCAATGCGTAAGTCCTAGAACAGTGAGAATACCAAGTTCAAGGCTCTGGTGAACGAGATTTTAGCTGACTGGGATGCCGTGATACCGTGTTTTCATAATCCGCTCACAAAGAGGTATTTAATTAGAAGGAGTGACATCATGGTTAGTAATTCTCCAGAAGTTGGGATTCGCAATTTATACGCTTTGCTTGTGGGTATCGATAATTATCCCAATCCCAATGATCGCCTCCAAGGTTGTGTAAACGATATTACAGCAATCGAAGAGTATCTTAACGAACGATTTGACAAAGAAAAATACCAACTGCACTTACAAACACTTAAAGATGAGCAAGCAACCCGTGAGGCAGTTATTAATGGCTTCCGCAAGCATCTTCGTCAAGCTGGAAAAGATGATGTAGTTTTGTTTTACTACAGTGGTCATGGTTCCCAGGAATTAGCACCAAAGGAATTTTGGTACATAGAACCAGATCATCTGGATGAAACTTTAGTATGCTACGACAGCCGTACCGAGAACGGTTGGGATTTGGCTGATAAGGAGTTGGCAAAACTAATTGCGGAAGTGGAAGAAAAAGAGCCACATGTTACCATTATTCTCGATTGTTGCCACTCTGGGTCCGGCACCAAAGACCCCACAAAAGAAACTAAGGAACGTCGGTTAGATACAGACAAGCGATCGCGTCCATTGGATAGCTTTATTTTTAAGCTGGAAGATTTAGAAAAATTATTAGGTATCCGTGACCGTGACCCAGAGAAACACCCCACTGGTTGGAAAATACCTAAAGGTCGTCATGTGCTTTTAGCAGCATGTCGAGACTATGAAAAAGCAAAAGAATACACTAGCAAGTCTCGGGGTTATTTCTCTTATTTTTTGATGGATACACTTGCCAAAGCCAATGGAAAGCTGACTTATCGGGATTTATTTGCACGCACCAATGCAATAGTCCGCACTGAAATACCAGATCAGTCTCCGCAATTGGAAGTAAATCACATCGAGGATGGTAACAAATTTTTCCTCGATGGTGTGATCGCAGAGGTTGAACCATACTTCAATGTCAAGCATGACAAAACCTCTGGCTGGGTGATTGAAGGTGGTGCTGTCCACGGAGTACAACCACCCAAAAATGGCGAAACTACTTTGTTAGCACTATTTAAATTTAATGCTAATAACGACGATTTGCACGATCCCTCAAAATCTGTGGGTGCAGCAAAAGTGACGGATGTATTGCCAACTAAGAGCAAAATAGAGATCGAAGGGGTAGAAAATCTGTCTCCTGACGACACTTATAAAGCAATTGTCACCAGTTTACCACTACCGCCTTTAGGGGTGTACTTTGAGGGAGATGAAGCAGGTGTAAATCTGGCGCTTGAAAAGCTCAAAACAGCCGGACTTAATGGTAAGCAACCCTCAGCCTATATCCGCGAGGAACAAGAACTTGGCAAAGCAGATTTTCGCCTGTTGTGTCGCAATAACCAGTATTTAGTAACCAAACCGACAGATGACCGACCCCTAGTAGCTCAAATTGATGGTTACACCCCAGACAACGCAGACAAGGCAATTAAACGCTTAGAACATATTGCCCGGTGGACAACAATTGCTAAACTTGCAAATACTGCGGCAAATCAGATTAAAGCAGGTGACGTGAAGATGGAGTTCATCTTTAAATATGAGGACTTATCTCAATCAAAGCAGATGCGTTTACAGTATAAGTATAAAGATGGTGAATGGCAGAAGCCAGAATTTCAGCTTAAACTCACCAATACAACGAAAAAAACACTTTTTTGTTCTTTAGTTAACCTTTCAGACAGTTTTGCAATCAGCGCTCCTTTTTTTGATTCTGGTAGCGTCAGGCTTGCTCCAGGAGAAGAAGCTTTTGCTTTAGATGGTAGAGACTTGGTACTCTCAGTACCAGACGCTTTCTGGGAACAAGGAATTACCGAATACAAAGATATTATTAAATTGATTGTTAGTAATGACGAGTTTGACGCAAGATTACTAACTCAAGGCAAACTAGACGCACCTCGTCCACCCATATCACGGGATGTAGATTCTCAAAATCAAAGCAGCCTCGGGCGTCTGATGAATCGAACCCAAAATCGTGAAATTGAAGCCAAAAGTACAGCGCAATATGACGATTGGTACGCTGAGGAAATCACAATCACTACGGTTCGCCCCTTAAATTCTACCCCTATTTCTAAGGAACAGGAACAACAACTAGCACAGGGAGTTACATTACAACCTCATCCCAGCTTAATTGCAAATGTTCGCCTAAACACCACACCGCAAGTGAGCCGAGATTTGGGAAATAAAATTGTCCCCCCTATCCTGCGGGAAGATCCAAGAGTGACTCAACCTTTCCAATTTACTACCAGTCGCGGTACAGACCCAGGATTAAGTGTATTGGAACTAAGCGACGTTACAAACTATGAAGTTGTCACCGCAGATGCACCTTTAAAATTATTAGTTGATGGACAATTAGCAAACAATGAATACCTGCTGCCTGTGGGTTATGATGGTGAATTTTTCTTACCCTTAGGTTCTGGAAAACCAACTACAAATGGCAAAATAGAAATTGATTTGGAAAGATTACCAGCCCCTGTGAGCAAGGGAGAACGTAGTTTGGAAGGTTCCATTCGCATCTTCTTTCAAAAAGTCATTAACCAGGGTTTGGGACGAGAATTCAACTACCCGATTTTAGCAGTGGCTGAAGTGGGAGAGGATAAGAAAGTAAGTTATAACCGAGATGAGAATTATGTCAAGCAGCAGGTAAGGCAAGCAAAACGAATTGCCCTCTACATCCACGGAATTATCGGCGATACTGAAAGTTTAGTGTCTACAATCAAACAACCCGTATTGCAACCAGATGGGCAAAAGTCTTCCATCAGCGAACTTTATGATCTAGTTCTCACCTTTGATTACGAAAATCTGAATACTAATATTGAACAGAATGCCCAACATTTAAAACAACGACTAAAAGATGTGGGTTTATTAGAAAATCACAGTAAACAACTACACATTATCGCTCATTCAATGGGTGGTTTGGTATCTCGCTGGTTTATTGAGCGAGAAGGAGGTAATCAAGTTGTCCAACATCTAATTATGTTGGGTACGCCAAATGCAGGTTCTCCTTGGGCTGTGGTGGAAGATTGGGTAAAATTGACTCTAGGTATTGCACTCAATCGTCTTTCTGTAGTCGCTTGGCCTGCAAATGTGGTAGCTATGTTGATGGGTGCATTAGAACAAAATATTCGGGTAGCCTTAGCCCAAATGAACCCAAGTTCTGATTTTATCAAATCGCTAGCCGAGAGTGGCGACCCTGGGATTCCCTACTCAATTATTGCTGGTAATACCTCTATTATTCCCGCAGCACTGGAGGAGCAAGCACCAGAAAAATCCATCATAGAACGGCTACAACAACGTTTATTTAAGAAAGTTGTAGAATTGCCCTTTTTTGGCACACCCAATGATATAGCGGTCAAAGTGGATAGTATCACCAGTATTCCCACAGCGCGCTCGCATCCTCCCTACATTCAGGAAGTCCCTTGTGACCACATGAGTTACTTTCTGGACGAACCAACTGATGTTGGGTTAAAGGCTTTAATTGCAGCGATCGCACAACAGAAATAAACCGCAAAAAGCCAAAAGTTAGGCGTTCTACAGTCTGGCTTTTGTCTCAATCAATTTTACGTTCATTGATTGGAGAGATACATTAATGTTTCAAGATCATTTAAACTTGCGCATGAAGTATATACTAGCAAACCCAAACAGGAAAGACAATCTTCAGCAAATTTATCAATTACTGGCAAGGAATACAGACAAAGAACAGGTGATATCTTGCTATCAAGAAGCTCTAAAAACTTATACTTTTGAAGATTTTCCCGAACAATGGGCAACGACGCAAAATTATCTTGGTGTGGCTTATCATAAAGTAGGAAATTTAGAACAAGCAATCTGTTGTTACTTATCTGCTTTAAAGGTATACACTCGTGAAAGCTTTCCCGAACAATGGGCAATAACGAAATATTATCTTGGTGATGCTTACGGTGTAAGAATCACAGGAGATCGGTCTGAGAATTTAGAGCAAGAAATCATTTGCTACCATGATGCGCTAAAAGTTTATACTTTTGACACTTTTCCTGAACAATGGGCAAACACGAAAAATAATTTTAGTCACGCTTACCGTGAAAGAATCAGAGGAGAGCGGGCTGAGAATTTAGAACAGGCAATCACCTGCTGCTATGACGCTCTGAAAATTTATACTTTTGATGCTTTTCCCGAAAAGTGGGCAATGACGAAATATAGTCTTAGTAATGCTTACCGTGAAAGAATCAGAGGAGAGCGGGCTGAGAATTTAGAACAGGCAATCACTTGCTGCTATGACGCTCTGAAAATTTATACTTTTGATGCTTTTCCCAAAGAGTGGGCAACAACTAAAAACCATCTGGGTTTGACTTACATTGAAAGAATCAGAGGAGAGCGAGTTGAGAATTTAGAACAGGCAATCACTTGCTACCAAGAAGCTCTAAAAATTTATACTTTTGATGCTTTTCCCAAAGAGTGGGCAATGGTGCAAATAAACCTTGGTAAAGCTTACGGTCAAAGAATCACAGGGGATCTGGCTGAGAATTTAGAACAGGCGATCTCTTATTCCCAAGAAGCTCTAAAAGTTTATACTTTTGACGCTTTTCCCGAAAAGTGGGCAATGGTGCAAAACAATTTAGGAATCTTCTCCCGTAGGCTTACTACCTTGAGGAATATAGGAAATTTTCAAAAAACAATCGACTATTACTTATCTGCTTTAACTGTACACACTCGTGAAAATTTTCCTGAATACTGGGCAATGACACAAGTAAATATTGGCGCTGTCTACTTATCCCAATACCGAATTAATAAGGAGAGAACAGAAGATTTGAAAGCAGCAATCGACTGTTACTTATCTGCTTCAAAGGAAGTATTTACCCGTGAAGCTTTTCCTCAAAAATACGCAGAGGTTCAAGACAATCTAGGTAAGGCATATAAAGAAAACCAACAATTCAGCGAAGCCTATACTGCCTTTGCTGCTGCTATTGATATCATAGAATCATTTCGTCAAGAGATACTATATGGCTCGGCAATAGATGATGATAAGAAAAAGCTTGCTGAAGAATGGAACCAGCTATACCAAAGCATAGTGGAAGTTTGTCTGGATTTAGCTAAAAATGAGCCACTATACTATGTAAGAGCTATTGAATATATTGAACGCAGCAAAACTCGCAATTTAGTTGAACTTATCCTCGACCGTGACCTCAAAACCATCTTCCCTTCAGAAGTTGCCGACCAACTAGAACAACTCCGAGACAAAATAGCCAGTGGTCAGTATGAAATCCAGAATAACACAGCGGAAAATCCAAAATTATTAGCCCAAAATCTCCAACAACTACGACAACAACGCCAAGAATTGCAAGACCGCTACTTACCAGTTGGTTCTGGCTTCAGATTTGACAAATTCCAGCCAACTTTGGCTCAACACACAGCGATTATAGAATGGTATATTACAAACCAGAAAATTCTCGCTTTTGTTGTCAAACCTAACGGACAAGAATTAACAGTCTGGGAATCTCAACCAGAAGACTTAGAATGCCTGAGTAATTGGGAAAATGAATATCTGCAAGACTACTATACAAGAAAAAACCAATGGCAGAATCAGCTAGAAAAACGGCTGAAGCAGTTATCAAAAATCCTGCACATAGAGTCAATCTTAGAGCAAATACCGGCCCACTGCGACAGATTAATCCTCATTCCCCATCGCTTCTTGCATCTGTTACCTCTTCATGCTTTACCTGTAGGGGAATCATACCTAGTTGACAAATTCCCTTTGGGTGTAGCTTATGCACCTAGTTGTCAACTCCTGCAACAAGTGCAACAGCGTCAACGTCCTGATTTTCAATCCCTGTTTGCCATTCAAAACCCTACAGGAGACCTTCAATTCACCGACCAGGAAGTAAATAGCATTTTGTCTCTCTTTCCCTCCCACCAAGTATTATCCAACAGCCACGCCACCAAAGCAGCCATAGATCAAGCTGTGCCACACCTACAAGAGGTGGATTACCTTCATTTCTCCTGTCACGGTCACTTCAAGACGGACTCACCTCTAGATTCTTTTCTGCTACTAGCAGATGCTAAAGTTTCTTCTATTCCTATGAATGCTGACCCCAAACAATATTTTGAAACTTCTAAAGGCATCATAGATTTAAGCAAATGCCTCACATTGGGTAATCTTTTTGAGCGAGGCTTTGACTTCAAAAAATGCCGTCTTGTAGTTCTTTCTGCTTGTGAAACAGGCTTGATAGACTTTAATAATAACAGCGATGAATATATCGGCTTACCCAGTGGTTTTCTCTATGCAGGTAGTTCCAGTGTGGTAAGTAGTCTGTGGACAGTAGACGATATGTCTACAGCATATTTGATGATTAAATTCTTGCAAAATCTCAAAGCTGCTTTTGATGGGGGTGAAGATGTTTCGGTTGCAGTGGCACTTAACCAAGCCCAACATTGGCTACGGAATATTACTTGGAAAGATTTAGAAGAGTGGGCAAATCACTTGCAATTAGATAGTAGCAATCATCCTGAAGCTGAGCGTTCGATGCGTCAGATGCGTGAGATTCTAGCAAAGAACCCTCGACGCAAAAATATTGATGAAAAACTATTTCAGTCTCCTTATCATTGGGCTGGATTTACTGCTATTGGCAAGTAAAGTGGGTTCTAATTTACATTCAGTAGAGCGAAAAATTTGGCGATCATCAAAAAATAGTAGCCTGTGATACAGTTTTTCAAGAATTCAAAAAAGTTGATCGTTTTTAATGAGTCGTAAAGGAAACTTATGAATTTGCCCCCAAAATCAACCATTACTAGTCCTACGTCAAACACACTTCATTAATTACCCCATAGTTAAGTAGGTAGGCGGGAAAAAACAAAACTATGTTAAGATAAGTAAATACGGAAAATGTACTTACCGAGGTAACGAATGTTATGGGCGCTCGCTTAAGGGTATTCCTCACGCGTGAGCAAGACCAAACCCTGTTAAACCTGAGAACTCCGGATGTACCACAGAAAGTTAAAGACCGAGCAGAGGTAATCAGATTAAACGCACATGGCTGGTACGCCCTTGAAGATAGCCGCTCACTTTAACTGGACTCCACAAACAGTAAGAGTTGTTTTACATAAATCGCAAAAACTGGGTCTGGAAGGACTTTGGGAATTACCAATCAAGACCAAGTCATAAACGCTGTTTAATTTTACCGGCTCACATCCGTTGATTCACCTGACTTGAACAACGCTTAGGTCTCGTTGATTAATGGTCGCCATTCCTCCAATTATTGGAATCCCTTATTCTTATCCCCATTCAAACCCTGTGAACGGTTACCATTCTCTCATCTTTTCTCCTGATTTTATTGTCAAGACCTTACCAATTTCAAATTGTTGGCATTTTTTAATACTGTTTATATTTTTTACTAAAAAATTACGTGTTTTTATTTACAAATACAATGTTATTTTTTACACTAATATTTATGTGACAAACTGAAGTGCGGAATGTGGGACATAAAAATATTCAGCATACCGTTCGATATAGACAGCTATCCCTCGAACCGTACAAAGGACTACAAAATTCTTATAGGGAAGCGATCGCTAGCTACGACCGTGTCCTCCTACTTGCCCCTAATCACACCTATACTCTCAACAATAAGGAGATTGTGCTGGCGAAATTGGAAGACCTACAGGGGGGGTAAGAAGCTGTTCGCTAATATCTACTGAAATTTATTTAGGGTTTATTCTCCTACCAATGCTAGTCCTGATTCATCACCCGTTCAGATAAATACATCC
>NZ_JAAKGC010000450.1 GCF_017591665.1 Aetokthonos hydrillicola CCALA 1050 | reverse complement strand
TAATCCCCAATCCCCAATCCCCAATCCCCAATCCCCAATCCCCAATCCCCAATCCCTAACAACTAGCATTTTTTAACTTATTCCCAGGTAAGCACTGTACCTGGGAACCAGCCCAAACAATTTGCCACATACGGGGCGAGGTAACTAGGAGCGATCGCCCAAAAGTTGTTAACTCAACTCGATATTTGATTGCACTAATGGAATTATTACCTTGCTTTGGTTGTGTAATAGTCACCATAGCTTGGTTTGTTTGTGGATAAGCGACCTCTACCTTAAGAGGGATTCTGTTGGATTCTACGCTGTTAAAAGCATTAAGGGCGAGGTCAGCCGGATCGCTCCCTTGTAGAGCAGAGTTAATACTTTCTAGAGGTATAGGTTTATAATTAAGTCGCTCTGGATTTTCTTGTGTCTCTTTTCCTTGCGTCGCTGAAGCTAACTGGTATACTTCTCCATTGCTCATCCCAGAAACAGCTGTAGAAGGCTGGCGCAGCAAAATATACACTCCAGTGGCAGCAGTGGCAAAGATGCTGAAAATCACAATTAAGCACAACTTGAACTTTGCCGACATAAGGTTTTACAGAAATTGCAAATACATTTATATCATCAATTTTTAATTTTAGATTTTGGTGCGGCTCTTAGGTGTATTACTTATGAGTAAAAATTCTGTGTTGAGGAGCCGTGATCAGAAATACAAACTTAATAGACCTAGTGGACTTAAAATAGTTCCTCACATCTTGGGTCAAAAAGAGAGAGCAGGGAGCAGAGGGCAGGGAGCAGGGGAAGACAATTGGAGTTCTTGCATCAACCCCCTCCAATTAAAGACCTCCAAATCTTGGAGGGGACATGGAGTATCTGGAGTATCGGTTTTTCCATATAATCCCCCTGCTCCCCACTCCCCACACTCTACACCCCACAACCGCTCCCGTTTCGGGCTGGGTAGTATACAATCGTCAGTTAGGGTACAAGCCCCAACACCGAATTATTAATACCTAGCCTCTTGTTTCCTGTATCCTATCTCTAACGACTTGTTTATAAAATTATTGATTCGCCAAACCTCCCTATGAGCATTCA
>NZ_JAAKGC010000449.1 GCF_017591665.1 Aetokthonos hydrillicola CCALA 1050 | reverse complement strand
ATCAATAAATTTTTCTGATTAAGAAATAGACTAGACGTGATAAGAGATTGCGTCTAGTTTACCCTAATTAACAGAATTCAAAACTTAACAAATTTTTGGCTATCAAATACTCCTCAACATTTTCTCACCTCCCGGTTACACTAAATGACCATTGGAAACTAGGGTTACAGCTAGATTGCAAGTCGCGGATCTTAATTCCAGAATCTTTGGGGTTAACTTGCTGTTTGGAGGAGTTTTTTGGCTTGGTCGAGAGCCCCATTTGTTTTAAGAGACGGTTAATATGGCGATCGCTGATTTCAATGCCAAATTCAAGTGCTAAATGTTTACTTAACCAATTGGCTGTCCAGCAGCTAAACCCATAGCCATATTCACGAGGGCTATGAGTCACTAATTCTTTCGTAGCACCTTCTCGGTGACTAGGGTATTTAAACACACTCTAAAAGACTTTTCAAACATCCTCTTAGAGCGTATTTATAAAGCTGGTTTTATCATTGCTTTTTGATGGTATTTATTATGCTTTATAAATAAGTCTCTTTTCGATAAAAATCGCTAAAAACTTAGCTAAAGTTTTTAGCGATATACCTATTTCAACAAAGGAATTATGAGAAAATTGAGAATTGTTGACCTTGGTTTTTGTGAAAGTGAGCTTGTTAGTAATAGCCAAGTACTAGGAGGAACAGGAACCACAATTACTGTCACCTCACCTTACGGTACTTGGTCTAGTAGTTATGATACTGCTAAGTACAGTGGCTATAGCGCAAGCTATTATGTCGATCCGCAAACAGGACAGATTACTACTCAAATCAGTGGTGTAGCTGAGGGGGGTGTCGCTGGTGCAGTAGCAGGCGTTGTTTCTGATGGTGTAACAAAATACGCTTACTCTTCTTCTTCGGTGAAAGTTTAGCAATTTCTAAACTTTGTGTAAGCAAGTATCTCGTTATAGCAATCAATAAATTTTTCTGATTAAGAAATAGACTAGACGTGATAAGAGATTGCGTCTAGTTTACCCTAATTAACAGAATTCAAAACTTAACAAATTTTTGGCTATCAAATACTCCTCAACATTTTCTCA
>NZ_JAAKGC010000448.1 GCF_017591665.1 Aetokthonos hydrillicola CCALA 1050 | reverse complement strand
CCCTGGCTGCGCCTTGGCCCAGGCATACGCTGCCAGATAGTTCCAGCGCGCACCACCCGATGTCTTGGGATTGGGGGTGATCACTTGCACGTCCGGTTTGATCAGGTCGCCCCAGTCGCGGATGCCCTTTGGGTTGCCTTTGCGCACCAGAAACACAATCGTAGAGGTGAAGGGCGTGCTGTTGTGCGGGAATTTGGTCTCCCAGTCTGCGTTGATACGCTTGCTTTTGCGCGCGATATTGTTAATGTCGATTGCCAGCGCCAGGGTGACCACATCGGCATCCAGGCCGTTGTCAACGGAACGGGCCTGGGAGCCCGAGCCGCCGTGAGATTGCTTGATGGTCAGCTTATCGCCGGTTTTCTCCTGCCATTGCTTGGCGAAAATGCCATCAATTTCCTGATACAGTTCGCGGGTGGGATCGTAAGAGACGTTCAGTAAGGTGAGGTCCTTGGCCTGCGCCGCAGACAAAAGGGCGGAGAGCGAGACGGCAGCAATTGAGACGCTGCGAATAAGGGTGGAAAGGGTAGTCATGTGCGGCCTGTGTCTGTCAAAATCGGAAGGGAGCAATAATGCAAGTGGGTTCAGTGTAGAGAAGCCCGCCGCCGACACGAACGATTAAATTCTGATAATGATATGCATCTGAACAATATAAAAGCGCGTTCGGTAAAGCTGCAGATATATACCTTTGCCAGCAAGATCTGCGCCACGCTTGAATTTATTTCGTTTGTGATAAGAAGAAAAGAATGAAAAAATAAAGCCCGCGATTGCGGGCTTGGAAAATCAGGTAATAAGTTTATAAACCAATGTACTAGTTGTCAGGGGCGCACGGACCTGGCCGTGCGCTATATCGCGTGCTATATGTCCAGCAACTCTTCGGGGTTTTTTTCACGATGCTGTTCGACGCTAACCTGGCCAATACGACGACCGTCCAGGGCCACGACCTTGAAGACGGTTTTGATCTGGCCATGTTCCAGTTCGAATACATCGCCAGGCTCGGCCAGCCGATCAAACTGTCGCAGCAGGTAGCCGGCAAGCGTGGCGGTTTCTTCGTTGTCGTCGTACAGTCCCTCGA
>NZ_JAAKGC010000138.1 GCF_017591665.1 Aetokthonos hydrillicola CCALA 1050 | reverse complement strand
GTTTTCTTTGCCGAAGACCTTAATCTACGCGGTTTCACCAAGCGCAACAAAGCCAAATGCGACTCGCAAGGAAAGTTTCTGACAAATAATCAAAGCGCCAAATCAGGATTAAATAAGTCTTGGTTGGATGCTGGCTTCGGTCAATTCTTTACTACGCTGGACTACATAGCCTCAAAAGCTGGAGCAGTAGTAGTAAAGATAAATCCTGCTTACACTTCGCAACTGTTGGCATACCGTGATGAATTCGTGTTTACGGATTGCAGTATCAGGAGTTACTTTGACCCTCAAGAATTGCTTAATGTTGACCGTGACGTGAATGCATCCATCAACATTAAGCGAGTTGGGCTGGGACTGTTCCCAACTATAAAATGCCGGAAGGGGAAAGTGGTAATTACTGCCACTGCGACAGCTAGTACCTCCAAGGAAGTTCTGCAAGTTCTGCGCTCTTCGAGCCACCGCGTCTAAAAACGGTGTTGACGGAACGGCAGAAGCCCACTGTGACCGCTTGCGGCACTGTGGGTAGTTCACAAAGATCTAAACGTACAGTATATAGATGTAAGCCATAGTGACAACTCCACACACTGACCCGAAGGGCAGTGTGGGCTTCTATGAGATTGGGGATTAGAAGCAGGTGTCATTAGTCTCAGTAATCCGTTATGCGAGGATTGCTACGTTTACCGCCGAATGTATAGGCACTCTGGGATGTAGGGTTAGCAACCCGTTTCCTAGTTCCGGACAATGCGGGTGGTGATTAAACATCTCTACGGGAGCGGAGAAGTGTGACCAGCGAGAAACCGGGGAAAACATTGACGAAGGAAACCACCCACGAGGGTAGAACTTAATTAATAGTTCAAACCAAAAAACATGAAAGTATTAGTTATTAATCAGCACGGAAGACCATTGATGCCCACGACACCTAGAAAGGCTAGAATCCTTTTACAGTCAGGCGGCGCAAAAATAGTAGGTAGAGACCCCTTTACCATTCAACTTAACTACGGAACCAGTGGGTATACGCAACCAATCACGCTAGGGATTGACGCAGGGTATTCTCATATTGGTTTCAGCGCAGTAACCGAAAAAGAAGAATTAATTGGTGGTGAGTTGGAGCTTCTTGAAGATGTGTCAGAACGTATCACAGATCGCAGTAAATACCGTAGAACACGTCGTAATCGCCTACGCCATCGGATAAAAAGGTTTGATCACCGGAAGCGTTCTGAAGGATGGCTAGCTCCATCAATTCAACACAAGCTTAACTCACACATTAAGCTGGTGGAACGCATTAAAGCGAGAATGCCAATTATCAAAATCATCGTAGAAACAGCAAAATTTGACATTCAGAAAATCAAGAATCCTGACATTCAAAGTGAAGAATATCAACAAGGTGAGCAGTTAGGGTACAAGAGCTTAACGGATTATATTCGTCACAGAGACGGCTACAAATGCCAAAACCCAGACTGTAAGAATAAAAGTGCTGATAGGATTCTTCAGGTTCACCACCTCGGTTACTGGAAGAACCCACCAGACAGAAGCAATAAACCAAGTAATTTAATTACCTTGTGCGATAAATGCCATTCATCCCCCAATCACAAAAAAGGTAAATTCCTGCATGGATGGAAGCCAGAAATTAAGCCATTTAAAGCTGAAACTTTCATGTCTACCATCTACAAACAAGTATTGGAAATACTAGTTGCTGAACAAGCTTTTGGGTACGAAACAAGTTTTAATCGACAAGAGTTAGGTCTAGAAAAGTCTCACCACAACGATGCTTTTGTTATTGCTGGCGGAACTACCCAGAAGCGTGTAGAGCCTCTGATGTTAGAACAAATTCGCCGTCATAAACGCTCAATGGAACAGTTTTACGATGCCAAATATATTGATCTGCGGACTGGCGAGAAGGTCTCAGGGTCTATCCTTAACTCTGGTAGACGTACTCGCAATAAAAAACTGAATGGCGAAAACTTAAGAGTGTATCGTGGTCAGAAAGTCTCAAAGGGTCAACGTCGAATTAAAAAGCAGCGCTACCGCTATAACCCAAATGATTACGTGATGTTTGAGAAAAAGGTTTATCGGGTAATTGGAATGCAGAATTTAGGGACTGGAGTCAAAATTGCTAATTATCCCGGTGTCGCCAACAAAGTTGTCAATGTCAACAAAGTTCAACCCATCAAAAGGAGAAGTGGTCTCTGTGCCCGTGCATAAAATGGTGCGTGCGTACACGACCCTCTGCCCTTAGTCACCTGCGGTTACTATCGGTTGACGGTCAATTCCTCACCACCGCGCCTTATATCTCACCACTGATTCTGAGTACAGAATTCAGTGGGAGGCTTACGGCGAAATAGCTAAACTTATGCAGCTTTTATGTTATGCTGCTCTCATGCGTTTCTTCTGATAAACAAACCAGATAGAAAGTAACGCCATCGCCACACCAGCTACAACAAAGCATGGAATGTAGCCTAATGTATCTACAACTTTACCAAAAGTTGCTGCACCAAGTCCTTGTCCAAGAAACAAATTGAAAGCAAATAACGCTACTGCTGTTCCGCGTGCTTCAGGTGCTAACTCAGTTGCTTGCGTTTGGAGTGTGCTGTGCATCATATAAAAGCCTAATCCCATTAGAATGGTTGAGGGGATAAACATTATCCAGTTATGAAAAAAAGCTATAAACAAGTAACTGGAACACATTAACCAGCCCCCAACTAGAACTAGACCATTTTCTCCAAGCCTATTAACTAGCCACTGCACAAAACGACTGTAAATGAGTCCGCCAATGCCAAAGCTACTTAACAT
Source organism: Aetokthonos hydrillicola CCALA 1050 (assembly GCF_017591665.1). Classification (GTDB taxonomy): domain Bacteria; phylum Cyanobacteriota; class Cyanobacteriia; order Cyanobacteriales; family Nostocaceae; genus Aetokthonos; species Aetokthonos hydrillicola. The sequence goes on along the minus strand of NZ_JAAKGC010000138.1, from coordinate 8,665 downwards.
AAACCCGATCGCAACGTAGGCTAATTGATAGCGATCGCGCAAAAATGCCCCAGTGTAAGCAAACCCTCCGAAAACAAAAAAACCTTCAATAAACACCGCTATAATGACTATACGGGCGACCCTTTGAGTGAGAAGTTGGTAGTAAGGCACAAAAGAGGAAAGACCTAGTGAACCTTGAGAAATACGCCTATCTGGAACACCTTTAGCTGCACGCCACATAGCGACAGTAATGGCAAGGGACAATATCCCAAGGACTATAAAAATATCATGCCAGCTTACATATTCCCCGAATATACCACCTAAGCTGCCGCCAAGGATCTGACCCAATACAAGCGCACTCAAATACTTTCCAATAGCGGCTTGGCGTTTTTCGTAAGGGAAGTTGTCACCAATATAAGCCAGTGAAAGTGGGATCACAGCGGCAGCAGCCATCCCTGTAAGGAAACGTAATAAGGTAAGTAGCTCGATATTAGGTACAAATGCACAAGCTGCTGTTCCAACGGCAAATGCTCCCATCGCGGTGGTCATAACCTTGAGTTTACCAATGCGATCGCCTAACAAACCATAGACTAATTGAAACAGACCGTACGGAATTGTATATGCTGAGACAATCACCGCCGCACTGCCGATACTCTGTTTAAACTCATCAGCAATGATATGAAGCATTGGATCTATAACCCGTGCATCAGCAATTACTATGAAGGCAGCAGCACCTAAAACGATTAATGAAACACGTGTTTTGCCAACTTGATCTTGATCTTGATCTTGTGCGAACTTACTCATATATTACGTGAGCGAGACGCTCACACTACATATTCCTGATACAGAAGATCTTTCTTTTTTCCTCCCCATGCCCCATGCCCCATGCCCCATGCCCCATGCCCCATGCCCTATTTCTTAAGAATATTTAACAATGCTTCCCGATAAATATTTATCCCTTCATTATTTAAATGGGCACCATCTTCTGAACTGAGATTAGCTTTTAAAGCATCATTCTGATTTAATGAGTCAACTGGTTGCAGTTCCAATGGTATATTTTCTTTAGTTGCAACTTGACTTATCACAAAATTAATCTGTTTTATTTGAGAATTTGTTGCGGAGATGGTCGGATCTTGACTAGCTGCAGGTGTTGAGTAAAAAGCGGGAATCAAAAATATCTGCTTACTGCCAAGGTTTCGGACTAACGAAATTGATTCTTGGAGTTTGCTTGAAAATAATTGATCGCTCAATCTATACCAAGCATCGTTTCCACCAATAGCAATTACTGATTTTTCACATTTTATTTTCGCAGGAGCCAGAAGTTTAAGCTGTTCAACAAGTGAAATACTACTTAAACCGTTTAAGGCAAAATTAAAAGTATCATCACCAAGGGTATTGCCAAGTTCAGCAGTCACAGAATCACCAAATAAGCAAGCAGAGAATTTTTTACCTTCAGTCGCAAATTTTTGATATTCGACTTGAAGTTGCCATAAAGGGGAAGCACTTAAATTATCTTTAGGTGGGATCTGTGTGGGAGATAGATTTAACTTACTTGCTACTTCAAACGCTGCTGGAACGTTAACAACTAGTCTATCGCTAGGATAAGCCTGAAAAAAGCTGATGATTCCTAAACCATCCTTAGAACTAGCTCCGAGAAGAACAGCAGCATTTAATGCTTCCACTCCAGCTTGATCCCGACGAGAGATCCCTTGAGAAACACCAGCTAAAACTTGTTTAGCAAGTTCTGTATTTAATACCTTATTTAAAGCTCTCAGATCAAGAGCCATTTTTACCTGTAGTGCTTGATGAAACTCCTTTTGTTGTTCAGGAGTTAAAAATCTGAGAAAAAATTTCAAATCAGAGGAAGCTTGTTCTGTATCTGCGTATTTACGTAAATCGGAGACAGGCAGCGATTGTTCAAATAAACCATAACGAAAGATAATTTTTGTCGCAGCAAAACAAGGATTTGCTGCTGTTGTCAATGACAGCAAACACAGAGATAGAGCCAGCACAACACGGCGCAAATATTTCATGGATCTCAGCAGATACTTACTTGAGTAGTCATTTTGATATTGTTGTACAAAATGTCCCCCTAGTAGCGTCTCAAAATTAGTATTTCTCTAACTTCCCAAGTAAAACCCCATAAAGGGTGGGGTAGCGGTTAGCAGAATACCCAACCCCTAACCCTATTCCCTATATCAACCTTGATATGGATTGCCTAATTTATCTACAAAAACGTTGTAAGCTAATGGTAGACGACCAGGATTACGGCGTGGTTCTGCTGCATACCCAACTGGTAGGAGAAGTGCGATCGCCAAACTTGGTTTGTCTGCAGCGCCAATAACTTCCTTAACTTTGTCCTCAATCCAGCCATTCATAAAACAGGTAGATAAGCCAAGACTTTCTGCGGCTAATGACAGATGTGTTGCTGCAATTATGGCATCTTTAACAGCATACTCGCGTGTTTTTTCTCCAAGGCTCTGTTGAGTTTGAGGAATAGCTTTTTTAAAGTAGTTCACAACGTCTTGTGTCCAAGCACCTGTTTTTATTCCTTCGTTGAGAATTGGCTCCAAGTCTTCTTCTTTCCAAGCATCAGCATCAGCTGCAAAGACAAACGTAACAGGTGCTTCAATAATTTGCTTTTGGTTCCAAGCTGCTGCTGCTAAAGCTTTTTTTTGCTCTTCGTCTTGTACAACAACAATCCGCCATTGCTGTAAATTATAGCTACTCGGTGCTGCTACAGTTAACTCAATGAGTTGCTTGAGCAATTCTGGGGCAATGGGATCTGATTTGAAGGATTTGATCGAACGACGTTGGGCGATCGCGCTTGGTACATCCAAAGGCTTAGTCTGGGTAATAGGACTCATTGTTGTGTCTTCCTTGTTCTAGTCTAGTTTGAACGCTAAAAGCAGCATTGCCTATCTTTCTCAAGAAGGATAAGTCTCATTAGGAATGAGAAATCCTTTGTTTTAATTGTTCGGTAATTATGAAATATCGAACAATTAAAATATAATACACTTTGGTTAATCATGCAACCATCAAAGATATTACTTAATATTAAGTTTAATTTACTACTTAAAAAAGCATCATACGGAGACAAGATAGCTCTTTATATCTAAATCTATTCTAGATTGTTGGTTAAAAAAATGGTATTTTGATTAAGTAATAATTATTACTATTTACTGTGAGAGTTGTTGTTGTGTATACTATTTTTAGTAGTAAAAAATCTACGAAGTTGTGGTTGAATCGTTTTTCACAAACACCTGCACCTTCAAAGCTCGATGCTGTCTAGCTTTTACGATTATTTAGGAGCTTTTGTATCATGGTCATCGACACACTCCGCCAGATCGCTGAAACCCTATATTTTCCGTTGGAGTGTGTCGATTGCTTACGGGGCAAGGTTTTGAGGCTAGTGTTTTGCTCGATTTTTCCTACCGTATATAATGTTTTTCAGGAGGGTGTCGATTTGTCGTCTGAAACTCTTACTGTGTAAGGGCTGCTAGACGAACTCCCTACCGATTGGGTTAAATCGGATTAGTTGGAAACGATGTGACATCAGAAGGAAGCTTTAAAAATACTTCCCTACCGATTGGGTTAAATCGGATTAGTTGGAAACACTCTGTCCAAACACCTCCACGCTCCAGTCCACCCTACCGATTGGGTTAAATCGGATTAGTTGGAAACAGGGCCTAAACTTTCACTTTTTGGCAAAGCTTTAGACCCTACCGATTGGGTTAAATCGGATTAGTTGGAAACCCTATGGTGACCTTTCCTAAAATCAAGACAAAGTCCTCCCTACCGATTGGGTTAAATCGGATTAGTTGGAAACACATTTCTCTCGAAAGATAAAAGTGCAGATATTGCCCTACCGATTGGGTTAAATCGGATTAGTTGGAAACGATTAGTGCCGCGGAACTGGTTGTAGGTGGACCCTACCGATTGGGTTAAATCGGATTAGTTGGAAACAGAGGCGGCTGACCGCTCATTGAAAGAATGTTGCCCCTACCGATTGGGTTAAATCGGATTAGTTGGAAACCTGGCCTGTTTAAGGCAGGCAGAAACTTTTTCATCCCTACCGATTGGGTTAAATCGGATTAGTTGGAAACCAAATCAAATTTCAAGTGCCCAAAGCAATCCAGAACACCCTACCGATTGGGTTAAATCGGATTAGTTGGAAACAAATTTTTACGCTTCTGGAGTTCTGAGGATTTCTTTTAGCCCTACCGATTGGGTTAAATCGGATTAGTTGGAAACCTGATGCTACTATCCAACAAGAAGAAGTTGGATTTATCCCTACCGATTGGGTTAAATCGGATTAGTTGGAAACATGCAAAATCCTTTCTGTGTATGGAAAATGACCCCTACCGATTGGGTTAAATCGGATTAGTTGGAAACATTTAGATTGACACTGGAAGAATGACGAAAATATTTACCCTACCGATTGGGTTAAATCGGATTAGTTGGAAACGAGAACACTTCTTCTTAACCAACAACGCTAACGGGCCCTACCGATTGGGTTAAATCGGATTAGTTGGAAACTGTACCCGCGATTTTTATGGAATATGCCCGACACAACAAAGCCCTACCGATTGGGTTAAATCGGATTAGTTGGAAACACCCAAAAAATTCGAAGTTTCATGAGAAATTCTCCGCCCTACCGATTGGGTTAAATCGGATTAGTTGGAAACATTTAACAAACCCCTCGTATGACCATTCGCTTGGTGCCCTACCGATTGGGTTAAATCGGATTAGTTGGAAACGAGTAAGATAGTTTCCTTCTTCGCTGCAAATACTCCCTACCGATTGGGTTAAATCGGATTAGTTGGAAACCCTTTTGAAACTTTTGCCAGTCTTCGGGGTTAATAATGCCCTACCGATTGGGTTAAATCGGATTAGTTGGAAACAATTTCACCGCTGGACTTCGCAGTTTTCGGGCGAAGTCCCTACCGATTGGGTTAAATCGGATTAGTTGGAAACGGTATGCTAGGCCAGAGGGGTTATTAATAGTCCCATTCCCTACCGATTGGGTTAAATCGGATTAGTTGGAAACCATTGAAGTCGGCGCCAATTAGATTTGTTCCCTTGTCCCTACCGATTGGGTTAAATCGGATTAGTTGGAAACGACAGAGGTATTCGCCACTATATTCACTGGATTTTCCCTACCGATTGGGTTAAATCGGATTAGTTGGAAACGAAGCTCAACATCTGACAGTGTTCAAGGGTTGTTACTTCACCCATTAATTTGCACGAGGTGGAAGGATTAATTTGCACAACTAAACCAGAAATTACTATGTTTAGGTAATGCTATAAAACTTGTTTAACGGAGGTGGAAGGATTAATTTGCACAAAGTATAAGAATGGAACAATTCATTTGCACGAAACATATAAAAATTATTTCAATAGCTCAAACTCGGTCCTTAAGTCAGAAAATTAAAACAGCCTAAAAATAATGGTTTTAGCTTCGATTATACTTTCTAGTCTTGGTGGAAACATAAATTTGCACGCCCTAAGTAGAAGCATTAAATTGCATTTTTGCAAAGTTATGAGTAAAGTAACAAGGGTACATAGACCCTACCGATTGGGTTAAATCGGACTTAAATTACTGTAGTGCGGGCATCTTGCCCGCATTTCGTATAGAAATTAAATACGCAACAGCTTATACAGCTTAATAGTTCACGATTTTTGATCAAGGCGAATAGCCTGCTCTAATGCTGATTTTTGTCTGGCTCTACGAGCATACGTTTGTAGCTTGGCTAAGCCCCAGCCTGTAATGATACTCATATCTTCTAAATTCATGCCCTTCATTAACATTTCTACGCACCATGTCTGTTGAGCTTGCTCTACAACCGGTTGTTGTCCTTCAGGTGTTAATAAACCGTCAGTTAATATTTGCCAATACTCGTTTATTTCTGCTTCTGAAATTGGCATACCAAGATCATTGAGAAATAAAGCTGTACAATCATCCTTACGGCTTTTTATCCATTGAGTTAATGGGTTGCGAGTATAAGAGCCATAGCGCTTACCCATGATCCACTGATTAACTGGAACTTGGCGAAGTGAGCCAGTGGTAATCTGTAATAAGTGCTGGTTGCGATCGCTAACTTGATGCGATCGCGCTAAATCGACAATTTCTACGGTAGACAAGCCAGTTCCAAACAAAACATACATTAGAGCATAATCACGCAATCCTGATTTTTTAGCTCGTTGGAGAATTGTCTGTACTAAGTTTGCTGGTAAATCTCTTACTTTCTCTGTAGAACTAGAGTCAACTCTAACTAAAAGACTACAGTTAGTGGCTTTATTAAGAACAAGTGCTACCAAATTTTCCAAAAACTCGTCTCTGTCTTGCCAAAGTTCATGAAACTCGCTGGTAAACTCGATGATCGCATATCCTAACAACATACTATTCAGCATACTTGCCAGCTTTTCGGCTGGCAGGTGTATGTGTAATTGCTCACGCTCCATAACTGTTGCTAGATATTCGGCAACATAATGATTCGCTTGTGTTAAACTTCGTCCTAGAGCCTGACGATTTTCTATAGGATAATTTCCCGCCTCCCCAACTAATGAGCGCACCAAGTCAGGAAACTTTTCCAGAGCCTGTAAGCGATCTTCACAATAGTCTTTTAAAGCTTGATAGACACTAGCCGTTTCATTTGCATGTAATTTTAAAGAGTCTCCTAGCTCTTTAAACACTAATGATTCCGAAATGACTGCCAGTAGCAATCCGTGCTTGTTGCCAAAATGTCGAAAAAGAGTGACTTCGTTAACTTTGGCTAATTCTGCGACTGCTTTTGTGGTAGTCTCGGTGACTCCTTGCGCAGCGAATAACTCTATAGCTGCGTTGATCAGTCGCTGTCGAGTGGAAATTATTTGGTCAGTCATAGATTAAAAATATCAAATTAAAATGCAAGTGCCACTTGCATTTTAATTTAATCCTTGGTAAACTGAGAAGTCTAAGAGGCACTTGCATCTTTAACAGTTATCAGTGAACACTTATCAATTGACTGATAAGTGATCCAGTCAATTCTCAGAAATTAGAACGCTCCCAAAGCAATCAAGTCAAAGGAAAGATTTATGACTATACACTCAGTTACGGCTCAAGATGAGCAGTCGTTAACTCTGAGCTGGATTAACGTGACATTTTTTGGTATTATTCATGCTTTGAGTTTATTAGCTCCTTGGTTTTTTTCTTGGTCTGCATTAGGTACCATGCTATTCCTACATTGGTTGTTAGGTAGCATTGGTATTTGTTTGGGATATCATCGGCTTTTAACTCACCGTAGCCTACAAGTACCGAAATGGTTAGAATATGGGCTCGCTATTTTGGGTGCGATCGCCTTACAGGGAGGACCAATCTTTTGGGTAGCTACACATCGGTTGCATCATGCCTATACAGAGGATAAGGATAAAGATCCCTACTCTGCTCAGCGTGGTTTTTGCTGGAGCCACATGCTCTGGATTTTGTATCCACGTCCAGAATTTTTTAACTACGACACCTATAAAAAGTATGCTCCTGAACTAGCGCGGGATCCATTCTATCGCTGGCTAGATCAGTACTTTTTGTTCCTACAAATTCCTGTTGCTATCCTATTATTTGCTTTAGGGGGATGGTCTTTTGTAGTGTACGGTGTTTTTCTCAGAGCAGTATTACTTTGGCATAGTACTTGGCTAATAAACTCTGCTGCTCACTGGCGCGGTTATTCTAATTTTGAGTTGAATGATAGCTCTCGTAATCTTTGGTGGGCAGCGCTTTTAACTTATGGTGAAGGTTGGCATAATAATCACCATGCTCACCCAAATGTCGCAAAAGCCGGATTGCGTTGGTGGGAAATAGATATGACATGGTGGGCAATTAAAACGCTTCAAACTCTCGGTTTAGCAAAGAAAGTTGTCGAAAGCTAGTATATCTTGGCGAGCGTGAAACACCTACACCGGCACAAAACCAGTCCGGTGTAGGCTTTTAAGAGTTTAAATCTCTAAACGGATTGACAATCTGTAAGGTGTTTTCAAGTATTAAACCCTCTTGCATATCTTCCGAGTAAAGAATACTTGCATCCCCTAAAACAGCACTTGCAACGATGAGGCTATCCCAAAATGAAAGTGAGTATTGGTCGCGTAATTTCACAGCAGTCTGAAGCGTTTCGATAGAGACTGGTAAGATTTCACAACCTTGGGCTAATTCTTCTATTAATATCTGAATTTGGGTGTTGGTGAACCCTGCTTTTCGGATTAAATTGGAACAAACTTCATTAACCACCTGTGTACTGATTAAGACATTTTGCTGATTTGTGATAGTTGTAGCGATTTGTTGTTTGACAGTAGCATCAGTGTCACGAGGGTTAAGAATAAAACGATACAGCCAAATATTAGAGTCAATGAAGCAAAGTTGAGATTCACCCACGTTCGTTCGCTTCTTCTCTAGTCAAAGGCTGAAAATCTTCAATTTTGATTGGATTGTCTGTTAATTGAGCGATAAGTCCTTTTTGTGGAAAGCATTTTGTTTTGGGGCTTGAATGAGATTCTATAATAAGTTTGACGGATTCACCCTCAGCCAGTTGGAGATTTCCGATAGGGCGTAAAACGCCATTTTCAAACACGGCTTCACAGTTGTGTTGCTGCATAATGTGTTTTGCTAAATTACCTCTCTGAGATTTTAACATAAGCGTCGATTGACAAGCCTAGT
>NZ_JAAKGC010000447.1 GCF_017591665.1 Aetokthonos hydrillicola CCALA 1050 | reverse complement strand
GTTTACACGTTTTTGTGGGACTGTTATTAATCTTGGGTGTGTTGTGGCGATCGCGTCGTCCTGGTCATTATTCTGCTACTAAACACACCGGTATCGAAATGGCAGAAATTTACTGGCACTTCGTAGACATCATCTGGATTGTTCTCTTCACTTTACTTTACATTCTTACCTTGTTTTAAAGGTGGATTTTGCCCTCACCCAACAGGGAAAATACAACCTTAAATTGTGTATTGTGTAGGTTGGGTTGAGGAACGAAACCCAACATTTTAGGATTTTTTTGGTTTAAAGAAATGAACCAGACCTTGAAAGGGCGAACGCCGTACCCTCCGGGAAGCCATAGGCTACGCCCCTACACAATAACACAATACCTTAAGGCATCATTAATAGCGGTGCGTTACGGCGCAAATATTTGTTAATTAGTATATAACAATACGAAATAATGCGCCTAACGCACCCTACGATAATTTCATGTTTAATTTGTAAGGGCAAATGCCATTCTCCCCTACCTAATCCCCACACGTCCCAACCGTAAAATGAACACAGAAACCTTCTCCTGGTTCAACGTTCCAGAGGATATCAAAAAGTTATTGATCATGGCGGCTGAAAGTTGGGAAAACACTTCAGAATCAGAAAATTATATTAACCAAGCTTTAGCTAAAACAAGCGACCCTGACGTTTTAGTCGCAGCATATAGATACTTTTTCTACAAGAATAATTATCGTATGGCACTGATAACGGCAGTCAAAGTTAGAGATAAAATTAAAGAAATAGAGAAATTACCTGACGATTGGGATCAAGTTAAGTCAATCATAGGGACTCGAAAAGATGATCCTCATATCAGATTATTCTTAAACGCTTACAGTGCTTCTGGATTAGTATTAGCAAAGCTAGGAGAAATAGAGGAAGCTAAAAAAATCGGTTCTCAAATTCAGGAGATTGACGATAAAAACGAGTTTGGAGCGGAGCTTCTAATTAAGATTTTAACACATCCCGACGAAGATTAAACATTATGAAAGGTAGAGATTGGCTTGCGACTGGAGACGGTCAATATCAAGCCTGTGCATCTGTTAGAGATCGGAAGAGCA
>NZ_JAAKGC010000446.1 GCF_017591665.1 Aetokthonos hydrillicola CCALA 1050 | reverse complement strand
CCTGGTACAGCAATATTTCTTACTGTGCTAAGTATTAACTATATAGGTGATGGTTTAAGAGACGCTTTAGATCCTAAACTGGGATAACACAACTATTTGTATGGATAGGGTTATTGAACAAATATCGCTAAAAGCATGGCCTGCTTTTGAAACTATAAATCATCATGGTTGGGTGATGCGTTTGGTTATAATCAAAGTATTGTCGAGAGAATGTTGTACCACCATGGCAACAAGACGAAAGACGACGAAACAAGATACGCCAGATGGGAATGCAAAGACGACACGAGCACAAATACTTGAAGAGAAAGAAGACGCTGTAGTACTTACTGATGAAGTAACAACGTCTAGCAATGATGACAGGGACGCTGATAATAGACTCTCTCAAGGAGAGAGCCGAGCAATTGAATTGATAGCGGGTGAGTCTGTTACCGGGTCTGGTGCTGGTAAAGAGGAATCAGGAGCAATTGTCAAAACCGTACATCCAGAAATTGTCTCTGAATCCGAGAAGGTCGAAGCAAAAGAACCACCACTGACAGATGAGGAAAGGAAGGACTTCGAGAAATTTGATCAGCAAGCAAAGGAAGGATTTCTAAGTGCCGCCCAAGCTTTGACGGAGATCAGGAATAGAAAACTCTATAGGGAGTTTTACAGTACCTTTGAGGATTACTGTGAAAAGCAGCTTGGGTTCACAAAACGGCTTGCTTATTACTCTGTGGTTACGTATTGTCTGCCCGCATTATCAATTGTGATGGTGAGGAGGAGTTTACGTGCCAGATGCTACGGGTTCAAGTTCCGTAGTTCGCTGCTCACTTCACTGAGGAAAAGGCGGTCGGTGCTAGCAATGAGTTGCTGATGTTCCGCACAAGTTGGCCGTTCTTCTCTGTCTCGTTGCGGATTGCGATCCATTCAGGGTCAGCAAGAAATGCGTTCCAGCGCTCCTCACGGTCAGCCATGCTGTCCCAGGCGAGCATGTACGTGAGCTGCTGATTGCTCTCGCCGATTAACGTTGTCCAGAATCCGGCTTGGCGGATGCCATGCTTTTCCCAAATTTGTAACGTATGGTTCTGGAAACGTGCGAGTAGCGCT
>NZ_JAAKGC010000445.1 GCF_017591665.1 Aetokthonos hydrillicola CCALA 1050 | reverse complement strand
CTTAAGTTTTGTTTAATTTAGAAGCGTAAGCAAAAAGCCACCCACCTAGGGTGGTTTTTTTCTGATCTAGCTCATCGTGGCATGACTAGGCTCGTAAGTCATCCGCGCATTAAAGTCTATTTTTCCTTGAATTGGGTTCCAGTAGTGAGATACTTCTCCAGCAAGACCCAGTTCTTCTCCAGTGCGTTCTAGCAGCGATTGTTGACGATTCTTAATAAGTTGATAATGGCGCACCATCAAGGCACGAGCTTGTTCTTGGGTAGACATATGAAGTACTCCTATGATTCCTGGGATATTTGATTAATTCGCTTTATCTATGAACTAGTATAGCAAAAATCTGTAACATAAGCTACGGTTTTAGAAAATTTACAAAAATTCATTGGAAAGGGAGAGTAATGGGTAATGGGCATGGGGCATAGGGCATAGGAGGAGAAAAGGTTTATCCGAACGGAACTAACTTCCTTCCAGCCTTCATATTTACCCATTTATACGATTTCTCTGTTAATAACCATTACGCCACAGATACCAATGTAGGGGAGAGGGATTCGACGTACTCTGCGATAAGCCCGAATCTAAGGCGCTAAAGAGTTTTTGGCGTATAGTCATATTTTGGACAATTGGTATAATTCTTTTCCGGTGCCCTATGCCCCATACCCCATGCCCAAACATTATGATTTTTTAGTTAAAATTGTTTAAGTTAGATTAAGTAACAAAAACTCAAGCCATTCACATGTCTGACACATTAACCAAGCTGAGCTATCAGACTTTTCAGCAGGGTAAAAGCTACTTTGGCATTGCTCATAGGATGTTAGGGGCACGTCTAATGAATGTTATCTCCCCTAACAAAACAGAGCCCAAACCTATCCCAAGTGAAGTTTTACTGAAACTTAAAGAAAGAGCGGATAATCTGCTAGAAGTTGACTGGCAGGATGCAGAGCGGGGGATATATCCCAAAAGCTTACTCTTTGATAATCCTTGGGAAGATTTTCTCCGATATTACCCAATCGTATGGCTAGATTTACCTCAAATGTGGGAGCGTGCTCAGCACAAGAAATATCAAGACTTCTCTCCTGAGATAGAGACTCTTGGTT
>NZ_JAAKGC010000137.1 GCF_017591665.1 Aetokthonos hydrillicola CCALA 1050 | reverse complement strand
CTTTCTAGAGCAGTGGTTTGAACAACTGCTAGTCCATGTTTACCAAGTGCAGGGGTAACAGCATCCAATACAGCGTCTAAGGTGGCGTATTTGTGCTTGAAGTGAGGGTTAACTCGGTCTTTTTGGATGTTAGAAAATTCGGATTTCGCCTTAATTAAGGCTTTGATGAGTTCTTGCATTGCTTGTGTTGTCCAACGTGAAAGAAGATTTTTAGGGTGGGACTCGCCCACCCCAAGAAGCCTTAAGCGGCTAGCAATTCCGCGCTATGCGGTTCGTAGTCTTTCAGTCGTTGCCAATCAAGGGTGCTTAACTCATCAAATGGTTTATCTAGAAGTTTTTCAAGTGATGTGGTTCTTAACTTAGCGAGTGTTCCTTGCTTATAGTGCCATTGAATGTAGTTGGCGCAATTTGCCCAGGTGTCAGCGCGGTGAACTTCCACTTCTCCCACCATAACAACCCAAGGCTGAGTTACGAAGTCTTCGCAGTCATGGGTAATGGTAGCAATCACTTGACCTGCGAGTTGTGCTTCATAGGTGTAGAAGCCGTCTAGATCTATGAATTGGATTTCTGGTTCAGGGGCTATCTCTTGGGCTTGAGCTTCGATGTGTGAATCAAGTTCAGCTTGGGCTGTGGTTTGCTCGTCAATAGGAGTGAATGTGGTGTATTCTTGTAACATAGTTGGAAAAGACCTGTAAATAAACGGGATTCACTAATGCGATCGCAAACTTTCTCAGGGTTGGGCGGTCGCATTAGTGTTTTGTTTGTTGGATCTAGTGTAGACGAAATGATGCACATATGTCAATACAAATGTACGAACAAAATTCTGGTGACTTCTTTAGGTAACAGAGTTATATTGTTAGTACAGTTGTCATGACCAGGCATAGATTGATAACTTAAAACAAGCACATAGGCAAAAACGCTCGTTATGAACGCAGACAATCGGATAATGGTGCGGGTTAATACCGCGAAAAAAGACGCTTTTATGAAAAAGGTTAAGCAGGAAGGCAAAAGCGCCTCTGAAGTACTTTTGGAGCTAATTGATGGCTATTTAGGTGTATCAGTCAAGAATCAGGAATTGGAGGAACTCAAGCAGGGATTAAGAGAGGAGATTAAAAAGGAACTTAAGCAGGAATTTGGGGGTGAAATTGCATTACTCAAGCAGCAACTTCTGGGGGAATCAGCAGCCTGAGAGTGGAAAACGAATCTCTCAGGCAATGGCGCAGTCGCGTCCTAGAAACATTGAAAGAAAAGCCCGCCAAAGGTTAGGCGGGTTTTGTTTTTTGTAGATCAATTTGTACGTCTTATGTTAGTCTAAATGTCATGACAAAGCAAAGCCCCCAGTGATTGTTTCCGAGACAGGCGCTGGGGGCAGTTCCACGAACCACTTTGTAGTTCATGACTACTCAAACTATACCAGATACCCCTGCTGCACCAAACACACGGGCTGATTTTTCATACCTATGCGTTTTACCAGAGCTAACAAAAGAACAGATTGAGCAGCACTCGCACTCTTGCATCACCATTGAATGGATACAAAGCCTCCCACCAGAACTGAAAGACGCAGCACTATACAGATTGTGCAAGGTAGTTGAAGCCAAGCCCACACTAGTGGAATCATTCACCCTAAACCAAGTGTTGTATCGTACAATTTCAGGTAACACCTTCACCGAGTCGGCTGACAATGTAGCTGCTAGAACGGGGTGCGACAGAAAAACCATCTTGAAGGGTCTAAACCAAGCAGTTGAGCAGAACATCCTAGAAAAAAACGAGCGCCCAGGAACCAGCACTGAATATTCGTTTAAACCAGTCGAGGAGTGGCTACCAGAGCCAGTAGTCCGTAAAACGGACATCCGTACAAAGAAAGTTGTAGAGTTTCCAGGAATACAAGGTACTGAGGAAGTAGGAAATGAACCGCAACTAGCTAGCATTCAGGGGGTAGTCCATAATACGGACTACCCTGAAACCGATACCCCAAGCATCTGGAGGAGTAACCCAGATGGGAGCCGTTATGCTCAGGTACCTCCGATTTATGATCAGGAAATAGGGGTAGAGATTCAACGACAGATGGATGAGGAGGGATTAACGGCACAATCTGTGGTGGGGAGAGCGATCGCATTCAGCAAAGTCCCCCTCATGCTGTTGGAAATGCTGGCGAACATTGGAAGGAAGCTAGCTGAAGGATTCTCACATGTTGAATTTGGGTCGCCTAAAAGCATTGAAAATAAAGTCTCTACCCCTGTTACAGCACCTACAACACCCATTACTAGAACATTTGACACATCGGTAGAACTGGAAGAAATAGAGATAGATGAACTCAGTGATGTAATGACTCAGATAAAATTACAGCTTCGTATTCCAATAGAGACAGGGTTTAAAGACAGTATAAAACGTAACTGGAAAGGAGATACTCACTTTAACAATGCGCTTGCATGGTGTGTAGACACAGCAGAATGGTTAGAGAGTCAAAACAAATTAGAGAGGGAAAGGCTGTTCGGGATGCTGATTAATGCTATGAAGAATGACAAGAAGCCTAACAACCGTCCATCACCAGAAAAGTTAGAGAATGCTAGTGCTTACGCTCCCAAACAGCCAGGACAACAGCCAACCCAACAGCAATTACAAAAGCTTTGTGAAGCAAAGGAAAAAGGTTTGATCCGAGACTTGTTTGATAGCGCTGGTGATGGTGTACTTAAGGTAATAGATAGGCTTGGGTTTGCGATGCCTTGGTATGAATGGTTGGGGTTACAACCGAATTAATTAACCAGCATATTTCACTTTAATTGGGCATCGAAAAAAAGATGCTTCATATTTGCTTGCGAGTGAGCGAGAATGCGTCATTCTTTTTACACCCATCCTTAAAACGGACACAAACTAATATATATATTTATATTAAAAATATTAAAATATATATTGTTTGCGTCCTTGTTTTGGACAACGCGCTTTCATCATCAAATGAGCCTAATCGACCGTGAACTAACTCTCGACACCAAACACATTGCCAAACACCTACCAGACACTCCACAAATGGTGCAGCTTCTTCAAAAAGAAGGTAGTGTTCATATATTTAATGATGAAGCAACGATGAAAGCAGTTACTCAAGCAATCATAGAAAAAGGAGAGTTCACAGGAGTTGTTCGTGGACACGAACGCTACGGATTATACTTTGCTTCCCCTGTGGGATATCGTGTCAGTATTGATGGCAGTAAAATCCCATTATATTACGCTGAAATGAAAGTTAAAGGAAACAAGTATCATGTCATCCCTCGCACAAAACCTAGCTGATAATTGGGCGTTTACAGAACTGTGGGTAGATCCAACAGCATCGCCTCCTTACGTTCTGATTTTACTGAGCGACACTCAAGGAAGGAGTTCCATTTACGATCCTACTCAGAATTACCAAGTGGTGTTTTCCAGTGATTCTTATGAAGAGGCAAAACTTTGGTTACTCGAAGACGAGTATGAGCGAGTCGAAGGACGACTGAAAGACTTTCGGGCAGCTTAAGTAGAATTCTGTTGGGGGCAAAACGTTGACGCGGTTCTCCGGTATCAAGTAGACCAACAAGCTCAAGGGAAGGACTTTGATGGGTTAGCTTCATGGGAATGTAAGCAAAGGCACGCTCGCGCTCCCATGCGTGGGTCACTTTCAGTAAAGGGGAATCTAATTCTCTGAGCCATTTTTGCGAGACTGATGCTCTGCTAAAGCTTGGGTCAGAATGGATGCAGATTCAGACGATGTTCGTAGCGCAGTAATTTGATCTTGTGGTTGGTTTTCTCTATTGGCGGCAATCTGCCTGGTCTGGAGGCTAGATTGAAAAAGTTTCTGGTCTTCGGGAGAGAGGTTTAGTACCACTTCCACAAGGGAGTTAACAAGCTGTACATTCATGGTCGTGTGTGTGATTTACTCTTTGTCACGCGAAGCGATCGCCACAAGCGAGCGAATATCGCTTTATCTCCTGTAATTATTAGTTTACGGTTAATGGAAAAAGAAAACAAAAATCTGGTTTCTTTTTCTTAGTTTTTAGACTTATTCTAGAGGAGATCTGCCCCAAAGACAGCGCTTTGCTTACGCCATCTCCACACTCATCTGATAACTAGCTCTTATTGATACTATTAGTATTTCTGTGTCAAGTCCTCTTGAAGAATTGTAACAATATGAACACAGCAGCTATCGCCTGTATCAGTACCCATAGTGCTGTGATGAAGTTTGATCGCTTGACTTGTAGCAATTCCTGTTGAGGATTGGAGATGAAGGTATTCACCGCGATCGCCGCTTCGTCTGCCTCACCTAAAAATGTAGAAACCATCATTTTCTCACCCTGAGAAGTTTTCAAGATCACACCAGGTACTCTATCTGCATCTCCTACTGCCTCTGCGCTGATAAGACTCTTAAGCGGAAATTTTTCGGTTTTTAACCCGATGATCCTTTTATTTGAGAGTTGGCAAAAGTTTTGTGGACGACGACAAGTTAAACTCGTCTGATAGTCTGATAAAAAGAGTCCCAGTAGGATATAAATCACGACACCAGTCAGAACAATGAACTGCATAAGATTTAGAAAGTAGGTAAGATTGACATGACACAATAGGTTGGGAGCAATGCGATGAGCGTGAGGTGGATCTGATGAGAAGTACTGACGGTATAAGTCACAACTAGGAATGCAATCATTGCGAATGATTTTGATTAACCCCAAACTATGCAGTTTGAACATAATTTCGGGATTAAGTTGAACGGGTTCAAGGCAGATCGCTACTTGTTTATATGCTAACTCTAACTGAGAATCATTTTGCAAACACCTCAGTTGTTATCGCAGATGATGAGTCTTGCCCATCCTCTGTGGGGCTTTAATCTACTAATGGGTTTAAATCAAGTTTATCTATGTGTTCCGTCTTGACACCATCAAAAAAATGATACCCCGTCAACCCTTCCAACGTCTTCACACTAACCCTATAAGCCCTCCAGTCATAGTTAATCCCTTGCTGGTTAGGCACATTCACCGCAATAACACGAGTATTAGCAGTCACACTAGCACCAGGGCGGTCTAATACCACAACCACCTTCCAAGTTGACGCTCGGAATCGTGACCTGACCTTTAAGTGTACCTTGGCTACCGTATGTACCAGCAATAATGTAGAGTTCCTTGCCCTGTCTTGCTAACTGACGACAATACACCTCTAAACCCTCCCAAGTATGCCTATTGTTGTCTGGGGTTTGGGGCATCATGTTTGTCATGAGGAAGGTTTCGCTGTTGTCCTGGGCTGAAGACGTGTGATACGGAGAGCAGCCGTCAGCGTTGCTATCGCCCTATTTCACAAATTTCTGCAATAAAAGTTAGGATTGTTGTACAGATAATAATGTTGAAAGACGCAAAACACTGTTTGACCAAATACCAAGCTCTTGAATAATCTGGTTTTTAGCATCTGTGTTATTGCAGAGTGGGAGCTATCAAAAATCTGTCAAGCTCTTAGAAGCAGACTTTATCAAAAATTTAATCCAATGTAAAGATATTACTTACGAAGTAGCGTAAACAAAGACAACACTATATGCTCATCAATGATTGAGCAAAGTGAAATTTGCTACAAAATTAAAAGTTTGTGTGTTGCCGTAAAGACATCTGCTAGAAAATCAGTGCAGTAAAAGTACTTGACCACTATATTCGCTGTTACGAATTAGCAGTGTGATGATGTCAATCTGTGTATCGGTTTAAATGTGTCTTCAAACACCGCTCATAACTAATGGAGATAGATGATGTTTGCTAAATCTCTGCTTGTATCTTTTGGTTTGGGCTTGAGCTTGTTTAGCTGTGGGATCGCTCAAGCATTACCCAAAACATCAAATTTAGTAGCACAAGTGAATTTCAATGATGCTCAGGAGGGAGATTTCCCTGCTGTTGGACACGTTTACAAAGTGAATTTCGGTGGTGATTATGTCTTTCTTCTTAACTTCAAGTCAGATACCGAGCTAACATTCACGGGAACGGTAGGTCAATTCAAAGGCTATTCCGAAACCGTTCAGATTACCCCCATAAAGATCAGACCACAGGTTTTCATGGTTTACTGGACAGAAGCGGATAAGACCGAAGTGGTTCACGTCGAGGATTTTGAAAAAGGAATTGTTTACACCAATATCTTTACACCCAATCAACCCGCCGTCCACTTGAAAGGAACCCTGCAAAGAGTTCATTAAGGAACTTCCAGAAAACTTAGTCGTCCAGCTTGAATAGCTACTGACTCAGGGTTAAAAGGAGAAAGTCCGGTTGCAATCTCATCAGCATTGACGTATTCAAATACTTCTAGAAAGTAGGGGAGGATTTGCCCTGCTGCGGTAGTTTTACCAGAACCATTAGCACCGCCAATAATGTATAAGTTGGGCATTAATTGAAAAAATATCGACGAGATGAATATTGATAGTACTGTCAAAAATAACAAGTGCAAACAGTAAGAGGGCAACATTTGTAGAAAAACGGAAAATGGAGGAATCGAACCCCTGAGTGTTACCTCACCCCAGTTTTCAAGACTGGTTGCCGACCATTTAGCAGCATCTTCCCTAAAGGGGTGTCCGACGGGACTTGTTCGCGTAAGCGTTCCCGAAGGGTACCCGCTATTGACTGGTTCGGTCAAACCAGCGCCGCGACCATTTTGGCTTCAGACACCATGAGTGGATACTGGTCGGGTTTGAACCGACATCTTTCTGCTTGCAAGGCAGATGCTTTACCAATTAAGCTACAGACCCATATTTGGCAGGAGCGGTAGGATTTGAAGGACTCGTTCAAAGCAAGGGATGTTGCCAATTACACCACAGGGCTAAGAGCAGATGCCGAGGCAGGATTCGCACCTGCACCCTCCTGGTTCAGAGCCAGGTGACTTGCTATTCGTCCACTCGGCAATGAATGGCTGCCCCAGTAGGACTTGAACCTACAACAAAGCGGTTAACAGCCGCCTGCTCTGCCAGTTGAGCTATAGGGCAATGTCCCAGTCCCCCAGATCCGGGTTGAACGGATGACCTCCTGTTCTTCAAACAGGCACTCTACCATCTGAGTTACCGGGGGATAAAGCGAGGACGGAAGGACTTGAACCTTCACTCTTCAGTTTCGTAAACTGACGTGTTATCCAGTTACACCACGTTCTCAAAGGCGGAGAGAGAGGGAGTTGAACCCACAGTGGAACGATGAATCCCACGACTGTGAGCGCAAACAGCTTGCCTTGCCAATAGCGAAGCGATCTCTCCATGACGGGTCGGGTAGGATTTGAACCTACGAGGCACAAGGGCATCCGTTTTACAGACGGCTTCCTTCAACCAGACTTGGATACCAACCCATGAAGCAGTGCCGACGGGAGTTGAACCCGCAAACCCAGGCTTGAAAGACCTGTGGCTTTATCAATTTGCCTACGGCACCATAAACGGGGATGACGAGGCTTGTAGCTTGCTTCCCGAAGGGTACTCGCGACTTCCTGTTCGACAGACAGGCACTCAAACAAAGCTGAGCTACACCCCCACGTTTAGTGGCAATTATTGAGTTTTCAAGGTTCAGAGGTGTTAACCTTATGCCTTTTTGAGAGGCTGTTTTCTTCCACTACATTTATAATACATTATGTATTATAAGGTGTCAAGGGTATACTACAAACTTTTTTTTAGGAATGAGAGGACAGTGCTATGTAATCGCGGTATTCCAGTGTGTAAATAGGTTTGAAGTAAATTAGTCCTCAAAAAACAACCCCCGCTTCTGAGTTCCAGAGGCGGGGGTTAGGTAGGTAATAGTTCTTGCCTATATTGGTGCTGTAATACATCTGCACCTCCCGCTTTGGATAAGTTGATCTAC
The DNA here is from genome assembly GCF_017591665.1 of Aetokthonos hydrillicola CCALA 1050. GTDB lineage: Bacteria > Cyanobacteriota > Cyanobacteriia > Cyanobacteriales > Nostocaceae > Aetokthonos > Aetokthonos hydrillicola. Next base: position 3,969 of record NZ_JAAKGC010000137.1, on the reverse strand, counting down.
TAGATTGGTACTGAAGGCAATCAGTGCTGGAAGTTTCGCCTGTTGGAAGGAACTAGCACTGACTACTTGGGTGAGCGCTTCATAAATTCCTCGACTCCCAGATTTATGAGTGACGGACAAGTATGTTCTCTCAAGCGAAAGCAGCACGATTACTCTGCCTGAACCCCTGTAGGGTCGGCAATAGATCGTGCTACTAATGGTTGAGGAGATTGTGCGTATCATTGAGTGTTTGTAGTATTTGTAATCCAAATCTAGTATTACATATGTAATATGTATTTGTCCACAAGCTCTTTAAGTTATTGCCGAGAGCCAGATAAAAAACTTAACATCTTGAGGATTGTGAACATTAATACCGATGCTCACCAATTTGCTACATAACAATTCATCTTCCCAAGAACTAGCAGCGTGAAGGAGAGCGATCGCGTTTGCGAAGGGAATGGGCGCATTCCACAAGAGATGTCGGTGCAAAAAACAACGGTATATCAAGCATTTGAACAACGTCTGGGGTATATATAGTGGTCAAACATACCCCAACATCCAGAAAAGCTTTTTCATCAAGATTAACACCTGCATAGGATATGTATGGGGGTTATATAGAGTATTGGCAAGTCCCGCTCACGTCGCTCGAAAACTTTCTTCTTTCTTTAACTTTCAAAACTTTTCGGTACAACTTCCTCACAAATTCCTCAAAGTAGTTTCTTAAATTTAAAGATATAGAGGTTGAGGAGAACTACTGAAGAACAACTCAAAGATTTATCTACCCTCATTGTACTTAAGAAGGAGAAATCAATTATGAGTTCCAATGATGAAGCCAAAGATCTCGAACTAGAAGCAATTACGCTCTCGACTGCAACAGTTTCTCTACCACCACTGAAACTTGGTGATAAAGGCTCAGCTGTTAGGCTTTTGCAAAAGATTCTGATTGCGAAACAGTTTCTGGACAAGAGACTTTACGATGCCAATTTTAAGCAATCTACGGAACAAGCTGTGAAAAAGTGGCAGGATGCTCAGAAGTTATCTGTAAGTGGTAAAGTCGATGAAGAAACTTGGAAGAACTTGACTGATCATATCTAAGGACCACACTGATCTGCCTCGAATTTAGCTAAGGTTTTTTGCTTTTGCTATATATATTCAAAGTCATACTCGGTCTCGCTTTCACTCACAAGTTGATGAATCTTAGAGAGCTTCTTCACGCTATGACGCGATAGAAATTCTCTAATGGTCAACTAATCCGTTCTATTCTGACAACAGCGCTTTAATCTGAGCTAGCAGTTTCTCTAAAGATTTCTGTTTTTTGGGATTGTCCCACACTTTAGATGTTCCCAGCTGCTTGCTCAGTTCTTTGTACTCAGATTTCAATGAGGGTGCGGGAGAATCTGACTTTTTAGCAGCAATAGCATTGATTTGTTCCTGAATCTCAGACAAGGATAAATTTTGTGCGATCGCCAGATCCAATAGTTCTTTTTGAGCTTGCTCATCCTTAACACGAGCAATTAACTTAGCCTTGGTATACTCTATCTGTCCTCGTGAGAGTGCTGCCAATATCTTTTCAGGTAGATTGAGCAGAGGAAGGCGATTTTTCACAAAGGATTCCCAACTCATGCGCCCCAAGGCAGCAAATGTCTCTTGTACAATTTTGAGAGTTGAATCTGACTCCTCTTCCTCATCTTCCTTACCCATAACGTTATGGGTAAGCTCCAAATCAGTAGCCTTGTTACTGCTATTAATCTTCTTTTGCTCATTGTGCAACCGATAAAGCAGACGTGGAACTTCATCATGCTTGAGAGAAAGCCTTACAGATAGTAGTTCTACAATTCCTTCAGTTTCTTCCCAAGGGTTTAAATCTTCACGCTGTAGGTTTTCAATAAGACGTACCTGTTTGACAGCCACATCGCTCATTTGACGAACAATGACAGGCACTTTTTCTAAGCCTGCCATTTGCGCTGCCCTTAATCGTCTCTCACCTGCTATAAGTTCATAGTCACCTTCTCTTGATGGACGAACAAGCAACGGCTCCAGGATACCTACTTCTTGAATAGAGCGTGATAGCTCTTCTAATTTTTGAGGATCGAAATAGCGTCTTACCTGATTCGGGGGAAGCTTAATTTGAGCTATTGCTAGTTCATTGGTAGAGGATTGTTCTTCTGGTAATGGTTCAGAAGTTTCTCCACCAAATAACAAGTCAATAGGTTTTTTGAGTTGGGGGTAGGGTGTATCTTTTTTGCTACTCACGATGTTTCTTTGACTTTTAGTTTTTCCAAACCACTGGTAATTGTCTTGAGGACTTTAACTGCTGGGTGAGATTTGTCAAATAGTGCCAATGGCATACGACGCTCTGAAGCATCTGCAAAGGCAATGGATTTAGGAATTGGCGGATACACAGTACCAATTTTTGCTAGTTGCTCAGATACCGCTTTAGCAGTACGTGATTCCTGTGCTGTACGATTATCCAGCATTGTGGGAACAAATCCGGCAAACTGCAAACCTTTGTTCAATTTCTTATGAACTCTTTCAACAGTATCTAATAAAAGGTCAGTTCCTAGAAATGACTTGAATTGACACTGGATAGGAACCAGGATATGAGTCGCAGCTGTTAGGCTCAAAATGCTCAATATCCCTAAGCTAGGAGGACAGTCAATTAAAATGAAGTCAAAATCGCTCTTTATAGGATCAAGAGCTTCGCTCAAACGATATTCACGGGCTGTGACACCAGGAAGAAGCAATTCAGCAACGCTGAGATTGATATTGCTAGGAGCAAGCTTCATCCCATGAATTGTTTCTGGATATAAAGTGATCGGTTCCTCCTCGATAATGGCATGGTAGATCGTCTTCTTTTGTTCTTCTGGTTCTATCCCCATAAAATTGGTCAGACTGGCTTGAGGATCCATGTCAACCAACAGCACTTGATGCTTCTTTTGCGCTAAATGGTAGCCAAGATTTTGAGTAAGCGTTGTCTTGGCTACTCCACCGCTTTGATTAAATACTGCAATGAGACGAGTATTAGTCACAGTTTGTAGTTAGAACTTGTATTAAAAATGTGGTGAGTACGTAAAAGCGCTCTCGTAGATGAATTTTTGTTCGGACTGTGTGACTAGAGCTTCATAAAAATAATATAGCCTTTTACTCCTGTTAAACCAAAATCTTTTAGAAGATATGTGACTCGTTCTCTATGACAGGCATTACCAGCATAAAAAAAGCACTTTAGGCGAAAGCGAGGGTTAGCCATCAAAACTTTGGATTATGAAGTAGCTTTAATAAGCTGAACTTATGTATTTAAAGCAAGCAAACAACATCCCAGTAAAAAAGGCGATACCAAAGTGTACTCACTCCCCATGCATCACCTTGGGAACGAGTTATAGTCATTCCTACTTATCAAAATCTTCACCGGACAATTAGAACTTTCACCATACTGTACACCGGACAGTCCGGTGTACAATGGGATACAGTCCAGTGTACAAGAGAGTGAAAAATGGCAGACAACTCACCATACAATCAAGATATTCCACCAGACAATCAAGATATTTCACCAGACACCATACAGGATACATTTACAAACAGTGAAATGAGTGAAAAAATTGCTATATCACAACTATTGCAAAAATATTCTATAGGTCGTGCTCAACTGTATGACCGGATGAAGTACTTGCAAATCACAACCTACAAGGAAAGTGGAAAGGCTTACTTGTATCCCGATCAGATAGTCTATATGGATGGGCTACACGAACATATTAAAGAGACCGGACGGATGGACGGCTATCCAGTGCCAGATCCATCTGGACCAGTTGAGCAAGTTCAGGAAGAATCACAACCAGCTGGGCTAGTAGTTGCTCAAACTCAACAAATGGCTGCACCAACTTACTCAGCTAAGGGCAAGCGCTCCCAAACCAAAGAACAAGTAGACGATGTAGCCAGCATAGTAAGGTCAGCACAAGGGAAAGCGGCAGGTACATTGATTGCTGAGAACCTGCT
>NZ_JAAKGC010000136.1 GCF_017591665.1 Aetokthonos hydrillicola CCALA 1050 | reverse complement strand
AGAGAAACCCGATACCAAAATCCATTATTCTGAATTCAACCTGAGTTACTGTAAATTAACTGAATCTAATTTATCTAAAATCATGATTTATATGCGACTAACTTTGCACTACGGATAGCCGCACTTTCTTTTTGAGAAGAGGGAGCTAAAGTAAATTCATTAAAAATTAATTTTTTTTAATTTTTGATTTTTATTTTCGTACTCCCTTGCTCTTCTCATAACTACTTTGATGCACCGCTATAGTCGGGGTTTTTATCTGTGACTTTTTCATTTATGTAGTCATAGATTTCCCGAAACTTAGGAATGGCGCGCATTTCCAAACGACTACCATTTCTCAAGGTTATTACCATATCTCCCCATGCGCCTATACCACGGGGGACTTTGACGATTTTGACAATTTCTGAGTAGATCACGTCGGTGCGATCGCGTCCCATCCAACCACCAGTTACTGAAATCCGACGATCTGTGATGCGGAAACGCAGCCACAATGCCCTAACAATCGCTCCAACTGTCAATGGTTATATGAGCAAATGTGTTTGGAAATACCTCAAAGACAACTTTGTGATAGAAAATGTCCAGGTATTCAACCAAGCGTAACCAAGATCTCCGAACAGCCAATAGATAACCGATGGGCTGGTTTAGAAGCTCTGAAAAAGCAACTTCCTAACTAAAAGTTAGTGATATTTCATTATTTCCTTGTAACGGATAGGTAGGCTTAATTTATCCGTTACCATACTTTAATTTTACGCTTGACTTTTAGCGACTTGACGAGATATTATGTGGATGATGGAAAAGGTGCGCCCATATATAGTAATTTTCAAGGTTAGCTATTTAGTAATCCCCAGGATAGCAAGCTAGTCAGCAAGAATAATAAGCTGTTGCCCATTTAATTTTTATATGGTGCGCGGGCAAGATGCCCGCACTACAGTAGTTTTATAGGGGTGAAAGGTTCGTAGTTGCGCTTTAGCGCACTAAAGTGCAACTACGAACCAAGATGTTTGACTCATGCCTTCAGCCAACGAGAAACAAGACAACAAGCTTCACCCATTGTTGCTTATTTAATTCGATGAACCTTCCCCTAATTCCTCATTACCGTTGAGCTTACCTAACTTATCTTGAGCGTATTCTACAAAAAATACAAGATTATTAGCAGCAGCAAGTTTAGCACCATCTTTTAATGCATTAATAGCAGTGTCTCGCTGCCCCATTGTTAAGTAAACATCAGCAAGAAAATATAGTAAATTTCTACTTTGGCTGTAGATATCACCAATCTGGATGTAGAGGTTTTGCGCTTGTTGGAGATATTCCAGTTTTTGCACAGGATCATCTTGCAATTTTCCAAGATCTTGCACAATATTAGCTTCTCCGATGCGATCGCCAACATTGCGGAACAAGGAGATCGCTTGGTTGTAGTGGTTTAATGCTTCTTCGTTTCGTTTGAGAAACCGCAACACATCCCCAATCGCTTTTAAACAGTTGGCTTCTCCCAGGCGAGAGCCAACATTGCAGTACAAGGAGATGGCTTGGTTGTAGTGGTTTAATGCTTCTGCATTTCGAGCCAGGAAGCGCAACACATCCCCAATCCCTTGTAAGCAGTTGGCTTCTCCCAGGCGAGAGCCTATTTCCTTATAGATTTCTAGTGCCAGTTGATAATAATCCTCAGATTGTTTAACCTGATAACGAAGCTCAAAATATAGATCTCCCAAATTCTTTAAACACGATTATACTTCCCATCAACGCGGGTTATGACAAACTCATAAATGAGAGTTGACTTTTGACGACTTGACGTGATAGTTTATGGATAATGGAATAGGTGTGGGCAGATATACTCAATTTACAAATAGAGCAAACAGTTTAGTTGTTAGAACCACTACAAAACTGAACAATGGGAAGAGAACTAAAAATCTAACATCTACTTATGAGCTTCCGTGACGAGTTTAAATTACTCTTATGCGCCCGCTACCCGTTGATGTACATTCCTACATACGAAGAGGAACGGGTAGAAGCAGCTATCCGAGAAGAAGCAGCAAATCAAGGGAATCGTCCTGTTTATATTTGGGATTTTGTGGATGGTTACCAGGGGAACCACAATGATGCAGGCTTTGGTAAACGTAACCCTCTGCAAGCTTTAGAATTTATCGAAAAAATTCCATCGTCTGCATCAGGGGTGTTTATCTTGCGAGATTACCATCGGTTTCTGGAAGATGTTGCGATCGCGCGCAAACTCCGCAATCTTTCCAGACTCCTCAAATCTCAACCCAAAAACATCGTATTACTATCACCACGCATTGCCATTCCTGACGACTTAAGCGAAGTCTTAACCGTTTTAGAGTTTCCTTTACCTGCTGCGCTAGAAATCAAAGCAGAAGTAGAACGTTTGTTAGCAGCAACGGGAAATTCTCTGCCCCCTAAAGTTTTAGATGACTTAGTCCGCTCTTGTCAAGGGCTTTCTATGGAGCGTATCCGTCGGGTTTTAGCAAGAGCGATCGCCACTCACGGAGAACTACAACCAGAAGATGTCGATCTAGTTTTAGAAGAAAAGCGCCAAACCATCCGCCAAACTCAAATTCTCGATTTTTACCCAGCCACAGAACAAATTTCTGATATTGGTGGATTGGATAATCTCAAAGACTGGCTGCTTCGTCGCGGTGGTGCATTCACCGAACGTGCGCGACACTATGGTTTACCCCACCCGCGTGGTTTGCTATTAGTCGGTATTCAAGGAACAGGAAAATCATTAACAGCTAAAGCGATCGCTCACCACTGGCATTTACCACTACTACGTTTAGACGTAGGCAGATTATTCGGGGGTTTAGTTGGGGAATCAGAATCTCGCACCCGTCAAATGGTACAAGTAGCAGAAGCCCTTGCGCCTTGTATTTTATGGATAGACGAGATAGATAAAGCTTTTTCAGGGCTGGGAAGCAAAGGTGATGCAGGAACAACTAGCCGCGTGTTTGGTACATTTATCAACTGGTTAGCAGAAAAAACATCTCCTGTTTTTGTTGTTGCGACTGCAAACGACATTCAAGCTTTACCACCAGAAATGCTTCGTAAAGGTAGATTTGATGAAATTTTCTTCGTTGGATTACCTACTCAAGAAGAGAGAAAAGCAATTTTCAACGTTCATTTATCTCGACTACGCCCGCATAATTTGAAAAACTACGATATAGATCGATTAGCTTACGAAACCCCTGATTTTTCGGGTGCGGAAATCGAGCAAACTTTAATTGAAGCAATGCACATCGGGTTTAGTCAAAACCGTGACTTCACAACAGACGACATTTTAGAAGCAGCGAGTCAGATTATACCTTTAGCACGTACCGCTGTGGAGCAAATACAGAAGCTCCAAGAATGGGCGGCGGCTGGAAGAGCACGTCTAGCATCGAAACAAGGTCCCTTGAGCGATCGCATTCAACGCCAGCTACAATAAACAGTGAACAGTAAACAGTTATCAGTGATCAAGGCATTTGGTGCTGTGTTTGGCGTTCTGATAAACACATGATTCTTGACTGATAACTGTTAACTGATAACTGATAACTGTCATCCCCGATCCCCAGTTATCAATAATGAAGTTACGATATTAACCATGCTGTTTACTAACATACTGAAATATACGCTGGGGTTTCTATTGGCGATCGCTATCTTAGCGGTTGGAGGATTGATAGGGGGTCTGTACATGATGAATCGTACTACAATACTCCCTGCAAAACCTATTTTTGCTAACGATCAAGCCTCAGTAAAAAATCAAGCTTCAAAATCTGTAGTTGTCAAAGATCAAGTAACTTCTAAACCTGAGACTAAAAACCAATCGCCTATTCCAACCCCCACACCAACTGCAAAACCATTACCACCAGGAGCGTATCAGGCGCGTGTTACATGGCAACAAGGTTTAGTTCTACGAGCCCAACCAGAACAGGATGCTGAACGTGTGGGGGGAGTAGGATTTCGGCAAAAAGTTTTCGTTTTGGAACAAAGCCCAGATAAAGCCTGGCAAAAGATCCGTCTCCAAAACGGCGATAAAGAAGGTTGGGTAAAAGCTGGTAATACTCAGCAAATTGGGAAAAACGACACCCAAGAAGGCGATCAATAATATATATATCTTGGTAACAAGCAGAAATTCACCAAATGAAGCAGTGGCGACAAATTAAGTGTAAGTGAATATTTAGAGCAATGGATAAGACGCACCATGACGGAACCCTAAAGGGTTCGGAAGCGCATTCATCCCTTGCCTGAAGTACGGGATACGCACCTGTGGTGCTCTCCCTCAAGGGTTTTCTGCATTTTTCTTATAAAAAGAAGTCAGGAGTCAGAATACACTGTGTGACACTTGAGGATGGAGAATCTTTATATACTACGATTGGATCCAAAGTTTTTGCAAAGATTCCCGGAAAATAATCAAACAGATGTGATATTAATCAATACAAAACCTCTTCTAAACAATCGCGCTAGCACAGGAATGTGTTAAGAAAAGCTAAGGAAGCGCTTGTAACAGGGAACACATCTAAAATAAAATACGAAAAAAACTATGGAAATGGTTAATTCATCACTAGAAGAGTCTCAAAATATCGGGGTTGTGGGTGCCGGAGTTGATTTCAAATTTTTTACAAACTTCTTAAATTGGAAAAAGCTCTCTAGCAGCGCGACGATTCCTGTAGTTTCTGTAGCATTGACTCTATCAGTTCTAAGTCTAGCAGATCAAGCTTCAGCTTTAGAGAAGGCAGGAAATCAGGGAGTTGAAATTACAAGTATCCAGAGGTGTTTGCAAAAGATAGGTTACTTTCGTGGTCCTGTAACAGGTAAGTTTGGTTCATTAACCAAAAATGCTGTGATTCAGTTTCAAAAAGCCCATGGACTAGCTGCTGATGGGCTTGTGGGTTCTCGAACTGAACAACTTCTGCAATCTGAGTGTCAAAGTAAAACTGGTGGTAGTAGTCGCGTTGGCAGTGAATTGCAACTAGGTAGCAGAGGTTTAGCCGTTACAAATCTACAAAAAAATTTACAGCAATTAGGTTTTTTTAACGGACCAATAACAGGCTATTTTGGATCAGAGACTCAGCAGGCAGTTATTCGATTTCAGCAGTCTCGTGGGATACGTTCTGCTGGTATTGTTGGTCCCAAAACAACAGAAGCAATTCGTGTTAGTCTTAACCAACTTCGCCGTCGAGTGAGTTATGAACCTGTCGAGCCACCGCAGGGTATTGGTGGTGACAACTTACCAATTGGAATATCTTTTGGTACTGCTGGTGCTGAAGTTGTAGAATTGCAACGAAGTCTACGGCAGTTAGGCTACTTCAACAGCAATCCAACTGGTTATTTTGGTTCATCGACTAGGGATGCTGTTGTACGCTTTCAGCAAACTAATGGAATAACACCCAATGGTATCGCTGACACCGAAACTTTGGCAGCAATCACAAATGCTTTAGGAAATCAAAATTCCTATACATACCAAAATTCCTATATATCCCAAAATCCTTATCCGGTTCAAAATCCTGATTGTTTAAAACAGAATAATGATATCTGTTTAGGCGAAAGAAGTAAGCGAGTTACAGCAGTTCAACAACGTTTGCAGCAGTTGGGATTTTTTCAAGGTAATGTGAGTGGTCGTTATGGTCCAAACACTAGGGATGCAGTCATTCAGTTCCAAAAATTTCAAGGACTCGCTGCTACTGGAGTTGTCAATTATCAAACCTGGCAAGCATTAAATATCAGTAATTTTAATAATTCTACCACAGGGAATAGTAATTCCAAAAAGAGCTATGTCGTAATTGTCCCAATTCACCATCATGATACTCTATACCAAGTACGTCAGTATGTTCCTGAGGCTTTCGCTGCTGAGTCTCGGTTAGGTGCATATGTGAATGCTGGACGATTTAGCGAACGCTTAGATGCAGAAAAGCTCTCTGACGCCCTGCGCTCACACGGCTTAGATGCAAGAGTAGAATATTTATAAAAGAATACAGAATACAGAATTCAGAAGTCAGAAGAAAGATAAAGTATTCTGACTCCTGACTCGTAAATCATGTTCGATAAAGTTAGGAAAAGGGCAGGATACAGAAGAATTCTGTATTCTGCAAAATAATGTATTCTTATGTAGGCTGATATCAGTGTTAACTCCTAACTAAATTAAAAGCAGATGGCTGAAGCTCGTATTGGAATTATTGGTGGCAGTGGTTTATACAAAATGGATGCCCTCAAAGACATAGAAGAGGTGCAAGTCCAGACACCGTTTGGTTCACCTTCTGATGTTGTAATTTTAGGAACGTTTGAAGAAACACGCGTAGCTTTTTTAGCGCGTCATGGGCGTAATCATACTCTGCTACCTTCTGAGTTGCCGTTTCGTGCTAATATTTATGCAATGAAGCAACTAGGCGTTGAGTATTTAATTTCTGCTTCAGCAGTAGGTTCTTTGAAAGAAGATGTTAAACCATTGGACATGGTGGTTCCAGATCAATTTATCGACAGGACGAAAAATCGAGTTTCCACGTTTTTTGGAGAAGGAATAGTCGCGCATATTGCTTTTGGCGATCCAGTGTGTGGGAATTTGGCTTCTGTTGTGGGTGATGCGATCGCATCTCTAAATTTACCAGACGTGACTTTGCACCGTGGTGGTACTTATGTGTGCATGGAAGGACCAGCATTTTCCACGAAAGCCGAATCAAATCTTTACCGTAGCTGGGGTGCAACAATAATTGGAATGACAAATTTACCAGAAGCAAAGTTAGCACGGGAAGCAGAAATTGCTTATGCAACTTTGGCATTGGTAACAGATTATGATTGTTGGCATCCAGAACACGACAGTGTGACAGTGGATATGGTGATTGCTAATTTACAGCGTAATGCAATAAATGCTCAAAAGGTGATTCAAGAAACAGTGAGGCGTCTAGCTAAAAATCCACCACCTAGTGATGCCCATTCTGCATTGAAACATGCAATTTTAACTCGCCTAGATGTAGCTCCATCGGAAACAAAGGAAAAGTTAAAGCTGTTGTTAAACAAGTATCTATGATAAGGAGTCAGGAGTGAGAATACTTTCTTCTGAATTCTGACTCCTGAATTCTGACTTCTTTTTTATCTTTTCTCAACAACAGTAGTTGATGAAGAGAGATTATGGCGTTGAAAAAAGTCCCATATAGCTTCACTTGCACTAAACCCAAGCTGATTATTTACTTGTTTTACTTGCGGATCTTGACTAGCACCACCTGGCCAAAAATGTCCACCGTCTACTACAGCTAATTGTAAAATTTCTGAATTACCTATACAACCATTGTACCGAGCGGTTTTCACTTGGAAGTGATCGCTCTTATCATCCTCACTGATGGGTTGGGCTTGTAATGGTGATTGACATTGATCGTGCGATCGCCAGAAATTCACAGTATCTTTGATAGAAATCAGCGAACCTCTCTCGGTGCTATCATCCCCTTGATAATGTACTTCTTGATCGTTTGTACCGTTGATCATGAGCATTGATACAGGGGCTTGAGGCTGGCAATGAGATCTATATCGTACTGGAAGCGCACCAGCTACTGATGCAAAAGCTGCTATTTTATCAGGTAATTCACAAGCCAGCGCCTGAGTCAATATTGCGCCTTTAGAAAAACCAGTAGCGTAAATTCTACTGCTGTCAATATTTCTAACCTGCTGGATATGATTGATTAGAGCAGAGACAAACGAAACGTCATTTACCTTGGTTTGAGATTTACCTCGCAAACTCCACTTATGGTTAATTCCATCTGGATAAACAACAATAAAGCCTTTTTGCTCTGCTATTGTGTTAAAGCGAGACACATCAGCCATTGAGTGACCACTGCCATCATCTCCATGAAATACTAAAACTAATGGCATCGGGCGGCTTGGATTATAAGATTTTGGAGTATATATATAATATGTACGTGTTTTTCCCTGGTCACTTAACTGACCATAAGCATCACCCGCCAAGTTTTTTTGGGCAGGCTTACTAGTCTCCTCTGCCTGGATTGACTCGCAGGCTGTTATAGTGGCTAAAAAAAGGCAAATAATAATACGCCTTAAAGACGTCCAATTCATAGTAATCACTTGAAAAGAATAATCCTATGAAGATTAGTCTATATTAATTAACTTTCCTATAAATCCTACAAATGGGTTAATTAATCCACGGTAGAAGTGATAAAAGGCTTAGGCCATAGGTATAAGCTTTTGGGCATTTAATCTCTATAGCAATCTTATTTGATTTTTGAAAAAACCCAGCGTGTTAGCGCTGTAGTGTTGTAGGCTTTGTTAGCCCAGCGTAACGCACCATTGGAAGGTTTCTACAATAGATTGATTTAGGCCGATCGCTGAAGATAGGCTAGGATTAGAGACCTTATCTTCGTATCTTCTTTACTTTGGCAGAAAAATCGGGAAAAATGGCAGATGAGCGCTTACAGATTCATTTCTAAAACTTTTGCACTTAACAGCCTATTTGTACACTCCGTAAGTTCCATACTGTACCACACTTAAGGTATAATATATGCTTTGGAAGATTATATGTTTAGTCAGCTTCCCGGTGATAGCATTGCCTTTCATCTCGGGAGGATTAGCACCTGCTATGGCAGTAGCACTCACTCACCAAGGGCAGCTTTCGTCACAACTTGTCTCCACCAGTGTGAGTAACGGCTCTGTACTGCTCTCGGGTCGATACGATAAAGATCGCGATGACGACCGAGAATGTTATCGCGAATACCAAGAAGCTTACCGAAATATTGAACGAGATCGTCGAGATCTTGAAGACGCGGATAGCGAAGGAGAGCGTCGCAGATACGAGCGTAAGCTTGATCGAGATTTTAGAAGACTTGAAGATCTTCGTGAGAATTACCCAGATTGCGACTACCAGGGGAAAAATCGCGAGTACCACGACTACCATGGGAACGGTCGGGAGTATCGCGAGTACCATGAGTACCATGACTACCGTGATGAACCCCCTGCAAGCCTACTTCGTTCAAGAGAAATCCGACCTTACTCTCGAGAATAACGAGCCTTTTATAGGGGGCTATTGCTACTTTGCATGAACGCTAAAACATTACCATTGTTGGAGAATTGAATTATCTAGATATGCAGTTAGCACCCCTATTTCCGATTATTTACCAAATTCTTAAACCAATATTTCCTGACTGTCTTTGGAGTGGAGAATCGCGCTACGTCTGTGTGGAAACGGAAGCGATTGCCACGCGAAGAATAATCGCACTAACGTTTGATGATGGTCCTCACCCGCAATACACACCCCAGTTATTAAAAGTTTTAGACTATTACAATATTCAAGCCAGCTTCTTTTTGTTGGGTGCTTGTGTTCATAGATCGCCACACATAACCAAAGAGTTACGCGATCGCGGACACTGGATTGGATTGCATGGCTATGATCATAAAAATTTTCCTATGCTCTCTGAACTAGAACTTCAGCAAAGCTTAGAAAAAACTCAAGTTGCTATATGCAACGCTTGTGATCTCCAACCCGAACAATTACGTGATGTCCGACCACCCAATGGTTTATTTACTCCGACAACTTTGAAATTATTGCGTCAATGGAACTATAGACCAGTCATGTGGAGTGTTGTCCCTGAAGACTGGGCATTACCAGGCGTTCAAACTGTCGTTCAACGAGTGTTACAGCAGGTGAAAGCTGGCTCACTAATTGTATTACATGACGGTAATTGCGGAGGACAAGATGTCACCGCGATCGCACAAATTCTCATTCCTAAACTGCTAGAACAAGGCTATCAATTTGTTAGTGTAGACACTTTATGGCAGCAAGTTTTGTAGGGGGAATGGCATAGGGCATAGGGCATGGGGCATAGAGCATAGGGTATTACTTGCTCCCCTCCAGATCCTCTGCTCCTCTGCCCCTCTGCTCTAGCCTCGCAGGAAGCCACTTTGCATCCACAATGAGTAGACGCTCTGCAGCGAGGCGTAGGCTAGACAGCGCAATTACGAACAAACTAAACAGTTTTGCTTTTAGCTCGGTGCTGTTGCGCATCTTGAGAGTCAGATTTCTTTATTGAAGAAGATTCATCAGTTCCAAGGAGATTGTGTATCTCGCTTAAAGAGCTAGGTTTTGCTGCTAGTTCTTCAGGGTACTGATTTACATACTCAATCAAGTCTTCTAGTTGACAATTGAGAGCCTTACAAAACTTAATGATTCTTTCGATTTGGTCTATTCCACTTCTACCGCTTTCCCAGTTTTGGATAGTGCTTTCAGTCACGCCTACGAGACGTGATAGCTCTAGCTGGGTAAGTCCTGCTTTCTCTCGCAGAGAAGCTATTCTTGGTTTTGCCTTCTGTTTCACATGCACAGTAATTGTTATTGTACCTATAGCCGTACATCGTAGCATTAAAAAAAAGTTTTGCACAAAAAATTTACCCCAAAAAATTTTGGTCTACCTCTTGACACACCCAAAACTTTTGGGTAAAAATATTAAGTGTCGAGGTCACCTCGACTATTTATAAGCAATCCTACTTACGTAGGGCTGCCGTAAGAGTTAGGGTGACCAAGAGAGTACACAAAAAGCGAACATTCACTTCTCAAAAATTTTTTTAGCAGAATCTGGAATGAAGCAATTTGATTTTGTAGCTCTCTACAGACAAACAACAGAGATACACTTGATGAAATTCTCCAGTAAGGAAACAAATTCTGATAGAAATAGTCAAGAGTAATTATCTGAAGTATGAGCAAACACACAGCACACAATAAACAGTTCTAACTACACAATTATTGAGGTCTAATATGTTTAAAAAATCAGTTGCTTTTGGTCTATTAGTTGCTGGATTAATGGTTGCACCCACCGCAGCTTTTGCAGGGTCTAGTCAATCACAAAATAACGTACAAACCACAGAACAAAACGGTGCAGCTACCAACGGTAGCACCAACGCACAAAGCTCTAACAGTGTGAACGTTCAGAAGCAGATTAGCAATATTACAAGCCGTAGTCATCGTTACGGCGGTTTGCATCGCGGTTGGGGCAAAACTCCTCATGCTTCTCAAGCTCAAAATTCTGATCAGAAAACTACCCAAAACGGAGCTGCTGACAACAATTCTACTAATGCTCAGACCAGCACCACTACGAACAACCAAACCCAAAATTCAGCTGTTGCTCGCAATCTTCGTAGGCGCTAATAGTAAGCGTGATTTCCAATTAGCTACTGATATTCAAAGATAGCCATTTTCTAGATTAATCAAGCCAAAAGGCGTTGCAAAATCATTAACTGAATTAAGTAACGCCAGCTTGATTACCACAACACAATTCATGAGGAATAAAAAAATGTTGAACAAAACAGTTGTATTCGGTTTAATTGCTGCTGGATTAATGATTGCACCTACCGCAGCTTTCGCAGGCTCTAGCCAATCACAAGGCAACGTACAAACCACACAACAAAACGGTGCAGCTACCAACGGTAGCACCAACGCACAAAGCTCTGACAGTGTTAACGTTCAGAAGCAAATCAGCAACATCAAGAGTCGTACTCATGGAGTAGGTACCCCAGGTGCTTCCCAATCCCAAAGCTCTGATCAAGCAACTGGTCAAAATGGTGCTGCTGACAATGGTTCTGTTAATGCTCAAACCAGCAGCACTGTAAGCAACCAAGTACAAAATTCCAATATTCGTAAGAATCGCTTACATCGCTAATAAAAGTAGTTAACACTCCAGGTAACTACCAATTGCTCCAAAAGGCGTTGCACAACATTTAACTAAAAGAGTAACGCCAAGTTAATTATCACAACACAATTCATGAGGAATAAAAAAATGTTGAACAAAACAGTTGTATTCGGTTTAATTGCTGCTGGATTAATGATTGCACCTACTGCAGCTTTTG
>NZ_JAAKGC010000444.1 GCF_017591665.1 Aetokthonos hydrillicola CCALA 1050 | reverse complement strand
CTTTCGATAAACCAGAAGTTTACAAGCCGGAGAAGTAACAACACAACTTCCCGGCTTTTTGTTTACATTGATTTCACCCGAGGGGGTGCTGAATGAAAACCAACAAGCTATTATTCATCACATTGGGATTGGCAGCCATTATTGCTCTTGGCAAATCCCTTAATCATCAAAACGCAGGAATCCAAAAATCAAAGACTTATATCGCCTTAGAGACGAGTTCACCAGAAATTACTGAACTTAGCCAAAACATCCTCGACACGTTAGCACACCGAAGAGAAAACCAGTGGACATCTGTTGATGTTTTCTCGGGTGGAAACGTGCAAAATATATACTCCGCAGTAACAACTCACGATTTGGAAGCTTTAACCGAGGAAATTACACCAAAACCATCTTCAGACGAAGCTTTGATTCAAGCTATACAACGCATCAAAGATGAAGTTCAGCAAAACAAACAGCAAAATGTTTACGGATTCATAGTTACTAAAGGTACTACCAACTCCGTAACTCTTGCAGCTATTCGAGAAATTTGTCAAAACCTAGCTCAAAACCGCTCCACTAAAGTCCATATTTCCATAATTGGCATTTCTCCAGCCAACCGCTTACCAATGTCTACAGCGGTTGCACCTTTGAGTGGTAGTGTGCGGTTCGCTGGTATAGCTCAAGAGGAATGGCAACAATTACTCGATTTTTAACAAAAAGAATTCAGGAGTCAGGAGTCAGGAGCCAGAATGAGTGCATGATCTCTAACATCTATACGCGAGCCGGTATGTTTTAAAGTGATTCTGACTTCTCAATTCTGTCTTCTGACTCCTTATTCTTAGCCCAGGAGGAGCAATGAAATTTTTCTATTGGCTGATCAACTGGTTGCAACGCTTGATGTTCTTTGATAGTCCTCAAATACCTTGGCGTTGGGGAAATTGGGAAGTGGAGAGTCTGTTTGATAACCCTCACACCCATTCCCTAGCTATATTTCTAGATACCTTAGAACCTCAACTGTTAGCACAATGGTATGCTACTGTTGCTCCTGCATCAGCAGAAGCTCGCAAAGCGGCGATCGCTCTCGATAAACTCCGCCAACAAAAAAGTGAAGTAGCCG
>NZ_JAAKGC010000443.1 GCF_017591665.1 Aetokthonos hydrillicola CCALA 1050 | reverse complement strand
AGAGCAATTTTATTTCCTGGTAAATATCGTCGTGTCGATGCGCTGAAGTTTTATGGTTCCCTAGCAGTACAGTTAGTCTTTGGAATTGTACCAATGTTGATTGTTGCTGGTATTACTGAAGGGTTTTTCTCTCCTAATCCTAACGTACCAAATCCATTGAAATATCTTGTCGGGATGATATTATTTGTGCTTCTGGTGGCATATTGTAGCCGCAAGCGTCCGATTGAGAGACATTAGATTTAGCTTATGCTACATTTGAAACGAAGTAGTCATCAAAGTTGCAAAGCAGCGGTTTAGGTTCTGTATACCTGACTGGTGCGCTAGCCTCTGGTCTAATGCGTATACCGCCGAGTACTTTATAACTATTTCACCGTTTGATTAGCTCAGTGGTAGAGCGTCCGAGAGTGGATGGACGTAGGTTCGAATCCTGCATCAAACACCAGCGGAAGTTAGCTCACTGGTAGAGCGGTCGATTTCTAATCGATTGGTTATAGGTTCGATTCCTATACTTTCAACCAACCCTGTCCGGGTTAAAAGACACTACCCCGTCACGGTAGCCAACTTTTCCAAGATATAGGAGAAATCCTTATCCTGCGCAACAACGTTGATCACAAACTCTGCTATGTAGGTATTCTGCTACTGAATGTTACAATGTGACATTCAGCAGTGGAGCAGTAAAGGAGCCAGAGCGAGTGTAATTCTCCCTAACTTGAGTGTGTCCTTCGTTTTTCGCTTTTGGTTTCTCAAAGAGATTCCCGAAATGTCAAACCGAACGGCATATCTGAGCGTTGCTTTCTTTTTCTGGATTGCCCAAGGGTAATTTAGGAGAAGTGGTAACAATCTTAATCCAGTTTTGGAGATGCGATCGCCCGCACCCTAACTGTAAATTACCTGCATCTGCAGAGTTTTTAAAATAAGAGTAGTACACATATTACATTTTTATGAATTCAATGCTATAACTTAGACAGACTGTAGAAAAAAAATGTATTATATTCATAAAATTTTGCGCACAAAAGCTATAACTCGTACAAAATTCCTCCTGACTCCTGACTCCTGACTCCTGAATTCTTCCTACTATGTGGAAAACTTTTTATATCA
>NZ_JAAKGC010000135.1 GCF_017591665.1 Aetokthonos hydrillicola CCALA 1050 | reverse complement strand
TTGGTATCCCTAGCAATCGCTTGGATCGACTTTTTAAACCTTTCAGCCAAGTAGATGCTTCCATGACGCGACGTTATGGTGGTACCGGTTTGGGATTAGTCATTAGCAAGCGTCTGTGTGAGATCATGCAAGGTAGAATGTGGGTAGAAAGTGAGCTGGGTAAAGGTTCCACGTTCTATTTCACCGTCAAGCTGCAAGCTTATTCCTCTTCAATAAAAACCACCTGTAGTTTCGATCCTGAACTCATTGCTAAACGCCTACTACTAGTAGTAGGCAACGCCAATTTAACAAAATGTTTAACAAAGCATCTTCAAACTTTTGGATTACATATTGAAGCTGTTAATTCAAATTCAGCTGCCCTACAATCGATTGAGCAGGATTACTTCGATTTAGTCATATTAGATATCGATACCCCCCATCTTAATGCTTTCAACCTTGCGGCTGCGATCAACTCCATCCCTAGACGAAAGAAATTACCCTTAGTAATGTTAAGTTCTAAGAGTAAGCAGGCTTTAGAAATAAAGCAGATGGGAAGTGTGTTTACTGCGTTTATACATAAACCTGTACGGCAGTACCAGTTACACAATACGCTATTACAAATAGTTCGCGGTGTTTGGTCTACTGGCTTTAATTCTAAGGAAACTATAGCCTCTTATTCTCGTGTTCGTCCAACGAATCTTCCTACAATTGATGCTCAGTTAGCTGAAAATTCACCTCTCAAGATCCTGCTGGTTGAGGATGTGTTGGTGAATCAAAAAATTGCCCTTAAAATGCTCGAGCGGTTTGGGTATCGGGCAGATGTGGCTAATAACGGGTGTGAAGCCCTGGAAGCTTTCCAAAAACAAATTTATGATGTTGTGTTTATGGATGTTCAGATGCCGGAAATGGATGGGTTAGAAGCAACTCGTCGGATTCGAGGAGAATTCTCCCATACTACTCAACCTCATATTATTGCAATGACTGCCCATGCTCGCTTAGAAGATCGGCAAGAGTGTTTTATAGCTGGGATGAATGATTATATTAGTAAGCCGATCACACCTGAAGCCCTCCTAGCCGTTCTCCAAAAACTTTCTATGCAGGACAATAAACCATCAGCATCTCCTATACCTCAGACTGTGGAGGGTACTTCTGTTACTTCTCCAGTACCATCCCCTAACATTAGTTTGGAACAAGTCATAGACGACAGTATTTTGCAAGATCTCAGAAATATGGCAGGTAGTGATGCCGATCGCCTAATTGCTGAACTGATCGAAGTTTACCTGGAAGATACCCCAAGTAAAATAACGGCGATTAAGGATGCTTGTGCTTCTGAAGAGAGATCAAAACTAAACAAAGCAGCCCATGCTTTGCGATCGCCGAGTGTTAGTCTTGGTGCAGTCCAACTAGGAAAAATTTGTAAGACTTTGGAAGATAATGCCCACGAGCAGCCATTCGATAAACTTTCTCAACTGGTTATTCAACTAGAAAGCCAATATGAGCATGTCGTAAAAGTATTTAAAAGCCTTAATGCTCAAAGTCAAGCTAACTAAGCCATAGGCAACGAAAGAAACGATTTAAGCTTTTTTGATATTTATTTTCAGTATTTAGTTTAATTGCTGGATGATTTATGATAAAGAAGGCAGGAAAAAAGGTACACTGCAACTCATATCATGTATAGTGTTTTAGTGTGGATTTTTCTTTGCTCAAACTAGTACAGCGCGGCGTAAATAACGATACCAAGAGGTTTGGCATTTGTTGGGACCATTCGCCGAAGACGTGCTGGATAACGGTAACCCGTCATGGAGTGAAGAATCTACTGACCAATGCCATCAAATTTACTCCTCTAGGAGGAAGAATTGAAGTTCATCTTCATGTAATTGAAACACAAGCTCAGATCGTGGTGAGTGATACTGGTTGTGGAATAGATGCTGAGTTTTTGCCTTATGTGTTTGACAGTTTTCGTCAAGCAAAAAGTTCACACTCTACTAAAGGACTAGGATTGGGATTAGCGATCGCACGCTACCTAGTGCAACTTCACGGTGGGACTATTCGTGCCGAAAGTAGTGGGCTTGGGCAAGGGGCAACGTTTACCGTTAAGCTACCGCTATTTGGTGTTAGCCTTTGGATCTGAAAATAAGCGAACGTACAGTTTGATCGGGGTGATGCACAAAATCCTATTCGCCGAATATGATTAAGATTTGAAACATTTCGTTAGGCGATCTGCTGCTTTTGTGCAGTTTGCTTAAGAACTCATAATTCTATTTCGAGGTGGAACCCGAATGACTGCTCAAACACTATCCGCAACACTGCTGAGCCCTTTTGATTTAGGAGGGTTAACCCTTAAAAACAGAGTGCTAATGGCTCCCTTGACGAGAGCGCGTGCAGGTGAGGAGCGGGTACCTAATGCTTTAATGGCAGAATATTACGCGCAACGGGCAACAGTTGGTTTGATAATTTCAGAAGCTACTGCAATCTCAAAACAAGCAAATGGTTGGCTAAATACCCCTGGTATTTATTCAGAAGAACAAGCGCAAGCCTGGAAGCAGGTTGTGAATGCAGTACACGCTAAAGGAACTCCCTTTTTTCTACAGCTTTGGCACACAGGTAGAGCTTCTCACAGTAGTTTTCAAGAAAATAATCAACTCCCAGTTTCCGCTTCTGCTCTTAAGATTGAAGGAGACTACATTCACACGGCGATCGGCAAACAACCCTACGAAATACCCCGCCCTTTAGAGACAACCGAGATACCTCTAGTCGTAGAAGATTATCGTCAAGCTGCTGAGCGAGCTAAAGATGCTGGTTTTGATGGTGTGGAAATTCATGCAGCCAACGGTTATTTAATCGATCAGTTTCTACAATCTAAAACCAACCATAGAACTGATGAGTACGGTGGTAGTATTGAGAATCGCTATCGTTTTCTTAAAGAGATTGTGGAGGCTATATTAACTATATTCCCTGCTAACCGAATAGGAGTTCGCCTGGCTCCGAATGGTGTTTATAATGACATGGGTTCTAAGGATTTCCGAGAAACCTTTCTTTATGTCGCAAAGCAATTGAATGTTTATGGTCTGGCTTATCTGCACTTAATGGATGGACTAGCGTTTGGTTTTCACAATTTCGGAGAACCAATGGTGTTAGCTGAATTTCGCGAGGTGTTTACAGGTGCACTCATAGCTAACTGCGGTTACACACAAGAAACAGCAGAATCTGCAATTAAAGATGGTAATGCTGATTTGGTAGCCTTTGGGCGACCATTAATTAGTAATCCTGATTTAGTAGAGCGTTTTGCTAATGGTTGGCCTTTAAATCCCCCAGGGGATCAAAGTATCTGGTATTCTTTTGATAAAGAAGGTTACACCGATTTTCCTAGTTATCAACAATCGTAATTGATATTTCGGTGTAGGGGCGTGCGGCGCACGCCCTTAGATTTACATTTCTCAAATCAGAGAACGCTTGTGCGGTGCGTTAGGACGCAAAAATTGATTAATGGTAAAACATACAGCAGTTTTGAGACAAATGAGGTACACCGATAGTCCAAGGGCATAGCCTCCGGCTTCTCGCAGAGTACGCCATTTGCCCCTACTAATCTACCTCACGCACCTTACGAACCAATGTCTAAAAATAGCGGAATAAATTCAAAATCCGTTGCCGTACCCTTTCCAAAATAGGGCCTTCTTCCGCAACTCCTTCAGCAAATAACATATCATATATTAGTGGTACTCCTAGCTGTAACTCTTCAAGGAAGTCACGTTGAGTGAAGACATCCTGTGGTTTTCCTTCTAAAACAAGTTGTCCGTGATCCATAACAAAGATCCAGTCAGCCCAGCGATACACTAAATCAAGATCGTGGGTTGCCATAAGTATTGTTGTCCCATCTGCATGAATCTTTTTTAGAGTCGCCATTAAATTACGAGTGTGTAACCGATCCAGATACGCTGTTGGTTCATCTAGCAACAAAAGTCTAGGTTGTAGTACCATCACATCAGCTATGGAAACTCGCTTTTTTTGTCCTAAACTGAGATGATGCACCGGTCTAGTTGCTAGTTCGGTTAACCCAAACTCAGCTAAAGCTTGCTCGACTCGTTGTTTAATTTCTGCTTCTGGTAATTGTAAATTGCATAACCCATAAGAAATATCTTCTTCTACTGTAGAAGCTACCAGCTGTTGCTCTGGATCTTGAAAAATTAGCCCAACTTTTTGCCGCAGTTTCATCAAGCAGCTATGGTCGTATTGTAGTGCCTTGCCTTGAAACCGTATAGTACCCTTTTGCGGTTTGTATAGACCATTAGCTAATAAAAATAACGTTGTTTTGCCACACCCATTTTGACCAATCAATGCACATCGTTTATTAGCTGGGATTCTGAGCGTTAAATTATTCAGAGCCGATTGTTGCGCGCCTTGATAGGTGTAATGTACTTGCTCAAATTCAAGTAAATATTCTTGCATTTTGTCAGGCAGAGAGACTCCATTCTAATCCCACTAATACTACACAGCCAAAAACTGCTTCGATCGCATAGCGCTTGGATTGCTTGTAACGATAGGGATGCCAAAACCGCAATTCTCCATTAAAGCCTCTTGCCGCTAAACTTAAAGAAACCTGACGATAGTTCTCTAAGGTTCGTTTGAGTAATTGTCCAATCAGTAGTGCTAAACTTTTCATGCCAATGCTAAAGGTGCGGTAACCACCACGGGATTGTTGGGCTGTCCATAACTCCGCCGATGTATTTAATAGTACAAAAATGAAGCGGTACATCAATAATAGCAGATCAGTTAAAAGTACTGGAAAACCAATGCGCCGTAGGACTTGTAAAACTTCCGTGAAGGGGATAGTTAGCATGATAAAGTACAAGCACGATACAGAGGCGATCGCTCGTGCTAAAATTGCCAATGCCTGATCAAGACCGTTGCGACTGATATATAAATAATAAGAGCCAAAAGTCAAGCCTGTTAACGAGTCTGTCGATACTAAATGTATTTGGGAAATATCGATTGCATTAAGTACTAAGGCCGGTAAACTAGTTAACCAGAATAAAGCGGCCACATAAAGTAATTTCATATAAGTTTTGGCGGCGATCCCTGCATAGATAACTGTCCAAATACTCATCCAAACAGCAATTAAAACTTGAACTAAAGGATGGGCAAAAGCAGCAATGGTCAGCACTACGGTAGCAAACAAAAGCTTTTGTTCTGGCGGTAACCAGCGCAAATGATTAGTGTAAGCTAAGGTATCAATCAGAATTCTCATTGTGTTGGTTTCTTTGTTCAGAGCGCCCTTTATACAATCCAATTACGTAGCCAATCACTCCAGCACCAGCTGCTGCTTGCACACTAAACAATAGGCTTTGAACTTCCGCACTGGGTAACTCAACTAATGATTTAAACCAAGGTTTATAGTCAGGCTGTATCTCGTTAATTTTCGCTTTTGCTTGGTCATCAGAACCGCCAAATTTCCCATCTTTAACTAAAATGAGTGGTGATACAGCTAATACCACGACTGCTAACAGCAACAGCCAGTTATTGATCTGTTGATTTTTAGGTTTTAATTTTGCCATTTTTGACTTTTGACTTTTGACTTTTGACTTTCGCGTAGCGGCGCTATCCTCTGTTCAACATTTCTAGTTCTTGACGTCCATAATTAGAAAGCCAGTTCCAGACAAGCACTGTTAAGAATCCTTCACTAATTGCTAAAGGAACTTGAGTAATGGCAAAAATCCCTGCAAATTTAATAAACGAAGCCATAAACCCACCTGTAGCAGACGGAAATGCTAAAGCTAGTTGCACAGAAGTAACTACATAAGTGATTAAATCTGCTAAAGCTGATGCAAGAAATATTGCTAACCTTTGGCGATTAGTTCGCATCACTAAACGGTATATCCAGAAAGCTGTAAATGGACCAACAATTGCCATTGAAAAAGCATTAGCGCCTAAAGTTGTTAAACCACCGTGGGCTAGTAACAATGCTTGAAATACTAATACTAGAGTACCTAGTACTGACATTGCTAGGGGTCCAAAGAGTATTGCGCCTAATCCTGTACCTGTGGGATGGGAACAACTACCTGTGACTGAAGGCATTTTCAATGCTGATAGTACGAAGGTAAAAGCGCCTGATAGTGCCAGGAGTAATTTTAATTCAGGGTTAGTTCGGGTGATACGTGTAAGCGATCGCAAACCCAAAGCAAAAAATGGTAAAGCCACTACCCACCAAAAAATTGCCCATTTAGGTGGTAAAAAGCCTTCCATTATATGCATGGCATAGGCTGGTGTAGATCCGCCAATAACTAGATAAAAGCTTAGACATGCCATCAGGGTTAAGCATATTAACCCTGATGTACGCTTTGACTTGATGAAAAAAATTCTCGACAAATTAATGTCCCTCACAGCGCTATCTTACAAACTTACAGCAAATCTAAGGATAGTTGACCGAATAAGATGATGATTCTGAAACCGATAAAGTTCCTATCGTTCCATGGACTAGATATAATAAGGGGTTAAATTGGTAAAACCTTCGCTGTGGAATGTTTTTCGGTCATACCTCCTTTTTGAGTTCTTCTACCAACGCCTTACCCCTAGCTAAATCAGCACCACTCAAAACTACCACTTGCCAAGGTGGGCTGGCATTACGTAAGCGATCGCGGATAAACTTATCGCGAAGTCTGTTTCCTCCTTGATGAAAGGCAATTCCGTCAATGTAAATTGCCAGCCTCCGTTCAGGTATAGCAAAATCAGCAACGGAAATTGGGGTCTTACTTGGCACTGGTATTTGTTTTTGAGGATAAAAACCATGTTCCTCGAATAGTTCCAGAAACTTTAGCTCTAGAGGCGAACCTACCCCTGCTGCATAGGCTTCTAACCAAGGTAACGGGTCGTCAATATCACCAACCTCTAAGGGACATTGCGCTGGTGGTGTTTGTGCAAGTTGTTCCAGCGCCGGGATGATTTGAGGCCAATGAAGTAGTTCGTGGTAACGTTGATTTTGATAAGATTTCAGGCAACGGTAACAGGCAGTTTCGCAGTTTGGATGGTCTAAATGCGCGATCGCTCTTTTTGCTACTTGATGAAAATCAATAGCAATACGACGTAAATACCCGCTCCCGCCTAAGCTGGGATCAATAAACGTCAACGAAATCTTGTTGTAATTTTTGCCTTCGGTGCTGGCTTTCCAAGTTCCCTCAAACTCAAAATCAATCTCAGAACCATCCAGCATATACAGGTGCTGCATTCCTGCTTTAAGAGCATAACCTAAAGACAACCCCCAAGACTGTAAATCGTCTTCTTCTATTGCGGTGGGAACAGGTATGATTAATCTTAATACTTCTGCCTTACCTACTGTGACAATTGCCAAAGGTCGTGGTGCTGTGCCTTTTTGGGGACAGTTTTCTCCATGACCATAAGGATCTTCTTGATTGGATTGTCTTGTTCTGCGGCGTCCTTGAGTTGCTACTTGCTGTAAATCAGGGTTTTGCAGCATTCGTCCGCACTCACCACATAACATATACCCTTTAGCCTCGTCGTGTAATAACGGAATACCTTGTTCTCTGTCTTGATTTTTCGGCGGTACTCCTTCATTAACCCAGCGTACTTCTTCATCTCGACTCCAACACAATCCCCAACCAGTATTTAACTTCCAACGTCCAACAACTTGTCCGTCCCACTGTGGGTAAGTTTTGACAAGATTACGGGTGGCGTAGCGTTCTTCTTCATCCAGAATCGGACTTTCGTCACGTCGCGCCAGAAAGCCAGCAAACTCCCCACCAGGATAAGCTTTTCCAGGCGCGTTATTTTGGCAACGAGGACAAGCAGGTTTGTCTGCATCAAACCGTAATTTGCAAGTGTTACATAAGCGATACAACCAAGTTGAGCTTTCAGTTCTGGGGTTCCAAGGGGAAGCGTTATCTAAACCCACAACTTTCCAGCGTTTGGTGCGGGCAAATACTTGGGCATCAGGTTGAAATTGACCAATGCCAAAACGTCGTGCTACAGTTACGGAGTCTTCTTCGTGTTCGTCGCCTAAAAGTCGCAGTGCTGCCGGTTGGGTAGGAAACTCGTATCCTGGAAGAATACCAAATTCAGCAAATCTACGCAGGGGATACCCAGAAGAACGGTCATCAGCTTCCGCATTATTATTTTTCTTGTCTGTTTGGATACCCAGGATTCGGGCAATGAGTTGAGCCGCACGAGTTCCAGCACGTTCCCCTTGAAGTTCGAGTGAATATGTATCAAGTGCGGTTCTAAGTTCCCTAACCTGTCGAGTGGTACGGTTGATAACATCCCAAATGCGTTCAGGTAACTTATTTAAGTGTTGGCGTAGGGCAATTTCATCTAATCCCGCTTCACTTAATACAGTCCCTTGCCAAGCTTGTAGAGCGATCGCAACGGCTTGGTCGATTTGTGCTTGGACTCCTTCCACCAGTGATTCTACAGCTTCATGGTTAATTTCACCGGCTGGAGAAATATACTCTACCATTTTACTTGCTAACCCTGGCTTGGCTGTACCGAAGGCGATCGCGTTCAAATGTCGGAAAATAACATCCCGATTACCCAATGCTAACGCGGGGGCTGGAACTTCCCCAGCAATCATCTCACTCGGTTGGTCGTAAAAATACTGGTCGTGAGGTGTATTACGAGCATAACCAACTACCAAGCCAATACGGGTACGCCGCCCAGCACGTCCTCCACGCTGAGCATAGTTATCAGGACGCGGTGGTATATTTCGCAAAATCACTGCATCTAATCCGCCTACATCAATACCCATTTCTAAGGTAGGCGAACAAGCCAATAAATTTACCTTTGATTCAGAAGCTTTGGCTTTAAAATCCTCTTCTAACTCAACTCGTACATCGTTAGGAACTTGGGCGGTATGCTCCCCTGCAACTAAGGGAATAAATTCTTTAGAGAGAATTCGTTTCAAATAGCGATTCTCCAGAATTTCTGAGTCGCGCCACTGTACCAAATTACCACGACAATGAGGGCAAGGATAACTATTTCCTACTCCTAAAATTGGGGTAGCGCAAACTTGGCAACGGTAACGCTGTTGTTCTGTAGCTTCTTGTAACTGCAACACTTCTGCGTTTACCTGCAACAACTTAATTTTCTCGCGCTGACCGTATAAATCAGTAGCTACGATAAAACTGCCATGCATTAACCATTCCAGCAGTTGTACTATGTGTTCTTCACTAGGAGTGATACCGTTCAGGCGTGCAAGCAAGTGCTTGAAAATACGTTCTAAACTAGGTCCTCTCCCTCCTACTTTGGGTTTACGCCAAAGATTATTCACCTGAACACCAAAAGGTATGAGCGCGCTATCCATATAAGGAACAGGTAAACCACCAGAAAAAGCGTAACCTTGGGGTCGCTTTAACCGCCTTTCCCACTCAGCAGCTTTGGTATAACTGGGACAACTGGGATGGGCGGGATGGTAACATAGTAATTCTCGACTGACACAGCCACGCCGTCGCATTTCATCTAGCAAGCAACGACTGAGATATTCTAAGTTTTCCGGAGATATTCCAAGACTTCTGGCGATGTCAGCACCTTGTTGTTTGACGTACTCGTCCAAACGATGGTAATTTATTTGTGTTAATCCTAAGTTGATTAGGGTTGCACGGTAACCAGCCGTAACCGCAATTTCATCCAGCAAAGGAGCTTCTTCCCAAGCACGGATTCTTTGCATTTTTTCATCATTAATCCAGGCATTCGGGTTATCAGGAGCATACTTATTATCTTGCTCTCTTATAGCCATTTCACCGAGAAGTTCGACAACTCTTTGCAAAGATAGCGCGCCATATTCTTTTAATAACTGCACTACCCGTCGCCGCATTCTGTCATAACGACTAGCAAAAACAATGAATCTTGCTTGATGGGCTGCATCTTGTCGGCTGTCGCTAAAAATTAATAACCGTTCTTTCCCGTCGTATCCATGCTGACGGCGATTGGTTACGGCTAAAGATTCCACTAAACCCTCACTCAGCACTTTTACTGCTGCTGATGTTCCTATTGCTATAGATGTAATGACATCGCGACTACCTGCGGTAGCACCACAGCACAAACAACGGGTACGGGCTGGTGCAAGGGTAACACGCCAAGGATAGGCATTTGAGTCACTACTAAAAGAGAGAGTAGATGTATCAAATGAACCGTCCAAAATTTGTCGCCCCTTCATCTGTGTGAGTTTCTTCGGATTGGCTTGGCGCGCGCGAGCTTGTGGTATTGCTTCTACTTCGTCAATGTCTTCATCAATTTCTGCGTTAGTCTCAAAGCGGTTGGGATCGTAAAGTATCCATTCTTGTCCTTCTCCAGGTAAAGCGCTGGGTTGTAGTGGTGCTGCGGTGGGTTCGCCTACAAAACGTAGATAGTCTGCACCACAATTACGACAAAGGTAGAGAGGGGCTGTATAAAAACCACATTCACAACGTTCTTCACCCATCGGGTAAAGTTTACCGCAACTGGGGTCAACACAACGGTGAAATTGCCAACCACCACGAATAAAGCGATGGGCGCGCAGTTGTAAGGCTCCAGGTGTCCCTTCTGGTAACGCTGCACCTACTAATAAGGCGGTTCGTACTTCATTTTCTATTGTGGTGTGTGAGAAGTGCGATTGCTCACTAATTTCCTGTTTTACTTTGTTGACTATTTGGGCGATTGAGAGAGGAGAACGGATTAGCCATCGGTTTAAATCCCACAGTAAGCGAGAGTGAGAGGTGAGCGAAGAGAGGGTAAAATTATCACTGTCCTCTATTCCTCCCAAAGCACAAAGGGCTTTTCTTACAGCTTCTGGGTTTGTAATATCCAAGTCCGCAAAATTAACAGGTTGGAGAGAATAAACTGCTTGTGGAGGTGTCTGAATTTCCGCGAGTTCTTCACCAATCACTCGAATGTTTGGTTTATCAACACCGGAGATTTTACTAAAAAATTCTTGGACAGCATCATCTCGCAGGCGAATTCTGTCTTCTAAGGTGTGTTCTCCCTCTGCTACACTTTTTATTGTGGCAGAAGTTGCAACCGGGAGAAATTGCGGATAGCGTTTTGCTTGTACTTCTGGGTTAACATCGCAATACCAGTCTTGTTTTGCGTTAGCAAGATGAGTTTGCAAGCGCCGTACTAACAAAGCTATGTTACTCCCCAAAGTTCCTCGATAGGTGTGAACCTCATCAAGCACCAAGAAACGACAACGGTGGTTAGCAAAAATATCTTCTCTATCGGCTGGACGAACTAAGAGGTACTCCAGCATCATGTAGTTCGTTAGTAGAATATGCGGTGGATTGTGACGTAAGGCTTGACGTTCTTTTTGCGTAGTTCCTCGGTCATATTTTGCTACAGTAATTGCCCCATCCCAACCAGATTCTTTTAGGTAATCTTCGATACGTAGTAATTGGTCATTTGCTAGGGCGTTCATTGGGTAGACAAGGATAGCTGTCAATCCAGGTTTTTTGCGAAATTCTGTTGCGTCTGCGATCGCATTCTGAATAACTGGTAATAGAAATGTTTCTGTTTTACCGCTACCTGTACCAGTCGTGACGACTAGGGGAGAGGGATTATTTCCTAATAAATGGTTAATAGCTTGACTTTGGTGTAGATAAGCAAACTCGCTACGGGAACGTTGCTGCATGACTTGGGCGAGTTTAGCATCTATAGGTAAATCACGCCATTTTTCACCAGTTTTAAAAGGACGATGGGCTTGATAAAACGGTTCTTGGGCTAAGAATAAGGGTTTGTCTATGGCTTTTTCTAACGAAGCTTTTAATTGGGGGTCTTTTGCTCTAAATTCAGTTAATAGATAATCGCGATACCCTGCAATGACTTGGTCGAGAACTTTGATAGGGTGTAAGGGACTAGGGGAAGTTGAAGAAGTTTGGGTGTCTGCGGGTGGTTTGGTGGTTTCCTCAAGTGTGGACTGTGAAGAACTGCGTTTGTTAACAAAATCAAGAAACTGTGAGCCTAGTCTCTCACTCATGGTGTCGGAGATCATCACATTCCCTAACTCGTCAAA
>NZ_JAAKGC010000442.1 GCF_017591665.1 Aetokthonos hydrillicola CCALA 1050 | reverse complement strand
TGGTATCCCATACTAGGAGTACGCATCTTGATCAAAGTGACGAGGAAAGTGATCGCCCCCAAAATCGAAGAGGTTCCTAGCAGCAGAACACTCATAATCCAAATTCCCTCACCCACCTGACCAGTTACTAAACTCAAAGGAGGGTAAGAAGTCCAACCTGCATCTGGTGCATCACCCACTACTAAGCTGCTAATAAGCAAAATCCCAGCAGGCGGAATCATCCAAAAAGCAACAGCATTCAGGCGAGGAAATGCCATATCCTTTGCCCCAATCATCAGGGGGATCAGAAAGTTAGCAAAGCCTGCACCTGCGGGCACAATCCACAAAAAAATCATAATTGTGGCGTGCAGTGTAAACAAACTGTTGTACAGTTCCGGGCTGACAAAATCTGATTCTGGAGTGCGTAACTCTGTACGAACCAAGTCAGCCAATACACCACCTATACAGTAGAAAATAAACGTACTGACTAAGTATTGAATCGCAATAACTTTGTGGTCGGTGTTAAACGTAAAGTAATGCCACCAACGTCTTTCCCCTGGCTCGTCATGAATAGCAGGGGCGTTAGCTTTCTCTTGTATTTGTGCTTGGGTCATAACAATTTAATGGGCATAGGGCATAGGGCATAGGGCATAGGGCATAGGGCATAGGGCATAGGGCATAGTGCGTAGTGCATAGGGCATAGCGCAGAGGGCATCCGGTATTAAGGAACTGAGTATTTACTCGCTCCTCTGCTCCCGTGATCAAGAGCTCCTCTGCTCCCCCTGCTAAGAGCTCCCTGCTCACTCTTCCTATTGGTGAATTTGATGAAGTACTTCTGGATCAATTCCCATCTCATTAGTGTAATGAGAGAGAAATTCAGAGGGAGATGTTGTTTGTGGGTTAACAGCGACTGCTTGCTTTAAATCCTCAGCGCTAGCAGTCTGCTGTTCTTGCATCCATTTGTCAAATGCTTCTTGTGATTCAACAACAACTTGTGCTCTCATTGCACCATGGTAAGGACCACAGAGTTCTGCACAAATAAGGGCATAATCACCTATTTTTGAAGGTGTAAAGCGAATCTCAGTTTGGCGACCAGGGATAGCATCCTGCTTTAGGCGAAAT
>NZ_JAAKGC010000134.1 GCF_017591665.1 Aetokthonos hydrillicola CCALA 1050 | reverse complement strand
CTACCCAGACTAGTAGCATAAATTGTTCCGTCTTGTGCTTGAGCAAGATTACTGTAGCGTCGTTGAGAATCAAGTTTTGGCAACCCAGCAGCATTACTGTCACTCACTTTACCTGTTGTACGGTCAATAGTCCCTAAATCAAAAGGAGTAACCCCTTGATTGAGACTAATAATACTCAAAAGGGTATCGTTTTTAGTTGCTACTATACTTTCAACCGTACTATTTTTATTTGAAAACCCCGAAAGTTTTAGAGTCTTTGTTGTCTTAGATGTATTAGGATCTGTCACTATCAATTGAGTAACATTACCCTCTTTAGAACTAGAGACACTGGTTTTAGCGAGTGTGCCATCAGATAGGCTCGTCAAACCAGTTAAACGATCGCTAGGCTGAGTTGAAGTAGATTTGTTAGTAGTTTCAACAGGTGTGCTAGCGTTGCTAACAGATGTTGATGGAACTTCAGAAGTTGATAGCTGTTGACCAGTTGTGACGTTGGACTTTTTTATACTAATGTTCGGGGTTGTGTTGATATTAGATGTTGTGTTGTTTGTAGAGACGCTTGCACCATAAAGGTTTTCTGGAGCAGACTGTGCAACAACCTTACCCGCCAAGTTTGCAATTGCAGCTGTTGCGGCACTGGCGATCGCCAACTGGCCAAATCGTCTACGTGGGATTCTTAGATTCATAAGTCACATTCTAACTACTGATAATCAGATGGTTTCAACTATGCAGGTACAACAATGAAGGAGCTTGGAGTTAAAGGTTTAACACCCATACTTGCTAAGACGTTGACAGCAATTTGCTTAGCACGATTATCTTCACGAGGATTAGTCACACCATCGCTGTCTAACCCCCATACCCATTGAATCGAGCCTGTTGAAAACACTTTGGCTCCACTAGGCGCAGTGTAACGAACTGCATTTGATACTTGAGGATTCGCTCCTGATGGAAAACCTTGAGTGTCACTGGATGATAGGGTGTTCAATGTTTGCGAGTTAGACAAAGTAACCAGTCCGCTTGGAGAAGCGTTTGTGTTGACTGCATCCCATTCAAAACCTACTAGCCCAGTGAGTTTATCACCATTTTTCAGACCAGTATTAGCGTAATAGGAATCGGTACTGTTTTGAATCACAAAGTCAAACCCAGCATAGACATTATCAATATCACCGATGTACATCACTCCTAACAAGGCACTTTCTGGTAGATTGTTGATTGGGTCACGGAACTTTGTAGTTGGCTCAGAAGTTGTTGCTGCAGCCTTATAACAAACCATCACCCGATTCGCTACCCCAGTGTTGGAGTTCTCAAACCGTACTCTCCAGTAGGCACTATTCGCACTGAAAAACCCTAAATTTATTCCTGCATCGCGAGAGTTCTGAACATTATTGCGCTGTTCTAGCGACCAGTATTCATCATGACCCACTGAGAGGAATGCCTTATGCGTCCTCAATAACTGGGAGTTTGAGTGAACATCTACATTAGTCACATAAGTTACATCATAACCCTGAGACTCTAACCAACGCGCCATATTGTACTCCCAACGCAGTAAGTTATTGAACTCAGCAGTCAGAGTTGTTGTTTCAGAGAATGGTCTGTCGTAAGAAACCTTTAGCGCTGCTTGACCATTGATACTATTAAATCCGTACAAGCTGTAACCACCGGTGTTGCTGTAAGCCAGAAAAGTATTGAAGCTACTCTGGAACAAAACATCAGAGTTCCTACTGTCGTCACGAACAACAAACCATATTTGAGATTGTTTACCGCTACTAGACTCAATTAGCTTGGCAATATACAGACCGCTAGTCCAATCAGAGCCAACAGAAAGCGTGTAAGAAGTTGACCAGTTACATTCTACAAGTTTGGTAGTAGTGTCAGTGATTGTACAATCTGGTTGGGTAATACCACTTAGTGTGCCAATGCTGGTTACCAACCTACCTCCACTACCTCCGTAGTAGCCTAAGCGATACACATCAATTGTGAACGATCCTGGTGTTGCCAAAGAAACTTTGAAAGCTATAGAGCCACCTTTATTCACACTTGTGGCTGAGGCATAACCAGCAATTTCAGTTGATGCTTGGTTAGTGATCTTCCAGTTGGTTGTGCCAGCTTTTTGGTTTTCTATAACAATGGGATTGGTCGGAGTCGTCGTAGATGAAGGGACAAAGACGATATCGCGGAAATAGTTGCTATTTTGAAAGGAATTAGTGGGAAAAGAACCCAGAGCACCGAACACACCATTATTACCGTCGGCAACTGTTTTGAGATCAGCATTGACAATGGAAGTTGCTAAGGCGTTGTTGCTAGTGGATGCAAAATACAGATTAGCATTGACCGTGACCACATAAGTGGTGTTAGCTTGAATGCTTAGAGGAGTGCTAAGAGCCTGCTGTTGCCAAAACTTGATTCTCAACGACGCTACAGTAATCTTGCTCAAGCACAAGACGGAACAATTTATGCTACTAGTCTGGGTAGAGAAGGTGCTACAGATTTGGTCCGTCTGGATTTGGCAAATAAATCAGTTACTAAAGTCGTGCAGTTGAGTTATGATAATGAGCCTTTGGGCAATGACTTGTTGAGCTTAGCAATTTCTTCATCAGGTCAATTTTATGCTCTTGCTAATCCTAATTATGAGTCGACTAATTCTCTATTCACTGTAGATATCAGAACTGGTGTTCTCTCATTTGTCAGGAAATTTGATGCTGAACACATTACCTTTTCTCGTGCTTAGCAGCAATCAAACCTAACTTTTCATACGTTCTTCTTAGTTGACAGCAATTTTCAAATCCATAAACCACAGTTGGTGCGTACGGCCTCCGTAAGATTCTCATGATCTTACCATATCTACCTCTAAAACCCTCCCTTAAGGGAGGGTTTTTTATAACTGTTTATTCTCACAATGGAGCCAAAAAAATGAATTTACAAGGTTTAGAACTTGAACACAGAAGAACACGGGAATCAGTAAGCATTATTGTTCCATGCTTTAATGAATCTGAGGGAATCGAATCTTTAGAGAAAAAACTGCTTCCAGTGTTGGCAAAACTGCGCTCAACAAGATCAGTCGAACTTATTTGTATTGATGATGGTAGTATTGACGATACTTTCATAAAGCTAGAGCAGGCGTTCAGTCAACAAGCAAAGATAATCCGTCATCCTGAAAACAAAGGTCTTTCAGCAGCAATACGAACAGGTTTTTCTCACTCTACGGGAAATATTATCTGCACAATAGACAGCGATTGTACTTACGATCCAGAATATCTTATCTATTTATTGGATTTGATGCAAGGAGATGTTGATATTGCTACGGCATCTCCTTATCATCCAAAAGGTAGAGTCAAAAATGTTCCTGGTTGGCGTCTTTTCCTAAGTAAAGGGTTATCACAAATTTATAGATTAGTGTTGCCCCAAAAGCTTTATACTTATACGAGTATGTTCCGAGCCTACCGTCGGGAAGTAATGGAAACAATACAGGTTACATACCCAGGATTTCTTGGTCTTGTAGAAATTGTCGCTGAAGCCATGTTATGCGGATATAAAGTCGCAGAGTATCCAACTGAATTGACAAACCGAGTTTATGGCCAATCTAAGCTACGTGTTGCAAGGGTTGTTAGAAGCCATCTACAGTATATAGGTAAACTTATCATTCGTCAATTCCTTCAAAAGAAAAACGGACGATTAATGCAGTATAAATATACTAAAAATAATTTATGAAAGTCATTACTATATTGGGCGCTAGACCACAATTTATTAAAGCATCTGTTGTCAGCACTGCTTTTAGAAGAGCAGGAATCAATGAAGTCATTATTCATACAGGACAACATTTTGATTCATTGATGTCTGATATCTTTTTTCAAGACTTAGACTTACCTCAACCTCACTACAACTTAGATATTCATAGCCTAAATCATGGAGCGATGACAGGTAGAATGATGGAGAAAATAGAGGAAATCTTGCTTGAAAAACAACCAGATTGGGTTTGTGTGTATGGAGATACTAACTCTACTCTGGCAGGTGCTTTAGTGGCAGCAAAGCTCAATATTCGACTGGCTCACATAGAAGCAGGACTGCGAAGTTTTAATCGGCAGATGCCGGAAGAAGTCAACCGGGTTGTTACTGACCATCTTTCGCAGCTTTTGTTTGCTCCTACACCTCTTGCCGTTCAGTGTCTTGAGCAAGAGGGAATTTTTCAAGGAGTCCACTTAGTTGGTGACGTGATGAAAGACGCAATATTAAGTTATCACGCTACAGCAAAGCAAACTTCTGATATTCTGGCAAGGTACCAACTGACTCCTGATAACTTTTATCTTGCTACTATCCATCGACCGAGTAATACAGATGATAGCGATCGTTTAAGTTCTATACTGGGAAGTTTTACAAAATTAGATTTTCCAGTCGTTTTTCCTATCCATCCTCGAACTCAAAGTCAAATTCGTAAAATGTCTTTGAGTCACTATTTGGAAACAGACTCAATTGTGGTTATTCCACCAGTTAGTTACCTTGATATGCTTGTACTAGAAAGCGCAAGTCGCTCTATAGTAACAGACTCTGGAGGTATACAGAAAGAAGCTTATATTTTTGGTAAACCTTGTTTTACAATCCGCAACGAAACCGAATGGAAGGAGACTTTAGAACTAGGTTGGAATCAACTGGTACAACCAGAAGCTTTAAGTTCTGCGATCGCTAACTTTGCTTACCCATCTGAATTACCAACACTATATGGCGACGGTGATACCGCCAGTAAAATTACTGACATCATGGTAAACTACTAAGCGGGTGTAGCAAATTAAAAGTCAAAAATAAAAAGGAACCAGTGCGTTCATACTTCAGGGTGCGATAAAGTAAGATTTATGAAATATTACCTACCGGATACCGCACACAAACACTGATGTCAAATCACCTTACACCTCCATCAAAGTTACCGCACACTACACATTTTTCCTCTGGTCCTTGTGCTAAACGTCCCGGCTGGACTGTAGCAGAGCTAAAAAATGCGTGTGTAGGTCGCTCCCATCGCTCTAGTGCTGGCAAAGCGAAGTTAGCAGAAGTTATAGAACGCTCCAAGAAAATTTTAGGTGTTCCTGCTGATTATCGCTTAGGTATTGTTCCTGCATCAGATACAGGTGCGGTAGAAATGGCATTATGGTCATTACTTGGACAACGCCCTCTCGATATCTTAGCTTGGGAAAGCTTTGGTCAGGAATGGGTTAAAGATGTTGTTGATGAGTTAAAGTTACCTGATGCACGTCTTCTTAAAGCACCTTATGGCACTTTACCAAATCTAGACGAGGTTGACTTTAACCGAGATGTCGTGTTCTTATGGAATGGTACAACTTCAGGTGTTAGGGTACCTAATGGCGATTGGATAAAAGCAGATCGGGCTGGACTTACAATCTGCGATGCCACGTCTGCCGTATTCGCTATGGATATACCTTGGGATAAACTGGACGTTGTTACCTATTCGTGGCAAAAGGTATTGGGTGGGGAAGCACAACATGGTGTTATCGTGCTTTCTCCCCGCGCAGTTGAGCGTCTAGAAAGCTATCAACCTGCTTGGCCTTTACCGAAACTTTTCCGCTTAACGCAAAAAGGTAAACTAATCGAAGGTATTTTTAAAGGAGATACAATTAACACCCCATCCATGCTGTGTGTAGAAGATGCGCTTGATGGGCTAAACTGGGCAGAAAAAATAGGTGGACTTCCAGCATTAATCCACCGTAGTGAAGCAAACCTCGCAGCGATCGCTAACTGGCTTAAGCAAAGCAACTGGGCAGATTTTTTAGCGGAGAAACCAGAAACACGCTCTTGTACGTCGATTTGTATCAAGATTGTTGATCCTTGGTTTACTGGTTTAACTTCAGAACAGCAGGCAGAATCTGCTAAAAAACTGGCTAAAATTTTAGAGAAGCATTCTGTTGCGTTTGATATAGCATCTTACCGATCTGCGCCTCCTGGGATTAGAATTTGGGGAGGAGCTACAGTGGAAACTTCAGATATTGAAGCTTTACTTCCTTGGTTAGATTGGGCATACGCTACTGTTAAAGCTGAAGTAGTTGGGGAACACTAACGCACTGTTCCAACTTTCGGTGCGTTAGCGTAGCGTAACGCACCCTATTGCAGAAGTCCATGACGAAAGATTAAACTGGTATACAGCTAGATCGTATGAGACAAAAGCGTAAAGTTATTGTAGTGCGGGCATCTTGCCCGCGTTGTATATAAAAATTAAATGCGTAACAGCTTAACAGTAATTCGGGTTGCCAGATAGCGTAATTACGGCAACAGGACAAACGGCCTTATTAAGAATAGCATCAGTACGATGACCAAAAAATGCCCGACCTGATACTGTACGCACGCTGCTACCAAGAACGATCAAATCGACTTGTCTAGTACGAGCAAATTTGAGAATTTCATACTCTGGAATTCCTGTGAGAATTTCAGTTTTAACGATCGCACCCAAGCCCTGTGCAATATCCGCGTGCTGATGCACGATTTGTTGAGCGATCTCCATCACTGAGTGTCTAGTCTGCTCTTCAAACAAAATATATTCCTGCTGAGTTCGGTGGATCACATTAACTATCGTAATAACTGCTCCAGTCTGAGCAGCGATCGCACTAGCAACTTCAACAGCGTGTTCATTGTACTCGTTACCGCTCGTCGGTACAAGAATATGACCTATTTTATGATAACCAGTTGGATCAATAATCTCGTTCTGAGTTTGGGATAGATTCGACTTCACCACCATCGTGGGACAAGGGGCTTCTTGAACCACCCGATCAACTAGCAAACTGAATAAAGCACCCCGTACACGGTGACTTTCAGTTGCACCGATTACAATTAAATCATACCCTTTGCAAGCTTCTTTAAGAATTACCTCAGCCTTATTGTTGCCCGATGCAACTTTTGTTTGCAGCAGTGTATCCTCAGGAAGACGAAACTCCTGCTCTACAGCAGTAATGGCAGATTCGGCTGCAGAATCCTTAACAGCAGTAGCAACTGCATTTGCTGATTTTTGTTTAGGCTTTTTATCGCTCCTAGCAAACAAAACTGTTACTTCTAGAGGATTTTGATAAGCTAAATGACTAATTAATTGGGCAGCTAACGTAATATTTGGGCCTCCTTGTGTAGGCATTAGTACACGACGAATACGCTTAATAAAGCTGCGGCTTGCCTGTTGTTCTTCCTCCAATCGTTGTGCTTCTTCTTCACCGATGGATACATGAGACAATGACCATCGTAATAAAGGTGGGGCCATTAACGAAGTAACAATCGCCACCATTACAACAATCGAGTACATCTGGGGATTTAGGACACCCAAAGAAACCCCGATAGTCGCAACAATAATCTCCATTGCACCACGAGCATTCATTCCCGAACCCATTGCAATACCTTCCCAATGGCTTAAGCCGCCAATACGGGAACCAATATATGCACCAGTGAATTTTCCAAAACAGGCGATCGCCAACACAAGTAGCCCAATTTTTAAAGTTTCGGGAGCTAGCATTTTTAGTAAATCGACCTTTAATCCTGCTGTTGCGAAGAAGATAGGAGCTAAAAACCCAGCGGTAATCAGCTCCAGAGTCAGCCCTGCCTCACGACTGAAACGCGGCGATTGTCCTGCTAAAATTCCTGTAACAAAGGCTCCCAGTGCAGCTTCAATTCCTAAGTTGTGGGTAAAAGCCGCAGCACTTAGCGCTAGAACCAATACAGCTGATAAACTAGCTGTAGCTCCACCAATATAATCGTCTACCCAACGCAACACCGTAGCCATTAGCGATCGCCCTATAGTAAAAGCAAATACCAAAAATAGTACTGCTCCCCCTACAGACTTAAATAAAGTCTGGAAATCAAATTTACCACTGCTGGCTAAACCAGATACAACAGATAACAAAATCCAACCGATAGTATCATCCGTCATCCCCGCTGCCAGAGTGACTTGACCAATATCTCGCCGAATCAACTTCAAGTCCATCAACACCTTAGCAATCACTGGAACCGCCGAGATACTCATAGCGGTAGCAATAAATAAACTAAAGATTAAGCGTTGATCAGGATTTACTAAAAAGTTCTCTGGTAAAAACCAACCTAACCCTAGCCCGGTTACGAAGGGAACGATAATACCTCCCAACGAAATTAACAGTGCTGTTTTGCCTTTGCGGACAATGAGATTTAAGTCTGTCTCTAGTCCAGTTACAATCAGTAAAAACAAGACTCCTAACCAAGAAACAACGGATACTAAGTCCGATTGTGACTGGCTGTGAGGAAAAATATATCCTTGTACATTTGGTAGAATCCAGCCAAATACTGATGGACCTAAAAGCACACCTGCAAGTAGCTCTCCAATTACAGGCGGCAATTTAACTCGGCGCATTAACTCGCCTAAAGTTCTAGCAACTAAAAGCAGCAAAGCTAACTCTAGTAATACCAGAAGCAATGGCTTGTGACCGAGGGGCTTGATCAGACCTTTTTCAACTACTGCACCAGCTACCAGTATAGGGTTAAGCAGTAAATTCATTACTTTATCAAAATTAGTTATTCTTCTCTTAAGAGAATCTACGTTACTCTGCGAGAGTGGGTCATCTATCTAAAAGCTAACTTTGTAGTGTGAGGAAAAATGTGCCTTTGGAATGTATAGTAATGCACCAAAATTTTGGGGTAGTGCGTTAAGGTCTTCATCCTAACACACCCTTGTATATTTCAAAAATTAAATAAGATTGCTATATATCAAACGTTTAATTAACTGCTTGAACCGAGTATAATTACTCTGCATCAGTCTTTGCTAACACGTAGTACTCTTGTATATCAAGATTCCATAATGCCTCAAGGTTACCTCTGACAATTAGGTCACTATCAAGATAAATAGCTTTTGTTAAATGTGGTAAAAAAGTAGGAATAAGAAGTCTGTAATACGCGGCAATAGTAATAGATTGTGAAATAGGCATATTTTTGAACAATGCCTTTTTTGGCTTAAGCCAGCTTAAACTCGCCCGTTTTGATGGTATAGATTCTATAATCTTGCGTTTATTCGCTCGGCTGATTCCACCATCGATTATAAACAGGTTCACATCGCGTTGGCTTTTAAGGTTAACAATTGCCGAACGCAGTGTTGCAGCAACAGGCATTGAGTAATTGTCATCAGATGCACAAATAATCACAATTGGTTCATGAATAGAACTGGAATCAAAGGAGGTAGTCACAGAAAAACTATTCCTTGTCAACTTCAGATTTATGGTATTTTATCGCTAACATTAAAACCGATCAATAAAAAAATGATGATTAGAGCTTTTTCCTAATCATCAATAGGATGTTGTGATATAGTTCAGATCAAGGCGTGGTAATTAAACAACACCAGGACCTCTACCCCGTGTATCGGAATCCATTGTAAGTTCGCCTTGCTTATCTTCGTTTGCTTCTCTCAATTCTTGAGTCCGTTGTGCTTTGTCTTCTAGTGCTTCTTTTCTAGCATCACCTGGTGTCTCATAATACATCTCAGGTTCAACGGGGTAATTATTGACTAAGCCTTCTTTATCTACTGTGTAACCGTCAGTTGTACGAATACTGCCAGAATCAGTTTGATCATTTGTGGGTGCACTAGCTTCTCTTTCTTCTGTCGGCTTGTGTTTAAAAAATTCCCCTTCTCTTTCCATCCGAGCAGCAGTTTCGGCTGGAGTAATTCCTCTATCGTAATTATTATCGTTAACACGCTCAGATGAGTCTACGGCTCTTTTAACAGGTTCATTAGCTGCCATAAATTAGGTCCTTGATTAAATAGTGTGTCAAAATCCTTTGTTAACTACATTAAGCTGTTAAATGTAAAAATTTTACTATCTTTAGAAGTGAGTTGTAATTAGAGCTACAACTTTTTTTTCTATCTTTGGATATATCATTACTAATAATTATTAAAATAAAAGAACTCAGAATACAGGAGTCAGGATTCAGAATATACCACCCATAAAGGGATGGTGTTTTAAGAAAAATTTGAACTTCTATTTCATCGACAACTGATGAGGTTTTGACCAGTATTTATTTTTCTGATTCCTGTCTCCTGACTCCTGAATTCTGTTTTATAAAAAAACGATTTGTAAATTCAATGGAAAATGTTACGAATCTTCTGCACCAAAAAATTCATTTTGAAGTGAACGAATTTGTGCAGCTAATTCTTGCCTAGTAGAAGTTTTGAGTAAATAGCGGAAGATAAACCAGGTCACATAACCAATTCCAACCAACTCAAAAACCGGATCTATTAGTGGAATATCGTTTACTGCATCTAGCAAAGCTAACAGTATCCTAAATGTGACAAGCGCTGCTAAAATTAGAACGATAGTGAGAATCGGTCGTCTGTAACTTCTAAAAAAGCTACCTACATATTCAGGCAATTGTGCCAAGAAGTCAGAAGCTGTCTTGGCAGTTTCCTCCCATTGAGAGTTACCTCCAGTAGCGGATGGTAGTAGGGGCTGAGTACCCATTTTTGAAACTTCAGCAGAGGCAATAGGTTCAGTTGAGGTCGAATCACTATAGTTTGATGGCGATGGCTGTTGTTCGTTCTCCATAAGTTTCCTATTTTTTTTAGTTACAACAACAATAGTGTATATCTCTAATGACTCTTTATAAATCAAATTGTCCAAGACTAGCACATTATTCGCCAGAAACCTGGTTTTTATTAAGTAGACCTTTTGTTGCTAAATAGACGATAGAAGAAACCTAGCTTCTTCAGGTAGCTTCTAGAGTAGGAAAGAGTTCAGGAGCCAGAAGCGAGTATTCAGAATGAATTGAATAATCAGGTTAAAAATTCTACTGTCTACACAATGTATTCAATTAGTCAGGTTCAAATACCTATCTTATTGCTCCTGCATTCTGACTCCTGAATTCTGACTCCTTCTTATAATTTTCTACTTCCCGATTTTTGCGTCAACAACTACTTTTGTAACACCTTTTATTTGCTTTGCCAAAGGTGAAATCTTTGCTAACTGTTGCTGATTGGTTACAGTTCCTCCTACAGTAACTGTACCACCTTTGTCAGCTTTAACTGTCAAATGACCATTAGGAATGTTAGCTTCTAACTTAGAACGAACTTCACTTGCAATAGCATCTTCAGATCTATTGGTAGCACCTCCATCATTAAATCCATTATTGCGCTGTTCACGAGCACGAATATCGGAATTAAGTTGGTTTCTACGGGTTTGACTCTGAGCGTCTTTTTGTGCAGCCTGGGTTGCTTGAGTGCCAGGAGATTCGCTTGGAACTGTACTGGGGTTATCTGGTGCTGCATCACTGGTTTTAGCAGTATTATTTCCACAAGCTACAGCACCAAATAATAAAAGACTACTAACTATTACCGAGGTTAACTTTTTCATATTTTTGATGTTCAATTTGATAGTGGTGAAAATGATGGTGTAGTGAGGAGCAAATTTCTGAGTTCTCTTGAGGTGTCTTTGCCTGTTGCTGGTAGAACTGTTTTGAAGCAATAGTGTTGGTGAAGAGAAACCTTGCATAGGCAGGGATTTGCATTGTTCCTCTATTTAATTTTGCTATTGTACTTCTAGTTTAAAAAGTGCTTGTTAAACAAGCTATTAAACTTTTTCATCTCGATGGTCAATGATGATAACAGATGGATCGTCTGAATCAACAGGCCTTGCGTAATTCTTCGGAGTTGTATTCACTTCGGATCTTTCGTAAGAGACATTATCCATACGAGCATCAGGTTGGTCGAAGATATCAAACTCCTGAATGTTGTGGCGTTTGAGGATTACTTCTGCGTGACGAACTTCATCGTCTGTACCATCAACAATTACTAAGTAATCGCCTCTGTTAATCCGGTCATTATAAACTCTTGCACGGTTTTCTGGTATTCCTAACCCAATCAATCCACCAGTCAAACCACCGGCAGCCGCACCAATAGCTCCACCCGCAGCAGTTGTCGCTAAAGCTGTGGCTAATGCACCACCTGCCATTACTGGACCTATTCCTGGAATTGCTAAGGCTCCTAAGCCTACTAATAAGCCTCCTAATCCACCTAGTGCTCCACCTGTGGCTGCTCCTGCTTTTGCACCCTCGTCTGCTTTATTTCCCACTCCAGCAGTTCTGGGCTCTACACCTGCAATTGGGTTATTGCGGTCTACATCTTTTGCAATTAATGATACCTGGCTCAGTGGGAAACCTGCATCTCTCAAGTCGGTGAGTGCTGCTTCTGCATCTCTACGGTGTGGGAATACACCGATCGCTCTTGTTGCTCTTCTTATTCCTGCTGGGTAATCATTTACTGCTGGATTTACTACTGCGCGATCGCGCCCATGAGGTTGGTCAAAGGTATCAAACTCGTCAATGTTATGGCGTCTG
Organism: Aetokthonos hydrillicola CCALA 1050; assembly: GCF_017591665.1. Lineage (GTDB taxonomy): Bacteria > Cyanobacteriota > Cyanobacteriia > Cyanobacteriales > Nostocaceae > Aetokthonos > Aetokthonos hydrillicola. The sequence continues at coordinate 104 of NZ_JAAKGC010000134.1, read as the reverse complement.
AGGATTGCTTCTGCGTGACGAACCTCATCGTCTGTACCATCAACGATTACTAAGTAATCGCCTCTGTTAATCCGGTCATTATAAACTCTTGCACGATTTTCTGG
>NZ_JAAKGC010000441.1 GCF_017591665.1 Aetokthonos hydrillicola CCALA 1050 | reverse complement strand
CTGCTGCAGAAGTCACCGACGCCGAGGCGATTCACCCGGGCTACGGTTTCCTGGCAGAAAACGCCGATTTCGCCGAACGTGTCGAGCGCTCCGGTTTCGTGTTCATCGGGCCGCGTCCGGAAACGATCCGCATCATGGGCGACAAGGTCAGTGCCAAACAGGCCATGATTGCGGCCGGTGTGCCTGTCGTGCCCGGCTCCGAAGGCGCCTTGCCTGACGATCCTGCCTATTTGATCGAAACGGCGCGCAAGGTTGGTTATCCCGTGATTATCAAGGCAGCCGGCGGCGGTGGCGGTCGCGGCATGCGTGTGGTTCACACCGAAGCGGCACTGGTGAATGCAGTCAATCTGACCAAGGCGGAGGCGCAGGCTGCGTTCAATAATCCCGAAGTGTACATGGAAAAGTATCTTGAAAATCCGCGTCACATCGAGATCCAGGTGCTGGCCGATGGAAAGAAAGATGCCATCTGGCTTGGCGAGCGCGATTGCTCCATGCAGCGCCGCCATCAGAAAGTGATCGAAGAGGCACCGGCCCCCGGCATCAATCGCAAGCTCATCGAGCGCATAGGTGAACGTTGTGCCGACGCCTGCCGCAAAATGGGTTACCGTGGTGCGGGTACATTTGAATTTCTGTACGAAAACGACGAATTCTATTTCATCGAAATGAATACCCGCATCCAGGTCGAGCACACTGTGACCGAATGCATTACCGGTATTGACCTGGTGCAGCAGCAGATTTTCATTGCGGCCGGTGAAGAATTCAAACTGCGTCAACGCGACATCGTTATCAAGGGCCATGCCATCGAGTGCCGGATCAATGCGGAAGATCCGTACAGCTTCATGCCTTCACCTGGCCTGATCACGAACTGGCACGTACCCGGCGGTCCGGGTGTCCGGATCGATTCCCATGTGTTCAATGGCTACCGTGTGCCCCCCCACTACGATTCCATGATCGCCAAACTGATTACGTTCGGCGACACACGTGCGCAAGCCATTGCCCGCATGAATCTGGCCCTGTCCGAAATGGTCGTGGAAGGCATCCAGACCAATATCGCACTGCATCGTGAACTCATGACTGATGCCCGCTTTGTCGAGGGCGGCACCAGCATTCATT
>NZ_JAAKGC010000440.1 GCF_017591665.1 Aetokthonos hydrillicola CCALA 1050 | reverse complement strand
ATGCTAACGACGCCAATACCTATTACAATAAAGCAGCTTGTTATGCACTACAAAGACACGTAGAGCTAGCCGTCAAAAATTTACAACTAGCAATTAACCTCAATCCTAGATATAAACAAGATGCAGAAAGTGACATCGATTTTGATGAAATTGCAAAAGATGAACACTTCAAGCAGTTAATTGCAAGTTAGTAAATGTGTAAAATTCATCAATCACTTATAAGGTGCGTTAGGACTTTCTCCTAACGCACGAAGACTAACTAAGAACGGGAAAAGGTAATTTGCTCAGCATCAAGTTCCCTCACACGAGACAGAACCCCGGTTCTAGTATCCACGGTGAACAGAGAATTAGTAGCCTCATAATTAGGATTAGCAAGAGCGTAAAATTGACCAGAAGGAGAAATCGTTAAGCTCAACAAGTCATTGCTCAAAGGATTGTTGTTATAGCTCAATTCCACGACTGTAGTGACTGATTTATTTGTCAAATCTATGCGTACCAATTTTGTAGCACCTTCTCTACCTAGACTAGTAGCGTAAATTGTTCCATCCGCTGCTTGTGTCAGATTACTGTAGCGTCGGTTAGAGTCGAGTTTTGGCAAACCTGCTGCATTACTATTTGAGACTTTACCTGTTTTGCGGTCAATAGTTCCTAAATCAAAGGGGAGAACTCCTTCATTCAGGCTAATAATGCCCAAGAGAGTATCGTTTTTAGTTGCTAGTATGCTTTCAACTGTACTATTGTCATTTGAAAACCCTGAGACTTTCAGAGTGTCTGTCGTTTTAGAAGTTTTAGGATCTGTAAATACCAAGCGAGTCACATCACCATCTTGGGAACTGGATACAGAGGTTTTAACCAATGTGCCATCAGATAAGGTGGTTAAACCAGTTAAACGTTCGCCAGAGTCGGTTGCAGTAGATTTGGGAGTCGCTTCAACAGCTGTGTTAGCGTTGCTAACAGTTTTTGCCGGAATCTCAGAACTCGATAATTGTTGACCAGTCGTGGGGTTGGAAGCTCTGATAGTAATTTGGGGGGTACTGTTGGCATCAGAAGGAGATGTGGAGTTGCTGTTAGAAACTTTTGCACTATAAAGGGTTCCTGGCGCTGACTGTGCAACA
>NZ_JAAKGC010000439.1 GCF_017591665.1 Aetokthonos hydrillicola CCALA 1050 | reverse complement strand
GTCAATAACAGCGGCACAGTCTGTATTTTTAAGCGCTAAACTCAATACTTGTGATTCTCCCTTTCCCAAATCCCAAGCTGCTACTTCAGGAGCAATAGTATTAACTTCTACTCTTTGTATCCAAGAAATCTTCAGTAATTGTGTTGATGCAACATCATCTTTTGTAGTGATTTCTTCAAAAACACCTGATGGCACTAAAATTTCTGTAAATAGTTGTGGAATTAATTGCGCTTGCTTACTTTTTAAAAGAGCAATCAAAGGTGAAGAGTTAATAATTACTCGATTAATCGACATTAATCAGTTCCTCGGCTAGCTCTTCGGGAGTATATTGCATAAAATCTACTTGGTAACGTGATAATGCATTAATAAATTCAGCGCGACTTAGCCCAGCAATTTCTGCTGCTTTAGCTTGTGATATTTCAGCTAATTCATACCATTTAACGGCTGCTGCTATTCGCATTTCTTGGATAAATTCCTCAGGATTTTTGCGAAGTGATGAAAATACTGTTTCTGGTAATTCAATTTGTACTGTTCGCATAAATTCTCCTTCAAGCTGTTAAGTTAAATAAATCATAAAAATAGTTAAACAAAGTTGTGATTGCTTCACGCTCTATATTCACTGGTTATAACGGTGTTATGCCTTTTAAAAAAACTAACCAATTTAGGATAGCACAATCTATTGTTCATAGATGTTTGAACAAATCGACATTACAAGTTACTAATTTGTTTTGCCAACCAAGCTTGAAAGCTGGAATGATAAAAGCTGTAATGTTTTTCTGTGCCGATTTGCTGTCGTTGTAAAAATTCAAGCCAATTTTCTAGCACTTCTTCTACATCGTATTCATCTTCATTAATTGTTTGCGCGATCGGCGTTTCGCCGCTGCGCTTCTCCTGGCGGAGAGGCTGCGCCAACGCGATCGCCCTTGATGTTACACTTTGCCCGCTCGCTTGTCCTGATATTCCTTGTGTTTCTTCCCCTGAAGTCAAAACACGAAGCACTTTCAAAGCAATATCAGACAAACCTCCACCCGTCATTTTCTGCCAGTGCTGTTGGTAATATGCTTCTAAACTAAGTGGTAACTCATGACGTTGGAAAGGTTCAGGATAAAAACCTTCA
>NZ_JAAKGC010000133.1 GCF_017591665.1 Aetokthonos hydrillicola CCALA 1050 | reverse complement strand
ACTGCACCAAGAAAATTATAGTAAGGGCGGGATTCTTAAGCGGCAAGGTGGAACGGTTACACCCTTTGGGTTCCGCTCTGGTGATTATGTCGAGGTTTCTCAAAAAAGTGGAATTGTGCGCGGTTGGGTTGGTGGTTTCACCAGTACTGCCAAAACCAAAAATATTGCCATCTACGACCATAATTGGTCGAGATTGGGTCAGTTCGATCCTAGAAATGTTCGCCTACTTCAAAGGAGTTCTAAGTTATGTGTTTCCCGCTCTTGAGTTAGGACAATTTGTCGCTATCCTCCTCCTTCCTTTAACTGCGTTAAAGATGCAGTTGGAGGACGCAACAAATTCTCCTCGCCATTCCTCCCGCCGTTGATTCGGAGTACCGAATTCAACGGGGGAGGAATGGCTGATTTAGTTGACTCATGTTCAGTTCAGATTCAATCGCCCCTAAAGTTTTGAGAGTAGTAATTGTTGCCTCAGTCAACCCGGTAACCTTGGTGATATTCATACCCTCGTAAAGTCTTTTGCTTCTTAGCATTTTTATATGCTCACCTGTTGAGACATCCCAAATTCTAAGGGTTTCATCTTCACTACTACTAATTAAAGTCTCTCCACTGGGATTAAAGGTGACTGATAAAACTGTTTGACTATGACCCTGTAAAGTTTTAAGGCACTTACCAACGGAGACATCCCATAGCTTTACTGTTTGATCCATACTACCACTACTTAAGATTTGTCCATCACAACTAAAGGCGATCGCACAAACCCAACCTGTATGTCCTTCCAAAGTTCTCAAGCACTTACCATTGAAAACATCCCATAGCTTGACTGTATAATCTCCACTACCACTACTTAAAATTTGTCCGTCAGGACTGAAAGCGATCGCCCAAACCCAACCCGTATGTCCTTCCAAAGTTCTTAAGCATTTACCATTCGAGACATGCCATAACTTAACTGTATGGTCATCACCGCTGCTAGCTAGACTTAGACCATCTGGACTAAAAGCCACTGATAAAACTCCATGATTTTCTTCATGTAAAGTTCTCAAGCACTTACCATTTGAAACATCCCATAACCTGAGCGTATAGTCATGGCTACCACTAGCTAAAGTTAGACCATCTGGACTAAAAGCAACCGACCAAACACACTTTGTATGTCCCTGCAACGTTCTCAGGCATTTACCAGTTTTAACATCCCATATCTTTACCGTTTTGTCTTTACTGGCACTTGCTAGCGTTTGACCATCTGGACTGAAGACTAATGATGTAATCTCATGACTATGCCCCACAAAAGTTTGCAAGTTTTGACCAGTGTTGATGTCCCACAGTTTCACGTTTTTATTACTGCTACTAGCCAAGATATTACCTTCAGGACTAGAGACAACTGACCAGATCCTAGTGGTATACCCTTGTATATTCTTTATACATTGACCAGTATTCACATCCCATAGTCTTAAAGATTGGTCATCACTACCACTGGCAAGAATATTACCTTGAGGGCTGAATTCAACTGCTCGAACCATATTACTATGTCCTGGTAAAGTCTTGAGACACTCACCGTTAGTGACATTCCATAGCTTTACCGTCTGATCCCAACTACCAGTTGCTAAAGCTTGCCCATCAGGACTGAATGCAACTGATATTACCCAGCCAAAGTGACCTTGCAAGGTTCTCAAACATTCACCAGTGTCAACATCCCATAACTTCACCGTTTGGTCCCCACTAGCGCTAGCAAGCGTGCGTCCATCTGGACTAATAGCAGCAGACCAAATCGCTTCATCGTGTCCCTGCAAAGTTCTCAAGCATTGCTCAGTACTCACATCCCACAGCTTCAGTGTTTTGTCCACACTAGCACTAGCTAACATTGTATTGTCAGCACTAAAAACAACTCCTCTGACCATATTTTCATGTCCTGAGAAAGTCTTTAGGCACTGCCGAGTGTTGACATCCCATATCTTGATCGTCTTGTCATCACTAGCGCTAACCAGCATTTGTCCATTTGAACTAAAAGCAAGTGACCATATTCCCTTTTCATGTCCCTGCAAAGTATCGAGACATTCACTAGTTATGACATCCCAAAGCTTGATTGTTTGGTCTTCACTACCACTAGCAAGAATACTACTATCAGGACTAAAGGCAATAGATGTTACCCAATCAGTATGACCTTTAAAGATATTTAACTGTATCCAGTCACTCAATTGGTACAAGCGAATCTCAGCATTTATATCCCCCTCAGCCAAGAATTGTTGATTGGGGCTAAATGCTAAGGTCAAAATACCACGGAAAGTTTCAGTAAAGACTGACTTAGCTACATTAGCGTGAGCAAAACTTACATTATGCAAATTTACATTACGCAAGTCTGCTTGCCAAATAGTGAGATTTGAAAAATCATATTTACTCAGATCTGTCTTCAAATAACAAAGAATATTCAGGATGTTTCCTGGTGCATAACTCGGTTGTTGCGGAAATTTCTCTTGCAGGGTTGCCAAAACTTGACTTAGTTGATTTTCTAGGTTTTTACAACTACCAAAACTCTTTAATAAACCATCTATAATTGGTTTAAGAATAAAACGAATTTGAATATCTTTAATATAGTCTTTTGCTATTGCTTTTATTAAAGCATATTTCTTGAATACAACAAGATTGTGATTAGTAATTTCTAACCAAGCCTTTTGTACTAATTGATGAGTTATATACTCCATAACTACTGGTTGTAATGTAAATAATGCAGAGCTTTTTTCCACCAGGGAGCGTCTTATCAAAGATTCCAGAGCTTCCAATAATTGTTGTGGTAATATTGGTAATAAGATATCATCCTGTAATTCAGATATTGAAACTGGCTCACGGTTAATTGCTAGCCAACACATTATTTCTTTTTCTAAGTTTGATAACCGCGAGAACTGTTGGGTTAAAACTTGGCGAATATCGCCTAACACAGCCACATTCTGTTTAAGAAACTCAGAAGTATTACCATGGAAAACATCTAAAATTGTTGTGGAAACTATCTTCAAGGCTAAGGCATTACCTGCATAGCGTTCAACTATTGATATCAATTCTGACTCGGAAGGACGTAACTCTTTACTTTCAAAGATTTTTTGCCCATCTACCACCTTTAAACCATTCAGGTGTAACGAACGAACTGGTAGTGCTTTTCCTTCAAGAAGCGCTACTTCTTTAGGTTTTTCTCGTGAAGTTAGCACTACAGTGCTAGTATGCGCAACTTCTCCTACTAGTCTAAGAAGTTGCGCACATTCCTCATAGCCTTCTCGATAGCTTCCAACAATAGTACCGCTTTGCAGAATTGTTTCAGCATTATCGAGGATAATAAGACACCTTGAAGAGCGCAAATAATCTATCAGTTGATAAATTCTGCCGTCTATAGTGTCTGGTATATCAAAATCTATAACCTGTTCTGCAGATAAAACCTCAATTAGGTTAGCCAAAAGTTCAAAAAGTGGTGGAGGATTGTAGAGCGATCGCCATATAAAGTAGTCGAACTCACCGTGTACTTGTTGCGCGAGCTTAGCAGCCAGACTTGTTTTCCCAATTCCCCCCATTCCCAACAGTGCTACCAATCGGCAACGATCCTTTATCAGCCATTGCTTTAGTCTGTTAAGTTCTGCTGTGCGCCCATAGAACATAGAGACATCGATTGGTTCTCCCCAAAATGTGCTCTTCTTTAGTCTCTTGTTGCTAAAGGGGGAAAGAGGGGATCTAGATTTTGAATTTTGGATTGAATTTTCTAGAGTTATCCCCGCACACTCTACCTTCCTGTATGTCCGCCATCGACGTTCTAAAGCAGAACGAAAGTTGCTTTTGCTAACCCTCTCGCCCAGTGCTTCAGCAAGCAACTTCCACAGTTGAGGACCAACATGCCGTTTTACATATGGTACTGAGTAGCTGGCTGTTGAAGCGATTTGCTCGTAAGTCAAATTTTCCCAAGAGCCTTTGAGGATAGCGATTTCTACTTTATTCAGCCTTCTTCCTGCATTTAGGAACATTACTTCATCAGCAACTTCCAACGCTTCCTCAAAGTTCATAGGCTAATATCTGAATCTTTACGCAGATTATACCATGATAAGTAACTTCATCAGAACTTTACCGGAACTTTCGCTTAAACCAAAAGAAGCCCCTGCTCCCTACTTTCTACCGATGCCGTGTCTGGGCGATCGCCTGCCGCCAGGAGTTTAGTAGTGTTTGTCTATGATCAGCGCTCATTGTTGGCTCAAACCGTTTATCAACGCGCCACTGCTCCACAATTTCCGCTTTGCTTTCCCAGTAGCCAACAGCTAGCCCTGCTAGATAAGCAGCTCCCAAGGCAGTAGTTTCAGTGATTTTTGGACGAACAACGGGCACACCCAAAATATCAGCCTGGAACTGCATTAGCAGATCGTTGCGGGAGGCACCACCATCTACTCGCAGTTCTGACAAATCAAGTTGAGAATCTTGACCCATTGCATCGATTACGTCAAATGTTTGATAGGCAATACTTTCTAGCGCTGCACGGGCTATATGGGCACTGGTTGAGCCGCGACTTAAACCGACAATCGTGCCACGAGCGTAACTGTCCCAATAAGGTGCGCCCAAACCAACGAAGGCGGGTACAAAATACACACCACCATTATCAGGAACACTGCACGCTAACGGTTCAACATCCGCGCTGTACTTAATAATTCCGAGTCCGTCACGTAACCATTGTACAACTGCTCCGGCAACAAATACGCTGCCTTCTAGTGCATAATCGGTTCGTCCATTTATGCTCCACGCGATCGTGGTTAGCAGCTTGTGATGAGATTGCATCGGCTTATTACCTGTATTCAGTAGCATAAAGCAGCCTGTACCATAAGTATTTTTGGCCATGCCACATTGCAACGATGCCTGCCCAAAAGTTGCAGCCTGCTGATCTCCGGCAATTCCAGCAATGGGAATGCGGCTACCTAGAAGACCTTCAGACGTATAAGCGTATACCTCTGATGAACTACGCACTTGGGGAAGAACAGAAGGGGGAATATCCAGAATGGACAATAATTCATCGTCCCACTGCTGGGTGTGAATATTAAACAACAATGTCCTACTAGCATTAGTCACATCTGTGATGTGGAGTTCCCCCTCAGTTAGTTTCCAAATCAACCAGCTATCCACGGTTCCAAATGCTAGTTCTCCACGCTCGGCTTTTTCGCGAGCCGAGGGCACATTATCAAGCAACCACTTGAGTTTAGTGCCGCTAAAGTAAGCATCGATCACCAACCCCGTTTTTTTCTGGAATGTTGTCTCATACCCAGCTGCCTTAAGTTCATCGCAGTAAGCAGCTGTGCGGCGATCTTGCCAAACGATCGCATTATGAATTGGCTTGCCTGTTTTTCGATCCCAAAGAATCGTGGTTTCTCGTTGATTGGTAATGCCAATAGCAGCAATATCTCTAGCTTTGATACCAATGCGAGCTAAAGCTTCATTAGCAACACCAATTTGGGAAGACCAAATTTCATCAGCATCATGTTCTACCCAGCCTGATCGCGGAAAGATTTGTTGAAATTCCTTCTGAGCAATGGTTAGGATTTGGCCATCGTGGTCAAATATAATAGAGCGGGAGCTGGTAGTGCCTTGGTCGAATGCCAAAATATATTTAGTCATAAGGTTGTTCTAAAATAAGTCAATGAGTTTCATAAAATCAGATGCCTATAAAACTATCAACTGAATTAATGAAGCAGTTGACAGTAAAATCGCCTGAAAGGGAGTACACCGATCTAGAAGATCACGATCTCAAAAATCAGGCAAGCAAGCCTCAAGTAATTCGTATCATGATCCTTGACTTGACGACAATTAGCGTAGGTAGGATGGGTACATGATTGGCAAAACGCTTCACAATCGCTACGAGATTATTCAACAAGTTGGAAGCGGTGGATTTGGTGACACCTACCTAGCTCTTGATTTACATATACCAGTTAACCCCAAGCCTAAGTGTATTGTTAAACACCTCAAGCCCAAAGATCCTAGTGCAGCAATTTTGCCAGTTGCCAAAAACTTATTCGACAGGGAAGCAAAAGTTCTGTATCGATTAGGTAACGCGTGTAGCCAAATCCCGAAGCTTCTCGCACACTTTGAGGATAATGGAGAATTTTATTTAGTTCAGGAATTTATTGAGGGTCATGATTTAACTAAAGAAATTATTCCTGGTGTCCCCAAAAGTGAGAATGTGGTTTTTAAATTGTTGAAGGACATTTTAGAAGTCTTGAGTGTTGTCCATCAACATAATGTTATCCATCGGGATATTAAACCGCAAAATCTAATGCGGCGACATCTAGATGGCAAGATTATACTAATTGATTTTGGAGCAGTTAAGGAAATTGAGGCTTTAGAAATAAATGCCCAAGGACAAACAAGCTTAACTATTGCTATTGGTTCTCCTGGTTATATGCCAAGCGAACAAGCAACCGGTAGACCTAGATTATGTAGTGATATTTATGCAGTAGGAATAATAGCTATTCAAGCCTTGACTGGGTTAACGCCTCATGAAATAAAAGAAAATTCTAAAACAGGAGAAATCACTTGGCGAGGTTCTGCACAAGTGAATGATAGCTTAGCTGAGGTTATAGATCGAATGGTGCGCGACCACTTCAGCATGCGTTACCAGTCAGCCACAGAGGCTTTGGAAGCACTAATTACTACAGCCAATATACAGCCTTTACGCCCTATGTTAGGGCCTGTTCAGGCATTATCGTCTCCTTCTTCCGTAAGCCCTCCAGTCCCTTCATCGACACAGTCGTTGCCATCTCCTCCTATTGCTGTAGCAAAACAACAAGGTTTGTTCAAAAAGATATTACTAGTAGCTGGTTTAGTTGTGTTAGGGGGATACGCATTGTGGAAACTTCTCCCACACAAGACTAGTGTTCCCACTGAAGCAAGCCAACCAATTCAACCAGTTCAACCAATTCAACCAGTTCAACCAATTCAACCGACTCGCTCTATTCAACCAGTTCAACCAACTCGCTCTATTCAACCGGTTCAACCAATTCAAGCAGATCGCCCTATTCAACCAATTCAACGGACTCGTCCAACGCAACCAATTCAACCGACGCAACTGACTCAACCCAGTCCTAGGCTGACCACGTTTGTACCAATCCCTGTACTAACTACCCCGGAAGCTTACAACAACCGAGGGCTAGATTACTATAACAAGAAAGATTATGAGCGTGCCATTGCTTACTACAACCAAGCTCTTAAACTTAATCCTAATTACGCCACGGCTTACTACAACCGAGGGCTAGTTTACCATGACAAGAAAGATTACGATCGCGCGATCGCGGACTATAACCAAACCCTTACACTTGATCCTAGCGATAGTTATGCTTATTATAACCGAGGGCTAGCTTACTACGATCAGAAAGATTATGAGCGTGCGATCGCCGACTACAACCAAGCCCTCATACTTAATCCCGACTATGTTTATGCTTACAATAACCGAGGATTAGCATACTACCACAAGAAAGATTATGAGCGTGCGATCGCTGATTACAACGAAGCTCTTATACTTAATCCTCACTATGCTAGAACTTATTACAATCGGGGGCTAGTTTACTACGACAAGAAAGATTATGAGCGCGCGATCGCGGACTACAACCAAGCCCTCAAACTTGACCCCAACTACACTGAGGCTTATAAAGATCGAGCCAAAGCTTATAAATTAAGGCGTGAAGCCCAAAAACATTTCTTCTCCTGATTAGCTATACTTTTGGGTAAATTTTCTTTACAAGTGTTTTTAATGAACGCGGAAAAGGAATTCTCAAAGTAAAGACTAAATTATGAAGATTAAACAACAGAATGCACGTGCTATAAATCAAAAAAAAGGCTTCTCTATTGCTGTTGGAGGTGTAGCAATTATTCTCCTAATAACATTTATCTGGTTCTGGAGCGCCTATCCAACCCTAACCTATAAGGGTGTGCCGATATCTATACTCGTTGATTTTTTACAAGATACCATAGCACGAGAGGCCTATTTTAAAGGCCACAAAAAAGCACTACATCATCGTCTCAAGGAATTAGGAGTAGAAGAGAAAATCAAAGATTTTTATCGTCCCCAGTTCCAAGAGGAACAGGAGCTAGACCGATATATACATCAACTTTTATATAACAATACAGGTTATATTGGCGCAGCGTACTTGGTGAATGCACAAGGAGAATTACAATTAAAACCAGCGATCAATCAGAATTTTCTACATTGGTTCGAGTTAGCCAAAAAGCTTAATCTCGCGATTGATTACGAAATTGATAATGGTGTTATCTTTATCATAACTCCTGAAAAACAAAGTGTTCCCTACACAGTTATATCTAATGTATATTCAATCTCAGAACTGGAAAAATTGCTAATGGTTTTACAAAATCATTAGCGGAACTTAGACAAATTTGACTACACTTGTTCATGATCTAAGCACTGTAAATGTTTCGAAGCACAGATCGCACCTGTTGCAAAATTTTACCCAGTTTGTTTAGTCCTGTGCCATCTTTACCACAGCCCCAGTAGTAATCTCCAGGTGCGTTCTCTACTATTTCTTCCTCACCAGTTGAAAGTAATAACTCTCGGATATCATTGTGCGTCTCGAATTTCTTCAGCACTGCTCGGTACATCACATCATCTTTAATTTGCTCCCAATCTGCACGGATCGGCAATTTTCTGCTACGTCCTAAATTTGCAGCTTCTTTGGCAGAGGGAGCATTGCGGATCTTCTCTCGGTAAAGAGCGTCCTCAAATTTTTGTGCTTGAAAGTAATGTTCTGTTGTTGCCCACCACAGATCATCGAGTTTAATTCCGTGTCTAGAAAAGTTAGAGAATGCGCCGTATTGATCAATCGTTGAGTAGAAATAGATGGTCATTGAGCTTCAATTACATGGTTATTAAACAATTTGCTAATCGCTTGCTGTTGAACTTTCAATCAATGTCGCAGCCCAATGGCACTAGATCATTAAGTTTTTTGTCCTCACAAGTTCCTCAATATATTTGTATATCTTGAGAATTGGATAAGGGATTACGTTTTCTTTGACAGAATACATACGCTACTCCATTGGTGAGAGTGCATGTATTCTTTCTGTCTTGGAGATCAATGTCAGAATGAGAGATTACCTTCTTTTCAGATAACGTCCAGTCGGTGAACCTAAAACCTGTCCATTATCGTATATAAGATTTCCACGTAAAAAGGTACTTTTCACCCTTCCGCTTAACTCGAGCCCTTCAAAAGGTGTGTAACCTTGTTGAGACTCTGACTCTGCAGCACGTACCACAAAGGAAACCTTTGGATCTAGCAGTACCAAATCAGCATCATAGCCAATGGCAATATCCCCTTTTTGTAACAAACCAAAGCGCCGCGACGGGTTCCAAGATAGCAACTTAGCCATGTGGTTGTAGGACATTCCCCGCTTACTACCTTCGCTGAAGACACCAGAAAGTAAATATTCCGTACCACCAAAACCAGACTTTGCCAACCAAATATTATTCGGATCTTTAGCACTTCTTTTTTGTTCTGCCGAACAGCAAGCGTGGTCACTCACTATCCAATCTACCTGATGATTAAGCACTGCTTGCCACAAATATTCTACGTCAGCACGGGAGCGAATAGGAGGGTTTACTTTTGCCCAACTACCCGCAGGAGTATCAGCATCTAATAGTAAATGTCCGAGGGTAACTTCGCGCCGAAAATTGATATGAGGAAAAGCCGTTTGCATAGTCAAAGCTGCTTCCATTGCTTTGCGCGAACTCAGATGCAGTAAGTTGATATTCGCACAGTTAGTCTCGTGTGCTAAATAAGAAGCAATGCAAATTGCTAGTCCTTCAGAATGAGGTGGACGTGCTGCACTGTAAGCGTGAAGTCCGCTAAGGCTGGAGTCATTTTCAATTATTTTTGTATATGCGTTGAGAATTTCTGCAACTTCGCAATGTAAACTTAAGCTAATTATTTCTTGCGATTCTGGGTGTTCTTGCATTAAGCAAGTTATACCGCGCATAATAAATTCAAAATGAGCGAAGTCGTAACGTTCTTCTTTATTAATCATCAAAAAGAGGTTTTGGTGGTCTGACAAACCATGCAACCCATAACCGCCATAAAACATAAAGATTTTAAACGAAGATACACCAAATTCTTCAAACAGTAGAGGTATTTCTTCAATATGCTGGCTAGCTATAGGCGCAACGTGATAACTATAATCAACAAAAAAATTACCTGCAGATAATGCCAATACTTCTGGAAAGAAATCTCGGTAGGAACCGCCTTTATTTAAATAATATTGTCCTGTACGGATATAATTAAGGCTTGTTGTAACTCCACCCATTGCAGCTGCTTTGGTTTCAGCCACCGCATCTTTGTCAAGGCTTTGATAGATACCGATGTGCATATGGGCATCCACAACACCAGGAAAACCCAGCAGGTTTTGCCCATCTAATACCTCTCTACCTTTGTCTGGGATAATATTAGGAGCAATTTCAGCAAATTTCCCATCTTTAATACCTAAATCAAGTAGTTCGATAGCATCATGATTGGGTCGAACTACCTGCACATTTTTGATAATTTTATCTAATACGGAAGCTTCAGACACACTAAACCTCACATTAGATTGAACTACCGTGCCCAACCCCTGCGGGGTATGGACACGGATTCTGAGGGGTCTTAGCTAGTTGACCGAACCTCAGCATCCCAATCAAAGCTATCAAGCAGAGACAATTGTGTATATCAGGCGCTCTTCTTTTAGGCTTGGCCCGTGGCTTCGACTTAGAGGGAGTGCTTTTGACTTTCAGTAACAACAATTGGCGTTGCTTAACCGTTGATTCAGCAGGGTTCTTAGGCTCCTTTCCCAACGGAGAGGATGAGCGCGGAATTTCAACCGCATCCTTAAGCGTAACTTTCGGGCTGACCACCCGTAGAGAATCAATTCCAAGAAGAAGTTTACCACGGTGCGCGCAGACTACGGCACCGTTGGTATCTGCATCGTCGGAATAACCGCACTGTTCGCAAATAAACTTTTCTTTTTCTCGGTTACCGGAACTAATGTGGTCGCATTCTGGACATTCCTGAGATGAATATTTTGGGTTAACCTCGATAACAAGGTTGCCGAGCTTTGAGGCTTGATGCTTTGCATGTTGCTCTGTTAATAATGTTTGCTACACTAGACGCACTACACATTCTCATTTAGGGAACCCATCCAGTATAAAACCCAAAAAATGTAACATTCTTTATTCAACCATTTTTAGGAGACAAAATTAATGGAAACTTTTAATGAGTATCATATTGATCCAAAGGAATTCCCTTTTCTCAAAAATTTTCAAGATAACTGGCAAGTAATTAGAGATGAATTTACACATTTTATCAACTATGGCTCCAAAGAAGAATTACAATTTGCTTACGACGTTTTAGGGCCTAAAAGTAAAACGATAAAAACTAAGGGAAATTCAAAATATAGTGCCTTTGGTGTTTTATTTCAAGGTATCTTTATTGAAGAGTATATTCAATTGCATCAAATACAATATCCTGACTACACGGCAAATGATGCATCACAAAAAGCTCTTGCAGTAAGAGAGGAATATTTTCCGAATTTAGCTAAGGTAATAGAAAAAGTTAACTTAAGTGATGAGGGTAGCCTCAGAAATGTGTATTTTGGAACATTCCATCCAGGATTGGATATCAAGATGCATGTGAATTATAACCCTCATATGAATCGTGGTTATCTAGGACTAATTGTCCCAGAGGGCGATGTGGCTATGAAAATATGTCATGAGAAGCTTTATTGGCATGAAGGACAGTTCATGATTCTAGATCACAGTTATCCACACTGTCCGCATAATTACACAAATTTTGACAGAACTGTTTTAGTGGTAGATTTTTTTAAACCTGATAAACCCAGAGAAGAATTAATACAATTTGAACAAGAGCTAGTTACACAACGTATGGAAGAAAATCCCTACAGCTTAGGTGTTTTTGGGAAGAGTGATAAAGCTAAAGAACAAGATTTTATCAAGTATGGTTTAGCTCATCAGTTGGAGTGGGATAAAGCTTTAAGCGGCTAAGCCCTGCCGCAAAATGTTCCTGGTTTCTTTCTTAATTTTAAAAGCCAACCCTACAAAAAATCCCCCACCATCAGGTAGGGGATTGTGATTATATACCTATCAAACTACTAGCGTCATTAACCGAACTTACCCGCCGTAGAGGCAATGACGAAAGCGGCGTAGGTAAGGACATAACCAACAGTAAAGTGGGTTAGACCAACCAAACGAGCTTGAACGATTGAAAGAGCAACTGGTTTGTCTTTCCAACGGACAAGGTTTGCCAATGGTGTACGCTCATGTGCCCAAACAAGAGTTTCAATCAACTCTTGCCAGTAACCTCTCCAAGAGATCAAGAACATGAAGCCAGTTGCCCAAACTAGGTGTCCGAATAGGAACATCCAAGCCCAAACAGCGAGGTTATTGGTACCGTATGGGTTATAACCGTTGATCAACTGGGCTGAGTTTGCCCACAGGTAATCGCGGAACCAACCCATGAGGTAGGTTGAAGACTCGTTGAACTGAGCAACGTTACCTTGCCAAA
>NZ_JAAKGC010000024.1:77891-111670 GCF_017591665.1 Aetokthonos hydrillicola CCALA 1050 | reverse complement strand
AAATAACCCAAGTAAAAACCGCCCACGGGAGCGGTTTACAAAAAATTAAACCAGGATAACTTTAAATATTCAGCTCATGGCTTTCGGCTAATACATATTAAAAATTATTTTTTATACATAAACCAGTAATAATGCGCATTATTTACTTAAATGATGGAAAAAGGAAAATGAAAAAAGGAAAAAGTTTGATACTCGCTCATCCTTTTTCCTCTTTCCCCCTTCCTTTTTCCTTCTTCATCAGTAAAAACCGCTCTGTTAAGAGCGGGTTAAGCAAGGAGTGTTAATCGAGTGTTAAGTTGAAATTTTGTGGAACCTCTAATTATTAGTATAATAAACAACTTAGAGAACACACAAATCAGTGATAGTTCGCATTTTTAATCAACAACGCAAGTTCATCTCCACTCAAACGTTCCTTCTATCTCAGTTCCAATTCTCCTAGCCAACGCTCTAGCAACTACAGGACGGGTGCTATCAAAGCGCGGCTTGAGTGTAAATTTCCCGATGTGCTGATTAAGAGTTAATGGGTCTGTGTAAACTGCTTGCGCTTCAGATTGTTTACAGGTAAGTTCATTCGGTAAAATCCGAGGATTCACGGAATAACCGCGTAGCATAACCGTGTTAGGGTTGCTACCAGGTTCAGATTTTACTGCGTTATTGCCTTCTAGCCATGCCTCTACTTCGTAGGGGACTGTTAATTGTAACGGGTTTCCGGTTTCTGGGTCAGTAGTGAATTGCCCTTCTACGGGGAGAGTAAAAGTTATTTTTATGTTGGGGACAAATGGTTTGCAACACGACATTTTTAGACAACGAATCGCTACTACTTGAGTATTGCAAAACTAAAAATGTCCGTCTCCGCAACATTTTGGTTGAGCAAAATATGGGCTTAGTCCATATGATTGCTCATAAAATGGTTCATTGCTCCACACTACCATTTGAAGAACTGGTACAGATTGGTAGTGGTGGGTTAATCAAAGCGGTGGAACGATTTGACCCCACCAAAAAGCGCAAATTTTCTTCTCTTGCTGTACCCTTCATCCAAGGTGCAATACTCCAGTGGTTACGCGATAAAGGGCGTTTGGTGAAAGTGCCACGCAATTTGCAAGAAACTCACCAAAAAATCAAACGGTATGCTGAAAAGGAAGGCATACCCTACAATATTGCAGCCGAAAGACTCGGCATCACATCGGTATTGGCAGAGGAAGCAAACACAGCGTGTACACAGCATTTGCTCGAATTACCCCAGGCACTAACAACTAGTGAAGTAGACGATGATGATTTCGAGTGGGAACCGTTGTTATCTCAACTCCCACCACAACACGCCGCTATCATCCGTAGTATATACATAGAAGGAATTTCCTTGAATGAAGTAGCGCGATCGCACTCTTTGAGCAAGAGCGATCTGCAAAAAATTGAAACCGAAGCCATACAGCTACTGCGGTCAATCACCCAAGGGCAGAAGAAATGTCCTAGCTGTGGTAAGTATGAAACTATCAAAAATGGTAGGCGCACGGGTAAACAATCTTACCTGTGTAAATCCTGCGGTCATCAGTTCGTAGAAAACCCTGCACCTGTAGGTAGGCGTGGTTATGACCAAGAGACTAGGCGTAAAATTTTGTTACACATCGCCCAAGGTAAAAGCTTGCATTGGTGCGAAATTCATTACAAAGTTGACCACAGCACAGCTTACCTATGGGCGAAAAGTTATGGTATCAAGGGTATAAAAGTTTCGAGAAAACTAATGACGACCCCTGTACAACAACAATGGCAATTAATTGGTAAGTTTAATGGATTGGCTGAATGGCTAACTAAAAACTGTCCTCCGTCAACACAATTAGACAGTGCACTACAACTATTAAGTGAAGCAATGCAGCGTAGTCAAGAAGCTGTGACGACGGAGGCGAAGAAATGAGTGAGGTTTTATGGCTACCCACCAGCACCGTCCTTGAAAAATTTCACCCCGAAAACCCTCGAGAACACACCGAGGAACACGATTTACCTTGGATACGTGATTCTTTGCTTGATTTCGGTTGGTTGGCTTACCCCACAATTCAGCAGAATCTAGATGGTAGCTTAGGTTATCTCATCTCAGGACACGGTAGAACTATAGGGGCTGATTGGCTGAGTCAGCAGGATGATGAATTTTTTGCTAGTGAGTGGAACCGTTGGATAAAAGCTACTGGTAGGGACAAAATAGCCAATAAGCACCAAGGGCGTTTCTGTGCTGACTACTGGTTGAAAACCCCAGTCATCCCCACTACTCTGGATGACCTCAGTCAAAAATCCGCGTTGTTGCGGCTTAACAATACGTCGCACGATGGACGGGACGACCCTGGTAAAATCGCCGCAATTTTGGCACAAATGCCTAAACGTCAAATCAAAACAGCCGGTTGGGACACTTCCACCGCCAACAACTTTATGCAGGCTTTTTTACAAAGGAAGGAAGAGGAACCACAAGAAGAAGGGTTTGACTACCAAGAGAAAGAATATTTTGAACGCCCCGACGCTACAGATTATTCAAGTGATTATTCAGGTAACACGGTTAATGTTGAAGCACGAGGGTCAATTGACGATGACAGTTACATACCATCCAGTATGAACGAGGTAGTTACCGTTGATACAACAGAAGTAACTGAAGGGGTGTTGGCTGAAGTTGAATCAGCTAATTACAACCCGTCAGAAGAGCAAACTCGGTTTTTGGTGTATTTAAATAAAGATGTGCTAGAGGAATTTAAAGAACTTGTTGCCAATGCAGCTGATAAGTTAGGGGTTTCTAAAGAGGGGTTAGCGCAACAGTGGCGATCGCAAACTATATTAGAAGCAGTACGCAAAATAGCTAATCAGCAAGATGCTTGATATAGAAAAATTCCTGGCTCAATACAACAGTAAAAAAGTAAAAAAATATCGGCGTAATTTATCACCTGAATTTATAGAAGCAGCAAGACAACGAATTTTAGCTACTAAGCCTTGGGAGAAATCGACTGGTCCGCGCACAGAAGAAGGTAAGCTTAAGAGTAGTCAAAATGCTTTTAAGCATGGTCGCCGTAGCCGCGCTATGGTTGAAGTTAACCGCGTGATTGCTGAGGTAAAACGCGGTAATTAAAACTAAATTAAGTTGAGTAAAGAATGGCCAATTGGTCATTAACAACATGACCAATGAAGAATCACTTTATGGCAAAAGATTAACCGGAAAGTGGCGCGAGGCTTTCACGGATGCTCAAAACTACGACTACGAAACGATTATTCGTGAGAGTTTTTATGTTGCTCACGGACGAGTTATTAGTCAAATTGAAGGTGCTGGTAAATTTGGCAAGGAATCCAAAACCCTGCTCCAAGCTTGTGAAGTACTGGTAGAGCAGGGGGAACTCACCCAAGAATTCGTAGAGGAATTAAAACTGCGTTTGTTAGGACTTGACTTGGAAGGGATGTTACGTGCTTTTCAGGGTACGCTTGTACTAGCCGATGGGGCAATGCGTCTGAGTAAAATGGGTGACATTCGCCGTCAGTTGGAGATTTGCAAGGCATTTATTGTGGCGGTGCTGAAAAATTCTGGCGATCGCGTGGCGCGCGAGTTAGCTTTATCATGTATCCAGCAGTTAAAATTGGATGCAGATTTACCCTTAGAGCGATTGGAAGCACTCATTAATGAAGCGCAAGAAACCGACATCGAAGGTGTTGCCTCTGGCAGAGAAGAAAGTAGCGAAATCCAAGCGTCCGATGAGCAAGAGAACCAGGACGTGTTAGAGGGGGATTTGTGGGATGGCTAAATGTAAATGCCCTCGGTGCGATCGGCGCTTCGCCGCCGCGCTTCGCGATCGCAAGAGCAATGTTCTTGATGCTTCAGAAATGTCTGACACAGGTTTGGGTAATAGATTTTGTATAAATTGTGGTATATATTTTTACGACACTGGTCAAGCCAGAGGTAGCAAAGAGTCGGAACAAGCAAGGTGAACCAGCATGAGAATAGTTGACGCACTACCCCCAACTCGCTACGCCCAAGCAGCCGCACATGCACGTACTGAGCAATTTAAAAACCTGAAAGCCAAGACAATAACACGTGTACAACAGTGGTACGTTGAACCCCGAGTAAACAAAAACATAGCGCCTGGGCTGTGGTTTGGCTACGGTAAAGACTCAATGGCAACTGCGCTAATTCTGGAATTAGCCGGACTTGACTACACACATCTCATCATTAAAAATGGTGCAGATTTACCCCAACACTGGTTAGTTGAGACTGAATGGCAGGAATATTTGGGTGAACTCTACTTTGAAGACTACACCACAGACCGTCCATTTCCTAACATCATTCGTGCCTATCTTGACTGGGGCAATACTTACGGCTTGAAAACAAAAGAAGGCAAGCTTCTCAACTTTTGGGACTGGGGCGCAGTTGCGGAAAGTATCACTTATGAAGCACTTTACCAATTTCATCACCTCTACGGTGAAGGTGAAGAGAATGTGATGTATCTATGGGGTAATCGTGCTGGAGAAGGCATGGAGAGAGCCTTTGAAATAAATCGAGAAGGTATGTTTCAGTTCCACGACCAAGACGATAAAGAAGCACTCCCCTACATTCGCACATTACCTTTGGGAGACTGGAAAGATATCGATGTTTGGGCATTACTAGTAAGTGAAGATGCCCCTGTTTCACCAATCTACTCAATGCACCAAATACCCCAAAAACAAGGGAATAAAGCTTTTCCTCGTACACTGTGGTATTGCACACCAGAAATATTGTGTTCGCAGTATTACAAATGGTTAGCCTACTATGCACCGGTTCAGCTTAAAGAACTGTGTGATTTATTCCCAGAAATTCAAGCCCGGTTTACTGAAGGAAAAGGGAAAACGCAAGGAGGAAAAAGGATGAAATAATACTCACTCCTTTTTCCATTTTCCTTTTTCCGTCTTCCTTCGGTTGTTTATGCATCCACCCCTCACCTTCGTGAAAGGGCGTTCCATCAACAAACTCTAACCGCTGATACCACGCTACTAGCTCATCTTGGTTAAGTCCATCACCAAGAGCTTCACACCGTAGGCAAATCATGTTGTGAGGGTAAGAGTTGAGAACATCCTTTAGGAGCGATCGCCCATACCCTTGACCTTGAAATTGCTTGTTGACAAACAAGTCAACGATTTCAATATATTTCCAATGATTAACAGCAAACACACCCCCAATAATCGAACCGCAAGGTGTCGTCAATTCGTAGTAAAACGCTTGATGCCTTGATAATAAAGCCATCGGGAAACCTAGTTATGTAACGTTACAAACAGGATTCCATTATGGCTAGACGAGGTGGAGGCAGAAGAACCGGGGGTCAAGGTTTTGGCGCACCAGACCAAATTCGGGGAAATAGAGTGAGAACTGCCAGAGGCGGAACCAGAAACCGAGGTGGTGGACTAGCTGCACCTCCAAGAAGAGCAAGAGGTAGTGCGGCACGGGGAACTGGATTAGCTGCACCGCGAAGAGTTATTAATGTTGGTGGTGGTGCTCCATCTGGTGGAGGTGGTGGCGCGGGACTAAGAGGGGGTTCTCGCAGTCGCGGCAGATCTGGTGCAGATAATGCCCGATCTGCGGGTGCAAGTCGAGGTGGTCGGCGGGCTGCTGCGTCGGCTCCATCTGGTGGTGGCGGTGGTGGAAATAGCCGTCGCGCCAACGCTATCCGTGAACTTGCTAGAAGGGGTGCAACTGAAGGGGAGCGTAATGCGGCAAGAGCAGCAGCAGCAAGACTGGGTATTAGGGTTTAGTACCCGACAGTTTCCGCGATATTAACACTTTCAGCATCGAAACACCGTTTGAAGCACAGGATTTCAAACGGTGTTTCGGCGTTCCACCAATCGCCATGCTGGTATTCGCTACCAACACCCATGATGGGCAGATTAAGGTAATGGTGCTCTTCCAACACGTAGCCGTACACTGTTTTACCTTGCCAGCCTTCTTGTGCAAGAAACTGACTTAAATCCACACCATAACCGTGTAACTTGGCATCAATAGCAAAGGTTTGTGGCGTGTAGGTTTTGATTTCCTTAACTTTAGCCCAACCTAAAATACTGTTACTTGGTACTTCTTCTGGTGAAAAACTCAAGCTTGTCATTCGTTTTATGCACTCGTCCTCTTCTTCCCTGGATGCATAGGAACAAGCATGAATTACAAGCTTACCTTTGTATTCTAGATTTTCTGTAGCTAATTGAATTGTTAAGTCTCCAATTGCTATTCTGATAGCGGCATCTGGTCTTAGAGATAGCGCATAAATATCCTTTAATCCCGCCATAGTTCCCCCCAAAATAGAGCCATTTTAGCTCAATGATTAATCATCCCCCAAGCCAATTTAAAGGCTTCTAGGCGCTCAGGGAATTTATCAGAAATCCCCCAAAATATGCTTTGTTGTCCCCTAATGCCCTCAATGGGTTTGTCGAAGAGTATAGGTGATTTTAAGCAGTAAGCGTAATCTCCAGGACTACCGATGCAGTCAGTTAGCTTGCAGGCTCCTATAATCGCTCCCCTTTTGGCGATCGCCTCCGGCGTGCCCCCAAGGGCATTCGCAATATCAATGCCGTAATCAGTGAAGTATTGGTCAGAAGCTTTACTCTGACTGCTGTGTATTAAAATCCAACCTCTAATTAAGGTCGGTTGTGTGCGGTACTCTTCATCCTTCAGACCTAAGCAGATAGCGTAGGCGAAAGGTGCGTGAATGGAAATGGCTCGTAAATTAGATGGTGTCATAGTTATAAAGATACCCGCCATCCAAGACGGCGGGCATAAGCATCTATCTATATATGAGCAAATTAAGCGCAAAGAATCTGCTTGTTTTTGCGAATCAGGATTGCTTGGGATATTGAAATTGGTTTTGGCATCGGCTGTGGTTGCGCCATTTGTTCAGCCCAGATAGCCAATATAGAGCATCCTGGTAGTTCTAAAGCGATTATTTCTCTTAATTTTTGGAATGTGAATTTATTCTCGCCTGACATTTCTACTATTTTCATGTGTCCTTGGCTATCAATTAGCTCGATTTTAATGACTTTATGTTTGATCGTTTCTTGCCTATCTTTTTCGATTTTATATTGCATATATCCTCCTAAATAAAAAAGCTTGGTGTGACCCAAGCTTTTGATTGTTTTTGTAGGCTAGATTATCGAATCCGTGTATTGGCCGTCTTGATAAAATCCCTCATCTCTGGCAAATAAATATAGTGGTGTGTTTTGCCTCGGATACCAATAATCCCAATAAGCCCATTCGTATTGATATCTGGCTAATTCATGATTGTAGGAAGATAAAAGTACCGTGTATCTGCCAGTTTTTGATGCTTGCTTTGCCAATTTAGATGCTTGCGAATATGTCATGTTTACCTCAAGTAAATTGCTATGTAGAAATATCCCAGAAAGAAATT
The DNA here is from genome assembly GCF_017591665.1 of Aetokthonos hydrillicola CCALA 1050. Lineage (GTDB taxonomy): Bacteria > Cyanobacteriota > Cyanobacteriia > Cyanobacteriales > Nostocaceae > Aetokthonos > Aetokthonos hydrillicola. The sequence continues at coordinate 104,288 of NZ_JAAKGC010000024.1, read as the reverse complement.
GATTGGTCGTTTTGAGTAAGGCTTGAATTGCAAGTAAAAAGTAAATCCGGTTAGTTGTCCTATATCGATTTTCATCTTGTCTTTGGATGAAATGCTCTTATGTATATATTATCAAAATAGCCGAATTAATAGGTAAATATTTGAGGAAAATATTAATATTAATAAGAGTCATAAATAACAAGTTTATCAAGCATGGCAATAGGAAACTCTGCTTGGAGAGAGAAACTGGCAACAAGTTTAAGGTTCAACTAACATCAATTTCTGATAAGCTTCGTACCACTGCGTTTTGGTCAAGGTCATATACCCTAGCCGCACGTTTTACAAAGTGCTTTTGAATTTCCTTTTTAAAAGTGGGTGAAGGTATGGCAGCTGTGGCTATCCCTTGCATATCTGTTAGTAAATCAGTGATGGAGAATCCAAGGAATTCATCGTATCCAGTTACCGCCCAATCTACAATTTCACCCCGCGCGATCGCAGATGGTTTCAATACCTGTACAATAAATTCCTTCACTATTTGCCCGTAGCGTTCCAATAAAATCTCCTCTGGTCGCCTATCTTCTGATTTTGATTCACCACTACGAGCAATAATTGAAGCCCCGTCAGCCGCACTCATGGCTATCTGTTGTAGCACGTCGTAAATGTCCCGCTTCACCTCAGCACGGTAGCCAATCGCTGTTTGAATAGAAGCGCCACTGCGTTCAAAGCTGGTAATTGATTGGTTGGTTTTTAATGTGAGGTAATACCCATCCCCCATTTTTCTGTTTTGCAGTGGATCATCGTCATCGTCATCCACACCAGTTATCACTGGCATTGCGTAATTGTTGCTGTACAACGCGTATTCAAGCGCTGCTGTTTGGTTGAAGTAGCTTTTTTGACAATCAAATAGCTGTGCCGCCATCCACAAAGCTTTGGGTAAGGTGAGAGTCACGATTGGAAATTCAAATTTACCCCCTACATTAAATATTGGTGCTCCCTCAATAATTGCTTGTATGGATATATCACGTTCAGTACAATGCGAAATGAAAGGCTCTGGCAGTGGCGGTTTAGAATCACGCTCAATTTTCCGCACCACGTATTTAGACGTGAAGATTGCGCCGTTTTCACGGTAGTAAATGGTAAAAACGTGTTCGGGTATGGGTGTAGCTTCCCATCCTGACCGAACCAACCGAAACTGATGCAGCTTAACAAAATTAAATCCATCCCTCCCGCTATCCCAATCCCACAATGCTGATCGGGGATGCAGGATGACGTAAGGGTTAAGTTCGCCTGATTCTTGTTGCTGGGCTTTGCTTACTGCACCATTTGCTCTTTTCGTGTCGATTTGGGCGATCGCTTTCCCGGTCATCAACGCCATCATCATGGCTTGCATTAGAAAAGTGTTGAATGATGCCCTACCGTCGTCGTCGCCATCTAGCAATGCACCATTTTTGAAAAAGTCGTCAGACCAAAACGGGTCATCACTCCCAGTCGGTGTAGCGGGATTTTTGAACAGTTCCGAGTTGAAACGGGAAAGTATAGGAGCAATTTTATTACAATAAGTTGCAAGTCTCACCCGTTCTTTCATGACTGCTTCAGGTCTACCGTCTGGGTTGGGTAACAGCTTCCTTTTCGTGTCGTCGGTCATGCTATCACCCCCCTCAACTATAGCGGTGAGTAGTTCCCAGTAATCGCAGTAGCGTTGGTGTTCTGTATGGCGGCGTTTTAGGGCTTCGAGGGTAGGCATGGAATAATTCGTAATTTCTAATTCGTAATTTTCCCGAGACTGATTAAAATTACGGCGTTTTTGTTAAAAGAGCAATAATAGCAGCTGTCAAACTAGGCAATTTACTATCAAGCATTAGCCAATGTAATCTATCCCGTTCTTCTTCTGTGAGCGCAATTCTAACTTGTTTGGTTGCCCCGGCTTCTAATTGCACAGGTGTTAATTTCTCAACCGTGAAGAGCTTTTCCTTCACCACAGTATTAGGCACACACCCATTTATTAACGACTCAGGAACCATCACCGTAGTCACAAAAGCTGGTTTTACACGACTCTTCGCATTCTTAGACCGACTCCAATCACCTTTTTGAGTCAGTGTTTTTTTAAGATCCCAGCTAGGATCGCTTAAGCGCCGCCGCATCGCCCCTGGTGTTATTCCTACTAATTTAGCTGCTTGCTCAACCGTTAACTCTTCTTTGGTGTCAGGGTGAATAATTATAAGTGGTTTACGTGACATAAATTTTAAAAGTATTTATTCATATATTAGCAAAATATGGCGGGGTGGGGAACGTTACTAGATTTAGAGCAAGCGACTAAACAAGCCTTGGCAGTAGAAGCCCAAGGTGAAAGTAAAATTACGCTATTTGAAGACTTTGAACCTAACCCCGGTGGTCAAGCGCGGTTCTTGGAGTTGACCAATTGGTCATCCATAGAACCGCTTAAACCACGCTGGTTTGCAGCAATTGGGGGCATAGGTTCAGGTAAATCTTATTCAGGTGCAATTTGGGCGTGTAGCCGTGCTTTGCTTGCTCCTGATGCTAGAGGCATGATAGCTGCTAATAGCTACGGGCAGTTATCGAGGGCTACAATATTGGCACTAGTGGAAGTGTGCCGGACTTTCAATATCCCCTTAGAGCCGTGGCGAGAGTCTCCTGAAGACCAGGCGCTTGCGATCGCCAACTGCCAGCGGTGTTATATTGGACCAGATAGAGCATTTGTGTACGTCCTCTCCGCGACGGCTTTTACCGGAAACACCCAAGCAGGTCGGGGTTTACAAATACGCTGGTTTTGGGGGGATGAATTTGCTTATGCTGCTGAAAAAGCGTTTTTGACAATTGACGGGCGCTTAGGGCGTGGACCAGGCACATTGAAGGGACAAGGAATTCTCACCACCTCACCAGCAGGTTATAACTACCTCTGGGATAAATTCGGCGACCCAACCCGTTCTGATGACCTGAAACGGATTTACCAGATGGTGTCAATGTCATCACTGGAAAATAAAAAGCACTTGGGTGATGATTATGTAGCATCCCTGGAAGCCAACTACTCGGATGAACTCTACCAACAAGAAATAATGGGACAGTTCATCAACACGGTGCAAGGCTTAATTTACAAATACTTCTCAAGGGCTAACCATTGCCTAAATGACCAAGATGCACAGTTACTTGAGTACGACCGTAACCTACCCCTACTGCTCACCTTTGATTTTAACCACACTCCCATAGTAGCGATCGCAGCCCAACGCCGAGCGGGCGAGATTCACTTTTGTCAAGAATGGTTTTTGTTAGACAGTGATATTTGGGAATTAAGCGAACAAATTGTAGGCTGGGTGGAAGAAAACGGCATACCACCAGAAATTCAAATATTTGGTGATGCTACAGGACGCGCTCGCACAGCTGCTAGTAAATTAAGTAGCTGGGATATTGTTTTTCAAGGCTTAGAACCCCTAGCCAAGCAACGCGGTAGAGGGTATTTGGTGCGGAAGTTTGCTGATAGTAACCCCTACGTTGTTAACCGCGTGCATTCAGTCAACCAGTTGTTCCGCCAAAATCGCTGTTTTGTGCATTTCGCCAACTGCGAAAATCTGGTGAAAGACTTCGAGCAAGTGACGTGGAATGAAGAAAGTATCAATAAATCGGATAACCCGCTACTTTCTCACTTGTCTGATGCAGCAGGTTACTTGATTCACGCGATTTATCCCTTTAAGAAAGAAGCACGCGATCGCAAAGTGGATAAGCGCAAGGCTCGAGGATTAGCAGCGTAAAACTAGGAGTCATTTAATTGGGTCAACCCTACCAATACCCAATTCTAGAAACTTTGTTCTTACGTCTTTAAACTCTAAGCCGCAGTAATGATATTGTTTGTCGCGCAAGTTTGCTAGATAATATCCTAGCTTCCCGTGATACCGTCGAAATAACTCAATAATCACATCTTCATGAGTGAGATTGTAAAGAGAGCAGAAATTATCCGGGTCAACAGCTTGGTTGTTGGGATTGTAAAAGACAGCCCCGGTTTTGCAACACCAGCCGTCAGGCTTGCGAATGTAAATTTGCCAGTAAACAGGATGTATGATGGTCATAAGTCATTTAGTTGAATCAGCCCCAGGTTGCATCTGGGGCTGATTACTATTTTACTTAGTCTTCGTTATCCTCCTGTTGGTTTTCTTCGTCCTCTTCGTTTTCTTTTATCTCTTCGCGGATATCGTCTCCATAGGAAATAGTCCTTTCTCCGCTTTGTTCATCGGTAGTTATATATACATCAGCCCCCGCGTGTTCGTGGGTTTTTGATGGCGTGTAATCATCTTGATGTCCATTGTTTTTGCCTGATTGAGTCATTTAGTTGTTTCCTTTGAGGGGAGATACAATTTTTACCCTCATTATTATTTTACCATAAGATATCTTAGGGTTATTATGTACTCATGAGTCTTTAGTCAAGATATCTATGGCAGAAAAGAAACGGATAAAACTTAAAATTACTGAGTTGAGAGAAGCTGCTGGTTTAACGCAGAAGGAATTAGCTCATTTAGCGGAAACGACAGAAACGACTGTTGCTAATTGGGAACATGAGCGAACAGGAGTTGAGCAGATAGTCCGTGTTGCTAAAATCTGTAAAGCTTTAAATTGTTTGCCTTGGGATTTATACGAAGAAGTTGATTAAGTCACCGCCCCATCTGGTATTTCTGGATCGTATTTTGTAACTAAGTCTTGTCCTTCAATCAACCTTGCTTGAAACTGCTGTTGGTTGGACATTGCGTAATGTAAATCAATTGCTGATGTTGCTTGTCCTATGGTATGTCCAAAAGCACCATAGGCGTTTTCTAAAAATTCTTTAAAACCACTAACGACGTCCTGATCGCCTTCATAAGTTAACAACGCCCTTTCATTAGGAGAATTAACATTTAAAGAAACATAAATAGTGTCATTTTTTGCTTTAATTTCATATTTAATCACGTCGTATCACTCCCATAATAAATTGAAAATGTTCTCTATCTTCATTGTAAAAATCTAGCATTGATTGGCTAGAGTGAAATCTTTCTATTCCCATACTAATGACTTCTGTAGAGCCATCACGATAAACTTTACCAACATAGGGGTTAATGTAATTTCCTGGCTTGGCTATTTCATCATCATCGTATCGCCCATCTTTAACTAAATTATTTAATGGTTGTTCAACTCCCGTTGCTCGTTTATCACGCCACTCACGAGAGGCCGTAGCAATTCTACTATCTTCGTATTCAATGTGATGCCCCATTTCATGGTATACAGTTCTTGGTTCGGCAAAAACGCCGACATCAATAACTCTATCTTGTTTATTAGCATAAGCTCTGAATGATTTAGCTTTCAAAGTGTCTAGCGTAGAATTTCCTGCACCCCTAGCAATTTGGTAAAATTCTGTAGCGGAGGAAGCTATTATTTCGTTATCTGCACCAAGTCGAGAAGATTCGATTCTTTTAGAATTAACCATCATGACAGCATCTTGACGCGGCATTCCATTTTTAATTAATCCGGCACGATAATCCTCCATAATTTTTAATCTTTCTTGTTCACTTTTAGCTCTAAATAATTTAGTATCAAGTTTACGAATGTGTTTTTCCCCACGGTTCATTATAGAATCGTGACTAAGCTGTTTATCTAGTTTTTCTTCTGCATCAAGACGAGATAACAAATTTATATCCGGATTTTTGTCTTTAAATTCTTGAAGTGTTGATTGATATTTTAAATGTGGATAAAATCTTTCAAAAGCTGATAATTCGCGTTTTAATTGTTTGTTTTTACCTTTATTTATATTTGTTCTCTCATCTTCAATGACAGCTTTTTTCTTGAGTTCTTGAACTATCTCTTTGGCAGATTCACGTATAGCATCTTCATAGGCTTTATCAGCAGCTTTTTTACCGTGTGATTTTAAAATTTCGTCATATTTTTTACCATTATTAAGAATAATATGTTTATAGGATCCATCTTCTTTATAGAGTTTGAACTGCTCCTGAAATACTTCTTCTAGTAGTGCGTCAAAATCTTTCTCTTTGTTTTTTATTCTTTTAGTTTTTGATGCGATTTGTTTGGCAGCATCTTTTGGAGCAAACCTACCTTTCTCATCTCGGCTTACTTTGGCTTCATTAAAGGTAGATTCACTCAATTTACTTCTTAATTTTCCTAATTTGCTCACGGGGAATATTAAAAACACCGCTATTAAATTTCCCGCGCACAGATTTATGCCCCTAGACCCCGAAATCCAAAAAGCCATAGCTGACACGGTAAAAGAGCAATTAACCTCAGTGTTTGGCGAAGCAGTAAAACCGCTAACTGAGCAACTGGAAAAACAGCAGCACGACAATAAAAAGCTATCAGAGGCATTCACTACGCTGTCAAATTCTATACCTGGTCTACTTGACGAACGACTCAAAGATATTAAGCCTTCACTAGATTTCATCAGTGAAGTAAAAAAGGAGTACGAAGCTGAACAAAACGATACTGCGGGTGACAATTCCGACTCAGATAAGTTACGTGAAGCAATACTTGCCGAAATTAAGAAAGACTATGAAAGTAAGTTAACTGCACTACAAACTCAGCTTGACGAACGCGACAAAGAAACCAAAGCTTTACGTGAAGCCGACCGTCAAACCAAGATGCGAACCGATGTATTAAATACGATGCGTGGCTTGGGCACAGTACGCCCCAACACTGAAGAAGACTTGCTCACATTACTAGAAAAACGTGGACTACTGGTAGAAGAAGGCGATCGCTTGTTTGTCAAAGGTGTCGATAAATTTGGTGACGCGACTAAAGCTGAATTCAAGGACATCCTACCTAAAATGCTGGAAACAGACTTTGCTCACTTTGCCGTACCTCGCGGTGGTACGGGGACAGATGGCGCTCCAGGAAATCGCGCCACACCATCACAGTACAATTTTGAAGGAATGAGCGCCCAAGATATTTACAATCAGTACGGTACAGACGAGGTAGCACAAAAAGCATTGGTATCCGAGCTTGAAAAGCAATATGGGAAACCTAGCTAAAAAGTTATTTTCGTGTTCATAAATGCCTTCTCCGCCATTTTCGTCTAATTCTGCTTTAATTGAAACCGCGATCGCGCAACGTGCCCTTACACAGTTAAATCTAGCTGCTATGTATCCCCGCGTTGCCGTGCGGGACTTTGAACCAGGGGCGTTTGAACGTGGTGATGATGTAAAAATTCGTCGTCCTAAACGCCGCACGGCAACTGACTTGAACCCTCGTGTTGCTCCTTACATTTTCACTGAAGCTCAATTTTTTGCAGGGAGTGTGAAACTTGAGCGGTTGTGGACAGATGGTTTTCTGAGTTATGGCTATGACAGTAACCAAACAATGGAGCGTTATCTAGCCGAAACCTCAGACCAAATTGCTGATGCTATCGTTACACCCAACGATAGTTATATGTATAGCCAATTCCGCACATGGAATATTGCCCCTACAGGAAACGTATCATTAGGCGACCATCCCCCCATCGCAATTTCAGCTTGTGTGGATAGCAGTGGAAACTTAACCAACTTCAATAATGAAGGGCTGCGTGGTGCTAACGTCTTTTTAGATAAAGAAAATGTTCCGTCAACTAACCGTTATGCCATCATCTCTTCTACTGCCAAAGGTGCTTTCCTTGGTGATAGCGTGGTAGTTACTGGTTTTGCTGCCACTAGTATTGGCGGCGGGCAGCTTCTACAACGCGGTTTACAACTGGGCGATTTTACCGAGCGCTACGGATTTATGGTTGGCGGAAGTAATACGGTTGGCAACCAAACAGGCGTAACTGACCTTGATACTGTTACTGGAACCCAAGGAACCTTGCCCATCGCTTCAGTCGCAGCAAACACAGCTTTTCTGTATGCTGATAATGCTACTACTACCTACGTTGGGGCAGTAGACTTTACCTTAACTGTGGGTACAGCACTCCAAAATGTTGGGGTTGGGCAAATAGCCAGAATTGGCACTAATACTAAAGCTACAGCATTTGGGGTGATTTTGCGAGTCAGTGGCAACGTAATTACCCTTGTTCCCTATGCCCCTAATGGCACTAAATTGGGATATGGCGACATCACGCCTGGGACAGATGTATTTAGCATTCCTACCATCCCCAGCGTGAGTACCGTAAACCACACAGAGGGGCTTGCTATGGCAACACGTCGGATTGCGGAACCACGTCGTGGTAGTGGTGCGGTGGCGGCTTCCATTACAGACCCAGTTACTCAGTTAAGCATTCAAGTCTTTACCGGACAGTATGACTTGGGAACCGTCAGCGAACGCAATGCCGCATACATGCTGACTGGGAGCAAAATCACAGATTTTCGTAAATGCGGGTTAATTCTTTCTTTGTAAAGGGTATTGTTATATGCCAATAATGTACGAACCTCAATACGGGATGCCGACGCAAGTTCTGGAAGGACGAGAAAATGATTTCTTGGCACTGGGCTATCGTAGAGAACCACCACCGATACTCATCACACCACCACCCGTCAAGGAAGAAGAAAAAACACAGGTTTTTTCCCCGGTAGTTGACAACCAGCCACCTGGAGCGGGGTTTATTATGGTTAACTCCGCATCTCTCAAAGAGCTAACCGAACGCCTTGGTTTATCCACAGCCCAAGCAAAAGAATTGCGGGATGGACGACCCTACAAAACAGTTGAAGACCTCATTGCTAAAATTCCTGGAGTCAGTTGGACAACGCTAGATTCACAAATTAGTTATCAAGTTAACACTCTTGAGACACCAACAGTTTAATGCCACTCACCGACCACCAAATAAACCTACTATTCGAGGTATATGAAATTACCCAGCGCGATACTACTGTTGTGGTTGGTGGTGAGGGTAGTTCTCGTCTGCAACCTGATTTATTTAATAGCAATACGCCAGTAAGGCAAGCATTACAAAACGCGATCGCACTCATCAATGATTCGCCGTCACAAACCGAACGAGTTGGGACAATTCTAGAAGAGTTTGAATGTATCTCTCTTGACCCCAGCAATATTGATAAAGACGGGTATCAACTGCGCCCACAAAAAAACCTAGCCGCAATTCGAGCTAGGTTATATCCTTACACAGGGATTTTATTTAAAAGTGGTGGAAACCGAGGGAATAAGATTTGCTTGGGTTAAGGTTTGAAACTTGAATTCAATGTACTCTTGCAAATCGATCTGACGTACCTTAGTTGCTCCCATTTTTACTGCTGCAAGCTTTTTCTCTTTAATGGCACGTCTAATTTCTGCCTTGGGCATCCCTGATAAAATCGAAGCTTCTTGAATTGTTAATAGAAATTTTTGGCTTAAATTAGCTATCCGGTAATAAGCCATAATCTCGCCAGAACAAGCCTGAAATTCGTTTTGTAAAACAGACGTAATATTTGTGTGTACCAAAGCACTATCATCATCTGAGTCTGGCAAGGTTTGGAGAAACTGTGCGATCGCCTCCTCCCCCAAACCCTGAGCCACGTGATATTCATCCAATCGCTTCAAGTCCTCGGATAAAACATAAGAGCGTCCTTGAATTTTAGCCGGTTTTATCTTGCATTGCGCCAAGTAGTCGGCGTAAAGCTTTGACTTGCCCACATTGTATCTAGTGGTTAGCTCTGAAACTGGATAGCGATCAATTTGTGTTTCCACGGACTTCCACGGACTTCCTCAATTAAGAACCCTTGATATTTAGATTACTCTGTGTGGGAAAAATTAGATTACTTAAATCAATGTATCAATAAATACTTACGTATATGAATTTTATAAGCGCAACAGACAAAGATTATACGGACGCTCTAAACTTGGTTCTGCAATTTGAAGGCGGGTATACCAATGACCCCACTGACACTGGTGGTGAAACAAATTATGGAATAATCCACAGCGAATATGACCAGTACCGCCGGAGCAAAGGGTTGGCACCTCAAAACGTGAGGTATATGAAGCTAGAGGAAGCCAAAGATATTTATAGGAATAAGTATTGGCTTGGAGCAAGTTGTAATCAGTTCACTCGTAGGGTGGCGATCGCTGTCTTTGACTGGCAAGTCAACAGTGGACGTGGTGTTTCAACCCTGCAAAAATGCCTTGGAGTAAAGGCTGATGGGATTGTGGGGCACCAAACCCTTAACGAGTTTGCTTACTGGCTAAGTAAGCAAAGTGGAGAAGATAGGCTACTTTCTAACTACTTCGATAATAGGGAGCATTCTTATAGATGCTGGGGTGTAGGTAGTCAAGCGTGTTTTCTTGAAGGTTGGTTGAATCGGCTTAACCAATTGAAAAAGTATTTGGGGGTGGAATAATGAAAGAAACAATAAACGCTGTAACCCCTTTATTTTTGGCGTCTATTGGTTGTGCTATAGCGATTGGAATGCTAGTTACAAAGGATTTAAGTGATACAAAATGGACAGCGGGACTGGGAGTTGCTTCCACCGCGATCGCCGGAGCAGCAGGCTTGGCGCAAACTTCAGGAAAAGAGGATAAAAAACAAGATTAGTGAACTGTTAACGGTTGACAGTTAACAGTTACCCCATATGAAACATCTAATAACAATTACAATTAACAACATCGATTACTTAACAAAATATTCTTTGTCTGACCATTACATAATTGGCAGGAATAAACAGAAATGTCAAGAAGTTTTACTATCATTTAGTAGCTCAGTAATACCAATAGTCTTACCACAATCAATTTTAAAGTTATCCGGATTTCACTGCACTTTATACAGAGATAGTGCTGGATACTTAATTATAGATGGTTGGGGTAGGTACAAAAGCACAAATGGAATTTATGTAAATGGTAAAAAGGTAGAATCTATGTTCTTAAAAAATAATGATGTTGTTTATTTAGGATGTCAGGAAATTATTCTTAAATACCACAATGACGAGCAAGAAGAAAATGAAATTCCAGAGTACCAAAAAACATTTACTGCAAAAATATCTTAAGTACGAAAAATTTCTGTTGTCATTAATCGTTACATGGATATTTTCTGCATCTTTTATGTGGTTGGCCAAAAGTCTTTTTAAGATTTACCTTCCTTTTAGTAGTTGGAACATATTCTTACAAACAATAGGTGTATTAAGCTTCTTAGTGGCAATTATTAGTGTTTGGTTGACATGGAAAACCGAAAAAGATAATTCTTTACAAGTAGCTGCTGCTAGGAAAGAAGAAAAAATTATCTCTTCTTTAGAAAGCCAAGAAAAATTATTATTAGAACATATCGCCAGAGCGCGTACTTTTGAAGATTTACTTTTAAACACTCAAAAAGATGTTGATGATTTAAGAAATCAAATATGGAGACTATCGGCGCAAGTTCAGCAAACTGATACTGAATCGGTTATGCTGCGTAAAATGGATTTACTAGAACGAAAATTAGCTCATTTTGAAAAGGTAGGGTAGTTCACTTTTCTGCAATTCCATAAGCCAGCATCGTGGTGGATGTCGCTGCTACTTGGGCTTGGATTCTCACTGAGTCCATGCCATCGCATCGCATCCGAAACCAAGCTGTGGTCGAGGCGCTAAGTGCGACAATAGTACCGCTACTCACACCACTGTTAATGATTTCGGCACTACCGTTATTACTTTGCTTACCATTGCTGGTGGTGAAATCGGCGTTGGTGGATGCAATAGTATAGTATGTACCAGAACTGCTATTGAATCGTGCTTGCACCTGTAAAGCTGAAAGTGCGACAGTCCCAGTGTTTTGCAGTTGTACCCCTAGCGTTGACTTCCCACGACAATCAAAAGTGATGACGGTTGTAAGTGATGTATCAACTGTTACGGCACTACTTGTTTGTGATTCTGCAAAATTTGACTCAGCCAAAAATCGCACCATCGCCATCAAGGAACCGGAACTGAGGGATGCATCCCCAATTGCACCCACCGTATTAGCGATGAGCGATCGCAGTTTGGCGTGAATGGAACCTGTATTAGAAGAAGCGTCACTGGCAGTTCCTAGCCCTTCAGACAGGGTACGCAACCGCGCCATAACTGAACCTGTAGTAGAAAGGGCATCGGCTGCCGTGCCAATCACGTCGGCAAAATTCCGCAATTTGGCATGAATGGAACCTGTACTAGAAGAAGCGTCGCTGGCAGCCCCTAACATATTTTGCCAAAGCCCACGAATCACGGCACCAAGTGTGCCTGTGGCGGTAGGGGTGGTGATGGGCGAATCACTAGCTGTCCCCAAGCGGTCATAGGTTCCTTGGTCAGAAAAGGAAAATATATCGGGGTCGTCACTTGTACCATTTCCAGAAGAATTTTTACGTTGGCGAATAGAACCATCGCCTGCGACATAAGGAACACTCATCAGAATTCAGTTGCAAAAATAGAGGTTTGTTGGTCCGTAAATACTGCCGAATAATTGACCGAGGTGAAAGTCAGTGGGTAGGATTCTGCCCACTGCGAAGACTTGCCATTAATATCTATGGCAGCTACCCTCACGTAATATTTCCCAGACTGCAACCCCTCATATTGCGTGCTGGTACTGTCAACAGTTCGCGTTTCCACCCAATCGCCGTCATCACCTTTTCTATATTCCACAAAATAACTGGTAATGAATTGGTCGCGTTGCCCGTTGTTTAAAGGATATTGCCACGAAGCATCTAATGTATAGCTAAAAGATGCTCCATTGTTAATGGAAATGGAACGGTAAGACAAAGATATATTTCTAGGAACATTTACAACCAAGGGTACTCTATTGATTGTAGGGCGTGCTACCAGTGACCAGCCTTGTTCAATGAAGTTATATTTATCCCCTCGGTATTCTAAAGCCGTGATTTCGTGCAGCATTTCTGTACTCCCAGGTGCGGGTAAGCGGTTGAGCACCCGAAAGAGTTGGGGTTGTACAGTGGTACTAGCTAATACCCAGTTACTCTCTAGTGGAGGTGTTTCACTTAAAGGTGAATTAAGGTGAAGGGTGGTGTAGGAGCCTGGTGGGTCGGTAACATTACGCTCAACTACCGTGCCATCGGCCATCATTACAGTTAAGGCGTAGGTTTCACCAGTGTTTAATGCTACTGGATTATCTAAAGTTACAGAGTCAAGAGTTGATGCTACAATCAACCCACCGTACCGGATATCGGCACGTTTTGCGTCGGAAATTCTGATAATGTCGCCTGGTTTGGTGTAAGCGCCATATGCCCGGACACGAAAAGTTACAGTTTCCGTCTCTAAGCGTTCTGTAAGCAAAGCTGCCAGTCCTGCACGGTGCGCTTGTCCTCTAGAAGTACAGGCGAAAGCGGTCATTTCCAGTTCACGGACACCATATTTAGCAATGCCATCGGGGTCTTCAACTGTTTCTATTGTCTGCCTGTAAAAGTCGTCGGGGTCGAGCCAAGTTACTAGCGCAATTGTATGACGGGATTTCAAGCCGGTTCTAGTGTAAGAGAACATCCCATTTTCAATATCCGCCTGGGTGAACTGGGCGACGGGTGAAGCAGGTTTGTCGGATGCAAATGCGATCGCGCCATTCATCCAGTACGAGAAACCACGGAAAATTGACCGGAGAGATTCGATAACTTTATACGCTTCTCCCTTGCCTTCAATCAGTACGTGGCATTGAAAACGATGTTCCATGCCGCCTTCACCGTTGGGTACGTACTCGTTGCAGTACTGACTGATTTCGTACAAAGCCCATTTATTTATTTGGCTTTGGTTGATGTAGCGACCCAAGCCGTAGCGGGAATTGGTGATGAGGTCGTAGAGAATCCACACAGGGTCTGCGATCGCTACACTTGGAGTATAAAAAGTGCCATTCCAGATACCACTGTATGTTAACCCTCTCGTAGCCGTGGGTGTGGAGTTGGTGGGGATGGCGATTTTTCGACCCGCAAGCTTGAGTGAGATTTGCGGCAATTGCTGGAATTGAGCGGCGTCAAAACGAAAACCAAATAAAGCACTGTTAGGGTAACGCAATTTGGTTTCCGTGGCTTGAATTAGGGTACGCCACTGCAAAGTGCGTTGGTAGCGTGTAGTATCACTGTCTTGAGGGGTTACACGTTCCACCCTGACTGAAAAATCGCTAACCGTACCGCCTAAGTTATTGACTGGAAAGCTGTATTCAAACTCAGTTAGCGCTGAATATCGACCTTTGATGGTTTGGTCTAGACGTAGTACAAACGCACCATTCCCCTCCTTTACGTAAATGCGAAATTGAATTTTCAGTCCCAATACCCCTCCCTTGGGAGGGTATTCTTGCAACACTACCCCAAGCCGCACGCGGACTATATCAAGATTGGCGTTGGTAACAGAACGAGTTAGGGGTAGTGGTTGCTTGATTTCAGAATTGATATTTGTTTCCAAGGTGATTTCGTCGGAAAAGCCCGGTAACCTATCTTGGGCTTGTGTTCCGCTTCGCCAATCCCAACTAAAATTGGTAAAGTTGGATGAACCATCAGTATTTTGGGCTGGGGTTTCATCAAAATAGATACTTTGCGCCCCATTAACAAGTCCTTCGATTTCCCCTTCACTGACTATGCCTAGCATTTGGGCATAGGAGACACTGCGCCCACTATCCGGCTCTTCTTTGGGCTTTTTATTTTTACCGCCGCCTCCACCTGATAGATTTCGTTTTTTCTTGGGCATAACTACGTAGTTAGGTAAGATACTATTCTTGCACTGACAACGTACATCCCAGCCACAACCACGCCATAAACTATCGGGACTCGCCCCCCTTCCTTGACCGTAGTTGTCGAACCACTAAAGGTAAGGGATTTTTTAGCTTCTGTTGGTGCTGCCTGACGCCCAAACAGTGAAGAAACACCACTCAAAAGCATTGCACCACCAGTTAGCGCAAGTGCTGTAGAAGAAATACCTAAAAATCCCACACCCGTTAACCCCAGCCCCAGCAGTGCCACACCACCAATGATTCGTCCAACAGTCCCCGCCCCCGCGATTACGGGAATAATACGAAGTATATTTGTCCTTTTACTCATTGGACTAAAAAGCTGGGTATCATCAATTTCTTGTTCTTGATACCCAACTTTAATTTGATAGCTAACACCCCTACAGGCAGCTTCGTATAGGTAAGCTGCAAATCCACGGAAATTGGCACGAAGCGCGGCGATCGCTTCGGCAACACTATTAACATCTACCTCAATTGCTTCTGTAAATATATCGGCCAACTCCCCACACAAAATAACAGTAATCATAAATTGCGAACTACAGTATGTACCCTATACTTCCCTTAATACCAACTTGGGGCAATACAGAAAACGAAGCATCCTGGGTTGCCAAGACTAAATATGGTGAAGCTGGGGCAGAGCAACGAGATTTTGTTGGGATTAATCCCCTGACTACCAGTTGGGATATTAATGTCAATATTTATAATTTTCAAGAAGTCGATGATTTTTTGAAAACACGTTGTGGACAACCTTTTCGCGTAAGTTTAGATGGCGGCGTGACTGACGACGGGAAACTCTATATCTGCACAGAGTGGCAGATACAACAATTGGGTATAGGGGCAGGTAATTTTAGTGCTCGTATCACTCAGGTGAGGAGATTCACAATCTTTTTTAGAATTGCTTGCAACGCTAAAGTTTTGGAATTTCTACCTATTACTTTTAATAATAGTTATAAGTTTTTTGTTAATTATGGGGTTGGTTATACAGGGCAAGGAATTATTCAAGTGCATAAGTGGCCTGGATTCAATAATTATCTAAACTTTGGCAGTTTTGATGAAAGAGTTTGGATAAAGAATATAAATGTTGGAGGTTTTTTTGAATATACACCAACAAGCGTTGGGAGATATTTGTCTTTTTCTCAGCGCAGGTCTGACTGGGATACCCCATCATTTAACTTAAGTAGCAATATTATTACTTTAACTGGATTTTAATGATTGATTCTATTACCTCCTTGAATCCCGATTCACCAATTGAATTATTTGAAATATCGGGGTGGAATCTAGTCACGTTATCACAAACATTATACATTTGTAACTTCACAAATGTTATTTTTAATGGGATAACTTATCAAGCAATTGGTTGTGAAAGTGAAGGATTCGATTTGATTGGGCAAGGACCAATCCCAACACCACAGCTAACTGTTTCTAATATTGGGCGTGTGATTAGTGATTTGCTGTACAACTGCAAAACTAATGCTAACTACAGACTTGAAGGCTCTACGGTGTTGCGGCGCGTCACTCAAAAGCAGTTCTTAGATGGGCAACAAAACGCAAATGCAGCCATTAAAGAACTTCCACAACAGCAATATATCATTGAGCAGATGGTGGAAGAAACTTATTTAGCTGTGAAATTCCGCTTGGGAAGCCCTTTTGATGTAGAAGGCGTGACACTTCCTGCGCGTCCACTACTACGATCTTGTTCGTGGCGATACCGCAGTACTGAGTGTGGATGGACGGGGGGAATGTTTACTTTAAATAATCAAGCAACTGCTAACCCAGTATTAGACCAGTGCGCCAAATCACTACCCGCTTGTGAATGCCGATTTGGGCAGTATACTGATTTACCTTTTGGTGGTGCGCCTGGACTAAACACCTACCGTTAACACTATGCCGATAGCAATCTTAGAATTACCACCCACTTGGGAAGCCACCAAAAAAGTTACCGTACCAGCCACCATAACTAAACTAGGTGATGGGTACGAGCAAGTTGTGGTGGAGGGGACAACAGGAGCAATTGAACAGTGGGATGTGCGATCGCCTGCAATGCCCCCCAATACCGCCCAAGATAAGTTAAATCAATTGCGGGTTTTCTCTGGAGTGTCGCCATTTTTTTGGAGTCCAGATAACGGCTTGAGAATAACAAGAAAAACTTTTACTTGTGAAGGATGGACGTTGACTCGACTAGGTTTACCTGGTCATCAAATTAGTGCGACATTTAAGCAAGTTTTTTAATATGAAAAAACTGATTATTTACCTTATTATTTATATAGGATTACGGCGAAAGCAGCGATTCATCAGGCAACTTTCCAAACTAGAATATGGAGTAAGCATCTTTTGTAAAAAGCTTGCGGCTAACTCTCCTACTCCAGATCTAGCACAGATGCTTAACAACCATGCCATCCAAGAAGCGCATCACGGCAGAATGCTGGATTCTTTAGCTAATGGCACTCAACATGAAGCGTCAGAAAATGAACGTTATTTTCGCAAAAGATTTTCTATTCGTGAAACAGATAAAGGAAAATTTATAAGCATTAAACGTAGCAATGGAGAAGAACTATTAAATTGTGTTGATACTGACATCAATACAAAGGGTATCCGTTTGCAATGGGATTCTTGTAAGTTGGGAGAACAACTGGTAGGAATTTTTGAGAATTTTGACGGCATTAGTCAACGATATTTATCTGCAAAGCTATTATTTGACGGTAAAAGTGCTGATAGTTTTGATTGGGCAGATAAGCTAGCTTTTATGCACGTTTTGGAACAAGAAACAGAACAATTTTATTTAGCCCTTGCCAAAATAGAGTCAGGCACACCGCTGGGTGCGATCGCATCTCAAATCGTAAAAGACGAACAGCATCACGCTGATTACCTCAAGTCAACACTCACGCAATTTTCTACATCTCCTCAACAAGAAATAGCCAAGTGGCAATGTAAAGTGAGGTCTTGCGCTCCTGCGGTTTTGGTTGATTTGTGGTTCTTTGCGCTCGTAAGAAGTTAGAAATTATTTCTAACTTTATCATCCTTCTTCCCTCTTCCTACGAACTTCTTCCTACGAACTTCTTCCTTCATTTCCCGGGGAACAATACCAAAAAGTCATAAAAATCGATGCCACAAACAATCAACCGTGCCAATGTAGTAGAAACTACGCTTGGTATTACTTTTCAAATAGGTGAATTACCCACGCAGCAAGTAGGCGCTGTGACTGTAACTAATCGTAATGTGCCAAGCTATACTATTACAACAACTGCGGCTGCTGCGGCTTCTGCTGAATCCTTGAGTGTACAAGCAACAAGCGTACTTCTGGACGCTGGGACACTGCTTAATTTCTCTGGCGTGATTGCCACACTTTCCAATGCCGCACCCGCAGGAAGCACCATACTACAGACGTTACCATTACCAGGAAGCATCGGCAATGGTGCGACCGCTACCACCAAAGCATTGGTTTTTGTGGCGGGGTGTACAGATGCTACAGTTAGCCCGGAAATTAAAAACGTTGACACCACAAACTATCTTTCTGGGATAGGAATGGAAAAAGTGACAACCGGGAACGCCAAGAAGATGCAATTGAATTTCAACTTGATTTATGGCGATCGCGGTGGCACTATTCTACGGAAAATCGCCTACGACAAAGCTTATGTGGGGCGTGAATTTTACTTCTACCTGCTTTTTCCCAGTGGTGAAGCGCATGAGGGTGTGGCGCTACTTGAATCGGCATCGCCTACACAGCAAGTGCAGGATAAGCGGGCATTCTCGTGTTCTGCCCAAGTTCAGGGTGATACCTATATTTACACTCCACCCGCATTAGTTAATATCTTTTAAACATGGCTATAACTCTTGAACTAACCCGCCCTAAACTAGTAACTACAAATGCCGCCAACTCAGCAATCTCTGTTGGAACCGTTGTAGAAACTGATACATCACAAGAAGATTCTTTTTTTATCCCAATCAACCTAGCTTCAACCGACCCCCCTGCTTTTACTGTTTCAAGCAGTACCACAACTAGTGGCAGCAATACAGTGACGACTACCAACAACGGTTTTAGCGGAGTGAAAGTGGGCGATGTGGTAACGGGTACGGGCATTGCTGCATCCACCACAGTGACAGCGAAGACGGACAACAACACCATTACTCTCAACAACAACGCTACAGCTTCAGGTACGGTGACACTGACATTTGACCCACCTGCTGTAACACCCACACTGTATGCACTGAAAGTCACTCATACTAAAGCTGGTTCTGTTCTTGGTTTAAACGTAACTCTTTATACTTACAGTGGAACGCTGGGCGGTACGGCTGGAACGGCTACTAATGCTGCCAAAACTATTAATTTGGCATCTACTGATGGACAGCCCGTACAAATTAATATGGATACTTTTTTGACCAATTTGCGTGTTCCGCAATCGCCATAAATAGTTCGTAATTCGTAATTATTTGGATGATGGGAAGAATATTGGAGTGGTTTTTTCAAACAATCCTTGAACGACTAAAACAACTGGAGAGTAGAATAATGGCTTCAATTGAACAATTACAAGCTGAAATAAATGATGCAAATACTGCGATCACTGAGTTAAAGCAAGCGACGTCCGCCGAAAAACAAGAAATTGCTGACAAAATTCAAGCACTGGACGCTAAAGTTACCGAGCAAACAGGATTAATTGAGCAACTGAAGCAAGAAGTTGCGGGAAATGTACCCGATTCTCTTTTGAGCGAACTAGCTGATGTTACTACTAGCATTAGAAGTACAACAAATGAAATTAAAAGTCTTGTTGAGCCGTCAGCTTCTTGATACACAAATACTTACACTCTTCCGGGCATACTGTATCTCTTCTTAACTGTAAGCTGCACCCTGAGTTTTTAACTTGTGGTGCAGCTTATTTTGTGGCAGGATTGCCAGAAGTTATGTTTTTGTATAGTTTGAATGGCGATAAAGTCTGTTCGATTGTTATCCCTGAATCTATCCGTAAAAACCTCACATATACCCGTTTACTTTCACCGTTAGACGATATCAAAATAGATTATGCAGAATCCTTGGGGAGTGCCTGAAATTGTTAATATAGCTGGGTTTCCATTGCCGAAAATGGGCGGTTTAAATCCAGAAGAAAAAGATTACATGGCAGATAAAATCCGGAATGTGCAGTTTCAAGAAATTGCACCATTGGCGGAAATTGCAGATATTGTTATTGAAAAAGAAAAGATTTCAAAAATTGAAGCAATTTCACTTATTCGTAAAACATTAGAAGGGAATGGCGGAAAAAGTGAAGAAGAAGTTGATAAACTACTCGCCTTCGCAATTGAATATCAACACGAATTAAGCCGAATTAAAAAGCCGGATATGTTGATAGAAAAGCAATCACAAGAAGTTGCAGTGATGATACTGCGATCGCGCCTTGCTCCACAATGGGTTTTGGAAAATATTGACAACTTAAAAGCTTCTTTTAGATGTTCTCTAGAAAAAGAGCAGTGCGCCTTACTAATGACAATACCTGAAGAAAATTGGCTAACTGATGTTACTAGGGAGAAGGTCATCAGGCAAATAGTACGCAAGCTGCCTGAAAACATTTACGGACATATCGCTGCATTTGCATTGGGAGAAGAACGCGAATGGGCTGAATTGCCAATGATTACAGTTGAACCAGGACAAGAAGTAACGCTGGGGGAGCGCTCCAAAGGTTTCGGGAATACCAAGAAGCCACCCAAAAAGAGCGCGAATTCTACCGTGAATGCTACTTTACCATCCAATACTTCGGAGTCACAGACCCCAGTTTCCACCGGCGACACTTCCACCGCGTCCCCTGTTGGGTAATACGTGAGATGGTCAATAGCCTGTACAAGCAGTACAAACTACAGAGCAATGTACAAGCGTCAGCTGTTGCCAAGATAGGCGAGATGCTTGATATGTCGGGTAAGGTGACAATGCAGGAGTTTCTACCATTTCCTGACAGTATACAGGAGCGTAAAAAGTTACCAATGTCTAAGGAAACGGCTCATATTTATTTGGAGTTGCGATCGCTTGGTGTTATCCCACCACGGGTATTAGGGGCGTTTGCAGATATTGAAAGTCAGATAGAAGAATTGGTCAACTAATAAGGGGAACTCTACCAACATAATCAATATTACATAAAATGACCTTTTCTGGTGGTAGCCCCCTCGGTTTTTCTGGCAGTTCCCTTGGCACACTCGAATTACAACTAACAGCTAACCAAACAGCACTACAAGCACAGCTTAATTCAGCCCGCGCTTACGCCTCACAAGTAGCGCGGGATATCGAGCAGCAAATAAACCGTGCTTTTGGTGGGAGGCTCAACACCAGTACACCATTGCCTGGATTGCAAAATGCTGCATCTCAAGCTGCGAGCGCTGGGGCAAGTGCTGGAAAATCCTTTGCCCTCCAATTTAAAGATGCGATCGCGTCCCTCAAAGGCGTAATCGAGAATATTTTCAGTGGGACTTTTGTCGGTGCTGGCGTTGGCGCTTTCAATTCAATCACTGGTGCAATTCAATCTGCTGTTGGGGCGGTACAGAATTTTGCTGGTTCTATATTCAATGTTACTAAAGACTTCCAAGGGTTTGAATCGAGCTTAAAAACTTTTTTTCAAGGCAACCAGAAGGAAATTGATAAGTTTGTTAGCAGCTTGGAAAAGTTTGCTGCCACCACACCATTTGAACTGAAGAATTTACAAAAAGCAGCAACAGAAAACCTAGCCGCAGGTGCAAAGCCAGATCAAATCATCAAAGATTTAAAAACCATTGGAGATGTAGCCGCAGGTGCAAACACAGATCTCAATGATTTGGTTGGGACTTATGGACGCGCCCGCCTCGCTGGAACGATTCACAATGACGATATCCAAACATTTCAAAGTCGTGGTGTCCCATTACGAGCCGAACTAGCCAAAATGCTCGGAGCATCAGAGCAAGAAGTTATTCAATTAGCATCTGATGGCAAAATCAAATTCCAGCTTTTGGAAGAAGCTATGCGCCGCATGACTGAACAGGGCGGTGTGTACTTTAATGGCATGGCAAATAAAGCCCAAACCCTCGAAGGCAAGCTATCCAATGTCAGTGATACTTTCTATCAGTTTCAAAAACAGTTGGGGCAGGCATTTGAGCCTTTATTCTCGTTAGTCACGGACTTTTTAGGACAGCTAGTTAGTGGATTAACTAACAACAAAGACTTGATGGCTGAATTGAAGGGACAAACTCAAGAATTAGCCAATTATTTTAAACAAAATCCTGAAATCGCCGAAAATTTATCAAAGGCATTAAATGAATTAGTTCGTGATGCTATGTCTGCACTAGTTGCTCTCTCAAAGCAATTAGGTGAATATTTAAAAGAAAATCCTAGAGCTATTCAAGATGCCGTTAATAGTGGTATTCAATTGGGAAAAGAAATTGCCAGTATTGTTAGTGGCGCTGCATCTTTAGTTAGCTACATTGTTAAATTTACCAGTGGGGTAAAAGATGCTGCAATTGCAGTTCGTGATACCCTTGGTGGGGCAATGAAAGCAGTTGGTATAGGAACCAAACAAGACAATCCTGTTACCAATTTCTTGTTTGGTGACATGACGCAACAGCAAGCTGATTTTAAAGATAGATTGTACGGTAAAAATGCCCCCCCTTTCATGCAAGCTATTGGCAAGATGTTGGGGTACGATGGGCAAAAAAATCAAGTTCCTTCATCTTCGGGCGGATCATCCGGCAATCCATATCTCGGAACTTTAATTGCTGGGGCGCAGAGTTTATTTGGTGGCGGTGCTAGTAGTTCAAAAGGTGGCATCACGGGACAAGTAACTATGCGGCGTACTGGACAGTATGACGAATACGGGCTTGAAAAGATAGCCGTTATTATGCCGGATGGGCAGACTTTTTACGCCAACTCAGGGCAGCGCCGCACACAAAATAAATTTGGCAGAGGTGGCACTACAGCGTCTGGGTCGATGGCTCCGATTGAATACGGTAGATACACACTTGGGGGCGAAGTGCCTGGTATGGGCGCGGGTGTTGGTAGTACTTTTATACCAATTAACCCCACTTTCCGCACTCAACGAGCCAACATTGGCTTCCACCTTGATGCAAATCGAACAGTTGCACCTGGTAGTGCAGGATGTGTTGTTTTCGCTACTCAGCAAGAGTTTAATACCTTCCGTGCAGCATTGAAACAAAGTGGAGCTAAACAGCTTGTATTTGAAGAAGGGCAGGGTATTGGTATTGCAGATGCGGCTCAAGGTGTAAGTGTTGGCAAGGTACAGGGTGCGGGTGGATTTTTGGGGGAAATAGCAAACCAAGTACAGCGAATTTTGCCCACAGGTGCGGGACTTTCAAGTAAAGCGAGTGACGTTGTGCGGGGTCGCAATGAAGCGATATTCCAGCAAGCCGGTCTTACTGATAGCTTGGTGCAGTTAGTTAAGCAAGCCGAGGGTTTTGCCGCTACCCCGTATTGGGATCGAACACAATATTCGGTCGGTTTTGGAACTAAAGCTAAATCTCAAAGTGAGCGGCTAACCGTAGAACAAGCTAATGAGCGCTTATTACAGGAATTGCAGAGTATGCGGGAGCGTGTGCAGAGGATGGCGACAGTCCCGCTTAACAATAATCAGATGGATGCGCTAACCTCATTTGCTTTCAACGTTGGTGACGAAGCATTGGAGAACAGCACCTTGCTTCGGTTGCTTAATGCAGGTGATTACGCAGGTGCAGCGGCACAGTTTGGGCGGTGGAATAAAGGTGAATACGGAGGCGTGAAGCGGGAATTGCCAGGGTTAACACGGCGGCGTGCGGCTGAAAGGGATTTGTTTTTGAGTCAGTCGCTGGGCAGTACTCAGTCGGTAAACACTTTACCACAATCAACAGCTCCTGCATCACAGGAGCAAGCTGCCAGTCCTACGCTTGCAAGTGGTGGAACCGAGGAAGACCAACGTAATTTGTTAACAGCCAGGCGAAAGCTAGCCGAACAAAAATATAACGAAATTGCAGCCGAGTACGCTGCCTCACATGAAGCCGAAGATGCAAGCATTAAGCAAAAGCGAGAATTAGAGACTCAGCGGCGAGACGCGGACTACAAAGCACAAAAAGTTAAACTTCAATTAGGCTTTGCTGACGCTCCAGATAGTGAATCGAAAAAGATTTTAGAGCGCAATTTACAAGAGTTTGAAATTAACCGTAAATATGATGAGGAAGATATCAAGTACAAGCAGCAGAGAGAGGATTTAGTTAGAGCGCGTGAGAAAAAAGATTTTGTGCTGGCTGAATCAAAAAGACGGCAAGATGAGGTTGCTAAAACTGAACCAGACCCGAAATTACGCGATGAAAAAATTCGCAAAGAACAAGCTTTATCGGCTAAAGAAGCTGGGACAGATTACAGCAAGGGTATCAGTCAGTTGAACAAACTTATCGCAGAGAACAAAGAACTAAGAAAAATTGAATTAGAAAACGCTACATTAACGGAATCCACGGCAGATAAGCAAGCAGAAAAAGCTAAAACTAGGCAGCGAACCATTGATGAATTGAACCGTTCATCAGCACAATATATTGACTCACTAAAACTACAAGAATCACTTACCACTTCGGAGCCAACTAAGCAGAAACTTGAGCAAGCGATCGCCCAAGAGGAAGCTACGCACAAAGTCAAAATTGAAATCCTTGAGCTAAAAAACACCCTTGATGATTTGAATGAACGAAAAACTTATTTGCTGGGTAAGGGAGGACTAAAAGCAGACTCTCAAGAAATTCAACGATTAAATAAAGAAATTGATGAAAACACGGCTAAAATTGACGCAGCCGCTAAAAAGGGTGGAATCGACTTAAAAGTACTAGAAAATCAATCCAGGCAGGCACAAACTGTCCTCCAAAGAACCCAACAGATGGAGAGTGCTGATCTGGAGCGTAGCACTCAAATATCAAACATAAATTTAGAAATATCTAAAGCAAAAACCGCTCTGCAAAAAGCTGAGTTACAGGCGCAAGTATCAAAGATTAATCTACTAGGCGAAGAGCAAAAGCAGTTGCAACCACTTAAACAACAATATGATGATTTAGTAGTTACCCGTCAAAAGTTAATAGATGAACAAAAAGTAGACAGTTCCAGCGACATAATCAAATCGCTGGATGCAGAGATATCAAGGTTAAATAATCAAATCAAGCAAATCGGTATTCAGTCTAAAAACAGCTTTGAAGTTTTAGAAAAAGAATCGAAAAAAGCAATTGAACAAGGTAAACTTGCTGATATGGAAGCGGCGTTATCTAAAGAATCAGGATTGACAAGTAGCCGTACTTCTGTGCTTCAAGGGCAAGCCACTCTCCTCCGTAATCGTGGCGGCGACGAATACAAAGCCTCTGCAATGGAAGCAGAAGCCGCACGAATGCAAGAAGAAATCAGATACAAGCAAGAGTTACTAAAAATTGAGCAACAAATTGCAGCAGCACGGGACACTTCCAACGAGTACACCCAAGAAGAAATATCTACGATGAAAACGAATGCTGAAGCACTAAATAAAATTAATTTAGAAAATATTTCTTCCCAGGTAAAAACACTTGGCAAAGACCTGAAAGACATTGGTAAAAACGTCCTTGGAACTTTCTTTACTGATATTATTACTGGCTCAAAATCTGCAAGCGAAGCATTTCAAGATTTGATTGGTAACATTGCCAACCAACTCGCACAGTTAGCAGTTAATAAACTTATTTCAGGTTTATTCGGTGGTGGTGGTTTGTTTGGTGGTGGTAAAGGAAGTGGTGGATCTGGCTCTGTACTTGGTGATGGCGGTGGGTTGCTTGATGGTTTGCTTGGTGGTGGTGATGGTTTGTTTGGACTACTTGGCTTTTACCGAGGGGGTACTGTCCCTAACTACGCAATAGGTGGTAGCGTGAAAGCTGTATCTGATGCTTTGAATAGAGAACGCGCTGCGTCTGGTCGCAACCCAGTACTTGCTGCACTCACCCCAGGCGAGATGGTGCTTACAGTCGAGCAAGCTAAGAGATTTCAAGAACTGCGATTAGACAAAGTTTTGAATTTTGCTAATGGCGGAAAAGTTTTGAATAATTCTAATGGTGGTACTGAAGAACAAGGAACCGGAGGAATGACGATCAACATCCCTGTCACCGTACAAGGCAATAGCCAAACCTCGGTTGATGTGCCACGGCTGCAAAGTTCAATTCGCGGTGTGGTGGTTGAAGAACTACTAAAGCAACAACGTCCAGGCGGCGCTTTAAATAAATAGTATATGTCTAGAAGCAATTAGCCACGCTGATTTTGATAGCAGCTGATAAATTCTCTAAATGCCCAACCCCAAACTTTACCTTCAAAGCCTACTTTAGCCCACGATTGGTTTTTCTCATCATACACAACCTCATAGATATAAATTTCTGTATTATTTTTTACTGTGCTTGTGATCTGACCGTTAGGCGATATACGTACATTCAATGGGGTTCCAGTTGGATCTGTGACCTTACAAACCGTTTCTGCCTTCGCAGGAAAAGAAGTAAATATAGTCGCTCCAGTAGTGGCGATCGCTAATATAACTGCGCTCACAATAAGTTGAGAATTTTTCATAACTGCTTAATTAATCGTATTTAATCTAGCTTCCATGAAAAATATAAATTTATACATCAGTAAGAGCTTTGAAGTTTGTGTAAGGAAATTGTGAATTATGCTCAAGCCGTGAGTATCGAATTACAGCGCGTGTTCTCTCCACCCAATACCCGCCGTACATAAATACCTCACTAAGTCGTCCTTCACCCAAGTTGTGCAGCGCTTTCCCGGTTGAGGGGTCTAGGAGTATGGCGCAATGGTGAGTGCGATCGCCCACAATGCACATGAGTATTACATC
>NZ_JAAKGC010000024.1:0-77796 GCF_017591665.1 Aetokthonos hydrillicola CCALA 1050 | reverse complement strand
ATACCCGCCGTACATAAATACCTCACTAAGTCGTCCTTCACCCAAGTTGTGCAGCGCTTTCCCGGTTGAGGGGTCTAGGAGTATGGCGCAATGGTGAGTGCGATCGCCCACAATGCACATGAGTATTACATCGTTTGCTTGAAGCGGTTCACCCAGATCAAGCTTGCGAAAACCACATGATTCAAAGTTGCTCCCAAACATATCCCAATCGGGCGAAGTAGTTTCTTCAATATCACCACGTGGAAAATCAGGCAGTTCAATATCCAGCATCCCTTTGTAGTAACTGCGGAATAGCGTGTAACAGTCGCTGCGGTTGTACTCAAATCGCCAACCTAAGTAGTACTCCAGTGTTTTAGGAGAATGGGGATTAGGGATTAGGGGATAGGGGTAGAGGTCGTTGGGGTCGTAGTAATCCCATTGCCCGAAAGCTGTGTGGTACAGGAGGTAGGGTAGTTTTGAAGCTTTACTATTTGCTATATCTGTAGAGCTGAGTATTGCTGGCTGGGAATCTTGCCAGTGACTGTGGTAGATGGCCACCACTCGGCAGAGAGCGTTAATTTCTTCAAAGTAGTCTGTTGAAATTTCAAATGCTTCTTGTGGGTTTTGCGCAATATTGTCGCAAGGAACAATTTCTCCGTCTTCACAAATCAGCCCGCATATTTCAAGCTCGCTTTGGTTACGAGAATGAGCAATAATTTTTTGCTTAATTTGGTCTGTCAACATACAAAAGTTCTACAAGCGCCAAATTAATTAAACTTCATGTATTAAGTGATTGGTATGACCACGCTTGTTCTGGAGAAAATAGAATGGTTTAGAAAAGCAGAAGATTGCAAAACCCATGAATTCCCCAAACTAAAGCCGCATGAAGTCCTTTGACCCTGACACCATCTATGTAGAATCAACCGTTTCCTCTGGTAGCCAGCAACCCAATGTCTTGCAAAGGTACAGGGATTCTGAGGTAATGTTCACGGCTGAACAGGCACGAGAAAGAGGAGCAGCTATCCTACGAGCAGCGGCTTACGCCGAAACCGAAGCGGCTGTCTTTAAAACCTTGATTGGGATAAATCCAAAATCTAAAGGCTTTGGCGAGATACCAAAAAAAGATTTAGAAATGGCGGCTATGATGCTGCAACTAGTTCGTGACCAAAGGGAACCACTACCACAGGGGATTGATTGTATCTTTGGTTTCAACACCCAAAAGCCAATTGTTGTCTTGGAATGGAACGAGGTTAAGTTGCAACTTGATCTACCGGAAGCGCGTCATCATGCACTTGCTTTACTTGCAGCGGCAGACGCAGCAGATAGCGACGCTTTTCTATATCAGTTTATGACTGGTGCAACAGATATGGAACTTGAAGAAGTCGGAGTGCTGATACAGCAGTTTGCATTGTATCGTCAGCGCAGGCAGTTAGAATCGATGATAGGTTGAGGCGTAGACATAGTCCGCCAAAGGCATCGCTCATTTTTTTTACAAAACATATGGATAACCTATTTGTACAAGCCATAAGTCAATTGCGGCAGAAAGCACTTTCTGAAATGATTGAAAACTTGATATCTGCTCTAAGGATGCAGGGCTACGAGCTTGAAGAAATACTGGAAGGCTTCATTGAATATGCCCAAAGCCGCGAGGATTGGCATGAAGTAGTTGCACACCTGAAAGCTACAAGAAATTCTATAATCGAGGCTAAAGAGCAAATGATCAAAAACAATCTTTCTTGACTCTAGACTTTTAGCGTTATAGAAAGAACCTGTCCATTTTTGATAACAATTTTGTTGACTAATGTTTGGTAGATAGGACGCTTTAGCTCTCTTGGTGTATCTTGCCAGTAATCAATTTCGCTAAAGGTGTTAACCAAAGTTTGCACGTTTTCACTTTGAACAATTTGCCCCAGATGTTGCTCCTGCTCCAAATTATGGATTCTTGCTATAAGTTTTGAACGCAGATCCGCTACGTCAGGGTCATCTCCCAAAATTTCAACCCGTCGCAATTTTTCCCTTAAGTCTTGTAGATCTGGAGTTTCATAAATTGAAACGCTAGACGCGATCGCCGTGATTGCTGCCGCTTTTTTCACTAACTCAGTAATCACTGCTTCTTCAAGTTCTTCAACCCTGATAAACATTGATTGAGAACAAAATAGTGTGTTTTCTCGGCGCTTGCGACATGAATAATAACTTTGAGTGCTAGTTCCTCCCCCAGCAACTGTTACATTACTACCACACTCACCGCACATAATTAGTCCTGAAAGCGGAAATATACGTTTTCCTCGATTATTTCCCCAGTAATTCTTATTTTCCTTGAGAATACGTCGAATTTCTGTAGCTTGAGATTCAGTAAGCAATGCATTGTCTGAATGAGTATTGTAAACAATGAGTTTGTATTTAGTTTTCGTAATTTTATGGTAAGGTGTGTGCCCCAATAACACTGGATTCAATAACCAATCGCGCAAGCCATTAGCAGAACGAACGATGCCACATCTTTCAAAAATTAAACGACATGCACCTTGTAAAGATCTAGCTTCAAAAAAAGCGGCAATGCAACAAGACGCTATGTCAACTAAATTTGGGTCAAGTCGATACTGCTCTTTATCTCTGACATACCCAAAAGGAACCCGAGGGTTTGCCTTGTGTTGATCTCGCAAATACTCATATCCCTTACAAACTCGCATTGAAAGCATCCGAGACTCAAATTCGGCATCAATCCCAGCTTGCGCTCGTTGCTTCCATTCGTAGGGATTGTCAAGATTTGTTACACCACCTGCATCTAAAATTTCTAGTTTTATGCCCAGCTGATTAAACTCCTGTAGCAATTGCAAAGACGTTAATCCACTCCTTGTAATTCGATCATCCCGTGTAATCACGACTACGTCACATCTATCGCGCGATCGCACCCTCTGCATTAATTTCTCAAACTCAGGTCGGTCATTATCTCGACCTGATTGCACGTCAAAGAATATTTCACTGCACCCAGCCTTCATTAAACGAGCAATTTGTTGCGTTGCTGCGTTGGAATCTTCCATTTGCTCCGACTTGCTGACTCTTGCATAGCCTATTTTATAAATGTTGTCCGCCATGTACTTAGCATCTGTTAGAGTCATAGGGTTTACACCATAGCATAGGCTGTCGCAATCTTAATTATAAAGGTGGGATTGAACCTTGCTCTACATGATCAATAAACAAACGGAATGAGACGCCATGTGTGCTGCTGGTAATCTGTATATTCTTGACCAAACTCCGACTGTAACAGATTCTCTTCCGATTGGATGCGTGCAATGAGAGTTGCTATCCAAATAGGAATCACGATAAATACCAGCACACTGCGGAAGATGAGAGTCCATCCAATCATAGCGACGATCAAACCTAGGTAGCTTGGGTGACGGATAAATGTGTAAACCCCGTTCGTCATTAGTTGATGATCTTCTTGAATCGCTACCAAACCGCTAAACCTCTTACCAAGGACGAGAATTGCCCAAACACGCAAACTACCCCCAATAATATACAAGGCTAAACCAAAATAACGCAGCGCATCACCATCCAGTGTGAACAAGTCACGGCGATCCATATATGGAGGTACATAAGCAAAAACAATGCTTAAGACCATGAAGGGTATAAATATCCAGCGATTGCTCACAT
Source organism: Aetokthonos hydrillicola CCALA 1050 (assembly GCF_017591665.1). GTDB lineage: Bacteria > Cyanobacteriota > Cyanobacteriia > Cyanobacteriales > Nostocaceae > Aetokthonos > Aetokthonos hydrillicola. The sequence continues at coordinate 74,166 of NZ_JAAKGC010000024.1, read as the reverse complement.
CTTCGCGCTTCCCACTGCTAAGATTTGCCTCTGAGAAAAGAGACACAATAGCGAGTAAGAGCGTTGAGATTACAAGCCCTGATCGGGCGGGATGTGCAAAAAAGTCAGTAATATCGCCCCAGCCCAAAAATACAAGCCCAAATAAGACTGCAAGTCCTACAACAGTTGAAACAACCAATAAGCGTGATATACTGAGCATGATACCACCTCGCAAGCGATTAATCTTTAGTCGGGTAAAATTTCTCAGCTACTTGTAGTATAGCAATCTTGATTCTCTTATGATTTTTTTATCGGAAAGCAATAGTAAACTTCCCCATCTTCTCCCACGTTAAAAGTCGCATTAAATTCTTTTGCTCTCTCATCCAAATACTGCTTAGCAACATCCGCTTTTAGCTGTGCTTCGAGAGCAAACTGCATCACTGTAATCTCACCTTGACCAAGTTTTAGCAATTGGTGAAATATTGACTGTAGTTGCTGTTGAACCTGTTTACGATTTTGTTGATGCAGACTCCATACTAACCAAGCGCCTGCTCCAGTTACAGGTATACCAAAAAGGAGACAAGCGATCGCTTCACTCTCCCGCTCCTGTCGACTAATATCATGGTTAAATGGTGCGTATGCTCCAGAGGCTAGAAGAATCGTTCCGAACGCCAGCAATAAACCCGCAGTTGCTTTTTTAATGAGTTTCAAGGGAATCTCGTGAGTTAGAGTCGTTGTACGTAAACGATAACATGCACTGTAGCTGTATTAGTATAGGGATAGTACAGAAGATCTATTTATTGAGAAGTGTTATGAACCGTTCTAAGATAGTTGCTATTATGACAGGCGCAATATCGATCATTTTGGCGATCGCGTACCTCATCCTTGTCCAGTTGTTAGACTTACGAGGCGAAATGAAACCCGCTCCCATTAGCCAAACGCAACAAAGCGTTATAGCTAGTACTAACGGTCAAAGGCTGGCAGAAGCGTTACGGTAAAGCTATTTCTGCTAAGTCACCTGGATTTGTACAATCAGAATTGGCTCGCAAAGCTGAGAATGCTGGCGGGCAATTCACCAAGTTTTCTACTCAGACAACAGCCCTATCCCAAACCCATTTAGATGGTACTCGTGTTAAAAAGTCCCTATCTGAACGGGTTCATCATGATGCAACTGGTATTACAATGCATCGGGATATTTTTAGCGCTTATCTGGCTAGATACGTTAATGAGGATCAGACGCTCTCAGTGCAGGATGCTGCTTGTCAGTATCCAGGGATGGAACCAACCCTGTTAGAGGCTTGGGAGCGTTTCAAACAATCCGCGAATCAAGTAAGCGCGCCTGAACGTGGGAAGACTCATTCTCCCCTAGAGCGGATCTCTAACAAGGTGGAAACTACTCAACCAGATAAACCAGTAGGGTTAAAAGTTGAGGGGTAATATTTTACCAGAATCTCCGTACCTTTAGGTCGGAGAGGGGTTCAAAGATTAGATTCATCAGCAATAATTGACGAACTAAGGCTAGTATAGGTACAACAACTGGAGGCTGCAAGATGACCCAAGCTCAAAATCCAGTCCGTTGGACAATTGCTGATTTAGAAATCCTAGCAACTGATCAGTGGAAGCGTTACGAAATTATTGACGGAGAGCTATTCGTGACCCGTGCACCTCATATTAAACATCAAGCTGTTATTGGACGTATCCATGCTCAATTGTTAACTTGGTCGGAACAAACAGGTTTGGGTCAGCCGGTTATCACCCCAGGTATTATTTTCTCAGATGTTGATAATGTCATTCCTGATTTAATTTGGATTAGCAATCAGCGATTAGCTCAGATCTTAGACGAAGAAGGACATTTAACAGGTGCGCCAGAGCTAGTTGTAGAAGTGTTATCATCAGGAAGTATAAACGAGCGAAGAGATCGCGAGGTTAAATTAAAATTGTATTCCATCAAAGGTGTTCAGGAATACTGGATTGTGGATTGGCGGCTAAGACAAATAGAAGTTTATCGTCGTGAGAATGCTCAATTAGTGCTAGTAGGAACCTTGTTGGAAACCGATAAAATAACTTCACCTCTATTACCTAAATTTAGTTGTCAAGTACAGCGATTTTTTTAATATAATTATGTTTAGGCTGTGACCATCTTTTTTATGGAAGGTAATTTATAATGGCATTTAGTAATTATAAAAGTATTAGTGCTGTTATTAAAAAATTTCAAATCAAGTATGTGCAGTCTAACTTTATGTTAGAAGTAGAATTTCCAGTTAAAGAATATTTTAAAGAAGAATTAGATCTCCTTTTTACAGACGGAGTTATTGATAATTCAGAGGATGCTATTTGTGAAACTTTAATTTATCCAGTATTGAAAGAAGTTTGGAAACCTTATCGAAATAAATTAACCCTTTGGAGTCACGAAGCATTAACTTATGATGAAGATTTATCCGGAGTTCCTGATTACATCGTCACGCGACGAAATCCTCTAGGTACGATTGTTTTTGAGAAACCTCATTTCCTAGCGGTTGAAGCTAAACAAGATAAATTTGAAGAAGGTTGGGGACAATGTTTAGCAGAAATGTTAGCAGTTCAGCTAATTAATAATAATTTAGAGCAAGATGTTTTTGGAATAGTTTCTAATGGTAAAATATGGCAGTTTGGTAAGTTGAATTCTAATGTTTTTTATAGAAATAAAAATTTATACTTGATACAGGATTTAGATAAATTATTTGCAGCAGTAAATTATATTTTTCAGCAGTGTGAATTACAAACCATTGCTTGAAGTGATTCATATCGTAGCATTCCTATTTGATACAGAACAAGAAACTTGAACTTATCCCAAACCTGGAAAAATCCGATCTAATTCCAAACATAAATCGGGAAAATGGGGGAGTATAACCGACTCGTGTCTTAGTTTAATCTGTTTTAACCGATAGCCAAATTTTTCTTGAGCATCTTGGTAAGGTTGGGAGTAACATTCTAGTTGATTTGCTAGCAAGTTAATAATCCAGTAATCGTTAATTCCATATTCAGCGTAAAGTGATAACTTTGTACTTTGATCATAGCTAAGGGTAGAGTCTGACACTTCTATAACCAGGAGAATATTTTTAGGTTCAGGATGAGCGGATAAGTAATCATCAGCCTGACCACTGGCGATCGCAATATCTGGCTCTGGCTCACTATCAGGAGATAGTACAATAGGCTCTTGACCTCGTACAACGGCTCTATCTGTTATCAACCTGCCCAATTCGTGGGATAATTTTGTATTGCAAACAGAATGCCGTGTGCCTTTTGCTGCCATTTGTATTAATTCTCCACGAATCAACTCCACTCGGTCATCCTCAGTCAGGAATCCTAGTTCAATGAGGCGATGATACTCAGTTAAGGTGAAGCGTTTAGGAGTGACAAGGATCATAGTTGTACGCCGTTGTTCGCTATTACAACTCTACACCAAACCTGCTTGAAAAATCTGGGTTGGGGTGAGATTCAATTCAGGAAAAGCTTGCGAGATAATGCGATCGCTCTCGCGAAACTTACTTATCTGATATTCTCCATCCACTAAGTTACAAACAAAGATTGTCGGTTGTTTGGGGTTTCCGATAAAATTGCGACCACCCAACGCAGCATAGTCAATAATCCAGTATTCAGGGATACCCATCTGTTCATAATCAGCATATTTCAAGTGGTAATCGTCCCGCCAGTTAGTTGATACAACTTCAATAATCAAGGGTATCGATTCCCCATTACTGACAACGGATTCTTTTTTCCATAATTTTTCATTTACCAAATTTGCACGATTTAGCACCAACACATCCGGAAAATAACCAGAGTCTTTTTCAAGGGGTCTAACTATAGCTTGGTTAGGGACAATGTAGGGTAGTCCTAGACGTTTGATTTCAAAAGGAATTTCGATACCTAAAAACCCTTTAACTTCTTCGTGATCTCCTACTGGTTGCGCCATTTCAATAATATTTCCATTATGTAGTTCGTAGCGCACTCTCCTATTTTCAGGTAGCCAATCGACAAATTCTTCAAAGGTTACTAGCTTGGGTATGGCTTGAGTCATAGCTAAGGAAAATCGTAAATCGTAGGTTGGGTTGAGCGCCAGCGAAACCCAACAAACCTTTATAAATGTTGGGTTACCCTGCGGGAAGCCGCCAGAGGCGTCTACGTTCCTCAACCCAACCTACATTAAATTTAAGTTTTCAGCAAAACCAGATTGGCGATAGCGAAGCACTACCCACCATACACCACTTTAGCGCACTAAAGTTCCACTATAACCCTTTCAAGTTATTTTACAAAACTTCTATTTAAGAAATCCTAGCTAATAATGCTCAATTTTTGAAAAAAATTTGATCGCTCCGCTCAAGAAGGGCAAAGAGAAAGAAGTGCAGAGGGCAAAGGGCAAAAGTGCAAAGTGCTAAAGAGTCCTCGCCGCACCACCACCGCACACCACCCGAAAACCGAGATTGAAGTCGTCGTCGACGGGGTTGAAGTAGTTGCGAGCAGCAGAACGGCAGTTTTCAGGATTGACGATCAAAGAACCGCCGCGCAGCACCTGGGATGAATTTTGATTGTCGCTCCACACACTTCCATCAGTAGGCGCTCCTTTGTAATTATCATGCCAAGTATCTGCACACCACTCCCAAACGTTCCCGTGCATATCGTATAACCCAAAGGCGTTGGGCGGAAAACTTCCTACATCGGTTGTCTCCCCACGATTTCTGCCTTTGTACTCAGAAGCATAAGTGTAATCCCCATTGTAATTAGCTAAATCAGTTGTGATCGTGTTGCCAAAATGAAAGGGCGTTGTTGTCCCTGCACGACAAGCATATTCCCATTCCGCCTCACTCGGTAAGCGATATTTACGTCCAGTCTTTTGACTAAGCTTTTTGCAAAACTCTACTGCGTCATTCCAGCTGACTCTCTCTACAGGGCGTTTTGCTCCTTTAAAATTAGATGGGTTTTTACCCATTATTTGCTGATACTGTTCTTGGGTGACTTCAAATCTACCTATAAAAAAAGTAGGCACTTTTACCATGTGCTGAGGTTGTTCATCATCTCTTCGACCCTTTTCCCCTAGTGGGGAACCCATCTGAAAAGAACCAGCAGGAATCGAGATCATTTCCAGCGTTATGCTATTGCCCAAATCTTCTTTAAAGAACTTAGCCTGTTTGGAAAAACGATCAACTACAATACCTTTTTCATCCACCTTGACTGTCTTAAAATCAACAGTCCATAAAGGTAAACCAAATGCTTTGGGTGATCCTTCAGTAGGAGGTGTGTACTTAGGTGCTAATGGATCGTGAAAAAGTTCATAACCTACCACTGCTGAGACCAAACCCGCTCCCCCCAAGCCAACCCACTTCAAAAATGGTCTTCTGTTTATTACCCGAAAAGGATTCGTTTGTGGAGGTTGGACACGAGTTGGGTGACTTACTATAACTCTGTCTTTAATTGCTGCTATATCTGCTTCCTTAAGACCCAAACTACGTTGAAGTAGCCAATCTTTAAAACTATTAACAGAATTTCCAGCTTGCGCTATTTTAATTAATTCCCGCTCATATTGCTGTAACTTTTGCTGAAATTGTGCTTCTTGTTTCTGTCTGAGTCTTTCTTGTTCTGCCTGTTTTTCAGCTATAAGCGGCTGTTCAATGTCCGCTATGTCATCATCACTGAGTTGGAGCGATCGCTGTAATTGCTGCAATCGTCTACGAGCTGCTTGATTGATAGGAAATTCTCGCTTAACTTCTTTTGAAAAAGCTTGCTGATAGTGAGCTATCTTTTCCTCGCGTGTCTTTACTGTTGGAGAACGCGATCCCTGTCTGCTGGATGAAGAAGCAGGAGAAGACTGTCCTTGTTGCTGATTAATTCGGGAAAATGCCTCAATTGCCTGCATATCTGAACCCCTAGCAGCTACATTAACCCGAATCCATAGCTGTCTAGCTAATTCCCAATCTTTTTTTACTTCCGCTTGAAAAGCTTCGTTTTTCAGTGTAGCGATATCAGCCAATGAAGCATAATCAGGTAATAAAATTAGGTGTAGCTTAGCAGCTGGTTCTGCACTCACATAAGGGTTTTGCTGAGGTTTCCTATGCGTGTGATTAATTTCTACAACTCTCCACTGTAAATATTGATCCAGCCTTTCTACTGTCGCACAGTTTCCTACACCTGCTATATTTAATCCCTCTAACAAAGCCTGAGTAAATGCTCCGTGTTGTAACTGTTCAATTTCATAAGACTTTTGACGAGGACTACAAGCGTAGAAAGTCACTACTCCCTGATGCTCTCCGCCAATACCCACGCCTACCCTACTTCCTTGATCGCGGCACGCATCTAAAAACAAGACTACATTATCTGCTCCACTGCGGCGCAATCTTTGGGTAACATAATCCACAGGAATTCCGGTATGTTCTACATCTCCTGGATCGCTATCTAAAAGCATAATATAATCTTGGTCAGCTTCACGACAACCATGACCAGCAAAGAAAAACCACAAATTATCTCCTGGTGCTAAGAGTGGGGTTTCAAAATTTGCCCGTAAAAACCGCCGCAAGTTACCATAGGTAGGCTGAGTTGGGATGGGTGCAGAAGAAGTTTGAATTGCTGGGGAATCCTCGGTGAAGAGAAATACCTTATCAAACTGTGCTTTGTTTTCAAACCAATCACGCATTGCCTCAGCATCTCGTTTGGCGTAGTTGAGTGTCTGAAGATTGTTATACTGGTTAATCCCGATCGCGATCGCCCAATTTTTAGCCATCTTTCTGCTAACACCACCTACGCATCACCATTGCATTGTCCTCCAAGTTACCACTACTATGTAGTTTGTCCTTCCCTATTGAAAATTTCCGTACTACTACTGAACATGGTAATTGTCTTTGAGCAGAGAAACAAGCAGGGGTGATCTTGCCCACGTCTTATATGAATTAAATGCAGAATAACTGAGCGATCGCGCACAGGAAAGCACCAAGGGCGATCGCTCAACGCACCATCTGCAAAATTTTAGCACCCTCATTCCTATACAGTTAATATTATGTCAACAGAAATTCCTACCCCAAAAACAATCTGGATTATTACCGAAGAAGCATCTGAAGCATCAACTACGACTCGCGAAACCTCTACTTTTAGTGGTGAAAGAGGTATTGATGATATAGGAGGAAGACTTGGTAATGAAACCACTGAAGAAATAATCTTGAGTAAGAAGAAAGATGAAATCGTAATTACAAGACGTAGACCTGTTGCAGTTGATAAGCTCAAGCAAGAAATGAAGGGGTTTTTGCAAGCAATGAGGGAAATGCTGGACGAAGCAGATGACCCAGATTCTAAAATACAGCTTGACGCGGTTGAACTATCAGTAGAAATTAATGGCGAAGGACAAATTAGCTTATTTGGAGTTGGTGGAGGTAAAGCAGGGGGGAAAGGGGCTATGACTTTTAAGTTCAAGCGGAAGTAACTGTTATTTGAATAAGACGAAACCGTAAGATGATTTTAGTATGGGCATCTAGCCATGTTTAAAGCTATTGATGTTTGGAAAAGACTCGATACAACTACAGCTGTCCGTTACCGGTGTTTTCAACGTTTAACGGATGGTCAATTCTGCGTACAAAGCGCCGATTACTACTATTTACCTATCCGTGAAGAACAAGTTAGGAGCTTAGATAGACAATTTCTGGAACTATTTGTGGAAGAGGCTCCTGATGAGCGGTGTGAGGTTTATCCTAGGCTAGAAGAAGCGATCGCTATGTACGAGAGTGAATTTGCGGACGATCTCACGGAACTTGAAGACCACCAACCTGACAGTGGACTAAAAAAAATCGCCTGAGGTTATGCAATCGTTGGATAATATTATCCAATGGAGGTTAGCGGACTCGAACCGCTGACATCCTGCTTGCAAAGCAGGCGCTCTACCAACTGAGCTAAACCCCCTTAATTTCGATCTGCCTTACTGATTGCAGCTTACTTTGTACACTTACCCATTTTGATCATCACACAAGTGGAGGTTAGCGGACTCGAACCGCTGACATCCTGCTTGCAAAGCAGGCGCTCTACCAACTGAGCTAAACCCCCTCGGGTCATGTGCACTTTAGTTAGTATACCTTATAGTATTTTATTGTAAAGGGGTAAAACAAAAAAAATGACCAAAATTGTTGCAGCATTTTATAAATTTGTCCGATTGCCGGATTTTGCCTTGAAACAACCCCCTTTGTTGGCATATTGCGAGGCACAAGATATAAAGGGAACAATTTTGTTGGCAGAGGAGGGCATTAACGGTACAATAGCCGGTTCACGCGACAGCATTGACGCTGTTCTAGCCTTTTTGCGCGCTGATCCCCGCCTAGCTGATCTAGAACATAAAGAGTCTTCTGCTGACTCTTTTCCATTTAACCGGATGAAGGTACGCCTAAAAAAAGAAATTGTCACAATCGGATTACCAGAAGCAGATCCAAATGAACGGGTTGGGATTTATGTAAGCCCCAAGGACTGGAATAACCTGATCTCTGATCCAGAGGTAACAGTCATAGATACCCGTAACGAGTATGAAGTCAATATTGGTACCTTCCAAAGAGCGGTAAATCCCCACACGAGTTCATTTCGCCAATTTCCTGAATACGTTCGCAACCACCTCGACCCCACTAAACACAAAAAGGTTGCTATGTTTTGTACAGGTGGAATTCGCTGCGAAAAAGCTTCTTCTTTTATGCTATCTGAAGGTTTCCAAGAAGTTTATCACCTCAAAGGCGGAATTCTCAAATATTTAGAGGAAATCCCAGATTCCGAAAGTTTATGGAATGGAGAGTGTTTCGTTTTTGATCAACGCATTGCTCTTCGTCAAGGTTTAGAACCAGGCACTTATGATATGTGTTCTAATTGTGGATATCCAATCTCCGAAGATGATAAACTTTCATCTAAGTACCAAGAAGGCATTTCCTGTCCTCACTGTTTTGAAGAGTGAGCAGGGAGCAGCCCCTGAGGGGAAGTCAAAAGTCAAAAGTCAAAAGTCAAAAGTTACGAACCAGGGGAGCAGAGGAGAATGAATTAGGTTGTTGAGCGAGTAGCTGCTCAGTTTTTAATACCCAATGCCCATTGTCCCATGCCCCATGCCCCATGCCCCATGCCCCATGCCCCATGCCCCATGCCCCATGCCCCATGCCCCATGCCCCATGCCCCATGCCCCATGCCCCATGCCCCATGCCCTACTTCTTCATCACTAATGTCAACCCATCCCCAATGGGGACTAAGCTAAGGGTGATGCGCATATCTTGATGCAGCATTTGATTAAAGGCTCGCATTCTATTGGTTCTGTTATCTTGTACTTGAGGATCTGCGACTCGCCCTGACCAAAGTACATTATCGATCGCAATCAATCCACCAGGACGTACAAGTTGTAGAGCAAGTGAATAATAACTGTCATAGTTTCTTTTGTCTGCATCAATGAAGGCAAAATCAAAAGTACCGCCCTCACCTTTTGCTAGCAATTGTTCTAGGGTGAACAGTGCTGGAGCAATGTGCAGGTCAATTTTATGCTCCACACCTGCTTTTTGCCACCAATGGCGCGCGATCGCTGTATACTCTTCACTCACATCACAAGCCACGACTTTACCTTCTGGTGGTAATGCTAATGCAATGGCAAGAGCGCTGTAGCCGGTAAATACTCCGATGTCTAAAGTTTTCTTTGCTTGCATTAACTGCACGAGCAAACGCATAAATTGCCCTTGTTCTGGAGAAATCTGCATTCTTGCCATTGGATGCTGGGCTGTTTCTTGCCTTAATTGGCTTAAAATTTCTGGTTCTTGCAAAGAAACTGAGAGCAAGTAATCATAAAGGTGTTTTTCCAGTCCCAAGGTTTGGTTGGTCATCTGCAATAGCTAATATGAATTGATACAAATCGTTGTAAAGTGTAAAGAGCCTTAATTTTAAATAATTGGGTCAAAAAGTAGTGACTGTCTTAGGTTTAGGCTAAACATTATAGTTGTTGCTGTATATTTAATAATTTCCTAAATTTCCTAAAAATTAGTAAACTAGCATACAATAGCGAATTCTACTTTAGTATAATGGCAGGGAGCTCATGACTCGTCCAATAATTCTCGGTATTGTCGGTGACAGTGCGGCAGGTAAAACAACACTAACTAGGGGCATTGCTCAGGTACTTGGCCCAGAGAATGTCACAATTATCTGTACAGATGATTACCACCGTTACGACCGGAAGCAACGTGCCGAGATTGGAATTACTGCGCTCCACCCTGACTGCAACTATCTAGATATCATGCAGCAACACCTGTCACAGTTAAGGACAGGACAGCCAATTCTCAAGCCAGTTTATAGCCACAAAACTGGTTCATTTGAACCACCAATATATATCAAGCCAAATAAATTTGTTATTGTTGAGGGATTACTCGGTTATTCAACCCGTGGCGCACGCGATAGCTACGATGTAAAAGTTTACCTTGCACCCCCTGAACCACTACGCGCAAAATGGAAAGTTAAGCGAGATACACAAAAGCGGGGTTACAGTGAAGAACAAGTCCTGGACGAACTGACAAAACGTGAACCAGACTCCGAGCAGTTTATCCGTCCACAACGGCAATGGTCAGATATAGTAGTGAGTTTCTATCCTCCAAGCGATGATATGGACGAAAGCAATGGACATCTAAATGTCCGTCTGATACTTCGCCCTACAATTCCCCATCCAGATTTTACCCAAATTATCTATTCTGGTGATGGTGCTAATTTAACCTCAGCAATTCGCTTAGGGTTAGATAGAGATATGGGTAAGCCTGTTGATGTTTTAGAAGTAGATGGTCATGCAACCTTAGAACAGGTTAATAAACTAGAACATATTATTTGTTCGGATATGCCCTACTTACGGAATATATGCGATCGCGAAAGCAACCCAGAGTTAGGAAAAGTTGCAGGTACAACTGGAGAGACGCTTCAAAGCTATCCCCTTGCTCTCACCCAGCTATTAATCACTTACCATATGCTCAGGGCAACACAAAACCATCAACTAGGTGAAACACAGGTAGTAGAACAATTGGTAAAAATTTAATAACAGGAGTCAGAATTCAGGAGTCAGGAGTCAGGAGAAGCCACTGCGGTGGACGGGTTTCCCGGTATAAAGCATGTGGCGTTCAGAATCATACTGAACTCCTTTTGGAATTTTTTTTAAGACGTTGAGATTTTTATAGCTTCCAGGGGATTACTAGAAATATAGCAGGTTGCATTTACATAAAATATACATCACCCAGCCATATTAGGTTATCCTTCTCCAAGTTAAGGAGAGGGGTGAAGGGTGATTTTTGTATTTAAGTGATTTGAAACCTGCTATAAACAAACTTATCATTTATTCCCTGAAGTTGCCTATGACTTACTGCCTTAGAATTGCCGATATACCTACAAATGAACGTCCCCGTGAAAGGTTATTAACTTATGGTCCTAAGGTGTTAGCAACAGCTGAATTAATTGCAATTCTACTAGGTACTGGACAAGGACACGGAAAACTTTCTGCGGTGGGATTGGGACAATATTTGTTGCAAGAATTGGGCAAACATCAGCGTGATGGCTTGGCAGTTTTGCGAGATGTCAGTGCTGCTGAGTTAATGCAAATTCCTGGTATTGGTCCAGCAAAAGCAACAACAATTCTAGCAGCAATTGAATTAGGCAAACGAGCTTTTCAATCGCGTCCAGGCGATCGCACAATCATTGATAGCCCTGCTGCTGCTGCTGCTGCCCTCAGTCAAGATCTAATGTGGCAAAATCAAGAAAGATTTGCAGTTGTATTGTTGGATGTCAAAAACCGTTTATTAGGCACCCAAGTCATTACAATTGGCACTGCTACTGAAACTTTAGCACCTCCCCGTGAGATTTTTCGAGAAGTTATTCGTCAAGGAGCAACACGAGTCATAGTCGCCCATAATCATCCTTCTGGAAATCTTGAACCTAGTAATAATGATATCGAACTAACCCGGCAGTTGTTAATTGGAGCACAATTTTTAGGTGTTCCTTTGCTAGATCACATTATTTTAGGTGATGGAAACTACCAAAGTTTACAGGAGATAACAACCCTATGGGATGAGTATCCGCAGGGAGATTGACCAAAATATCTCCTAAAGGGTAGAAACCTGTTTAAATAAAAAAATAGGATATTAGGGCTGAATGTCTACCAGAAACTTATGACAGAAGCAAGAAACGTACTAAACGGAAAACTAGAGCTGTGCTGTACTTCTCCCATGACTGGTTACTATCGGGATGGATTCTGTAATACTGGGGGTCAAGATTTTGGGTTACACGTTGTTTGCGCTCAAGTGACAGCAGAATTCTTGGAGTTCACCAAATCTCGCGGAAATGACCTTAGTACACCTGTTCCTGAATATAATTTTCCTGGTTTAAAACCTGGCGATCGCTGGTGTTTGTGTGCTTTGCGCTGGAAAGAAGCTTTCGATGCTGGTGTTGCTCCCCCAGTCGTTCTTTCTGCAACCCATCCTCGAGCTTTGGAAGTTGTTTCTCTTGAAGAACTAAAAAAACATGCCTTAACATCCTGATAAAACAGGATTTGGGCTATTTAATGCTCTTGCTTTAACCTTGTTAAATCCGGGTTGCGCTACCTTCAAATCAGCATTTAGTGTGGGTATCCTGCCCATTTCAGTCATAAAGTAGGGAGCAAGATGCTCCCACTACAGTCTTTTTGCAAAATAGGGATGCTCCCATTAGTTACACGCTCCAGTTTACTGTTATTAAATAATTTCCACTAAGTTATTGAGTTGTTTGATTACTAAGGTTAGCTTATTGTTATCGGTTCTTCAGTACTTGTTATTATTTTCTTAACTTGTTTACAACCTTCTTTTAAAGAAGCTTATTTAACATGATACAGCACATATAAAATAACTTTTGTGTAAACATGTTAAGCAACACAAAAATGATGATGAGAGGCTTAAAAGTTGTCACCCACACTATTATGGGTTGGGAGATGCCTATCATCAATCATGATCGCTTTATTTTAGAGGAAAAAATAATACCATATTTTGTAAATAACGAAGAATTTAGGAAAGTCCTATTTGTTGGATGTGGTTCTTACACTAAGCATTACGAGAAATGGTTTAAAAGACAAGAGTATTGGACAATTGATATTAATCCAATGAAAAAAATCTATGGAGCTAAAAGGCACATTGTTGGCTCGATAAGCGACTTAAATGTCTACTTCCAAAAAAATTATTTAGATTTAATCATCTGCAATGGAGTTTTTGGATGGGGATTGAATGAAAGAGATGAGGTTGAAAAAGCATTTGCAGCGTGCTTTGATAGTTTGCAAAAAGATGGTGTAATCATTATAGGATGGGATGATCTACCAGAAAGAAAGCCTTTCCCGTTAGAAACTTGTGAAAGCTTGAGTAAATTCCAACCATACTTTTTCCCACCGCTATCTACTACCAAGTATGAAAACTCGGAAGATGAAGGGGAACCCCACAGATATAATTTTTATGTGAAACGGGTGTAAGCTTTGATGAAGCGCTTCTGGCTAGTTAGCTAACGACTTTCTTTTAAACTCTAAAGAATTGCTCAATGTTAATAGCGACATTAAATGCCTCTATCAACATTAAGCGACATGGGTTGGGATTTTCCCATGTAAACCTAGTAGATAGGCGGATCTCAGAAACCCACACTGTTTTTCCCGATCAGTGTGAGTAGTTTGCTATCCCTCAACCTGAGAGCTATACTCGTCAGCAGTCATCGCATCGTCAATTTCACCTGAGTCATTAACACGCACTTTGAGTAACCAACCTTCTCCGTAAGGGTCATCTGCTAATTGCTCAGGAGATTCGAGTATGACATCGTTGCGTTCTATAACTATACCAGTAACAGGGGACTTCAAGTCTTCAACGGCTTTAACTGATTCGATATTGCCAAAGCTTTCTCCCTTGTTTAAAGCACCACCGATTTCTGGAAGTTCTAAAAAGACAATATCACCCAACTGATCGACAGCAAACGCGCTAATGCCAATGGTAGCAATTTCGCCTTCTAGCCGTACATATTCATGGGTATCTAGGTACCTCAAATCTGAAGGATATTCAAAATCCATAGTATTTCCTCTTCCTCTTCAAAAAAATTGTATCTTTAAGGACTAATAGCTAATATTAGTCAGGCAATTAGCAATTCGTCACGCGACGCGATTTGTTGATCGATAAAACGGACGTTTAACGACCACCGCTGGGTAAGTTTTGCCCCGAACCTCAACTTCTAGTTGCTGATCCACAGACGCGAGCTGGGTAGGAACATAAGCTAAGGCAATAGGGTAACCAAGTGTAGGTGATAGTGTACCACTAGTTACTTCTCCAACAACGACACCTTTTGACAATACTTGGTAGCCATGACGGGCTATATTACGTCCTTGCATTTGTAGTCCGACTAGTCGGCGATCAACTCCACTGGCTTTTTGGCGTTCCAGAATTGCCCGACCAATAAAATCACCTTTGGTATCCAGATGTACCAACCAACCAAGACCAGCTTCTAAAGGGGTAGTTGTGTCGTCGATATCTTGACCATAAAGCGCCATGGCAGCTTCTAGTCTGAGAGTATCTCTGGCACCCAGTCCACAGGGAACTACACCAGCATTAAGAAGGTTCTGCCACAATATAATACCTATATCTGGATCTACCATCACCTCAAATCCATCTTCACCAGTGTAACCTGTACGAGCGATAAAGGCTGGTTTATCTAGTACTGTTGCTTCCAAATGTCCAAATGCTTTGATTGGTGCTAAATTTTCTTTTACCAACGGCTGGAGACAGCTACTAGCTTTTGGTCCTTGGATAGCAATTAAGACTTTTTGGGGTGATACGTCTTGGAATTGAACCTGATCCGAGTTTATGTGCTGCAACAACCATGCTTTGTCTTTTGCAGTGGTTGCAGCATTCACAATAATCACTGCTTTTTGTTCTCCAGTCGAGTCTTCCCCTTGATGATAGAAAATGATGTCGTCAATAATTCCTGCTTGGGGATTCAACAATACTGTGTATTGTGCTTGACCAGGTTGCAAACGACTCAAATCCGAGGGAACTAAACGCTGAAGTTGGGAAACTAAGTCTTTTCCCTGAAGGGTAAATTTGCCCATGTGTGAAATGTCGAACATTCCTGCTGAATTTCTTACAGCTTCGTGTTCCCGGCTAATACCAACAAATTGTACTGGCATTTCCCAGCCGCCAAAGCTGGTTAATCGCGCTTTCAATTCTTGCGCAAGCCCAAATAAAGGCGTTCGAGTTAGGGATACGATTTTTTCTTGATTAGCCACGAGTCGTTTTGCTGTTCTAGGTAAACATCTTTTACCAGTATTACCGAATTACCGAGAAAGGAGTCAAAACATTGTATAAGGATTGGTAGTTAGGGGCGTTCACTTTGAAGTATTCTCGTATGGTAAAGTGGTTCGTTCGTACAAGTCTCTGCAACGTCCTTTTTTCAAAGCGGTACTATAACAGGTTGTATTTCGATAAATCCACCCTCCCTCCTGCTTGCGAAATCTATAAATTAGTTAGATATTTAATCTTGCGATTTAGTACGAATTGATTAAAGAAGAAGTAAATTTATTGTTTAACTTCTAGTGGAACAGTGTACTTAATCCTATAATTAGGGCTATTATTAAATACACTTTAGTCAAAGTAAAGTCATTGATAGCTTGATATTAAGCGTCAACCGTATATTATTTTCTGGCATCTACCCACAAACCTTGGTTTTTAAGTAAATCAAGTTTTGCTCAAATTGCATTCTTATGAATTTATAAACCAATTATTTAGTAGTTACTTACTAAAGTATGACCCATATTGTTCAAATAAGGGTTGATTTTTTTAATTAGGATAAAAATTATATGATGAAGAATCTAAGTTTACAAAACAAACTCTCTGCATCGTTTTTATTGTTAGGTGCCATAGTTTTGCTGGTAGGTACTATAGGTTATATAAGCAATGTTCAGTTATCGTTTCATATTAGAGATTTGGCACAGGATAGTCTGCCAAGCATTGATAGTTTGTGGCAAATCAACCAAGGCTTAACTCAAATTCAATCATCTGAAGAAACTTTAATTAATCCAAAAATTACATTAGATATTAGAGGTTCAGAAGTTCTGAAAATACAAAAATCTTTTGAACAAGTCCAACAGGCTCTTGACACCTATAATAGTAGAAGGTTTGATGATGATGATGATGAAAAAAGAATATTTAATGCTTTTGTTGCTTTGTATAAAAAATGGCATAATCATCATAAAGAATTTATGCGAATTTATAGACAATATGAAATAGACGGATTTAAGTCTCAAGATTTACTAGAAGCTTTAAGTAAGCAAGAATTTACGAAAAACAAGCCAGCATTAGAAGCAACAACTAGAACTCTTATAGGACTCTTAAATAAGGAGAGAGAAGAAGCAAATTTGCAACAAAAATCCTCTACAATCCAGGCACATACAACTACTTTATGGCTCATCATTACTGTACTTATCGGAACTGGATTATCTATTATTCTCGGAATTGTATTAAGTCGAAATATTGCTAAACCTATCAGTCGTTCTCTACGTAAGATTGTTAATTCTATTTTCATTCTTTCGGAGGAAATCACTAATGTAATTGGAAGACAGGAACTTATGGCAAATCAGCAAGCAGTTTCTGTTAATCAAACTACTATTACTATGGATGAAATGAGTACCTTTTCTCAGGAATCAGCACGACAAGCTGAATTATCTGCTACAGGAGCAAAACAAGTATTATCCTTAGCAGTGCAGGGAAACAAAAAGGTAAATCTAACCTTGGAAGAAATGGCAATTTTGAAAGATCAAGTTGAGGAAATATCTAATCAAATTTTAAATTTGAAAGATCAGGCTTATCAGATTCGTAAAATATCGAACCTTGTTAGTGAATTCGCCCATCGAACTAATGTGATAGCTTTAAATTCAGCATTAGAGGCTGAACGTGCAGGCGAGTACGGTAAGGGGTTTGCTATTGTTGCTTTTGAGGTAAGCAAATTAGCGAATCAAAGTCAGCAATCAGCACAGAGTATTAATCAGTTAGTTGCTGAACTTGAGGTAGCCCTTAACTCGGCGGTTAAAGTTACCAATCAAGGTACAAAAACTGTTGATAAAGGCGTAGATATCGCTTATCAAACAGCAGAAGCTTTTTCGTCTGTAGCTAATGCTATTAATAATATAGTCATCAACAGTCAACAAATTTCGCTTACAGCAAATCAACAAGCAATTGCTATTAAGCAAGTACTAGAAGCAATGAGTTCTCTCAATATTTCTGCTACACAAACAGCTGAGAGTATTACTCGAGTCAAAGAGAATAGCGAAATTCTAAATCAGACTGCTATGCAACTTAAACAAATGGTTTAGAGCCAATCAGAAAAATCTTGAGAAAAGTTAGAAAGAGATAATAGTTTAATCCGGCTATCATTGCGCGCAGATGCTTTTTCTGATGAGGTATTATATCCCCATTCCGCAAGGAAGAGTTTAACATCCTCTAAGTCTGGTTGTTGTTTAACTATCTCTAATGTTTTAAGTCGATCTTCGACAAACCATATACTTGCTGGTGAAGTACCTGTTGCATGAATTAGTTGTCGTAAAATTTCGTATTTTGGACGCTTAACTTCTTTCCCAAAAATCTTGTCTCTACTTAGAGAGATTCCTTGTTGCTCCAACAATTGCTGTATAAAACGCGCTTCTTTAGTAGAAATAATGTATAAAGATGTATCACGGGTAGTGGCTTTGATTTTTTCCACTACTCCTGGATAAAATCTATGTAGACTCAGCCAACCGTTTAAATCTTGAGCAATCCAATCGTCGCGGTTTTTGTCTAGTGCAGTACTAATTTTTGTTGATTTGAGATCATCTTGTTCTAAAATTGCTTTTGCGATCGCTTCCCAATCATTAAGAATTTTTTCTTCAGCTATCCCCTTCACTAAGGCTTTGATTAGAATAGGCATTTCCCAACCTGTTTCAATGACAGGTCTAAGACGATAGAATACTTCTGCTAAACCTTCTGGTGGTGTTTCCTCAGCAGCTAGCCAAATTTGACAATATGTACGCCATGATACCTTAAAATATTCAATCACTCCATCGCAAATGACACCATCAAAGTCTAAGGCGAGAATTTTTGGGGTACTTGGCATCGTTGTTTTGAAAGATGATGAGAACTGACCTTATTAGCTTACAGGAGAAACTGAAAGACAAATCTTAAATGAGTTGTAAACTCCTTCCCTCTTCCCGTTCTTCGTTTATTGACAGCGCTGTAATTGAGCTAACGAAACAACAACATCATCGATCGCGCGTCGTACAACTTTAATGGGTTGGTTGGATTGATTTACAATGATGCTAAAAGCCAGTGGTTGATAGTTGGGTGGAGTTATATATCCAGCTAAGGAAACAACACCATCCATTGAGCCTGTTTTTGCTTGTACAATACCCTCACCCTGTGTATGAAGATAACGGCTTTTCAATGTACCACTTTTTCCTGCAACTGGTAAAGAAGCACGATACGCATATGCTTCTTGTGATTTTGCCATTGCTTGCAAGGTTTGTACTAAAGCTTGCGGACTAACTAAGTTTTTGCGAGATAATCCTGAAGCATCCGCTAAAATATAACCACCTGGATCCACTCCTAACCGGGTTAAGGTTGCTTTCATCACGTCTAACCCAGCATCTGCGCTAGTTTTATTTTTATCTGTTGGTTTTTTGATGGTGGGTTGTGTTCGTTGTGCTTGCTGGAGAGAACTAGCACCAATCGATCTGAGTAAGGCTTCTGCAAAGAGATTATAACTGTTAAGGTTCATCTGTGCTAACAATTCCGGTAGTGGAGGAGATTCGACAGCAGCTAATTCTTGCTGCAAGCTGCTATTAGTAGATGATACGTAAGCCTGTCGGACTTTAATGTTTTGTGTTGCTAAAGCATTGCGGAAATGTTCCAAGAAGTATTCAGCAGGAGCAAAGACTGGTAAACTTATTGATTCAGGCTGAGAATTTACTGCTAAATTTCCTTGAATTTTTAAAATTGGTCTGGTTAAGTCGCGTGTAATGTTAATATCGTTTAGTTGATCTTCGCCTGTTGTGATTGACTGATTGACGATTTTCCAGTATTTGGCTTCGTTGCGATCGCTCCACACAATTTGTAAAGGTTGACCGACAATTTGTGGTAGTAGCTTTAAACTAAAAATATTTTGATTGAGAATAAGGCTATTAATAGGTGCGCCATAGTCTGACTGTATATCTTCCCATTGCCAAGAAGGATTGACAAGTTCTCCTTGAAAATACCCATCATCAACAATCAGTGACTTAACCTCCCGAATACCCTTCTGTTGCAATTGCTTTGCCAAAGCTATAAGCTGAATATCAGTTAAGCTGGGATCTCCTCTACCCACAACATGCAAAACACCATCACCGCTACTATATACAGACGTGCGAAAGCGAAAATTTTTACCTAATTGCTGTAGTACCGCCGCTGTTATTAGCAGTTTGTTAACGGAAGCTGGAACAAAGTATTTTTCAGCGTCTCGACTATAAAGAGTTTGCGCAAAGCCGAGGTTTTGCACTAAAATTCCCCAACGCATACGATTGAATTGAGGACGATTGATCACAGCATCTATAATTGCACCTAGCTGGTTTGGGCAAATTGATTTTGTGCTGATTGTTGGCGTTGGTGGAACTTGTGACTGTGCTTTAGCTGAGATTCCTAACTGCATATTAACAAGCAGCACTAGGAAACCTATAGAGATTCTTTTGAGCATTTCTATGACTACGCCTAAGCATTTAAGCTACTTTACTAACCGTTGGTTCCGGAAGCTTTTCACCCGTTGCTTCATAAGCCATAATTAGGGATTCTAAAGCTTCAATACCATTTGTGACAGCTTCCTCATAACTATCACCATGAGTTCGCCAACGTTGTCCGGGAAAATCAGGAAATCCTACCAAAAAGCAATTATCTTCTTCTGACCATTGAATCACCATTTGGTACTTAAATTTACTCATCTTCCTGTTTCTCCTGCTGTTTCTCCTTCACTTCTTTTATAGCTTGTTGCACATCCTTATTCTTGGTACGATTTAGCGTCTGAACTATCCTTACCTGAAATAGTGAGTTTTCCAAAGTATAAAGGATGTACCCAGTTAGTGTGGCTTCCTTTACCTGGGAGTTCTGTAAAACCTAATTGGCGTAGCATCTGTTTTAACTCCCTAATTTTCTTGGGTATTGTTCAGACATTAACTATCAACCACAGCATATTACCATAAGGAGAAAAAGCCGAGCGATTGGTGCTTGTTCTCTCCAGGATGCGATCCCGCTTCGCTATCGCGTATTATTGATACTAGTACAAATTGATACTCTTAAAATCAAAATAACCACGAAATTGATAGCATTTATCTGGAATCGCATCCTCTACATTTGTAGATTTGTCTGGGTATTCTTTTTAAGCAGCTTATTATCGATCAAAACTATGCATATTAGTATCCCAGATGCAACAAAAAAACGGTTTCACGCAGCTTGTGCTATCCGTGGTTTGAAAATGAGCCAAGTTGTGGCAGAACTCATTGAGCAATGGCTAGAAGTTAACGATTTTTCTGTCTCCACTGTGAAATTTGATGAATCTATGACAAAGGATAAACTAAGTTCGTAGTAACAGGGTGATGAGCACGATTGGCTGAGTGTTAAAGGCGTTAGCGATCGCGCAGCGTCTCGTAGAGAAGCTCACCGAAAGTATCGCGTAAAACGTACCACAAGAATCGTCAACTCCTATTAAACATATGGGAAATGATAAATTATGGGCTTATCCGGTCAACAGCGCAAAAAATTACAGGAAGCTTTAATAAATGCTTTTCCTAATATGGCGTCTCTAGAGCAGATGTTATCGTTTGAACTAAATAGGAATTTAAGAGCGATCGCACCTGAAGGCAGTTTACAACAAATTGTCTTTGTCCTAATACAAGCAGCAGACTCACAGGGATGGACTGAAGATTTAATTCGTGCTGCGTGTACGTCAAACCCTGGAAATCGACTATTAAAAACTACTGCTCAAGAATTATTGACAAATCAAGAAGAACAAATGCTTAACCGTGAAATAATCCCAGCAGCGGAGGAAAAACAGAAAGGAAAGTTTTGGGCGTTATTAGTCGGTGTGAATCATTATGATGATCGTAACATTAAACAGTTAGAGTTTTGTGTAAATGACGTTCAGGCTTTACAGAGAAATCTGACTAAGCTAGACTACGAAGTTTTTTGTCTCCATGATGGACTCAATGATAAAGACGCACCGACTCGTAGAAACGTAAAGACAAAACTTAATATACTTTCTCAATCACTTCAACCTAATGATCTCCTTTGGGTACATTTCTCATGTCATGGAACTTTGACTCCTGAGACAAAAGAGCCTGTTTTGATACTAAAGGACACCGAATCTTCTCTTTTAGATGATGAATCCGAAGTTTTATCCGTAGCACAAGTCGAGAGCTATATGAGAAAAAGCGGATCCCATAAGCTAATACTGACATTAGATGCTTGCCACAGTGGAGTCAACATAGGTAGAGATGTCATTGATCAACAAGAGTTTTTTGAGAATGTGCATCAAAAAGCTGAAGGTTTTGTTCTACTTGCAGCAGCTACAGCAAATCAAAAGGCTTATGAAGATGGGGAAAATGGGATTTTCACACATTTTCTACTACAAGGATTAAATAGCCAGAAAGTTAGGGAAAATAAGAACTTTATTACTGTTTATCAGCTTTATTCGTACGTATTGAATGAATTGAGAAAATGGGGGGTTCAAAATAGTCGTTTGCAGTTTCCTACACAACGTATTGAGGGATTAGGCGATATCATTCTTGCTTACTACGCAGAGAATATCGTAAAATTAAATGAAAACCCAGTTAATAAAACCACAGGGTCAGAATCTAATAGCGTACAAAACCTTAAAAGAAAGAGTCAGATCAAAAGTATGAAATCCCCACGTGAACAACTTCGTCTTCAAGAGGAACTTGAAGATCTTCTAGAAGAACAGGAGGCTTCTAAAAAACAATATCGTTCAACAATAGATGAAGCTGAACGCGTCCGTTTGAAAAGAAAACTTGATAATTTAGATAGCCAAATAACTGAGCTTGAAGGTCAGATAAATGATATATAAATTATAGTGTTTATTTTTGTAGATATACCAATTTAATAATTAGAACTAAATTTCTTGGAATGTCCCTTACTTCTAATAGAAAAGAAATTGTATTACAAATTGCAGATCTTGAAAGAGAGCGGGATGAATCTCTAGAACAATATCGTTCAACAATAGACGAGGCTCAACGAATCCGTTTGAAAAGGAAACTTGAGGGAGATAGTAAAAAAATAGATAAATTATACAATCTATTAGATAAAAAAGATATAAGCGGAGATTCTAATCACCGTCGCTCTTGCGCTTTAGAAGAAAAGCTTCCTAAAATTGACTTTAAGGAACAAATTGAGACGGTAAGAAATATTCTGGAGGAATGCGCAGAAGATGGTGCTGTCCTTTTTCTTGTAAACGATAGCTTAAATATGGCGGGCAACTTATTTTGTTTACAACTGCGAAAAATACTAAACGATGAGACAACAGATTTCAGGTATTTTCCAATATCTTTTTCACTTGACGTAAGACTGGATGAAATAGGGTTTTTGCAACGACTAGGAGATCATTTAGGTATGGATACAATAGAAACGGAGGAAGAGTATATAAAAATAATTGAAAAGTTTTTTTGTTTTATGGAAAATGGAACTATCATTTTTATAGAATTAAACAAAATAAATTTATTGTCCGACATGAAATCTTTTTTTGGATGGCTTGTTAATAAATTTTGGAAGACATTGGTGAAAACAATACGTCTAAATTGCGAGATAAAAGATATTGAGCAAATAAAATTCATAATTCTTGCTATATCAGACACCAATACTGATGAAGAATATTTAAATTCTTCTTTTTTTTGTACAGAAATAGACTTTGATAGAAATAAAATTTTAGCAATCCCTTTAAAAGAGTGGAGTAAGAAAGATATTCACAGTTGGCTAATCAAATATTCAGGACTACCAAAACATAAAATTAGTTCAATTGCTAATGATGTTTACAAGTCAAGTAACGGTGGTAATCCTAAATATATTTGTGATGCATTAATGAGTACATTGAGTTAGCTTTTTATGGAATAGCTTATGAATTTCTCTAATAATAAATTGAAGTTTGAAAATGATCCTAAACTCCGACCTAAGAATTCACACGAAGATTCCCCACAAAAGCCAGAACCTTATGTGATTTCTGAGGAATTAAAAAAAGCTGTAAATTTAGCAATTTATCTCCGAAGACCATTATTACTAGAAGGAGACGCTGGGTGTGGTAAAACTCGTCTCGCTTCAGCTGTTGCTTATGAGTTAGGTTTTCCTCTTTATCGCTGGGATATACGCTCTACAACAAAAGCTCAAGATGGACTTTACGAATACGATGCAATTTTACGGCTGCACGATGTACAAACACAAAAAGTAGAAAAAATTCCACCAGTAAACCAAGAAGAAACGAGCGAAAATCGTAACCCTGCTGATCCTAAAGACTATCGTACATTTGGTGCATTAGGAAAAGCGTTTAAACTAGAAGATTGTCCAGCAGTTGTATTAATTGATGAAATCGATAAAGCTGATTTAGATTTCCCAAATGATTTGCTAACTGTATTAGATGAACCTTGGGAATTTAAGATTAAGGAAACTGGAGAAACGGTTTGCGCTACCCATAAACCAATTGTGATCATCACCAGTAATAAGGAAAAAGGTAACTTACCTGCGCCATTTTTGCGGCGTTGCTTATATCATTACGTAGATTTTCCTAATAAGTCGGAGCAGTTGCAAGAGATTGTTGAAAAGCACTACCAAATTTCTCAACAAGCACCACCACCAAGCGCTTTAGTAGAAACTGCTATTAATCGCTTTTTAACCGTGTGGAATGAGGGTGGACTCTTCAAGAAACCAGGAACCAGCGAATTTCTTGATTGGCTGAAGGCGTTACACAAGTTCGAGCCAAAACCTTATAGCGCAACACAACTAAAAAAGGATAAATTGCTTCCCTACCCCGAGTTACTATTTAAGCTTCAGCAAGATTGGAAAAAATATGCTCAAGCGTCATGAATTCCTTTAACCCCCAAGATTTGATGACTCGCGCCTTTATTCGTCTGCGCCAAACTGGTTTTGGGCTTGGTGTAGGAGAGTTATTGGCTGCAAAGCAAGCTGTTGAGGGAGGATTTGGAGAGGATGAAACAGAACTAGCAGGGACATTGAGAATTTTATGGTGTCACTCTCCATCTGAGCAAAGCCAGTTTGATGGTGTTTGGGAGTCTCTCATCAGTTCAACCTCAAAACAGGCTGAAAAAAAACCTCCCAAAGAGCTAAAGCCTGAACCTTCTGTTCAAGAACGGGTTGAGGAACCCCAAGAAATAGCGACACCACCACCCGCTGAGGAGAAAGTAACTGAGATTAAAACGGAACGTGAACTTTCATCACTACCAATTCGCGCACCGTTTACACCAGCAGAAACAGAAGACACTTCTACATTACAGACATACTATCCTATTTCTCGTCGTTCCATGATCTACTGTTGGCGATATTTACGCCGACCTGCTGCTGATGGTTCACTAGATATATTAGATATTAATGCCACGATTGAGCAAGCGACTCACCAGGGATTTTACATAGCTCCAGTCTACCGCAGAAGAGAACGAAATAATGCTCATTTATTATTACTGGTTGATCAAAATGGATCAATGACTCCGTTTCACCGCTTCACCCGTGATTTAGTAGAAACAGCACTCTATGAAAGTTCTCTACAACCAGAAAAAGTTAACGTCTTTTATTTTCATAACGTCCCCGCTGCCAATGTTTACAAAGACATCTACCTAACAGAACCAATTGCTTTACAAACAGTATTAGCAACCTGCGATAATGAAACTAGTGTATTGATTGTGAGTGATGCGGGCTCTGCACGAGGTTATCGTGAATTAAAGCGAATTCAGGCAACTAGCAGTTTTCTCGCTCAACTAAAACGGCACACTTCTTTAATTGCTTGGTTAAATCCTATGCCAGAAAAACGTTGGGATGGGAGTTCAGCAGAAATTACTGCTGTTTTAGTACCAATGTACCAAATGGATAATAATGGCTTAAGTAATGCTATTGACATCGTTCGCGGACAACCATTACAACACTTTCACACTCGTTTCTCATGACAACTGAGACTGATGCAGCACAATTACGAGAACAGGCGATTCAAGCAGTAGATCGGTTTGTTTGGCGTTTCGATAAGTCGTACCGACTACTGGCTTACCATGCTGCATTACCTTTGGTGTTAACTCCAGAATTAGTGAACTATTTACGCAATCAGTTTTTACGAGGTGACGAAGTTCCTTGGGTAGCAGAGGTTGATCTTTTGTTGTCTGATTTGTGTAGTCAAGTCGGGTATGAACTTTATGCGATGGATACTCACGTACGAGCATATTTGCTGGGGGAAATGAAGCAAGAGTATGGTGAGCAGAGAATGCGGGAAGTCGCACAGGTTTTATATAGCTATGTTAATTATCTAAGTCGGCTAAATCCAGGAAGACGACAAAAAGAAATAGAAGCCCAAAGATGGGCAGCAATGGTATATTTAGGAGATGAAAAGTCCAAAGAAGCAGCAAAACAGATCGCCCAACGACTTGCAGAAACTACTAGTGCAGCAGATTCGGAAAGCATCACTGAGTCAGGAACGCGCGCGGAATTCGCACGATTGGCGCGTATTACTGAAGAGTTAAAATATCAATTACAAAATCAACCAGCTTTATTAGAGTGTGCAAGGCTTGTACAGCGACTCTTAAAAACACCAAATGATGTTACTCAAGAAGAAGTGCGTCGTTCTTATGAGGTAGAGGGTGTTCAAGTGAGTCTTCCGAATGCTTTGTTACCAAAAGGTTTCAGAGATCGTCAGGATACGGTACCTACTCTTGAAGGTTTCCCACCAATAAAACCTTTTGAATTTGACGTTGCTACTATACAGGTTAATCAATCTGCTGAAGTTAGTACAGATAATCCTCTTGAAATTTTGCAAGAGGCGGTTTTTACTAAAACAGGAAAATATCTCCAAGACGTTGAACGGTTAGTACTAGAGGGAACATTAGCTAACCAAACCTATGAGCAAATTTCAGCATCAGCAGAATACTCTGTACGTTTTCTCTCAAATGTTGCTGGTAAACTATGGAAAGTTTTATCAGAAGTGCTTGGGGAAAAAGTCACCAAAAAAAATCTACAAAAACTTGTTGAAAAGTGGATTGCTCATCCCCATTTAACCATTCACCGTGATCGACAGCAGGCTCAAGGTTTTAGCGAAGATTTAGGGAATGGGGTTCACCTAGAGATGGTATTGATTCCTGAAGGAAGCTTCTTGATGGGATCGCCGGAAGATGAACTTGAGCGATCTGATGACGAAAGTCCTCAACACCGAGTCAGCGTTAAACAATTTTTTATGGGGAAATATCCAGTAACCCAAGCTCAGTGGAAAGCTGTAGCGTCTTTACCACAAGTCAATCGGGAACTGAAACCTGAACCATCTCATTTTAAAGGAGAAGATCGTCCAGTCGAGAGTGTTTCGTGGTATGATGCTGTAGAGTTTTGCGATCGCTTAACGCGTCACCTGTCCCAAAACACTGGCAGATCCTATGGATTGCCAAGTGAAGCCCAATGGGAATATGCTTGTCGCGCAGGTACAACAACTCCGTTTCATTTTGGTGAAACAATTACATCCGATTTGGCAAATTATAATGCCGACTATACTTATGGCGTTGGGGTTAAAGGAATTTCTCGAGGAGAAACAACACTTGTAGGTAGCTTTGGCGTGGCAAATGCCTTTGGTTTATACGATATGCACGGTAATGTTTGGGAATGGTGCGCTGACCATTGGCATGAGAACTATGAAGGAGCGTCTAACGATGAAACTATATGGCTATCTAGCGATGAAGGGTCTAGCCGAGTGCTGCGCGGTGGTTCGTGGAACTTCAATCCTCCTTCCTCCCGTTGCGCGTATCGCTACAGGTTCTACCCGGACTACGACAACGACATCGGGTTCCGGGTTGTGTTCGATGTTTCGCCGAGGACTTAGTACCCCTTGGCACTTTTGCCCTCTTCCCCTTGACCCTTCTTCTCTTAGCCCTTAGAGAGTGTAGCGGAGCGGAACGATCTTTTTTTTATTTGACTTTAATCACTTTAACATATAAATTTAAGTCTGTAAATGGCACTTTTATATTTTTCTCAAAAAACTAATGGAAGAATTACCTATTATACAGAAGACATACGACTTGATTCGATGGTATGTTCCAATTCTTAACCGCTTACCTCAGCATCATAAATTTATATTAGGGGATAGAATGATAAACGGGCTATATAATATATTCGATGGGTTAATTGCCGCTCGCTATGCTAATGAAAAGCTGCCACAATTAGAAGCAATAAGCACTCAATTACATATTTTACGTCATCAAACGCGACTTCTGCTAGATTTCCAGCTAATAGCTGTGCCTCGTTACGAATATGCAGGAAAATTTATTAACGAAATTGGTATGGAGCTAGGTGCTTGGATTAAACAGCAAAATAAACGTCAGCACGCTAACAACTAAATTTAACATGGCATGAAACGCTACGGAAATATCTATCCTCAAATTATCGAATTTGAAAACATCTTAGCAGCAGCGAAGAAAGCACAAAAAGGTAAGCGATATCGCGACAATGTTTTAATTTTTAATTACAACTTAGAACAAGAATTAGAGAAATTACAAAAAGAACTGGCGAACAAAAATTATCAACCAGGTGTTTATAGAAGTTTTTATATCAAAGAACCAAAAAGTCGGCTTATTTCTGCTGCACCGTATAAAGACAGAGTCGTGCATCATGCGTTGTGTAACATAATTGTTCCTCTGATTGAACCGACATTTATAGGTGATTCCTACGCTAATCGAGTCGGATTTGGTACTCATCGCGCCTTAAATCGGTTTATCGAATTTTCTCGTTCTAGTCGCTACGTGCTTCAATGCGATATCAAAAAATATTTTCCTAGCATTGACCATGAAATACTAAAGAGTTTGCTTTGCCGTAAAATAAAATGCTCAGATACGCTCTGGCTAATTAATACCATCATCGACAACAGCAATGAACAGCTAGCAGCAGTTGAGTACTTTGAGGAAGATAGTTTATTAACACCGCTCGAAAGACGACGCGGTTTACCGATTGGGAATCTTACCAGCCAGTTTTTTGCTAATATCTATCTTAATAGTTTCGACCATTTTGTTAAAGAACAGCTAAAAGCTCGCAAATATCTCCGCTACGTCGATGACTTTGCCCTGTTTTCAGATGACTGGGGATTTTTAAAAGAAGCACGATTTGCGATTGAAGAATATTTAGCCAAGTTACGACTAAAAATTCATCCGATTAAGAGCCAGTTATTTGAAACAAGGTACGGTGCTAATTTTTTAGGCTTTCGCGTTTTACCACACTGTATCCGAGTACGCACAGAAAACTTGCGAAGAGCAAAACGTAGACTAAGAAATATGCAAATCGAATATATTCAAGGTAAGATAAGTATAGACGAAGTAACTCGATCAATTCAAAGTTGGATTGCTCATCTAGAGCATGGAGATACTTGGCAGCTACGTCAACAGATATTTGCTTCTCTCATTTGGTTGAGGAAGTAGAGAAGGGACTGGCAACTCCGAGTGCTGCGCGGTGGTTCGTGGAACAACAATCCTCAAAACTGCCGTTGCGCGTATCGCAACAGGAACAACCCAGACAACGACAACAACAACATCGGGTTCCGGGTTGTGTTCGATGTTTCGCCGAGCGCTCTTCTGTGCCAGAATCTGTGTATGGGAATACATGGAGTGCGCCAAAGAAGAGTCCAGACCTGTTCCTGCGGTGTTGGTGACATCACCCGAAAATCAAACTTGTTTAGGTAGCCTGGTAAGTGTAACAACTGAACGGTTGCCTAACTTAAATATAAGAGATTGGGCTAATATTCTCAGCAGAGTTTCAATATCTCTTGGCAAAACGTATGAATCTAATCCTTGATCAATATGTTTGGCGTTTCTATCAAGGAGTGCAAACTGCCAAATCTGTCCTGTAGTGATTGCTCCAACTAATTCAGGTTGCTGTTCAACTTTGGGCGATCGCTCCCATAAGTCGAGAGCAATCAATTCTGCAATCAGCTGAGTAAAGCCGTAATCTAGATCGTCGCGTTTTGCTTCAATAACTAATAGCTGACCTAGATTATCAATGCTGAGTAGCAAAAATCAATCTTGATTGATGGCACTAGCCAAGATTCCTATAATTTTGTTGGGAGTTTTGATGGAATATTCATCTAAATCGATCAACACAGTTTTTTCTGTCAATTTCAAAAACACCCAGTTAGTTCCAGTAGTCACAGTTCCGTATATCGATGGAATAGACTCTCCTCTTTGCTGGTTGAATATTTGAGCCGCAACCATTTCCGCCAAACATTGCCCCAAACCTGCATTGATATTCTCTTTTTTTGCTTCAACAACAATGATTACAGGCGCTTTGACGATGAGCGATTCTTCAGACTTTGTGATAAGATAGTCACAGTATCCATTTAAACCAAGACTTGTATCCACGTTGAAGTCTATTCCAGAGAATAAGTTAACTTGTGGATTTACCTGGAATTTTAAGTCAGATAAAACTGGGAAAATCAAACCTTCTGAGCGAATTTTTTCGTTATCACTTGCCCGAAGAAGTGGAAAATATCGTTTTATCGCTTCTTTCAAGAAATCACTTGGTTCTACTTCAGGGAAGTCGGCAAATACACCCATCTTTTCTTCGGTTTTCAGGTCGAATTTTTCTAGAACCTCGGCAAAAGAAAAATCACTATAACTCACGCGATCGCCTCCATCCAGAAAAAAGCTCTAATACTCCACAATTTTACGAAACTCAAAGAATCTATATTAAATATATCCTAACTCACGCTGAATACGATAAGGATAAATGGAAAAATGACCCGTACTTTTAATCGTGAATCTTACGGTAAATTGCTAGCCGAGTATCAACCAAAAACAATTACCACAGAAGCAGAAAATGAAGAAGCGATCGCACTTGCTCAAAACTTAGAGCATCGTCTCAATCGTACACCAGAAGAGGAAATGTTGCTGGAACTATTGGTAACATTAATTGAAAAATTTGAAGAAACTCATTACCCAATTCCTCAAGGCACTCCTAATTCAATGTTAATCCATTTGATGGATGCACGCGACATTGCTCCAGAAGCATTAGCTGAGGTAATTGGCTCACTGGAAGTTGTGAAAGAAATTGTTAGTGGCGAGCGTGGTATCAATAAAGTAGAAGCTAAAGCTCTTGCGGACTACTTTCATGTAGATGCAAACTTATTCACTTAAACTGATTTTTCATGAGGAAAATTTATAAAAAGGAATAAAACAGGAATGGAGCAATAAAAATCCAGATGGGAATGAGAATCCAAACGCGTCCCTTCAGAATATTATAATCACTAAGCAGTTTGTTCCAAGGATTACCCATCACATAGTGACCAAAAATAAATTCAAAAGCAACTGTGAGTCCGAGCCAGATCAATCCAATAGTAAGTGCTTCCTCCGGTGATTCAAGATTCCAAAAATTAATAAGCGCCCATATATAGACACCAAACAATAAAATTCCTGTCAAGGTTGAAACTTGATGAGCACGCAAGTCACCAAGATATTTTTTATAACCAATGTCTCGAATAGTTCCATTGAGAATCGCGATAAATATCATGGGAAACCATGCAAGAATATAGCGCAAAACCATAGTATATCCCCCTAGCACCGCTTTGCGGAAGTCAAAAGTCAAAAGTCAAAAGTCAAAAGTTGTATATATCAAGGCTTTAGGCTATTTGAAATAGTTGCTTTATTCACGGTTCTATATTAGGGAGCAAGCCTTTGAATATCCCAAGAACCGTCATCCTGGCGTGAGTACAAAAATCGGTCATGAAGTCTATTAGGACGTCCCTGCCAAAATTCAAAACTATGGGGGAGCACACGATAACCTCCCCAAAAAGATGGTAAAGGTATTTCATGATTCATAAATTTTTGCTTCATTTCTTCAAATTGCATCTCTAAAAGTTTACGAGATGAAATGATCGTACTTTGTTGTGAACACCAAGCTCCAATTTGACTACCTCTAGGACGGGTTGTAAAGTATTTTAATGTCTCAGCAGTAGAAATTTTTTCAGCAGTGCCACGAATTTGAATTTGACATTCTAATGGCAACCAGAGAAAGAGCAGTGATACGTGAGGATTTTCTTGAATCTGGCGAGCTTTTCTACTTTCGTAATTAGTAAAAAATATAAAGCCTTGCTTATCAAAGGATTTTAAAAGAACAGTACGTAAACAAGGTTCTGCTTGTGCAGAAGCAGTACCCAAAATCATTGCATTTGGCTCTAATAAATCAGCTGCACAAGCCTGTTGAAATAAAATTTCAAATTGCTCAAAGGGGTCATCCTTCAAGTCTTGTCGTCTCAGACCTGTCTTTGTATAGTTTTGTCGTAGATTTTCAATATCCATTATTTTAATAAAGAATTCAGGAGTCAGGAGTCAGAAGTCAGGAGCAAGAATTGAATTTTATTCGACTGGCGCATCAATTTTGGTAAGACAGCAGAAAATTTTTCCGTGTATGAGTATTCTATCTCCTGACTCCTGTATTCTGACTCCTGACTCCTTCTAAATTACTGATGAATTGTTCCATCCGGCATAATAGCGCCGTGAAGGTTAGCACCAGTGAGGATCGTTTGAGTGAGATCAGCGCCTCGTAAATCAGCATTGCGTAAATTTACTCCACTCAAATCGGCATAGCTAAGATCTGCTTCACACAAACTAGCTTCACTGAGGTCTGTCTGATATGAATTATTATCAGTTAACAGAATTGCTAAACTTGCTCGACACAGCTTGGCTCCATCTAATTTGGCGTGACGCAATAAAACCCCGCTGATTTTTGCATAGCTTAGGTCTGCGTCTCTTAAATCGGTATATTCTAGATTGGTCTGGTGCTTGGAACTAGGGCGTAAGTCAGCCTCAAATAGCATTGCTTGCGAGAGGTTCGCATAACTCAAGTTCGCTCCAGACAAAAATGCCTTAGCTAAGTTTGTTTTCTGTAGCATTGCTTTGATTAACTTAGCTCCGCTCAAGTCAGCTTCCCGTAACTCAGCTTGGCAGAGATTAGCTTCGCTCAAATCTGTACCCCAGAGAATGGTTTCACTTAAATTAGCTTTACTGAGGTTTGCTTGAAAAAGCATTGCATGTCCTAAGCGTGCTTCCCGTAAATCACTATTGCTTAGGTTAGCACCACTCAAATTTACATTCACTAGTTCAGCTTCTCGCAGATTTACCGCAGATAAGTCTACATTGGCAAAATCCCGTTCTGTTGCTGCATATCGACTGAGGAGTTCATCTGCTTCCATAATTCTTTATCAAGTTTAGCTATATTAACACCATGTTGCTTTTCTCTAGTAAAGCGCAGTTAGCGACAGAGATATTGGTACTGTCAAATTCTTTCTTTCCCAGTACAGCAACAGCAGATGCAACTATATGTTATAGTACTGACGCTTAATTATCACCGACAAAGTTGATTATTTTCGATTGTTTTTATATTTAGCGTGAGTTCCGAGAATTAGCAAATTTTAGACATTCAAGATACTTGTAAGGGCGAACGCCGTACTCTGCGAGAAGCCGGAGGCTACGCCCCTACATGGTTTCTGGAAATGTTTGATTGTTCTGGGAATTTTACTCGGCTGCAATCAGTTCTACTGCAGTATTACCTGGAGAGCGTTCTGTACTACCTGGTTTGTCTTGGCGTGTGATCAAATCAAACACGTGGTCACCAATCGCCGCTTTAACATCGTCTTCTAATTCATGGAAGACATTGCGATTGAGTTGAAAGGCGTTATTTGCCTCGTCCACGATTTTTTGAGCTAAGGTATCATCTATTGGTAGTGAATTTAAGGCATCACGATATTTACCTTTAAATGCTCTGATCGCCTCAACGCTCTTCAGGTCGTCAAATTCATAGAATCTGGTTCCTTGATCCTCTGGTAAGCTCATTGCTGAGCGGATAATTTTTTTCAAACTCTGACCACCAGACAGATCTCCCATATACCGAACATAAGCATGAGCAATCAGTAGTGCTGGTTCTGTCTTTGCTACCTCATGGATACGATCAACATAAGCTCTACCCTCCTTGGAGGCTACAATTTGATCTTGCCAGCGATAGCCATAGTAAAAAGCCAAATCTTGCTCTAAATTTGCCTTGCGGTTTAGTTCACGAAAATAAATCGGAGCTACCGCAGGATGATCATGATGGCGCTCAAGCTCTTCTTCTATAGCACAGTAGAGGAAATACAAGTTTGCAATCAGCTTGCGGAATGGTTCTTGTTCAACGATTCCTTTAAGGAAACATTTCATAAATGCCGTATTTTCGGACATAGTATGGGATTGTTTCGTTCCTTCCCGC
This sequence comes from Aetokthonos hydrillicola CCALA 1050, assembly GCF_017591665.1. Lineage (GTDB taxonomy): Bacteria > Cyanobacteriota > Cyanobacteriia > Cyanobacteriales > Nostocaceae > Aetokthonos > Aetokthonos hydrillicola. Next base: position 40,669 of record NZ_JAAKGC010000024.1, on the reverse strand, counting down.
AACTTGCTTGCTAAATCAATACTCATAGTATATGGTTCCCTGTTATTTTAATTAAACTGGCAAAACTCTTGGAAAAGTTTGATCGCTGTACTGTGTGCAGCACTCTGGGCGCAAAGGATTCTCTGCTGTGTAAACAAAAAACAGTGCTGCGCGTGATTCTTTCCGAGACTTCCCGTGGTGAAAGATCGCTTTTGGATCTGCAATAACGATTGATCCTGCTTTTCCAGGGCAAGATTTCCATAGTGAGGGGGGTACGAGTTCTTCCATTTCTCGATCATTAAGACCAACTTTACCCTTCGCCATCGTTGATGCAATTTTAGCGCGAATGCGCAATGCTAGCAGAAACGGGACTTTATATTTAGGAATGTACTGAAATGGACCGTTTTCTTCTGCGACATCACACAGATAGACAATGACTTTTACCATACGACGATCCTCTGCATCTAGGTGCCATTGCTCTGTTGTTACAGGCTCGTCATTTGCAAAGTCCCGACGTAAATGCACACCTTGGAATGCAACGGGAAGACCTATATAATTTTCTACAATATTAAGTAATCTCTGTTGACTTCCCCATGAAAAGAAATCAGATAGCTCTGTAACAGTAAAAATCTGAGGATAGGCTGGGTTTTTTAGACTGCCAAACTTTTCTTGATTATTACGGCTACGAGACAAAGCTGCTTCCATATTAGATAACTCGCCCTTAGCAGCTTTAACAAGTTCTGGCGTGTTGGGAAGTCCTAACTCTTCTAAGGAAGTACCAAAAACTCCTTCTTTGCGAAGCCCATTAACAATTAACTTATCCTGTGCGCTAAGCGGGGGTAGTTTACTGGCGTGCCTGATTAGATTTATTCTATATAAGAGTTCTGACGGAATTCGAGAGATATATTCAACTAATTGATTTAACATTTGACTATATGAACCTTATGACGTTTTGTACAATATTGAAGCTAGTGGGTCTTTGCTTTGTGGTACTAAAACACCAGGTCAATACCACTGTGTGATGCACCGCCAAGGTTTTGATTCTTATCTAAGAGTATAACTAATTAGTAATCTAGTTGTTGAGCTTTAACAATTCTTTATTGGATACACCTATAATTCTTCATAAAAGGGCTTTTAATCCTTTCCCCAATGCCCTATGCCCCATGCCCCATGCCCATTACCTTTTTCCTCTTACAATTGATCAACACTTGGTTATAATACCAATTAGTTATTAAATAATTATTCTGCTGACAATTAAATCTCCCTATGTCAAAAATGAAGCCATCCAAAGCTGATCCAGCTATTCTTATGGCGGTTGCTGAGTATTTCAAAGTTTTATCAGAAGTGAGTCGGCTACAAATTTTGACCTGTCTCAAGTCAGGTCCGATGAATGTAATGGACATTGCGGAGGTGACTGGCTTGGGACAGGCTAATTTGTCTAAGCATCTGAAGGTATTAACTCAGATGGGGGTCTTATCTCGTCAGCCCAAAGGCACTAGCGCCTTTTACGAGGTTGCAGACCCGATGATTTTTGAGCTTTGTGAGTTGGCGTGCGATCGCATCAGCGAACGTGTGCATCAGCAAGCTGAAAACCTGAAAGCACTGAGGAATAACACAGCTGTTTTTTGAAAAAACAGTACTAACGAACTGTTAAGCGCAGCGCTTCTGTATCAATTGGTTTAATTAAATAGAGGCGCAAAAGATTCCACAGAATTGAGGCGATATAAGGTAGTTTGCGGATAAGCTTCACGAATTTAGGAGCAGAACTGCGATCAATCTCCACTAATTTCAAGTTTTGATCTGAGCAGTAGTGCAAACGCGAGAAAAACTCTGGATGATCGGTGTTTAGCATCACTGGAAAAGCTCGACCCGCAGTTTCGTTGGTATTGCAAACTACTTGGCGATCAAATTCTGTTGCGTCCAGTCCTAGTGAGTTGTAAAAACCAGCACGCTCGTGAACCGTTAACGTATGGGTTGCAAATACAGATAAGAGGAAAAAGCGACTCCACAGTCTTGCTTTCCAAGTCTTCCACAGTTGTGGCTGGGATCTCAATAATGCTTTAAATATATCCCCATGACGGTTTTCGTCTTGGCACCAACTTTCAAAGTAACGGAAAATCGGGTAAAATTGATTTTCTGGGTGCTTTTGTAGATGGTGATAAATAAGGATGTAGCGCCAGTAACCAATTTTTTCTGATAAGTATACAGTATAAACCACCCACTCAATGGGGAAAAATGTATAAGTACGAGTTTTCGTTACCTCAGCAAGATCGAGAGAAAGTTTAAAGTCTCCCATTGCCTTATTGAGAAATCCAGCATGACGAGCTTCATCACGAGCCATCAGCTGAAACATCTCAGATAAAATTGGACTACGCCCTTTAAGCTTACGAGATAGCTCTTTGAACAGCAGAAACCCAGAAAACTCTGAGATACAAGAACGCTCTAAATAATCAATAAAAGGTTGGCGTGTTTCTGGCGGAATATTTTCCCAAGACTGTTTAAATTCTTCATCCCGAACGAAATGGTGGCGGTTATAATCTGCCCGCATTTCTTCCAGCATCGCCTTTAACTCAGTGTCCTGAGCAGAAAGATCTAAGCTAGCAGCAGTTTCAAAGTCTGTGGTGTAAAACCGAGGAGTAAGTACTGTTTCTTTACTTGGGGTTTTAATTCCCACCTTTGGTTCCTTGGGTACAGACTGGGGCAGTGTATTAACCATGATTATTCGGCTACTCAACTAAATATTTTGATAGCTATCAAGTTATAATAAATTTCATCCTTTGGCTAGACCCCCTAGCTGAAAACGTTACATTCCTTTAAACAAGGAGTCAGGAGTCAGAATTCAGGAATCAGGAGGAACCAGTACATTAGGAGGATCTCCAACACCACGTGCTACACTCGGCAATGCCGTGGCTGCTCAGTAGACAATTAGCGTAACTGATATCTTGCACCTGGGCTATCAGCCAGCCAGCGATTTAAATCGCTGGCTGATAGCTAAAGTCCTCTCAAGAGGACTGATCAAAGATTTGAGTTCATTTCAATGGAATGCGCGCTATTAGCCCGGAACTTAAGTTCTGGGCGGGATATCGGGCTGATTCAGCTGGGGTGCAAGATGTCAGGTAAAGCCCTACAGGTATAGCTGCGCGTAACATCCCCCGGCAGGAGACACCCAAAGAAACGAGGACTTTGTTCATCAAGCAGTTTCAAGAATTTATTCTGACTCCTGGCTCCTGACTCCTGAATTCTGTTTGTTAAATTTTGAAACAATTAATAATTAAACAACTAAGTAGTTATAAAGTCTTAAAGAGACAAAACAGTTATCACTTTAAAAGGTATTCCCATGAGTCCTCTTTCAGACACGACAAATCAAACTGTACTACTTGCATCTCCTAGAATACCGGCTGATTCGCGCCACCGGGTAAAGCAGTTTATGCTGAAGTTACAGGATCAAATTTGCACAGTGCTTGAGCAACTGGATGGAGAAGCAGGTTTTCGGGAAGACCGATGGGAAAGACCGGAAGGTGGTGGAGGACGTACTCGTGTTATTCGAGATGGGCGAGTATTTGAACAAGGTGGAGTCAACTTTTCAGAAGTTTGGGGAGACACACTACCTCCCTCAGTATTGATCCAACGTCCAGAAGCAGCTGGACATGAGTTTTTTGCTACTGGCACTTCAATGGTGCTGCATCCTCGTAATCCTTATGTACCAACTGTACACCTTAATTACCGTTACTTTGAAGCGGGTCCAGTTTGGTGGTTTGGTGGAGGTGCTGATTTGACACCTTATTACCCGTTTGCAGAGGATGCTACTCACTTCCACTCATCATTGAAGTGTGCTTGTGATGCCTCTCATCCAGAATACTATTCCGTCTTCAAACCTTGGTGTGATGAATACTTTTATTTAAAGCATCGCAAAGAACAAAGAGGTATCGGCGGGATATTCTTTGACTATCAAGATGGTCATGGAATCCTTTATGCTGGTCCTAACAGCGATGGTTCAGCAGCCCTTCGCAGTCAGGAAGTGGGAACGGTATCTCGTACTTGGGAAGATCTTTTTGACTTTGTGCAACGCTGCGGTCAGTCATTTTTACCAGCTTATGTGCCTATTGTGCAACGGCGACAAGAAATGCAGTATAGCGATCGCCACCGCAATTTCCAACTCTATCGTCGCGGTCGCTACGTTGAGTTTAACTTAGTCTACGACAGAGGAACAATTTTTGGTCTGCAAACCAATGGTCGGACAGAATCCATACTCATGTCTCTGCCACCAGTGACACGCTGGGAATATGGTTATGAGCCAGAACCAGGGAGTCCTGAAGCACAGTTGACTGAAGTTTTCCTCAAACCGCAAGATTGGGCGAGCGGATCTATTAGATATTAGGTGATTTCCGAGAAAGAAAATACCTGGGGAGTGCGAGTTTCGACTTCGCTCAACTCACGATCTCTCAGTTGGTTGAGCGAAGTCGAAACCAACGGCTGCGGTATATTTATTCCTGTAAATCACCTTAGGTGATTTCCTCTGGCATTATCCGTCACCCTATAAGCGAGCGTTAGCTTATGGGGTTTTATTGTATGGAGGAGACAGTTGCATAAATTCAGCGAGCAAGATGCTCGCACTACAAAATAAATCAGCATGGCTTAGAGAGCAGAATAAATTAAGCAAATAGAAATTCAAAAACATCACAAAAACCTCATATTAGAAAGAGTAGTATAGCAATCCTAAATGAATTACAAACCGAACACTCGCGGGGCTTTTATTAACAAGCCTTCCAGATTGCTTCTGTTTAGAGATCAAATAGGATTGGTATAGTAAGATTTGCGTCATAAAGAATTTAGCTACAAAATTTGATGAACAGTTTCAACAAGTTGCTCAATAAAGTCCACTGCATCACTAACCAACAATTCATCAATATTCCATCTATTGCCTATATTAAAGGTAGGATCTATATCAGCTTCATGGGCAATTTTATTTCTACGATCAACAATTGCACTCAGTTGTTGCTTGATATCTTTTGCTGGTTTACCTATTTTTACAGAAACTTCTTCCCATAATTTCTTGCCTGATATAAGCCTAATTGCATCAGCTATCTTATCTGGCTGTTGAAAGCTTTTATAACTAAGAGTTTCTCGGATTTCATTTTCTAGCCAAGAAACATTGTTATTAAGCTTATTCGCTATACTAGTTGATATTACAGGAATTAAAGACGAGATTGTATGAGACTGCTGCATAAATGTCGAGCCGTAACTTTGTTGAATCTCGTTTTTCAACCAAGATGCAACATCTATCGCCATTATCCGCTCTTGACGCGCAGCACTTAACGAAATTTCAAAACGGGAAAAGGCTGATTGAGTAGTGTTAGCTGGAGGGATGGGTTCAGGACGTTGATTACAGTGAATTTCTAGCATCCCTAATGTAACAACTTCATGAATGTAATAGTCTAAAGCACTGACAGCTAGAACCAAAGACGCCCTTAAAATATCTGAGACATCCAACGCATTCGTAGTTTGAGCTTTTACAGAGTTATGAAGATTAATGAGGTCTCGAACGCGACCAATACTAATACGAAATTGGTCAAGCGCTGACTGCATAGGTAGAGGTAGAAGTTAGTGCAATAATCTTGTCTGCTAAGTCTGAAAAAGTTTCCCTAAATTCTTCTTGTTTACTTTGGTTATTGTTTAATACTATTCCTCTTTGCCCTAATTGCTCAGGTTTGAGGTCATAAATCGGGGTTCGGTGTTGGTGAGACAGAGCAATTAGACTATTAAAATTTGATATTTTCGTAAGAGAAAAGGTATCATTAATTCCCTGCTGAGTATAGGCTATATGAGGTAGCAACAGATTATTCTGGCGTAAAATAGGGACTAACTTCTTAGAAACAGCTTGTTCAACTTTCTGAATCCATGTTTGAAAGGCAGCACTCTCTTTTCCACCACGTATAATTCCATAATTTTGAACAATAGTTCCTAAAAAACGCAACGTAATGTTAGGAAATGGGTAAGCAGCATTTTTCAGAATTGGAATAGAGCTTGCTGTTTTAGCCCAAGCGCACCATCTTGGTAAAACTTTAGCTAAAGAATCTATTGCCATTGCTGAGAAGAAATCAGCAGTAGTTGGAACCAGAAAAAAATCGCTCGTCATTAATAGATTCTGATTTATCGAGCTTAAACTGGGACTCATATCGATCAAAATATAGTCAGCATTAAACTTAGTAGCTGTTTTCTCAAATAAATCAGTGATAGAACCTGGTAAGTTTTTTAAGGCTTGAATTGAACCACTTAATTCTTGAGCAATGCCTAATATTACCTCATATTCAGCAAATCCAACATGACCAGGCAACAAAAATAACCCTCGTTGACCTTGTATTGGGATACAGTCTACAGCCTCAATAGCTCTTGGTTGAGATTCAAAAGCAGGAGCTAAACCCATCTTAATGTTTGATGTTGTACTATATATATTTTCTATTCTTGCCTCATCATCCTCTGTTTCTTCTCCCAAAGCCATCCCTGTGAGATTACACTGCGGGTCAGCATCCACAAGGATTACTCTCTTACCTTTTGAGGCGAGCATCCATCCTAAATTAAATGTGGTTGTTGTTTTGCCAACTCCGCCCTTGTGATTAAACAAGGAAATTTTCTGAACCATTGTACTATGCCTGCATAAATCGGCTTTTATGTTTCAATCCTCAGTATAGCTTGGAGAAAAGCTCTGAACCTTGATAGCTTAATAAGTATCACTCAGGTAAGTTTTCTGGAAATTGCTTACCGCAGTCTTTGCAAAGATAACGCTGTTTGCCATGACGGTGACCATTTTTAGAGAGGCGTTGAGAACGACAGTGCGGACATTTCATTACCTTGTTCAACACTTCATCGCCTACATAAGGGCGTAAGTATGCAATCAACAACGCCTCTATCTGGGCAAAAATCTGCTCGCAGTCAGTTTCATTGCTGCGTAATGCTATAAGCACTAAAGTATTATAAGTATGGACGCATACTTTCGCTAGTAAGTTACTCTGTTCGAGAGCTAACTCAGGATTACGCTTTCGCCAAAGTTGAGATGTGAAGTCTATAGCTTCCTGAGTAAAACTCTCATCAATAGTTTGGAATATTGCGGCAGATGTGAAGTATTGCACAAACACTATTCGAGAAGTAGGCTGTTCAAAAAGTTTCCTGAACTCGACTGCTAGAGTTTGGATAAATTCCTCAAACGGAAGTTGAATGATTTCCGACTGACTCAGTTTTGCGTGTATGGCGCGTACTCGCTCGACGTGACGCAGCTCCAAAGCGTGAAAAATCGCCAATTTATCGGGAAAAAACTGGTAAAGCGAGCCTATAGCTGTTTTAGCACGAGCGGCGATCGCGTGAGTGGTCGCCGCTTCATAACCCACCTCATCAAATACCTCCGCTGCTGCATCTAACATTCTCTCCACACGCTGCTGACTGCGCTTTTGCTGAGGTTGACGCCGCATACCCTGGTTCTTATTTATTGGCAAATATGAATTTTTTGTCATAATTTTACATATAAATGTGACATATTAGTCACGTTTTGTTTTACTATTACAGTAGACAAGCAAAATCAGCCTGCCTCAAATAATTCCTCAGAACACTAGTAAATCAGGAGAGTAACACCTATGTCTATGCTCGTTGGTGCACCCTGGCTATTAGCACACAAATCTATGCTAGAAGTCAATAAGCCGAAAAAGATATCTCTTTACGGTGAAGACTATGTACTTTGGAAAGATAGAACTGGTAAAGTGAGCGCTTTACCCAATACTTGTCCACACATGGGAGCTATGCTGTCTGAAGGGTGGTGTCAAGAGGGTGAAGATAAAACGAGCGTAGTCGTTTGTCCTTTTCATGCACTTGAGTTTGATGGTGAAGGATGTACGGTTTTGCCAGGTTCCAACAAGAAAACATTACCGCAAATCAAGCCGCTAGAACTGATTATTCAAGGTGATTTTATTTGGTCTTATGGTGGTTATGAGCCTAAAATACCGATCCCTAATATCTTGAATGAGATTGCTTCGCAGTATGAGTTTATTGGTCATGCAGGTGATACCAGCGTGAAAACGGATTTGCTAAGTATGCTGTTAAACATGCACGATTACAATCACCAAAACGGTACCCATCGCCCTTTATTTAGGATTGAGGAAGTTCGTTTTGAGCAGTTTATTGACAATGGACATCAATCTCACGCATTCTTAACTAATGTTACATCATTCAGCAGTTGGGCTGAAAAAATCAGCAATCCTAGTTTGTTACTTTTACCAAAAGTCCTAAAAGCTCATTTAGAAAATCACTTTCCGCACTTAGTGATATTTCACGGGAAAACAGGACTTGGTAAAGTAGCTCAGATCCACTTGTTTGTACCAGAGTCGGAAACTTGTACGCGCACTTATGTGATTATGTATGGGATCATCAATAATCCTGCACTTAAGTTTCTTGGACAGAGTTTTCTCAACTTTGCGAGAGTTATTGTAGAGCAAGATACTGATATACTGCACAAAATCTACCCAAACACACCCCAAAAAATTAAGCTAAATAATGAAGTTGGGATGGATTGGGTTAGGCGCAATTTTGAAAACTGGTCAGAAATTGTCGAACCGAACTTGTCGCGATAAGCAGTTAAGATAATTCAGCGACAAAAGGCGCGATCTGCGCTTCACGCAGCAGCGAAGCTATCGCCTTAACAAACTCGGTCGTCGATTCATATGGTAAAACATTACGACCCGGAATTTTTATACTACGACCTTGGGGTAAATACTTCAGGTAATCAGCCAAGCGCTCGTCTGGTGTTTCTTGTTTACCCTCTTTACCAATACTTGATGCTGTCTCACCGATAACTATTAGTGTGGGTTTGTTGATAGACGCGATCGCGTTAGTATAATCCTTCCGCCAAAAGCCAGCTAAAAAAGAAAAAACTGCATGGCGACTAGCAGGATTTTCTGCACCCTTGCGCAATGTATTCAACCATTCAGCATCTACAGCATCACTCTTGTCAAACAGCTGACGAGTTGAGAAATTGCGCAAAAAATTCTCACGACGAGCATATCGATAAAAAGCATTTCCCAGAGGTGAATCTAAAAGATTCCAAATAATTTTTTGCCGTGACTCTGGTATTCTTTTAGTAGTTATAGCCCAAGCTGGTGGACCTGCTAGTATAAGTCCTGCAATTAAATTGGGTTCTTTTTGAACTAATTCAATTGCAACAGCCATTAAAGCACCTTGTACCAACACGATCACAGGTTTTTGTACCACTGTGCGTAAAAAATGCTGCAACTGTTCCGCCCAATCAACAGCAGTGTAGCCTACATGAGGCATATCACTTTCACCACATCCTAGTAAATCAGGGTTGTAAATCAAATTACGTTGTTCTTGCTTATCCCATTCATGATAAAATCGTTGCCAAAATTGACGCGATAACCCCACACCAATTGGATGAATTAACAGCAGAGGGGTACCTTCAGGTGATGAATTGAGTGGGTTGTGAACTTCGTATGCACAACGGTAATTTTTCCAAGTGTAAAACTGGGTGGGAGATTTGGTTTTAGTTTGAGTGCTCATGTTTAAAAAATCATTTGGGGGTGAATCAACTGATAACCTGCGTCTTTTATCTTTTGATTGGATACCCTAGCGTTGTAGGGACGAGTACTTTTCTGGGTAGGATCCCACGTAACATTAGGCAAACTGTGTTTCTCGAAAATTTGGTTTAGTAATTCTCGACTTCTCAGATGTGCATCGTCAACTAAATTATAAATACCTTCGAGTTTCTTTTCACGGACAAACTCTATCGCAGCAACAATATCATCTAGATGAACCCAATTTGTTACGTCCTCCCCATCACCTGGTCGAGTTGTTCCTGCATATCGACTAAATATCTTTACCAATTCTCTATTTGGGCCATAGATTCCTCCTAACCGCAAGATGCACACGCGAAGGCTTTGACTGTTTGCTGATAGTAAAACTTGTTCAGTCTTACTAAGGATTTCCCCAGAAACGTTTGTTGGTGCAACGGGAGATTCTTCATCGACCCATTCCCCATTTTTATCACCATAAACAGAATAACTTCCTGTATATATCAAGTGTTGTACACTCGGAATCTGCTTTAAGACAGAAACTAAAGTTTGGGCAGTATGCAGATAAGTTTCTTGATAAAAATCAGCACCTTTGGCAGCAACACTTAAGAGTACAGTCTCTTGATTTTTTAAGATTGATTTTAGACTTTCAGCATCACTGCCTTTTAATACTTCTACTTTTTGTGCTACTGCTTCTAATGTAGGAACGCGTTCAGGACTGGTTGTAGTGGCTGTCACAACAAAAGACTTCTCTTGCTGCCAATATTCAGCAACCTTGCAACCGACATAACCACAACCTATAATAGCAATATTCATAATTAATCAAGGAGTTAAAATTGTATATCGTAGCTGATTTTTGCACATTGCAGGTAAACAAAACACAATTGTTCCAGTATTACTCATAAATTTTCCCATCAGGCATAATTGCACCAGCTAAGTTAGTCCCAATCATTTTAACAAGTAGGCGATCGCCAGACCGAATCCGCGCTCCTGTTAAGTCTGCTCCTCGCAAATCCGCTCCGCTCAGATCCGCTCCAATTAAGTTTGAAAATCGCAAATTTGCTTCTCTCATGTCAGACAACAGAAGGTTGGCTCTAAACAAATTTGCTTCAGATAAATTTGCTCCTCTGAGATTAGCTTTGTGCATAAAAGTATCACTGAGATTTGCACCGCTTAAGTTCGCATAGCTTAAGTTTCTTCTAGATAAATCTCTACCCTTCAAGTTGGCTCGACTGAAATCCCTACCACTTAAGTCTGAGTTTTGCTTCGGTGGTTGATAGGTTTTTTGCGGTGGCTTTTCCCATTGTGTATTTTGATACTTCTGTTTTAGAGAACGTAATTGTTCCCTAGCTTCATTTATTTCTTGCAGCTTTTTTTGCGCTTTCTGTTGTAAGCGGGGATTATCATTTGGGATACGATCAGGATGCCAGATAAAAGCCAAATCCTTGTAAGCCTGGTTCACTTCTTCTAGTGTTGCTCCAGGTTCCAAATCTAACACCCTGTAGTACCGCTCCAGCTCACTCATATCACTCTTGATGGACAATCATCTTCATTATGAGTTATCCATCGTCTATCTGCTGAATTCTTTTTAGAGCTTACCCACTGTACAAATTCACCGTAATGTGCATTACCAAGTTTCGTTGTTTCAAATTCTCCACACTAAAAAAGTAACTTTTTTTACCGTTCTTTGTTAGTTACTCGGATCCTACCTCTAACAATATTATTATCTTCTTGTTTTTCCCTGCAAGGTTCCATCGTCATCGTACCATCAGCACGAGCATAAAGTTGAGCGCAAAGTTTTTCTTCATGCAGATTAATCAAGTTGAGAATTTCTTCAAGAGACATGCCTATAAAGTTGTAAACATTTAATTTACCAAGATAGTGCGGGAGGCTGAAAGCCCCGTGTCTTTAGACCGGGGATGAAAGACGACACGGGGGAATTTATTCCCCGTGAGTACTCTTCTTGGCTAAATCCTTGATGTAATCCCTGAGAATTTCACCCATCGGTACATTCTTTTTATCCGCAACACTTTTTAAAAGATTGTACTCATCATCTGTCAACCAAAGTTGAAATTTTTTTTGTCTAGCCATTGACTTTAAGGGTGTTTTTGTCTTATTTTAGGAGTATAACCCAACTTTAAACAAAGTGGAAATAGGAACACAAAAAGATTTAACTAAACCAGATGCCACAACCCAACAGATACTTAAAGTTCTGGCTATGGCATCAAACAGCCTGTACAACACAGGAGTCTATGTAAACCGTCAAAGGTATTTTAAAGAAAAAAGATTTGTTGGTTATTCCAAATTATGCAGCGATTTGAAAGTTGATGAAAACTACAAAATCATGCATTCTCAAGCTGGACAACAAACACTAAAAAGTGTCGCTGAATCTTTTTCTTCATTTCGAGAACTAGAACGAATGTTTAAGAATGGGGAATTAAAAGAAAAGCCTAGACTGCCGCACTACCGGACTAAGGGTGGGCTGTACCAAATAGTTTATCCTGGTCAAGCACTCAAGGTAATAGAAGACAAAGACCGTAGGTGGATACAAATTCCTTTAGGCAGAGCTGGTAAAGCCTTTTTTGAAGGGATTGATTCAATAACCTTGCCCTACCCTCAACGGTTGTGGGACAAACAGATTAAGGAGTTGAGATTTATTCCATCTCACGGTACATGGTACACAGAGTACGTGTACGAGATCTCCCCACAAGTACAAGCCACTGGCAGTAATGCGCTAGGAATTGATCCGGGTTTAAACAACTGGGTGTCTGCGGTTTGTACCAACGGGAAATCTTTTTTAATCTCTGGCAAGCGTCTTAAATCCGTTAACCAGTACTACAACAAGACAAAGGCTGCATTGCAAGGAGCAGTGGATAAATACCTTGGAGAATCCGGTTTCTTCACCAAAAGAATGCAGCGATTAACCGATAAGCGGAACCGTCAAATGAGAAACGCGGTTAATGTGGTAGCAAAAACAATTATTAATTGGTGTTTGGGTAACTCAGTTAATACAGTTGTTTTTGGTTGCAACAAGGAACAAAAACAGGGTATAGATATCGGTTCCCGGAACAATCAAAATTTCGTGCAAATTCCCACCGCCAAGCTTAGAAAAAGAGTTGAGCAGTTATGCATTTTGCACGGGATTAATTTTGTTGAGGCTGAGGAAGCGTACACTTCTAAGGCAAGTTTTTTGGATGAAGATTTAGTGCCTGCATTCGGTGAGAAACCCGAAGGGTACGAATTTTCTGGAACTCGCGTTAAGAGAGGATTGTTCAGAACGTCAGCCGGTTTTGAAGTCAACGCGGATCTCAATGGTGCGGGTAATATACTTCGCAAAGTAGCGGTGAGGATGGGGCTTGACCTCAGCCAAATCAGTAGGGGGTGTTTGACCCATCCCTGGCGGCTCTACGCCTGAATCCCCCGAATTCTATTCGGGGGAGTGGCTCAAAATAGTGACATTTTCTCACATGATCATCCCCTTCCATATCTGTCCACCGAACCTGGCATGGTTCTTGGATAAGGATTTCCACATTTTCAAGACGGCTAACAGCCTTAAATCTCCTTTGTTTCTTGGACATATCCCAATCTTGTTGGAGGTGTGAACTTAACAGTGAAGGTAGGTAATAGACCAATACGGTTCAGTTAAAGCCTAAAGCCTAAAATTGTGTAGGTTGGGTTGAGGGACGAAACCCAACATTTTTAGGATTTTGTTGGGTTTCACTTCGTTCAACCCAACCTACCACTGCACTTTAGACAGGTATCTAAGATTAGGTGATGCGGTCAAAGCGTTGTACAACGAGCAGTCCAGCCATTAGTTCTTGTGTCTCTTTCTCAACACCTACCCATTGGCGCGTTAGGCAAAAAAATAGTATCGTCGTGGGGGTGTTTCGCTCACCCATACTCCGATTCTACCAACGGATCTGCAAAAGATCCAACTTTTATTGAGCGGTTAAAAGCTAGGAGTTCTGAGTATGTTACGTATGCCTCTCCAATAAGCTCTAAGTGGAATTTGATAGACTTCAATCAAAAGCCAAACAATAATTGCTGAATGGGATATGAAGGTTAATCCTGTCCAGATATAAGGTACCCAAGATAAGGGAGTATCTGGACGGGGAGGGAAATAGTAAGCTACTATTCCAATGAGGGCGGTGGGGAAGAGTATAAATGCAACTGCTGCTAGCACATAGCTCCAGCCAAATTCTACACCCTCTACATGAGCTTGCGTCCAGTTAAAGCCGTTCCAACGCCAAATCAGTGGGGGTTGTCTAGAAGGCATCTTTATCTGCTGCTCCTCTATATTAACGCTAAAGATCTGCTGGCAGAAGTCACAAGACATAGCCTCCATTAGAGGCATATGAGTAATTTTGCCTACGCGACAGACTGGGCAGGGATAGACGTCCTGACCGTTGAAAGATGAGGCTAAGATTTTGGGACTGGGCATAATCAAACTTGGTAGTCTTGATCAAATAATGATAGAGATATGGAAAAGTGGTAATAGGGTATTATCGGTATTTTTTTCTTTATGACTTATAAATCTAGTACAACAAGCCAAAAGTAAAAAGTAAAAAGTAAAAATTACAAAAAAAAGATTAAGGATGTGTAAGTTTATCCAAAAGTTTACTTGCAGTTTCTTTCCCTCTGTTTGTAGCTTATGACTTGAGGTAGTAATCATTATATTCATTGCGGGAGTACAGTAAAAACACGATTAAAATCAACATGATGGCATGATATAATACCCAATCTCTCAACAAAAAATAACACTCTATGTTATCAAAAAGCGATAATAAGCGGAGAATATCTAACTATATCAAGGAATTTATCTCCTGGCCTTGGTTCTGTCTTATTCTTTTTTTAACAGTCACTTTTTCCACCATTGCCTTTGCTCAAATAACAACAAATCCTATTCCTGATCCAATTGTAAAGTCAGGTCTTGCCGTGGGATTGCAAGAAATTGTAAAAATTCCTGATAGTGGAAGTGCAGATCAGCCATCTGCTCAATTGAACTTGCTCGCTAACGCTAAGGATGGCAGTGGGAGGTCATTCGTAAACGATACCCACGGTAAGCTATATATCATTATCAATGGTGTTGCTAGCGTTTATTTGGATCTGAAAAGTGTTGTAGGCGCAGGATTTCGTGACAATAGTCAACAAGGATTTTCATACTTTGCCTTCCATCCGCAATTTGCCACGAATGGGTTATTTTACACAGTGCATGCTGAAAATAAAGATACCGGAACACCTGATTTTCCAGTTATAAAGACAGTTGTTGATAACAATAAGAATGTTATAGCCAGTTCTCATCACGATGTAATTCGTGAGTGGACTGCTAGTGATCCTACCGCAAACACTTTTTCTGGAACATTTCGGGAACTGATCCGTATTGAACAACCTTATGGAGATCACAACTTAGGACAACTGGCTTTTAATCCTAATGCTAATCCTGGTGATGCAGATTATGGGATGCTCTACATTGCAACAGGTGACGGCGGAAGTGATGGCTTTCCTGTAGGGAGAACCGATCCTCTCGATAATGCACAGGATCTAAGTACACCACTGGGAAAAATTCTCCGGATTGATCCTCTCGGTAATAATAGTGCTAATGGAAAATATGGCATTCCTTCCGATAACCCTTTTGTAAATAGTGGGAACTCAGCAACGCTGGGTGAAATTTGGGCTTATGGGCTGCGTAATCCTCATCGTTTCAGCTGGGATACAGGTGGCGATGGTAAAATGTTGATTTCGGATATAGGTCAGGCTTTTATCGAAGAAGTGAATCTCGGAAAGAAAGGAGCTAATTATGGTTGGCCAGATCGAGAAGGTACTTTCTTGACCGATAGAAACAATATAAACGTTATTTTTCCATTACCTGCTAATGATGTTGATTTTAACTACACCTACCCTGTGGCTCAATATGAGCATGATATACCCCCGGATGCTGTGGGATTTTATGGGATCGCGATCGCTGGTGGTTTTGTATATCGAGGTAGTGTCATTCCTGAACTAGTCGGTCAGTATATTTTTGCTGACTTTGCTAATGATGGTCGATTTTTTAATGTTCCTGTAGATAACCTAATTGATGGTCAACAGGCAACTATTAATGAGCTCCGATTGTTTGATGGTACTCAGGAACGGTCTTTTCTACAAATAGTCGGGAACAGTCGCTCAGAAGCCCGATTCGGAATAGATGAGCAAAGAGAACTCTACGTAACATCTAAGAGCGACGGCAAAGTTAGAAAAATAGTTTCTTCTGGACAGTCGGGTTAAGATGGGCATGGGGCATAGGGAATGGGGCATGGGGCATAGGGAATGGGGCATGGGGCATAGGTTGATAGAAATTTCAAAGTCCATAATCACGGGGGTCTTGACAGAGATGATTCTCTGTGTTAGCCTTCAGGGAAGGTATAATTACATTAAATCATTCATTAAAGCAGAGCGGCGAAAAAATGTTCAATAATTATTCTTATTTTTATTTTTGGTATAGGGCGGTTCACTGGGAGTGAATTAAATTTCCACATGGAAATCGCCCAGTGAACCGCAGACTAAGTTCTGCGGTTTTGTTTTTTAAGGAGCAAATTTTATCGTGATGACTTATTTAAGCAACTGGTTTTATGGTTTTTACTTTTGGAGCCCTCATTCCGGGTAAATAGCGTCATGCCGATAAAACGCTACAGCCCGGAACAAAAAAGGTTCCGGGCTTTTTTGTTAGTTCTATTTCTTTCACCTGACACCCATCACCTAATTCTTAAGGAGAATCTAGTCATGATCAACGCTAAATTAGCTGCCAAATCCCATCCTCACAGTCAGACAATTGTAAATATCTCTGAAGAAATCGCGTGTGGCGGTAACGAACTGGTAATTATTGGTGGACCATGCGCTGTTGAAAGTCGCGAACAAATGGAGATAGTTGCCCAAATGCTATCAACTGCTCCTATTCATGCTCTACGCGGTGGTGTCTACAAACCCAGAACCTCTCCCTACGCTTTCCAGGGAATGGGAGAGGAAGGACTAGAAATTTTAGCAGGAGTGCGATCGCGCTACGGTTTCCCAGTCGTTACCGAAGTCATGTCAGTTTCACAAATTGAATCAGTCGCTACCCATGTTGATATGCTTCAAGTAGGTAGCCGCAACATGCAGAACTTCGATTTACTGAAAGCTTTAGGGCAGGTAAGCAAACCGATACTTCTCAAACGTGGATTAGCAGCAACAATAGAAGAATTCGTTATGGCAGCCGAATATATTTTAAGCCACGGAAATCCGAATGTAATTCTGTGCGAGCGAGGTATTCGGAGCTTCGATAGTTACACTCGTAACGTGTTGGATCTAGCAGCAGTAGCCGCACTCAAGCAAATAACTCACCTACCGGTGATTGTAGATCCTTCCCACGCAGTAGGTAAGCGAGAACTGATAGCACCTGTGGCTAAAGCGGCTGTCGCTTGTGGCGCAGATGGACTGATTATTGAGTGTCACCCAGAGCCAGAAAAATCAATCTCCGATGCACGTCAAGCACTTTCTTTAGAAGATATGGTCAATTTAGTTCATGATTTAGAACCTGTAGCAGCAGCAGTTGGTCGCAGTATATCTAAAACAGTTGGGGTGGGTTGCAAATCCACCCCTATTTATTGTGCAGCTTAGTCAACTTTGATTTTATGGGACAGGGAACCGTATAGCCCTGTCTCACTGAATATTAAGGGAAAATCCTACCGTACAAGCTATTGAGCTATTATATAAGAAAATAGTTTACAAATCTTAATAATGACTGTAAATACACAACAGCTACCAACCTCATTTGAGAGTCTTTTTTGGAATTGGCAGGGTCACAAAATTAAATACACTGTTATGGGTACTGGCAAACCCTTAGTGTTGGTACACGGCTTTGGTGCTTCTATTGGACATTGGCGAAAAAATATTCCTGTTTTAGCAAATGCTGGTTACCGAGTTTTTGCTATTGATCTGTTAGGGTTTGGTGGTTCGGCTAAACCGCCGCTAAAATACAGTTTACAATTATGGGTCGAATTGCTCAAGGATTTTTCCGTAGCAAATATTAAAGAACCCGCAGTATTTATCGGCAATTCCATTGGCGCACTAATAAGCTTAATGGTAGTGGCAGAACATCCAGAAATTGCTGAGGGTGCGGTTTTAATTAACTCTGCTGGTGGTTTAAGTCATCGTCGTAATGAACTTAACCCCGCACTAAGCATTGTTATGGCAGCATTTAACGGCTTAGTTCGTCATCCCATTACAGGTAAATTTTTCTTTGACCGGATCCGCCAAAAATCCCAAATTCGCCGTACCTTGTACCAAGTGTATCGGAATCCAGAAGCAGTGACAGATGAACTGGTTGATTTACTTTATGCTCCATCTTGTGACCCTGGAGCACAGCAAGTTTTTGCCTCTGTCATCGCAGCACCACCTGGCCCAAGTCCAGTAGAATTGTTACCTAAAGTTGAAAGTCCATTGTTAGTTATTTGGGGTGAGGCTGATCCTTGGACGCCAATTACTGGGGCGCAAATTTACGCTCAAGCGCGGGAGAATGGTAAAGATATTAAAATCATTCCTATTCCTAATGCTGGGCATTGCCCTCACGATGAAGTACCAGATATTGTGAATCGACACATTGTGGAGTGGTTAGACCAGGATTAATTATTCTAGGGCGTGTCAAACGGAAAGCTGTAACGCACTAATCGCTCATAAATGGTGCGTTACGGCCAGACGATAATATTATATGTGCCAAGTTGGCAACAAAGCTATTACGGGGTCAAGTATTGTATTCTTCAATCGGTCTTACGTAAAGAGCAGCAGCTTGTTTTACTCTCTTGTTGTGCTTTCTGCGTACATGAATGCGTTATCTATTCAATAGATACGAAAAATGTACTCTATGCCGCTAAGCGAAACAACTGAAAACAAATTGCAGAAACATAAAAAATCTATATCTATCTATCGATAGATATTATTTTTCATGTGCCATGTAAGCCCAAAGTCATTCAACTTCATTCCGTAATACGCAATGAAAAAAAATTATCCTGCTATTGGCTTAGTTAGGAGACTATACGTCTTCAAAGCGAAGCTTCCCTTACTGATCTGTGTATTTTTTATTAGTTTTTGTAGTATAGTTTTATCCAATGTTTTGACAACAAGTCAAAAAACTTTCGCCCAGATTAATCTCCTACAACCTGCACCGACTCAACCGTTAGGATATTACGATTATTTTGGCAAACTGCTTAGTCCTCAAGAAGCGTCAGAACTCGTTACAAGTAAAGGACTTAATCCTAAAGACCCCGTTTCTTACAAGAGAGTCGGAGCAGTTGAAATCACTCAAGAATTAATCGCAAAAGGTGAAGATATATTTCTCAACCGTAAAATTGGTGACACATTCGGTTTGCAAGGAGTATTCGGTCTTGGACAAGGTATAAATTTGCTCTCAGACGAATTTACTGTAGCAATTTCCAAATTGCAAGGTCAGCCGACGACAAATTTACAAATTACTCTTCAAAAAGATATTACCTTAGGTAGTCGGACTTTTCCCAAAGGAACTGTTATCAACACAGGCTTAAAAATCGAAAAAGGGAACACTACCCCGTTGGGATCTGTACCAAATGGCAACATTACTTGTGCATTATGTCATGCTAGTGTTTCAAAGGAGGGTAAACGTCTTGTAGGGGTTGCCAATAGTGAAATTGCCTTTCCCTTGTTTCTCGCTTTGGCACCAAATTCGGCTTCTGGATTTTCACGTACAAAAATCAATCCCCTAGATCCACAATATCAAGGTAATGGCAAAACGATTATTGACAGCCAAGGTAATTTAGTAAAATTACCAGATCCTGAGAAGTTTGAGAAAGCTTTTGATGATATATTACTAGACTTACCTTTTGGTAACTTCGAGAGTTCAACAGACGGCATTAAAAATACCGCCCAGATTCCCAACGTTTTCACGTTTAAGAGTCACCCTTATGGCTGGTCTGGAGAGAGCGGCGCTCTTGGTCCGTTTGGAGGATTGAGTGCTTTTAACAATGCTGTTCACTCCTCAGAAATTAATGTTCTAGCATCTTCACAGCTTATTGCAAAAACTCTTGGCATTGACCCAGAAGTTTATATTGGTACAAGCATTCAGAACTCTGCCGATCCAAGATTACGTTTACCGGAAGGAGTTACAGTAAAACCCTCAGAGTGGTTGCGGACAATTGCACCAGATATTGCAAAGGCAGAATTAGAAGACCAAGTTGTTGCTCCTGGTAGCGGAACTTATCCAAACCTGCAACCCAGCCTTTTTACATTCAATGGCTTGATTTTCAGCCCTAATACTGGAAACTCAGATGATGTTGCTAGTGGGACTTTTCTCTTTGCTAACAATGCCATGTCTGCTTTCCAAAATAGCTTAGTACCGCCTGCCAATCGGACTTCGGAAAATCAGGAAGCATTGAAGAATAATTCTGTTGAGCGGGGGGCAAAAGTTTTTGAGAAAGCCAATTGTGCAGTTTGTCATATTCCACCCTTCTTTACCGACAATAAAATTCATCCCCTTGAGCAAATTCGTACGAACCCAGCGCGTGGTCAGTCCCGCTTAGCACTGAATAACTTGTTAGTGCCACCAAAGCTATACACTTTTGACACTTCTGTTCCCGTACCTGATAACGCTGAAGTCCTAAATATACCAACGGATGGCATCTCTGATAGTCCCACAACCTTACCCAAAGAGATCTTGCCGAATGGTGCTTACAAAACGCCTTCCCTACGTGGTCTTTATTTGAGTGCACCATATTTGCATGATGGTGGCGTAGCAGTACGAGCCGGAAGTCTTGAAGTTCGTCCAAATGGCAGCTTTACTGTTGTTGATCGAAATGGTTTAGGATTGAATGGCACTCTCAGTCAAGGGATACCAGCGGATGCTGCTAGTAGCTTGCGTGCTTTGGTGGATCGTGATCTTCGTGCTTTAGTTGTGCAAGCCAACAAAGCTAACCCTGGTTTAGTGAGTAGTAACGTTGATGGTACAGGTCATGAATTTTATGTCGATAGGCAAGCTGGATTTAATCCTAAAGAGCAAACAGATCTCATCAATTTTCTGCTCGCACTTGATGACAACCCTGGTAGTTTCTAGGTAAAGAAGAATTCAGGAGTCAGGAGTCAGCATGAATTCTGACTCCTGTCTTCTGACTCCTTTTTATAATTGATTCATTTTGGTGGCAGCACGTTGTCCTCGAACTCACCTAGTACATTACCAGCAGGACTATATCGACAGACCGTATAGTATGCATTGTAAGTAATCCCGTTTACGGTTTTAGCTCCTTCTGCATAACCGCAGCCTAATGTCGTAGTGTTCTTCCAGACTACTTGAGTAAAATGTCCAGTAGCTGAACTAAACGTTGGGTTGTTGTAGTCATAGTTTGTTATCTCACCATACCAGCGATCAACTGCTTGTTTGGCAACCTGATCTGCCTCATAGCTTCGTGTGGTGTAAACGACGTATAAGTTCTCTCCGGCACCATTGCGCTCTTGAGAAGAACTGTGCTGAAGCTTTCCGAGTTCAAGCAAATGTTCCGCCCATTGTTGAGAGCCTGCGTTCAACTCGTCAGTTTCTGGTGCTAAGGTTAGAGGGTTGATAGGATGAAGAGCTCGCTTAGCATTATGTTCGTTCAAAGCCTCAGACCGAAACTTTGTTAACTGGTCGGCTGTTTGCCCCAAAGCGATGCCATTACTAAACATTCCCAATGGAACAATAGTCGCTAAACATGACACAGTTATCTCAAGGAATCGCTTTTGATTTGCACGAGTGATCATAAGCACGTCTAAAGAAGCTATTTTGTGTTTTTACGAAATCTTGTGAATAACACTGCTAAAACGGTTCAGATTTGAACAGTCAGATAGTGTTATTCCTGGGTTGACTTAGAGTTTGTAAGTCTTGTATGTCAATTCCAAATGCGATTATGTCAATTTCAAATGCGATCGCGTTAGCGCAGCGGCGTTGGCGCAGCCTTTCCGTTAGCTGATATCTTGCACCATTCTGAATCAGCCCGATATCCCGCCCTACACTTAAGTGCAGGGCTAATAGCTTAAGTCCATTGAAATGGACTGAAATTCTTGATCAGTCCTCTTGAGAGGACTTTAGCTATCAGCCAGCGATTTAAATCGCTGGCTGGGTGGCTGACAGCCCAGGTGCAAGATATCAGTTAGGAGAAGCGCTGATCGCACGCGAGCGGTCATGTATTGACTCGCTGCTGTGTAATACTTCGATTCCAATTCAAGCTTGATTGATGTTGAGTCCTAGCACCCTCGACAACAACACCATTGCAAGTATGACTAATGATACTCGCAATATTATGAGTGAAAATTACCATTTGCCTCTTCTCCTTTTACCTAAGTTGGTTGAAGCTCATATTGATGAGTCTTCTTAATCCACGTAGGTAGAGGCTAAACCCTGAAAAATGACTTTTGATTCCGAGTTACTTCACACCCCGTATAGGATGCGAGATTTTGTCTAACCGAAGCGAAGGTTAGCTAACTTACACTTGTAAGAATTGCTCAATAATTTTCTTCGCTAGAAATTTAATTGTTGATAACATACGATAAGTCAAAAGCTTTCACGATGTCAATGCGTAAATTAACGTAATTTTAGCATCATAATATGGTGGGTAGATAAGAATAATACCTGAGTAGAGAATAGTAATACCTAGTTTCTCTTTTTCGATTAAAAATCAATCAATATAGTCTAGCTTAGGGTGAAGATTCTCGTATACTAGACACCATCACTACGAACCCTCGATGTTTAGGTTTTCTATTAGCTAACTGAACTTCAAAACTTACCTTTTCTCTCATTTCACCACTTCTGATTTCCAAAGTCCAGTGGCCAGGTTGTAAATTCCAAAATAAAGAATTGGTTGACTGTGTAGCTAATTTTTGATTGTTCAGCCACCACTCTACGGGTTTTGTCTGTGTACCTGTTAGTTTAAATTCTAATTTTTCATGTCCCAAAGCAGGGTTATTAACTAGGAATAAATCGCCGTTATGAGGAGATACAATTTTCAATTTGTTAGAACTAAAATTAAATTGTGAACTCGCTAACGAGTTCTGATTCTTTCCAGATAGATGTTCATAGTCTACTTTGTGTTCTGGAGAGAAATATTCCTGTACTATTGATGTACAATCTGGTGTAGGTCGCAACCCAGAATTCACGCAGATAGGTAGTTGTATCATCCCTTCTGGAGGTGGAAAATCTGCGGGTTCTTGATGCTCGTGCAAGTGTAACATAATCCGATTCCACAAAGGTGCAGCCCCGGTAACTCCAGAAACTTGTTGCATTGGTTGACCATCGAAATTACCTACCCAGGTAGCGACAGTGTAATCGGTAGTCCATCCCACTGTCCAAGTATCACGAAAATTCGAGGAGGTTCCAGTTTTCACAGCAGCAGGAAACGGTAAACTTAGCACTGAATCTACACCAAACGCTGTTGCACGCGCATGGCGATCGCTCAACATATTCGTAATCAATTCCCATGTCGTCCGATTTTCAACCTTAGTGGTAGGTGTGGTTGCAATTTCTCTTCGAGACAATGTTGTTACTAAGGGGATAGCTTCTCCCAATCTTGCCATAGAAAGGTAAGCCCTAGCTAATTCCCATAAACTGACTTCACCACTTCCTAGAGTCAACCCTAAACCATAATATTCTGCAGAGTGAGACAGGTGCGTAAATCCTAAATCATGAAGGCGATTCAAAAAAGTCTGCACCCCTACCTTTTCTAACACCCGCACCGCTGGAACGTTAAGAGAATTTGCTAACGCTACACGTACCCGCACAGATCCGAGAAAACTGTGGCTATAATCTGTAGGACTATACAGTTTCGCTCCAGGGATTGCATAGTGAGCAGGCTCATCTACCAAAATTGTATTAGGGCGAATCACGTCTTTTTCTAAAGCTAATTGATAGAGAAACGGTTTGAGAGTAGATCCTGGTTGACGTAGCGCCTGTACTCCATCATTGCGTCCTAGCGTTTCTTGATCAAAGTAATTTGGTGAACCGACG
Source organism: Aetokthonos hydrillicola CCALA 1050 (assembly GCF_017591665.1). Lineage (GTDB taxonomy): Bacteria > Cyanobacteriota > Cyanobacteriia > Cyanobacteriales > Nostocaceae > Aetokthonos > Aetokthonos hydrillicola. Next base: position 17,110 of record NZ_JAAKGC010000024.1, on the reverse strand, counting down.
TAAGCCAAAACTTCTCCAGTATGGTTATCAATCACTAAAGCGGCAGCATCGTGAACATTATTGCTGGCGAGGGTAGAAATAACTTGCTGTACTTGTGCTTGGACAAACTCTTGCAAAGGACGATCTATAGTAGTGCGGATTGGAGCGAGTTGAGGTAGTGGTAACTGAGTAGCTAGCCAAAACAAAAAGTGTGGTGCTTTAATTGAGAATTGGCGAGCTTGAAATGTAATTTCTTCAGTAAATGCTCGTTCTGCTTGAGATTGAGTGATATACCCATCAAATACCATACGATTAAGCACGTATTTTTGGCGCTGCTTCAAACGTTGATAATGATCGTAAGGATTGAAGTATGTGGGATTGTTGGGAATAGCAGCAAGAATGCTAGCTTGAGAAAGATTCAAATCACTAGCAGGTATGGAAAAATAAGTACGAGCGGCTGCTTCAACGCCGTAGATATTCCCACCCATTGGTAGACGGTTAATATATGCGCCAAGGATTTCATATTTGCTCATTCCGGCTGCTAACCGCCAAGATAGCCAAATTTCCTGAAGTTTACCTGATATGGTGCGTTGCTGTTGAGCTAACATCCGTGCTAATTGCATGGTGATTGTCGAAGCACCAGAAACTATTGTTTTTGCGTGGATTGCTTGGTTGAGTGCGCGCGCGATCGCCTTTACATCCAGCGCACCATGTTTGTAAAACCTTCCATCTTCAGCGGCTAAAATAGCATGAATAAATTCCGGAGAAACCTGATTTAGCGGTATAACTGCTGTATGTTCTTGGTCGCGTGTCAGTAATGTGCCTAGTGGTAACCCATTGCGATCTGTAAATTCAAGCGCTAGCTGTTGTTGTGCAATATCTGCAACTTTAATGGGGGCTAAATAGGGAAGTAAGCGGACTGTCACGCACATCAGTAGCAAAGCCAACAGTACTTTACAGAATCTATGATTCCTTCGATACCACATTTTCTGCTGTTGAATTTGAGGTTTTTTCAAGTTTTGTCCGTAATAGGTTTGATTTACAACATTTAAGCAGAAAGCCCACGTTGGTTAGACTGTTCTGGATTTAGAACAATATTAACCGAGGTGTGGGGAAGCACTGTGCGTTCGCTTATTTTGAGATCCGAAGGGGAATTAAAGCCTTAATGTAAAAGGATAAAAGAGATTTCTACGTGAATCGTTATTTTCATGTAAAATTTGTGACTATCATAAAAGGCTTTCAGAGGCGGTTATTTTAGCCGTAGGCATACGATAAATCATAAAATGACCAAAAGCTCTATGGGACTAAAAATGCCTAAATCCATTGCACAGCCTGAATTACAAGCCCCGTAAGGCTTAATTAAATCTTGCGGTTAAAAATGAGCGAACGTACAGGAAGCAAGCTACCAAAAACGTCTTTCTGTAAAAATGCGCCGTTTACATAAACTTGCGAGGAATACAGTTTTTCCTGCGCCTGATGCTCCTAATGTCATAATTTTGAATTCTTTCATATCACAATTACTCTATTGCTTCTGTTTTCAAATTTAAAAACACAAACATTCTTAATAAAGATTTCGGCTGGGGAAATATTTTCAGAAACATAAACGTTAAATTTGATCCATTTATGACTATAAGAAAAGGCTCAAAAAATAAATATAATTGCGTTCCAGACTCTCATTAAACTTTCTTAGTGTCTATCTGCTGGCTCAGAGTTCGGGGTTTCAACTTTCAAGTTGTCCCCCTGCTTACTCACTGAAAAGTCAGGCTCACTTTTGCTACTTTGAGCAAGACCAGCAGCACCTGCAATTGCTGTTCCTGCAAGTCCAAGCCCCGCAGACCATTTGGCATCAGTGATTTTTGGGGAGACTAAAACAGCAACACCAATGACCGCTCCAATAGTTGCCAGAAACATGGGGGTTATAGCTCGAATTAATTCTGGAGTAAGAGATTTCATAAAGGTAAGTTATAGAAGTGGTTTTGTTCGTAAGGTAAATACACAGCGTCTAATTCCAATTCCAGAATCTAGGACCAATTTTTTTCTAGAAATTTTTGTCTATAGTTGAATGGCACTAAGAAAACCTGAAGCACTTATAAAAGGGAGCATCCCAATTTAGAAAAAACATATTATTCGCGAGATATAATCGCGAATAAAAAGGGCGTTTCAATCCTCAAGTTCAACTTGTTCATGCTCAGAGCCAGAACTAATATCTAGCAAGCAATCATCAAGGGTATCAATAACTTTTTGGATCTCATCATTAAATTGAACGAATAGCGTTCAGATTAAACCCAAATAAGCGTAAAAAACTACAATTGGCTTTGATTGATGCTTTTCCGACTTCAGCATCCATATACCAACTGGTATATAGATGCTGAAGCGCCCGCGCTCTATAGGGAATAAGTTTATATTAAAGAGCGGGTGTGCTTCATTAGCGGGATCCTAGCCCTTGTAAGGCTTTGAGCAAAAATCCTTAGTTAATTTCGGGGCGGCACTGGGGGGCGGCCTGAGGGGAATTTATCATCATCTAGATCGGTCATTTCCCATCTAGTGCCAGTAAAAACTCCATCTGTACCAGGTGCCAGTCCAACAGATCCCTCTCTTGTTCTACCATCTAAGAATCTAGGACCTTCTACATCTCCCAAGCACTTAAGCGTAACGACTCGATTAAACATGAATTTATTTCTCCTTTTGAATTGAAATAGAGGTTTCATATATCCATCAAACACTGTTGCTAACTGAGTTCGAATCTGAGAATTACTGACTTATTCCTGATTTGTGAGTACTTTTGTTATGACTTTTGTGGTAAAATATGAGACTCTGCTTTCAAGGGAAAATCAATATCGTTTTTGAAGATAAAACTATTACATTTTAGATAAGTATGATTGGCTGTATGCCAAACCAATTGCCAATTGTACAAGATTATAAATGGAACATTTAGCTATAAGTATCTCTAAGTATTGCCGAATTGGATCCTCTCAAACCTCGTGAAAATTCTTCAGTTTGTAAGGTGTTTTTAGCCTTATAAAAGCCTTATAATGACACAATTTATAAGCTCGTTAATGATTTTACATTTCGTTAATCTGGGTTGACTTTTCAATGTCGATTTGCGTATGATTCTTCGAAGTTGTCGTAAAATGTTCCATGGCTAGATCCCTTAGAGTTCAACAGGATTGCCTTGACAAAGTTAAATTGGCACTAAGATCTAACGGTTTTCCCAGTCAACGCTCTTTAGCTGAAGAAGTAGGATTTGCTCTAGCAACGGTCAATAACTTCCTGACAGGTAAGCCTGTCGACTACACGACATTTGAAGAACTCTGCCGGAAATTGGGACTGGACTGGAGAGAAATTGCCAATCTAAATTTTGAGGTTTCATCCAAAACTATAGACAAAAACCTTGAATCCCCTGAGCTGATCGATGTCAACCAGGACATGTCGCCGAGCTACCCGAATGGTCCAGTTCCTCTTGGCTCCCTTTTTTATATTGAACGCGCTCCCCTTGAAGAGCAGGTTTATCAAGAAATCAGGAAACCAGGAGCCTTAGTGCGGATTAAAGCGGCTAGAGAAATGGGCAAGACTTCTCTACTCCAGAGAGTTCTCGACTTTGGTAAACGTTTAGGCTACCGCACGATTAGCTTGAACCTAGATCAAGTTGACCAAGGAATCTTGAGCGATTTGAATCAATTTTTGCGTTGGCTGTGTGCCAATTGTGCGCGCCACCTTCAGTTAGAACGGAACTTAGACGAGTACTGGGATGAGGATCTAGGCAGTAAAATTAGCTGCACTTCATACTTCCAAGACTATCTACTAGAATCAATTGCGACTCCGGTGGTGTTAGGGTTGGATGAAGTGAATCAGATTTTTGAGCATCCTCAAGTGGCAAAGGATTTTTTACCTCTGCTGCGCTCTTGGTATGAAGAAGCCAGAACTTTGCCTATATGGCAAAAGCTCCGCCTGATTGTGGTTCACTCGACGGAAATTTACGTTCCTCTCCAGCTTAACCAGTCCCCATTCAATGTGGGACTGCCAGTTCAGTTAAACAATTTTAGTAAGCAGGAGGTACAGCAGTTAGCCCAACGTTACGAGCTTAATTGGGAAGATGGGGAGGAAGCTATGCAACTAATAGACATGGTGGGGGGACATCCTGCACTAGTGCAAATTGCTCTTTATCACCTTAGTCGTGGGAATGCAACTTTGGCACAACTGCTGGAAACTGCGCCCACACCGACCGGAATTTATTCCCATCACTTGCAGCGACATTTAGTCACACTGCAAGAACAACCAGAATTAGCCAGTACCCTTCTAGCAGTCATAAATGCTAATGAACCTGTGCGGTTAGATGGTATGCTGTCTTACAAGTTAAGTAGTTTGGGGCTGATTACTGAATCAGGACATAAAGCAATACCAACGTGTAAGTTGTATCAGCAGTACTTTAAGAATACTCCTTCCTAAATGTGCAAATCAACCCAACTGCGGTTAAAAATCAATTTATAAATACGGTTCTGGACTCTCAAAATTCCCTGTTGTTTGACTACTAAACCTGACAAGATCAATTCCTTTTCCTCTGGGCTGTCGACAGTGATAACTTCTTCCTGATGTAAAACTTGTCGAAAAATTTCTAGTAGTTGAACAGACTTGTTACTTCTGAGAATACGATCGCGGATGGTTCTCAAATGCTCTGGCTCATCCTGGGATTCCCAATTGTCTATTATATTCGTTCGCACTAAATTCTCAATCCAGGAGACTTCATCGCCATTGGGAATAGGAGATGAAGTATTGCGGATGAGTTTACAGAGTTTTTGGGTAAGAAAAGGCTGCCCGTTCGTCCAGGCTAAGATTTCTTTAAGCACGGTTTGCGGATTGCTCACTTTTTCTGCCAATCCTTGCAGCAAAGGTTGGGCTTCATGCTCTTTAAAGCCCTCAAGTTGAATAAACTGACCAATGTTAAAGGGGGTTGTTTGGATACTACTAATTAAATCTGAGGGGGTAGCAACACCAAAAAAAGCAAAAGTCAAACGCTGATACTGTGGATTGAGACTGCGCTGGTTGTAGCAGTAGCGAATCAAGGCAAAAAAGTCATTAACTGCGAAATTCAAACCTAAGACACTATCAATTTCATCGATAAAAATAACCAGTTGTTTGGAAGGAATGTCATTTTCTATCCCTGCTTCTACTAGCAGGACTTCTTCGATAAATTGATTTAACCTCTGAACTGGAGAAATACCATCTCGCTCTTTCCACCAAGCTTTTAGGTTAACTTTGCTTCGTAAACCCAAACGTCGCCCTAACTCAGAAGCTAATCCCTTATACCATTGATTTGGGGTAATATTTTCGGTGCCAATAAGGGTCATATCAATTGCCGCACAACAAACCCCTTCGTGCTGGAGGTAGTGAATCATGCGTACCATGAGACTGGACTTTCCCATCTGTCGGGGATTGAGAACGTAACAAAATTCTCCGCGTTTTAAAGCTTTGTAGAGGTAACGATCTGCGGAACGCACTACATAAGTGGAAGCATCCATCGGCAAACTTCCTCCCACTTGATAGTCAAAAGTGCTGGCTTGTTCATTACTTCTGAGTAACTCGTTTTCAAATAGCAGTTCTGCTTGGGTGGCTTTGAGAATTTCTAAAGTTTGTGACAGTTCTTGTGTGCGTTCTGAGACTTTTTGTTCTAGAGTCCGGCTATATCCTTCTATTTCATCTTTAGCTTGTTCTAGAGCAAGATTTTTGAGGGCTAGTTCTTGGGTATACTGAACCCGATCCGCTTCGGCTTGTTTGCGTTCGGTGATATCTTGAAAGGTAGCGATCGCATAAACAATTTGTCCCTTCTCATCGTAAACAGGGGTAGCTGATATTTCTAAAGGAATTGTTTTATCAACTTGGTGAATTTCTATATCATCCGTAGTCGTACTTTCGCCATTTAAGGCTCGTACAATGGGTTGTTGTTGAGTTGGGTATAATTGGTCTGTCCCTGCTAAATAAGCCTGATAGGTTTCGGTCAATTGATCAGTTGTTGCTCCAGTTACAATTCCCTTGCCAAGGATTAGCTGGGCAGCCTGATTTGCATAGTAGGGTTCGCCCTTAGCATTAAGTGCAAAGACACCTATGGGCATAGCTTCTAAAAATTGGGCTAATCTTTGCTCATTCTCATATAGTGCAACATAAAGTTGAGCATTTTGAAGAGAAATTGCGGCTTGAGAAGACAGGAGTTTTAGAACTTCTAGGCGATCTGGTGTAAAAGCACCAGTAGTTAAATTATTTTCCAGATATAAGATGCCGTTAAGCTTGCCTTGATTGAGTAAGGGTGTGCAAAGAAGGGATTTAGGTTGAGTGGCGACGATATATGGATCACGAACAAATTGTCCCTCATGGGCAGCATCATTTAAAATTACGCATTCCTGCGTGCGAGCAACATAGTTGATAATGGCAGATGACAAGAGGGGAAAGTGATTGGAGTCATCTACGAAGTCTACTGAAATTGATTGTAGTGTATTAACATGATCAGAATCTACTGTCCCTTCAGCTTCGATCGCCCATTTATTATCTTTTTCTAAAAGCAGAAAGCCTTTTTGAGCACCGCCATTTTCAATTACAGTTTTCATCAGCTTAGCCAGCAGTTGATCCAGTTTAATTTCCCTAGCTAATACGTGAGAGGCTTTGGTAACTGCCATCAGATCGAGTACTTGAGGATTTGTACCACCAGTAGATTCAGTTGTATTAATGCTTTGGTCTTGTTTTCGGTTGTTTATATCCATTAGAAACTGCGGATACTCCAATTCTAGGGCTTTAACTTTGGCTTTTGCACCCCAATGACTATAACAATGATAAGCATTTTTCAGATATAGTCGTCCTATTTCTTCTCTACCTATAGACAGATAAAATTCTGCTGCGCGTTCGTAAGCTATGGCTTCTTCGTGGATAAATTCCGATTTTTTAGCACCTTGAATTGCTTTTTCGTAAAGTTCTTGGGCTTGCCAATTTTGTTCCAGTACTCGCGCTTTCTCTGCTTCTACTAAATCGTATTTATTTTGAAAGTTGGCTGGGCAATCATTAGCCCATGTTTTCATGTTCTGCTGATTTTTTTCTATTTGTTCTAAGATTTTTTTTTGTTGCTCTAGATTATAACAATGATAATAACCGAGGAAGGAAAGAGAAGAGTATAAGTTATGCTGCGCTGCAGTTAAATATGAGCCAATACTTTCAACATGTTTTTCCGTCTCAATTGCATTATTAACAGCTTGAGATAAATCATTAAAATAATAGTTTACTATTGTTTTATTCAAGTAAAAAGTATATAATAACCATTGGTTATTATATATAGTATATTCTTGAATCTTTTTTTCTTCTTCCTGTTGAGAATCTCCGATTAACAAAAAGTTTTGATTTTTAGATTTTGTTGTTAAATTATCAACTGTCCTCTGACAAATCATTAAATACTCAGTTAAATATTTTTGTTTTGCTTTTTTCATTAACAAAAAATATTTGTTTTCATCATCTTTAATTTGTTTTAAATTATCTCCCCCAAAAAACTTTATCAAGCAATAATCTATAGATACATAACCAGAATGCTCATAATCTCCTATATTTATTCCTTTCTGAAAAGTGCTGAGTAATTTATCTTGCGCCACTTTTTCTTTTAGAAATATTTTCCAGTGCCAGATAAATCCATAATATACATGAATAGGTTGAGATTCTGATTGAGATCTATCAAATTTATTCAGCAATTTGATAGACAGTTCTCCGAATTTATATCCATAATCAATATGATTTATTACTCTACAAAGAAGTAGTCCATAGAAACTATAAGTAATAGATACTTGAGGATAATTTCCAAATTCCAAACAAAAATTAATTAGAGTTAGCATTACCAAAACAAATAATGAAAAGTTCGCAGTAAATGTGGGCGGTATCATTTGCTGTAAGATTTGTATAGCTGCTAGCTTATATTTGTCGGTTATTACAGGTAGATTAGCTAAATCTTCAATTTTTATATTTTGAAAAAGTGATTCAATATATTTCTGTTTTTGTTCTATTTTCTCATTTATATCGATAGTTCTGTCAGAAATATCTATCCCTAGTTTTGATAAAATCTCAAGAGCATTATCTATTGCACGTTGACTGTCTAATATAGCGAAATAATAAAATATCTTTATCTTATAAACTTCGATTGTATCGAGAATAGTGCTAGCTTGTTTTAGAATAGTTTCTGAAAAATCTTCAATTTGATCAAACTCAGTATTTAAGTAGAGTAATTCTAAAGTTTTTACATGAATTTCTAAAGTTAATTTATACTGGGTTTTCCAACTATTCAGTGATAATAATCCCAACCCAGTTTTTAAATATCTTAAGGCTGGTTGATAAGCTGTTGATTCTTTTGCTTTTTTACCTGCTCGAAGATTTAATTTAGCTAAATTATCTCTTTCTGAACGCTCAGTAATTAATTCAGAACCTTCATTTAGATGATTAACAATATCAAAAATATTTTCTTCTAATTCAGTTTTCTTTATATTTTTTAGAAGAAGACGACCCAGTTGCAAATGAAGTGCTTTTTTCTCTGCTTCTGGAATTAAAGCATAAGCCGCTTGCTGAACTTTGTCGTGCAAAAATTTGTAGGAGATATATTTGGGTATTTTGGGAATAAAAACAGAAGATATTTCTGAAGTATTTATTGATATTTCTTCCTGATTCCAAAGCAGAGGTATTTTATAGTCATTACTCAGAGGTAAAATCAAGCCTTCTTCTAATGCTGGCTGAAGTTCTCTAGCTGTAGTAAGTTGAGATTTTCTATTTACGACAGAGAGAAATTCTAAATTAAATTGATTGCCGATGCAGGCAGCTAATTGCAAAATTTTCTGAGTGTTTTCGTTTAGTTTGGTAATTTTGCTGATAGTTAGCTCAACAACATTATCAGTTATTCCTACTCCTTCGATTTGTTCAACATTCCAGTCCCAACAACTTTGATTGTGATCAAATAACAAAAGGTTTTCTTTGTACAAAAATTCGAGTAATTGAGTTAAGAAAAAAGGATTACCTTGAGTTTTATTGGTGACTAACTCTGCTAGAGGTTTTGATTTTTCTATCGAGCAATTTAAAGTATCAGTAATTAATTGGTTGATATTTTGAATTTCTAATGGTTGCAGCAAGATATTATTGACCCTAGCACCTTCTTTTTTTATTTGCTCTAAGGTTTGCATAAAGGGATGAGTAGCATCAACTTCATTATCTCGGTAGGCTCCGATTATCAATAGATGTTGGCTATCAGGATCGGTTATTAATAGCTCAATTAATTTCACAGAAGCTAAATCTGCCCACTGTAGATCGTCCAGGAAGATAACTAAAGGGTGTTCTTTTTTAGTGAAAATGTGAATAAATCTTTGAAAAAATAAATGAAATCGATTTTGAGCTTCAGTTGCTCCTAATTGCTCGACTGGCAGTTGTTTACCGATAATTTGCTCCAATTCAGGAATTATATCGATGATAACCTGAGCATTAGGATTCAATGCTGCTAAAAGTTCTTGTTTCCAAGTTTGTAGTCTCACCTCAGATTCCGTAAGTAACTGCCGTATTAAGTCTTGAAATGCTAAAGTGATTGCTGCATAGGGAATGTCTCGCTGCAACTGGTCGAATTTTCCCCTAATAAAGTACCCCCTCTGGCGTAATATTGGTTTATGAATTTCATTAACCAAGGCAGATTTGCCAATTCCTGAATAACCAGAAACCAGCATTATCTCACTGTTGCCTTGACTGACTCGCTCAAAAGTAGTTAATAGTTGAGTGACTTCTTCTTCTCTACCGTAAAGTTTTTCAGGGATAACAAAGCGATCGCAAATATCCTGAGTTGCTAAACAAAACTCGTCTATTTGCCCTAAACTCTCTAAGCGATCGCGACAGGTTTCCAAATCGGCTTTGATTCCCCAAGCGCTTTGGTATCGTTCTTCTGGAATTTTTGCCAATAATTTCATTACAATGTCTGAAACGGCTTTAGGTATTGGTTGAGATGTTAAATTTAACGTTTCTACAAGTTTATTGGGGGAAACAGGTTGTTGAGCAATATGACAATGAACTAATTCTATAGGGTCAGTAGTTGCAAAAGGTAGTTGATTAGTCAGCAATTCGTAGAAGGTAGCACCCAAGGAATAAAAATCGCTGCGGTAATCTATTCCTCGGTTCATTCTTCCAGTTTGCTCTGGAGCAATATAAGCTAAAGTCCCTTCTAAGCGCTCAATATTGCCAACTGTCTGATTTTCTCGCGATAACGAAGTGGAAATACCGAAATCGATAATTTTAAGTTGTTCGGTTTCTGGGTTATAAACGATATTAGAGGGATTAATATCTTTATGGATAATATTGGCAGCGTGAATAGATCCTAAACTCTCAGTAGTTTTAATGGCTATAGAGAGAAATTCTTTGAGAGTAAATTGGCGTTGGTTGGCTATTAATAGTTTTAAAGATGCACCACCAAAGTCTTCTAAGAGCATGACTAGACTATTTTTATACCGCTGCAAATCATATGCGTTAATAACTCCATCACTATTAAAGGAGCGGGTTACTTCATATTCCTGCTTATATCGAGTTAGTTCTGAGGGAGTTGGGTAGTTTTCCTTGAGAATCTTTAAAATAACATGTTGATTATCGGGTTTAAGAATGGCTCGGTAGACTAATGAATTAGCACTTTCATAGATTTTTTTAATAATCTGATAGTCTGTTTGAATTTTGTCTGGCTGCTGATTCATAGGAAGTTTGATAAAATCCTGGAATTTTTTTAGGCTTTCTAGGATTTTATCATTGTGGAGAAATTTTATGCTACATTTTTTATTAGCTGGAACTGAGTGGAATATAGGGATAGGGAGATCTAAAATATTTCACATCTGCTACATATTTGCCGGATGTGTCCCTTATAAAAAAGGGAAAATTCCCTCCCTTTTCCGGGTCTTTTTCTGCCTTTTCTGGGTCTTCTTTTGCATATGCCCATTCTCGAACCTCTTTTTCCGTGGCTTCCTTAGGTATAGGTGGATAGGGAATAGCAACCTGATAAGCTACCCAAGGTTTTTCTTGACTAATAAGAATCTCTTTGATATTAGCATTAAAGCTACACCAGTCTACTTCTAAAGTATATTGATCAGTGATTTCACCTGTGCTTAAAATAGGTTGGGAAATTTGGTGGTATTTACCTGTTCTTTTTCTTTCATAACTGTATTTACCTGTGCTTTCATAACTGTCATAATAGGCTTGTCCAGCTAATAACAGAGATAAACAACTTCCCTGCCAAGCTTTGCTGCCAGGAAAAATTATAAATCTTGTATTTTTACATCTTTCTTCAGGCCTTGAAGGCCAGTAGACATCGGGGTTATCAGGCTTCTCGATTTTGTCAGGAACATCTCCTCCACCAAAAAGAAAAATTTCTCTAGCAATGAGACCATCTAAAATTTCAGAATCAATAAGACCCCACTTACCGTCAACAAAATTCTTCCAGCACTCACTATTTTCCTCAGTCTTTCTCGCTTCCATATAAGACCACCAAGTTTTAGCAATCAACTGAGATATTTTGCGACTATGTAGTAGAGTCCGCATTGGAACATAAAAATTACCGTATTTTATTTCTTTATCATCTTCTAATGACTTGAGAAACTTTGGTGGAAAAACGACTCCTGGCGAAGGTAAATATGAGGATAGCAGATTGTCTGGCTCACCGCCTGTTTTAGGATAACCTTTTAAGTTCTTTTTTGTTTTTTCATCAAGTTGAAATAAATTGAAACTCGCTAGATCTTTAGGTTTTTTAGACGTATCTGAATCCGGTATTTGACTGTTATTAGATTCAATAATTCTTTTTTTCGTCAATATGGTCGTAGATATGTGCTTGTGTTTATTCTGAGGACATTCTGTACGGTCTACAGGTTCTACATATAGAATCTGGTAATAATCACTTTTAGGAAATGGCTCTGATAATATTGCTTGTTCGTTGTTTGATGCTGCTGTTAGTTCTGGTGAATAGCACATTGTCTTTTCCTCCTATATAATCTGTAATTCAAGACAAATTGTAAAAACGGCAAGAATTATCCCAAAGAATCTTTTGCACAGTTTCTTTCGATAATTTTTCCTCAAGCTTTACCATTTCTGCAACGATGTTCGGTTTATGATCCATATGGGGATAGTCCGAACCAAAGATTAAATTTTCCGTGCCAATATATTCAATCACCTGAGCCAGTAATGGTTCTGAAGGCTCTATGGCAATAAAGCACTGGCGACGAAAATACTCTGATGGCTTTATTTTCACATTATCATGAATCGTATCCTCCCAAGCTAAATTTTCATACTCTTCATCCAGTCGCCACAGCCAATAGGGAAGCCAGCCACAACCCGACTCCAGAAAAGCCACTTTCAGTTTTGGATGACGTTCTAATACCCCTCCTTCAATCAAGGCTAATAAAGCCATCATCTGTTCCATCGGGTGAGAGCAAGCGTGGGTAGCGAAACGAGTGTTAAACCTTTCTGTTCCAGTAGTTGGCAAACGGCTATGAGTCCCTTCGTGAATACCTACTGCTATTCCTAGTCGCTCGCATTCTGTCCAAAATGGCTCGTAAGCAGAGTCGCTTAATAATCTTCCTTTTACGGGGTTAGGGCGTAAAAACACTGCTTTCCAGCCAAAATCGACAATTCTATGCAATTCATCCACCATTGACTCTGGCGCGTGCAGATTAATTGCTCCCACCCCCTTCAGTCTATCTGGATCGTAGCTGCAAAAGTCTTTTAACCAATTGTTGTAAGCGCGGGTAAAAGCGCCAGCAACTTCCGGTTGCATAGTATCGATCGCCCAAAGCCACAACCCATAAGTTGGATAAAGGAATGCCAGATCGATCCCCATCTGCACCATCTCTTGAACGTGGGACTCGACATTGTAGCCTTGGAAATAAGCATTAGGATGAGCTTCCATCATTTGCTTATTCCCCTTATCTCGAACTTGCCTAGAGACTTTTTTTACAATGTCTTCCCCTTGAATTTTCATGTCTGCTGAGGGAGCAAACTGTTTAAATTCTGGTTCGAGATACTCAGCCCACATACTGGGAGGCTCAATTACGTGGGAATCCGCATCAATAATCGAATATCCGTTTAACATCATCTGTAATCAATCTGTCTCAGAATTGGGAGTTGGTGCGTAACGCTAAAAGTTTGATTCCTACGCTGAAATTTTTTCGTAGCTTTACACAGCTTACAGTTATTACGTGTCAGTTGCGTTAGCCCTGTTTTTTTGGAGCAATCGGAATCGGTGAAATAGCCTTGATGATACTACTAACAATGTTTAAAGCCTTATCTATGTCTGATAAAAAATTATCAAAATCCTCAATTTTACCAGCAGACTTATTAAGACGATCTGTAGCTTGCTCAATTTGGGAACGAGGACTGTCAGGATCCTGGTTGAGAAGCTTTTCTTGAATTTCTTGCTCAAATATCTTACCCATTATCTTACTTTTTATTCTTTCCAATTCTTCCAATTTATCATTTGCTTTTTGCAATTCTGAATTATTAAGGTTTACATAATATGGAGATTCTTTAGCACGAGTAATTGCTTCATCTACAGGGTTAAGGATATTTTTTAAGTTTTGATTATTAGCCATAATTTACCTTTCCTTAATTTCCAAACGGTTAGATTGTTAATTAATCTTGAATTTCCTGAAGTAGAGGGGTAACTTTGTCAATGTATTCCTTGGTCGCTTTCTTAGCTTGCTTTAACTCTGAGCTAGTAATTTCTTGATTCCAGGAATCATTCTGTCTATCAATACCTTGAACATTTTGGCTTTCACGGTTGGAGCGATACTTATCACATTTTTGAATTTGTTTAGGTGAAATTTCCTCCTGATTTCCATTGAAAATGCGTTTCAATTTGTGATGAAAATCTGCGGTAGAACGAATAGTTGCTACATATGCCGCACCCTCCTTTTTACGTTCAATAACTTTGTTAATTTCTGCTCGCTGTTGTTCTTCTAAGAAAGTTTGTCTTTCTTGAAGTGTGTTAAAACCTTGTGGATTATCTTTTGAGTCTGATAATTTTGTTAATTGTGGATTCACTTGACCTATATAGTAACCAAAATATTTATTAATATGTTCGATTTCTGTATCAAGTGAATAGTTTGTATAGGATAAATCAATGAGATTGGACAGGCTTGCAGAATATTCCTGAATATCTTTATCTGTGCAGATAATAGCGAGTTTCAAATTACGCCGCCGAAAATCATTCACTAGAAGATTAGTAATAAAATCAACAATCTGAAATCCTGCTTTACGAGCATTTTCCTTAATTATTGTCTGCCCCTTGACGTTAATATTGCCTAAAGTTTCTGAAATTTGGTTGATCTTAGGACTAAAGCCATTTTCATTTTTGGTCGCTAAATTTCCAACTGCTGCAACATAATTGACTAAAACACTGCCAGCAATTTCGGTATTTTGTGAATTGCGACGGAATTGGTCATTACACGTATCTAATTGTTTTTGCTGATTTTCTCGACTCTTGGCTGTTCCTAGAGCTATCCAACTTGCAGATCGAGCGCAGGAAGCATAAATATCAGCCGATATTTTCTTGTTAGCGTTTGCTAGGCTTTCGGATAAAGCAGCAAATGACTTAGCTGCTACTAAATCGTCATTTTTGCAACTACCAAGAAGAAAGTAAATAGGAATTAAAGCTAGTATTACTTTAGGTCGCATAATTTTTCAATGAATCTTAGGGCATGTTATCAATTAGTTAAAAAAGAACTCGCTGCTTTTATTCTTTCCTTCAGGTTGTGACATTTGAGGGTACGGAATGTGAGCTTCAATCGCAATGAATTACCCCTCACATCCACATGGGAAAAGAGTTGAGGTGCTCTTCTGACAGTGGTTTTGGCAACCAACCCATTGTCACCGGAGCCTGATAAAGCCGTCCTGGCGCTAACCTTTTCCACATATGGCGCATTCCAGGAACGATTACCTTGGCAACGTGAAGTCCTATATCGGGACGAGTCTGATCTAAAACCAGCATTTCTAAACCATTGTTCTCAACGATTTGTTGACAGAGCTTGACATCTTCGAGTAAATCGTCAGTTGCCATTTGGCGATAATCGCCACTGACTTTAGCAGCAATTCTCTGGCTTGGAACTAAATAAGGTTGATTGCTTAAAGTTGCGGTTTTCCACCAATCTACTGCCAAGGGATCTGCTGACGGGGGATATTGAGTACTTCCATCAGCTTTGGAAAATAAAACGTTAGGTAAAATTTGGTTTACTTCCGTTAAGGCTCGACTAATAGCAATCCTGGCATCGAAATGAGCGCCATAACCCAAAACAATATCTTCTACTTCGCGATCGCTCCGCGCGACCCCCTTGGGATCATCGCTTCTGCGACTAATAGCAGCAAAGACAGGAATATTGAGATCGCTAGTAATATCTAAAACCCAAAGTTCCCGATTAATAGTTTGATAATATTGCTTTAGACTGTGAAAATAAGGCTCGTCGAAACTATCTAAATCAACTTGCGGCTTTTGCAGAGAGTTATACCACCATAAGGCGACAGCATCACGCTCTACTAACTCCATAAACCCTTGCAGAATAGCTTCTTCGATAGTGTTACCCGCCGCGCACCCATTGGAATCAGCCCAACAGTCGGGTTTATAGTCCGCTTGATAGCCATAATAGCAGTAAGCCGTTGGCAGATACTTAAATTCCTGATGGGTTAAAGACCAAACAGGAGTCCAGTCAATTTCTCTTTCCTCATCAAAAGGTTCGGGGACTTTTTGAAACCAGCCTTGACATTCAACATTCCATTGCTCTCTATTTTGGTATTGTTTTTGACTAAAGTTCATGCAAGCATTGGGGTGAATCGCTTTATCCCCCATTTGTTGGTAACTGGCTTTTTCTCTAATTTCATACCCTTGAAACACCCCAGAATATCGCTCGATCGCTTCGCAGAAACCACTAGCTCTAGCTTGAGAATCAGTCCTACCTTTCCCTGCGCTTCTTCCCCCTAAATTTTGGCGCAAGCCGTTGAAATCATCAAATATACTGTGAAAATGATGTTTGGCAACGTAGCTGTGAGTTAATCCATTCCCAGGAATTTTATTCAGTTCTCGCACAACCCCGGTAATGGGGCTAATATGATGTTGATATTTCCTGAGAGTTTCTTGTGGCGAACAAATACGGTGTCCTCCATCGACTGTAAAGGTTTTTTGGCGGTGTCCTAAAACAACCGGTAGGGGGTTTTTGGTTAACTTATTTACCATCTCTCCACAGCTAGAACATTGAGGACGTTTCACCCAGCCATGATTTTGAGTTTGCAGTGCGATCGTATCGTAAGCGATTAGATTGTTTTCTAATTGTTTGTTTTCCCCTTGGACAATCCATTTAAACACCTCAGTGGCTGCCATTCCTAATGCAGTTTGTACAGTAGATGCCAAAAACCCTAAAGGAGGTGTTAAAGAAGGAGAAATGGGCTTTTGTCTCTGAATAAACCCTTCAATTGGTCTGTTATCTCGCAAACGCTTGGCTAAACATTCCCAACACCCAGTTTTTTTAGGATCAAATAAAGGGCCAAGCCAGACTATTGTTCCCAATGGTTTAACTAACATCCAGGGAGATTGGGATTTTAAAGCTTGTTGATTGAACTCATCTAACTCAGGCGCGAGATAGTCATCAGTTAACACTACTGTCAAGTCACCAACGTCTGCTACTTGAATTTGGAGAGATTCAAGCACAGCAATCAAATCAGATGCAGCAACCAAACCTAATGCTTTTACTGCTACCTTAGTTGATCGCAATCTTTGATGGGCTACTGTGGGAGCAATATTAAGATGATGACAAAAAATATTTAAATGCGATGGTAAAGAGTGATCTGGTTTGACAAGATAACCCTTTTGTTCCAAATGGAACAAAGCATATTGGGCTTTAATACTGACATTGAAAACTTCTTGGAAAAAGGTAGCAGCTTCTTCAAAAGATTTTGGATCTTGCAGTAGAGACTTTTCAATGGTGTCAAGAATTTCATCAATAC
The DNA here is from genome assembly GCF_017591665.1 of Aetokthonos hydrillicola CCALA 1050. GTDB lineage: Bacteria > Cyanobacteriota > Cyanobacteriia > Cyanobacteriales > Nostocaceae > Aetokthonos > Aetokthonos hydrillicola. The sequence continues at coordinate 124 of NZ_JAAKGC010000024.1, read as the reverse complement.
TGAGATTGCTATCGATTAAACCAGCTAAACTACAAGAAAGGCGATCGCTTAGCCAAATTGTCTCCCTTTCTGATAACAAAAATACTTGTTCAGGTTCTATAGTTGCAACAGAATAACAGGGGTT
>NZ_JAAKGC010000438.1 GCF_017591665.1 Aetokthonos hydrillicola CCALA 1050 | reverse complement strand
GTTTCAAAGTAGCGATAAATTAACTCTTGGGATGCTTCCCAATCATTATTCCACGTACCTTCAGATTTAAGTTGGTCAATATCCTCTGACGTTGGGCGATAAGCATGATCTGTAAAATGCTGTACGGTATCAGCTAAAGCACGCCGATACGAGCCACCAACATCCCGCACAACTCCGTCAATGTCAAAAACGACAATTACTTTCATATTAGTTAATTAGTTAAATTTGCTCACATGTGAGACTATTGCGTTAGAATAAGCGATCGCAAAGATTAATATGTGTTGCCCGGATATTCCCGGAGGTGTGATTGTCCAAGTTCATTTTAAAAATTTTGTGGTTAGATGAGAACGTCGCCTTGGCGGTAGATCAAGTAGTAGGTAAAGGCACAAGTCCTTTAACCAAGTACTTTTTCTGGCCCAGGAATGATGCCTGGGAAGAGTTAAAAAAGGAGCTAGAATCAAAACACTGGATCAATGAATTAGATCGGGTGGAGTTACTTAATAAGGCTACAGAAGTTATTAACTACTGGCAAGAGGAAGGCCGAAACCGCCCAATGGCTGAGGCTCAGTTGAAATTTCCAGAAGTTACATTTACAGGTAGCGCCTAAGACACTGAACAGTGAACAGTGAACAGTTATCAGTTAACACCACACTATATCGGTGTTTCATCCTGGATAAACACATGATTCTTGACTGATAACTGATAACTGATGACTGATAACTGTTAAAGCTCCCAAAGCCGAATTGTATTATCCCTGCTGGCACTAGCAATAAGCTGTGCAACAGGGCTAACAGCAACGGCGGATACAGAGTCCAGATGACCAGAGAAAGTCGCAATCTTTTGTTTTGTGCTTACTTTCCAAAGTTTAATGGTTTTGTCCCTACTTCCACTAATCAGCATTTGTCCATCAGTACTAAAAGTTACTGTCGTGACTGACCAAGAATGGTCTAGAAGTGTACAGATAACGTGACCAGTGTCTACCTCCCACAATTTAATTGTGTTATCATCGCTACCAGTCGCTAGAATTTTATCATCTGGACTGAAGGCGAGTGTCAAAACCGCCCACGCATGACCAGCAAGGATACTTGAAAAGGTCTTACCTGGGCGGTTTTGAATGCTTTTT
>NZ_JAAKGC010000437.1 GCF_017591665.1 Aetokthonos hydrillicola CCALA 1050 | reverse complement strand
ATTATGACTCAGTTGATGGAACACTAATGCAGCTACATGGGGCAAAAAAAGTAGTCCTTTTTCCACCTTCTCAAACAAATAATCTTTATCCTTTTCCAGTCTATATTCATTTACGCTACGGTTTTAAGTTACGTTCTTGGTTTAGTCAGGTTTATCCTGAAAGTCCTGATTTCGATACATTTCCTAAAATGAAACAAGCACTTCAGTATAAAACTGAGTTGATTCTTAATCAAGGAGAAATTCTTTATATTCCAGCAGGATGGTGGCATGAAGTCACAGCATTAGGCGATGAGATGGTGTGTTCAGTTAATAGATTTTGGAGTGTATCTCCTATTTCACGAATCATATTTTCTTGGAGTATATTACGTACATATTTAGGAACTTTATTTGGTGTGCCGTATACTTTATTTAAGTTGGCGATCGCGCTATTGAGTAAAGAGCGAAAGCAAAAAATAGAGAAGATTTTGCAAATGTTATAGCTGCTGTGGATTTACAGCAGCTTTTAGATTAAGTAGGTAGGCGCAAATAAACCTAACTCTGTAACGAACTGTAAACCGCTCGTAACCTCGATATCTGGGCGAGGTTTTTCTTAGGATAGAATAGGAAAAGCACTTAAGGGTCGTATTTTAAAAATGGTGATACTAAATGTACGCCAATCCCAACCGTCCGCAAATCTGAAGGTAACAATTATACTAGAAAATCTTGCCGACCGACTTGTTGCTGCTTCTGTATTTGAGTTGCCCGACTGTCGAGTAGAAGCACAAACACGAGAAGAAGCTATTACCCAAATTAAAGCTAAATTTTTAGAACGGCTTAAGCATATTGAAACAATCTCCTGGGATGTGCCAGTTCAGGCTTCAGAACCTGCTTGGCTCAAATTTGCGGGTGTTTTCAAAGACGATTCAGATTTTCAGGAAATGATGCAGACAATTCAAGCAGAGCGAAATAGTAATGACGAATCTGAAGTTGATCCCTCTTATTATTTGTAAAGGGATTTTTAGCGGTTCTTGCGTACTTAGCGTGCTAAATATGTTGAAAAATAAGCTTGAAATCCTTGCTGGGATAAGATTACAGCCATTATTTACTGCCTTTTAGGTCTGATGATTAAAATTTTGGCTATAAGCGCCT
>NZ_JAAKGC010000132.1 GCF_017591665.1 Aetokthonos hydrillicola CCALA 1050 | reverse complement strand
TGTTTGCAAATAATCTGGTTTCATTTGCAGCTAATGTGGTTTTGAGACCACCCTTATTTGCAGCTAATGTGGTTTCAATTTTGCCTTGTTTGCAGTTTGAAGTGTTTCTGTTTGCAGTTCGCTACATTTAGCTTTGTAAGTTTCGACCATAACTTCAGCATGAAACTCAGCAACCGAAACTTGAAATTCCAAAAATTTCATGACGGCGGGCATTAATTCCTGCATCATGATCATTTTTTCGTCAAGTTCTGCTGCAAGTTTTTTGGCGTTGATAACTTGCTCTTTGCTCCATCCCTTGGGGTCCAGTAGGTCTATCCCTAACCCTTTAGAGATTTCCTGCATCAACTGTTCGCCACCAGGAGGGAGGATGTTTTGCATTAAAGTTGTGCGGTCTATGGTGAAAGTCTCACTGCTTTTTAAATTCCCATTTTTAGTTGTTATTTGTCCTCTTTCGGAACGTGCTAGAGCATTGGTATTATTTCGTTTGTCCTGTTTGAAAGCCATAATTATTGTCCTGTGGTTGATTAATTGATGAAACGACGCGATATGTTGCCAACGTAAGGAGAATTGTGCTCATTATGAGTGCTAGAAATCCCCACGCTTCTAGTAATCCAGAATTACTTGATTCCTCTATTCGTTCTGTAAAGGTGGCGATCTCGCCGTCGCTTTTCTCTTCGGTGCGAGTACGAATAACAACACGCTTCATGTTTTGTCCTTAAAGGTTTAGCCACTGGTCGAGGTTGAGGTCATCACCTGTAAAGTTAATTCTGATTTCGTCCTCGTCAAAATCAGGATCATCAGGATGATTCGTCTCGTCCATCTCTTGGTCAATTTCGCTTGAGAGGGCGGGAACATCGTCAAAAAGCCCCATCAAGTTTCTTTCTTTCACAAACGCTTTTGTGGTTCTACAACATTGAACCCACCCGAAGTCCTGATCGTTATCCCATGCGGAGTTAATTTTTGCGGATAGCTCAGAGCGTAGTCCTTTGTAATAGGATGCTTTATCGGGATGCTCAAGGGCAAGAACTTCAAGCCGTGCGTCTACAATTTCTTCTAACTGGTCGGGATGCTCAGCCAGTAGATAATCATATTGTTTCTGCCAGCTAAATCCCATCGTTCCGTCGTCTTTTGTGTAAACCATGTTATCTCCTGAAAGTGCTGGAATATCACTGAATCGTTGCTGAAGGTTATTACGTTTAACGAACTCAAGGGCGATCGCAGATGCTTGGTCATCATCAAAACCAGGATTGCCAATTCTCCCGTCTTGAACCATGCCGATCAATTCCTCAATTAATTCGTAGTAATACTCTGGGTCGTCTTCTTGCTGGGCTAAAAGCCGTAGCCTTGTCCTGACGAGCGCCTCTAAGTTATCCGGCTCTTCTTTTAATAAATACTCGTGGTACTGTTTCCAGCTAAGTTGTGTCCCGTCTTCTCTTATGTAAATCATGCTATTTCTCCGAGTTGGTAAAAGTTTCTCTGACGGCTTTTTCAAGCACTTTGTGAATCCAGTAATAAGGCTCCATCCCCTGTTGTGCTGCCACTATCCTGATTTGGTTCACTAATCTCTGTGGCACGTTGTAATTCAGTCTCTTGTTTGTTTGAATCCCCATCTTTTACTACCTTTAATTGTGGTTTCTGATTCTCGTTAAATAGCTCTACCATTCCTTGTACTGAGAGACTTTCAGGATTTTCAGGGAACAGAAGATTACTATCTATTGCACCCCCTCTCTCTAACCTCTGTTTAATCTTTTCCTTAATTGCTGGAATGCGAAAACTTCCCCCCACAAGAACTACGGGCTGTCTACGTGATGCTAAGCTGACTGAATCTAGGGCGAAAGATAACGGGCTATCGGTCATCCACCATTGAATGGCTCTCTCAAGTGCTTCTGATACGTCGCGTCCATCATTGGCGATCGCTCTGGCTTTTCCATCCTCAAACTTAGAATCCTCTAGAATTTGGCGAACTTCTGAAATGGGGATAAGTCTGCTTGAATCCCCTCTTGCCATTGCTCTTGAAAGGAATGTGACTAAGCTGCCTAGTCCCCCGCCGCCGTTTGTCTCCACGAATCTTTTTAAGGGCAGTTCACCATAGCAAACGTAATCGGTCTGGCAGGCAGTTCCATAGCCGATATCAAATACAGTTACATCCCTGTGAGTCGGATTAAGCGGTTCCAGGTTGAGAAACTTCTTAGCCCAAACCGCAGAACCGTAGCCCTCAGCAAAGTACAAACTGTGATTAAGGAGGAAGTTAAGCCGATATTTAATGCCGTTTACCTTCATCCAACGGCACTGTTTAAGCTGATCCAACAGTGCCTTACCATCCCCCAATGAGAGAACGACCATTTTAAGGGTTAGCGTTCTGGATGTCTCGGAAGTCCCAGAAGAGCATTCATACAGGTTAGGAATTGAGCTAATCGCCCCAAGTGCCAACAGGTAAAAGTAATCAATCTTGTGATCATGTCCTTGGGTCATTGCAACTGGATTAATTTCCAGTGTGGCGCGATCTCCTACCACATAATGCTTAATCTCGTCTTTTGCTTTCTCCTCTTGTGGCACTTCTTTTGGCTTTAACCCCACAGAAAAAGCCCCTAGCTCTTGATGCAGAGGGTTTTCAAGCTCTGCAAAGACCGAAGGAAGCTTCGGGCAGTTGATTACTTTACCTTGAAAAATCGCGGTGAACTTGATGCTGGAGCGAGCTGCGTCTAATATCAATGTGATTACTTCTTTGGGGACGACATTTCGCGGCTTCTTAAGCTTAGTTTGCTCGTCTGGCAGAACCGCTTCATCTGCTTGCGTCTTTTTAGGCATTTTTCTTGTCCTACGCTTAACAAAATTTAAAATCACACAGCACTGACACAAATCAATACTTGCGTACCGTTGTGCTTAATTGAATGGGTATAGAGGTTTTTTTGGGTTTGGGGCTTGTTGCACGAAAAAATCGGGTGTTGCGCTGTTGCTGCTGTTGCAACTGGGTGCAACAGCACTAGTTATGCTGCAACAACCAAAATGCAACGGCTTATATAAGGTGAATTTTTACGGTCAAATCAGGCACGGTGGATATTTGCTTACTAAGGATTTTGGATGGGCAGTGTCGATGTTCAGTGATGGTCACACTCCATGAATAGGCGCAAAACCTTAACGCGGCACTGCTGTAAATCCCGTGTGGTAAGGTTTTTGGGCTTTTTGTGGGTATAGTGCTACTATAACAGACATGTGACTATGTGAGCAATCACATTGTAGACAGTTAATGAAATTTCAAGGAGTGAGTGAGAAGATAGTAATAGTGGTATGATTGCTCAACTAATGGCTAAAAAAGCAAAATCGGATAGGTTAACAGTTTCGATAGATTCAGATTTGAAGCGACAATTTGACACTATATGTACTTGGAAGGGGCTAAACATGAGCGACGTAACCCAATTGCTAATAAGCGACTGGGTGAAATCAAACGCTCCTCCAGGACTTCTTACAAGTGAGGAGCAAGCGTCATAACAAAGTACTTTGAAATGAAAGACAAGAAGGAGGCGGATGAACGCAAGCACTATTGACCCAGTTGCACTACCATCGCTGCCACTGGCTCTTGTATCGCGACGGGAGGCTGCATGACTGGTACACCCAATGACGACCCGGAAAAATCTGGGGAGGAATGGGACCCAGTTACAGCAAACTTGGGACTGGTCATCAGCGGATACAGAATTAGCCTGTTTCGCGCTTGCTAGAAGTAAAGGTAAGAAATTAATTCAAATCATTAATACCAGACGTGAACCGTTCCCAATCATTTGTATTTTTGAGGATTACCCAGCATGACTGAAGTACAAGCAACAGCTACCCAAATCCCAGTAAGTGAATTAATTACCATGCTGACTGCTATCAGTGATCGAAACTACACCCTGTTTCGGCAACTGGAAAGCGCTTTTGTCTCTCGGTATGGGGTCGAAGTGTGGCAGGAATTTTTTAATTTTCGTTTACTGCCTGGACTGGACAAACCCTCTAGTAACTGGTTATTAGTTCAGTTTTGCAGCGCGGGAATAGTGTCTGTAAAAAAAATAGAAGAAGACGAATCCCACTCACCCGAAAAGCGTAAGGGGGCAGCATGAGCGACGACATTAGATTTGACGATATTTACACCAGGCTAAATGACCTCACTGAAGATGTAACCAACCTAAAAATTCAAGCCGGAACCATTGGTACATCCCAGGTTGCCATAGCCAGAAATCTTACACTAACTACAGGATTAGCCTCGGATATGCGAGAGGTAAAAGCCGATATCAGGGAGATGAAAGCTGATATTAGAAATTTGAATGCGAGTATAGATGAAATTTTGAGGCTGCTACGCGATCGCTCTTGAAGGTAGTATTCACCGGCGTGAGGAGAATAATTTATGATTTTAGGAAAATTGGAATTGACAATCAAAATCAACGAACTGCCCCAAGCTAAAACCGTAGAAAATGGGTGGCAGGAATTTGACATTGACTGTGGCGATCGCATTGTTAGCGTAACTGTTAAGCCAAAAGTGTGGAAGAAGCTCACCGATGCTCAAGCTAACTTTCCCCAATGGGTGGCTGCGATCGCTGGCAAGATGGGCGAGGCAACTGAAAACGGCTTTGTGCTATCGGAACCAAACATTCAAGTCTTCGAGAGAAAGCCCAAGCCAGATGCAGCCGTTGCAACGGCGTGAATCGGTTTTAACTACGTTAAGAATTGTGCATTTTACCAAGGGAGTTAGGTTGATATAAAAACTGGAAATGTGCTTGCAGCTTCTGATCTGACAACATTGTCTCTTTTGCAAAACCCGCAGAACAGTGTGAAAACAGAAACAGCAATGTAGTATATTTTCACTGAGCCAAAAAAAAGCCCCAGTTCCACCTGGGGAAAAATCAAAAAGAAGAATTAAAAATATGAAAAAAAACCTGCAATCAGGTAATCTCATCCAGACTACCACTTTCTTCCTCTTCTTTTCAGCAGCACCAGAAGATTTCAATACGGAGAAATACGCTGGTACCTTACTTAGACAGAAACGGCTAATCGAAGAGAATGGCTTTTTCTCTATCCCTTATTATGTCACACGTCAACCAATAGTCAACCACTTCTTAACAAAGTGCTTAATAAAGTCTTTTCTTGTAATTTTATATACCCAGCAGTGGATTATTTTTTATCAAGCAGCCACCGGAAATGCTTTTGGCTTATTTAAATTAGCAAGTGCAGTAGCCTCTGCTCAAGCAAAGCACCACGAAGAGCTTTTTGAAAGACATAATTCTCTTCTCCCTCGCAATTGCTATTGCAACAAGGGAGGTGCAGCATGATCGCACTAGGAATGCAAGCGTCAGCAATCACTTACCCTACGCTATGGGTTAGTAACCTACTAACAGCACACCGTTTAAATAATGAGTTGTTCCAGCTAGTAGAATACGGGAAAGGAGACAGCGATCTGGCCCCAGGCGAACATTACATTTTGGTAGAAAAGGGAACTCCAGAAGCTCAAATTAAAGCTATTGCGTGGCGCATTGCTGCTTCTTCTGGAGAGTGCTTGGTACATAGCGTAAACAATTATCTGGAGAACTTGGTAAGCGACCAGGTAACAGCGCGAGAGTTCACAATTAGCATCATAGAATTTGCACGACCATACTCAGAGTGGGCAGCTTTAAAAGATGAAACAAAACTTACACTACGAGAAGCAGCTGATATTGCGAGATTAGCGATCGCTCTTCTGCCAGAGCCTCAAAGGTCGATAGAACTGGGTACATTAAGAGAAAGATGCAACCAGAGTTCGTACGACTGGAACAAGCTAGTGGACACACTTGAAGAAGAGTTTAAGCGAGAAGTTGAAAGACGGCTTGGTACAGATCAACCCGTTGACAAAAGCGAGAGCGAAAAACCAAAACTTACCAAAAGGGAGGCAGTAGAACAAGCCAAACAAATTATTCAATCAGGACTTGATGAGTTAGAAGAATCATTGCAACTAGAGGAGTTGAGGGAGGAATCTGGGCTATCCTTTAGCTTTTGGGAGCGCCAGGTTTTGCCCCCGTTGCGGCGCTCACTGCAATCAACGAAGCTGACGCTAGAAATTCAGGCATACCTACGGGAGACGGATCTAGCTCGTCAGTTTACAGAGCGCAACCGGATCACTAGCAGGTATCGAATTACCAACCGAGAGTTTGACCAACAGTGCCATGCTATCCGGTTCGCAGAACGGCAAAGTGCTGAGAAACCCAGACTCATATCCCCAAAAGAGCTGTTTAATCTTGAAAGCAAAAATCTAGATTGGTTGGTTCCCGGCTTCTTACCACGACATATGAGCGCAATGGTTTCTGGTTTGCCTGGTACGGGCAAGTCTCTTTTAAGTATCGATCTAGCCTATGCCGTTGCAACTGGTGGATTGTTTCTAGGAGAACAGGTTAAGCAAGGTAAGGTACTGATCATAAACTCTGATCAACCGCTAAATGTTACAGCTAGCTACCTGAGTGATCGCGGCTTTGATGAAGATACCCCGAATTGGAAAGTCATCGGGCAGACAGGTAATATGGCTGCCTGGACCATTAAAGACTTGGATCTACTAGAAACATGGCTTTCTGAGACAAAGCCAGACCTAGTAATTATCGACTCCATCCGTACAACGATTTGTTACCCGCTAGGACTTGAGGAAAAATCAGAACTGGTTGGGCATTGGTTGAAAGAGGTTGAAAGGCTAGTCATTCGATATGGATCGTTGTTGTGGGTACATCACGACAACAAGGATACGAATCTTGCCGGAGTAAGCAGATCCTCTGGGTCAACTGCTATTCCCGGTAATGTATCAGTTCATTGGCGCTTGGAAAAGGCGTCTAAAGACGATTCTGATCCAAACAGGATTTTTTCAATGCCTAAAACAAGGCTATTTGAACCGAGCACGCTAACGGTTCGCTTTGATAATACAAACGGGCAGTGGCTCAACCTTGGGCGTGTTGGGGAATCTCCAGATGTTGCAAAACAAAATCAGTCACTACAGCAAAGGGTTTTGGATCTACTCCAGCAACGTCCTAGTGTCGGTTTTGAGGTACAGGAAATTAGAGAAAAGGTAGGAGGTGGGGATAGTCTGTATACAGTATTGAGCCGAATGGTACAAAGAGGCATTATCAGCAAGAGAAGAGGCAAGACTAGTAAGTCTAAAGTCTATTTCTGGGAGAATAATTTTTCACCTAACACCCAACAAGAAACAGTAGAGAACCTTGAAAAAGTTGCACAACCCCCCCTCTCCCAGTTCTCCCAACTAAGTGTTAGGAATGAGACTGAAAAGCTTACTGCACATGAATCCTGCTCACCTAACAGTCACCTAACACTTACCCAAAAGTCACCTAACAGCTGTGAAAGTACTGGGCATGTGTTAGGTGATGAAAACTCTTGTCCTGTAAGCGATACAGCCATAAACCAAAGTCACCTAACACCTCACCTAACAGGGGGGGGAGGGTTTTGTACTTCTCAGTCTTCATCTGACGAGAACCCCTCCCCCTCACAAGGCTTTGCGAAAGGGGATGAAGTATATGTAATGGATTGCCCAAAGCTAAAGGACAAGAGGATGACAATTACCAGCATCACCCCGGAGGGAATTTGGGTGAGGAGCAAGAATGCGATCGCCCCAAGTGGACCATTTAAGCCACGTCAATTGAGGAAATGTTGATGGCAAAGTGAGGATCGAAGTATACACCAAAGATTGATTTTTGTCAAAGTCAATAAGCTTCGTTATTGACTTTGATTTTGTCAAATCGGATTATACCAGAATGTGGAATTTTTTTTCAGGTGTGCGAGGAAATTCCGAAGATAATCTTGAGAGGCATCACGACCATCTACTTTACCTAAAAGGGTATAATCGCACCCAGTTTTGTTCATGTTTCACCCAACCCTAGATCAGGCTGTAACTTTCAGCACGAATCTAGGAGCGAACTTCGACCGTCAGGTTACTTAACTGCTAGATAAAACTTTTTGCCAAACCCGCTCATTGAAATCGAGGATAGGAGCCATTTTGTTCATACGGTCTTGTTCATCGTAGATCTGCGATTGCATCTGGCGTGAATGGTGCATAGCGTAGGCAGCAGCTTCTAGTTCAGCTTCTGACGCACCACTATCTTTGAGATAGGTAACATACATTTTCCGTAGTTCCTTTGCAGTAACTGGCTTGCCAGTCTCTCGCACAAAAATATTTTTTATGCGCTGTCGCCAATCTCCTGAGTTGAGCGGCTCGTAATTACGAGGACCCCTAAAAAAGAATTTATGGTTGCACTTTTGCTCAAATTCTCTACCTTCAGTCAGCCATTTATCAATATATTCATAAAAAGTTGTGCCATCTCCAAAACGTGCATTTGGGACTTGTCCCCACCATTCACCATAAATTCTTCCTGTCTTGTAACTTTCTGGCTCTAAGTGTATATACCAAAGAGCCTGAGATGGATTATTCATTTCTTTTTTTGGGATAAATAATCCACCTTGATAAATACCTTGAACTAAAGTTTTATCAATTTCCAGTTCATAGTAAGTTCTGGATCTATCAGGAGGCATAAGAGTCATAAAGCCAAGAGAAAGGAAATGTTGAAGGTCATCAATAATGCCATTATCCCTTCTTTGGCGAGAGTAAATGTATCTCCCTCCTTGTTGACTTACACGACAAACATGAGTATTAGCTCGAATTCTTAATTTCTCCAATACTTGCAGTGCATCTTCCCAAGGAACGCTTTTACGATGATGGGGAATAGTAGCTGATGTGGTTTTTTGTTGCTTATTTAAAATCTGGCTCAATTGCTGGAGTCTAGAAATCATAGGAATATCTTGTTCCTTGGGATAATCATCCTTTCCAATTTCCTCCCTAAAAATATACTTAGCCAATGCAATTGCAGATTTAACGATCCGCTCTTTATTTCTTGGTGTTCCTCCAATAAAATTGAGATATTCCAAAATTAAGTTTTTTGTGAAATTAGCTTCTGCAAAAGCGTTTTCTCTTGCCATAGCTTTTTTAGAAATCTGTAGATTGTAGTCAAAATTTTTTTTCTTTAAACATTCCTCCCTAGAAATTATGAGATGAGCATGAGGAATAATTGTAGTCAAACGTAGCTCTTCCAATGGAATTTTCTTAGCTCTGTGTAACCAGCCAAGGATTTGATGTATAGACTTCAATTCTATTTCTATAGTTCGTTTGGCGCAGTTGTATCGATCTATTCTAAAATCTTCAAAGTCGGATAATTCCGATTCAAGATCCTTGTTAATATAATCGCCTGGGTAAACTAGTCCTTCACCGCGTTTTTTTGCCATTAAAGCCCAAGGTTCTTTATTACTCCCCCCATGATAGTTATTGGTTTTAACTTTTCCTTGCCCACTAGGAGCTCTAAACTGGATGTATTGTATTTGTTCTTTTGGCTCTGACTGCTTTTTCTCAGGTGCCTGTACATATTCTTTAGCAATAGCCCAATTGACAAAGAGATTGATTGTTGAGCGAAACGACCTTTTGGTGTCTTTATCCATTTCCTTTTGTGAGAAAACTTGTTCTAAAAGCTGAGGAGCTTCTAGAAGAAAGCTGGGGGGATATTGTTGAAGAAAATCCAAAGCAGTTTTAATTTCCTCTGGGGTTGCTCTCACTCCTTTAGGAACAGGTCCTCCTATTGCAGGAACTAAGTAACGTACTAGGATACTGGTGGTCTTTGTGTTTAATTTTGCACTTTTAGGCTCAAGTAAATACGCAGAATAAAGTGTAAATACATTTTGTTCTGCAACTTGATTGATAGTCTTGTTGGAGGTGTTCGAGGCAGTTTTTTTCATTTTTGTCAAGGCGTATGAACGAAATATAAGATATTCTGTTGTTTCTGATAATTAATTGTACCACGTTTTTCAGTAGAGGAACGCTAAAATTAAACATGGTGGGATTACTTATACTTAAATCAGCAGGCAGGTATTTAGTTGGTAAAACCTTTGCTGCAAAGGAATTTTGGAATTTTATCGTCGATGTAATCATCCCAAAAGCGCAGTACAAAGTTACAAAAAAACGCAGTATAAATGTACTGCGCTGCCACTAGGCGTATTTTAGGCGTATAAACTAAACTAATAAATAACTTGAGTTATAGCTTTTCTAGTCTTCTGTTGTTCTCCAATCATTGCATTGGGAACGACAGAAATGTTTGAATTCTAGATAAGGCGTATATATGGAACACTTACACAGTAATAGTTACAGATATGGGAAAGACACCAGAGCCTAAAAAAGGCTATAAAATGCCTAAAGGCTACCTAAGAGGTAAGGCACGAAGAAGAGGTGCACCAATTATACATGAAGAGGCAAAGGAGAAATTGAACTTGACACTTACCCCCACAGCCATTAATAAACTTTCTCAAGCCGCTTTTAAAGCTGGTGTTTCTAGGTCTGAATTAGTGGAACGCTGGGTTAGAGAAAACCTGTAGATGGATGCCACTCGCCAGGAAATTGCCTTCTTGGTTTAGGCATCCATCTAGTGCAGGGCGGATTCATGTTTATCTGTTAGGTTGCTGTTTACGGCTAATAACTGGCGTACTGCTTTATGAAGCTGTGCGCTCGCGCATTCTCAAAACCCTCCTAACTGGTAAGAGCAAGGTTGCCACAACTTCCCCACAGTACAAAACTGCTAGCCGTGCGCTAGATAACTTCATAAAAGAGTTGAAAGAATCTTCTACACCCAGCAATACGCGTCTTCTCACAGAACCTTAATCACATCTCCTGAAAGTGATGAGTCCGAAAAGTCTTGAAACTTCGTTGTTGTAAATGGTGTTGATCACCAAAATCTGCCAAGAACCAACTTATGTTTCTTATGTTAGGACTTGCTGAAAATCAACTAAGGCAATAATAAGGGTGTCAGGCACTAAAATACTTGGTTATGCTTCCAGTCCCTGAAAACTTTTCGGTATAGTGACATTCAAGCACTGAAATTCTCGGTTATGCTTCCAGAGCCTGATAAGTTTTGGGTATAGTGACATATACTGAGATAGCTTTTTACATGCTATCCAGCTTTTCAAACACCCTCTAAACATTCACATTCTAAAATTAAACCAGAAGTGAAATGTTCCATGTAAACAGACGTGTAAACAATAAGAAAAGTACCACAACTATAAAAATAAACAGCCAGTGAAAATAATCATACTTTTGTGGAATAAAACTTACACAAAAAAGGAGGAATGACGCTATTATTCGGAGCAAGTTTTCCAAAGAAATTATCTCTACATTGCGTAATAAAAAAGAGTCAAAACCAAGCTTTATAATAAGAAGAGGAAACAAAATAAAGATTATTTTTTGATTTTCAAAAAAGAATTTCTTGTAATCAAATTCTTTTTCATTATTATATTTATAAAAAAGAAAAAGTGTTGATAAATAAAGAACAATAGGATTTAGAAGAATCAAGAAAAAACAAATAAAATTTTGACTAAAATAGTCCTTATAACGCCATAAACCCCACCAGTTTTGAATAACGAAGAGAAAAGCTAAAATTGTCCACAATAGATGGATATTATAAAGACGAATTTTATCTCGAAATCTAATCAGGTTTTCCCATCCTGAAAAAAATTGAGAGACAATAATACCATACACTATAGTGTAGAAAGTCAGCAAAAATCGTTGAAATACTTCGTCCATTTTATATACTCTATTAGTAGGTAGCAGCATTATACCTAAATGATGAAGAGATCACCCAGTTTTTTGCAAAGAGGGCGAAAATCAGTCAGGATAAGTAAATAAGTGTATTTATCTAGTGATGACTCCAGAACGAAAGCAAGCACTTCAAGAACATAGTCAGGCGGTCGCGAAAATAGCGAGAAAATGTCCCTCAAGTCCTAGCCCCGAAGCTGTGCCTACCTCAATGGACTATTGTCGGTTTGGGGGTGCAAGTAGCATTGGAGCCAAAATGTACGCTAAGGACTGATTCCTGTGATAACGATAAAGTTTCTACCTTCTTCAATGCCTCATTTTCAGCGAGAATTAAGGCTTTGAGAGGATTTTTCCTGTGATAAAAATTGTTATCACAGGAATACCCCTGAAAAAAGACTGTGGATCAAACCCATGCATGGCACGTGTTTTCGGCTTAGCGTACATTCCTGTTCCATTGCTACTCAAGGGCGGTTTGAGCCGTTTTAAAAACTGAGATGCTCCCAATGATGAATTCTCTTGCTGAAGCATTTTCACCTGATTACGCTTGCGCGAAGTCCCGATTTCACTCTCTTGCCAATACATTAGGGTGGAATACAGAATCTCACTCTATAAAGCAACTAGATGCGAACGGTAATGACTTAACCATTGATATAGCATTCTGCGGAAACGATCATTCAAACCGAGTGACTATAATCTCAAGTGGTTTACATGGCGTGGAAGGATTCTTCGGATCTGCTGTTCAGTTGGCTTTTCTCGACCAGCTTCTAAGTAAAACCTACCGCAAGGAAAGTATTCAAGGCCGACTAATTTTCATTCATGCTCTCAACCCGTATGGATTCGCTTGGTTACGTCGTTGGAATGAAGAAAATATTGATCTTAACCGCAACTTTCTTCTAACAGGCGAATCTCCCGAAGGGAGTCCAAAGTTTTATTCCCATTTAAATAATTTTTTCAATCCCTCTAAGCATCCTTCTAAATTAGAACCTTTTCTGCTGAAAGC
>NZ_JAAKGC010000131.1:7887-12715 GCF_017591665.1 Aetokthonos hydrillicola CCALA 1050 | reverse complement strand
ATTTCAGAGCGTTTTCTCTTGCTAAAGTTTGATTATTAGGTTCTCCATCTGTGATGTTAATGAGTATTGGAGGAAAACTTTACTAAAAGCCCTGGATGAAAAACTGATAATGGTTGTGTATAAGACATTAGTTTCTCCTAATTTTTTTGTACTTATCAAAGACTTGTAATATGCAAATTCATTCTTAAGCCCAGTTGAGCATCGCTTTATCGAGAATGATTTGCGCGCAAAGGTAAACTATCTCCTTGCCACAAATGTTTGGTTAGATTCGGGCAGGTCTAGTATTGGTTCAGCAAGTCAGCGCTTATGTATTAGATTGTAGACTAACTATTTTTAGTTTGTCAAATTTCTTTATTTAGCCGATTCGATTAATATTTAATTTTTACGCGTTTATATTCAAGTAAAATTCAATTTAAAAAAGCCTTTTGGTTTAAAGTTAAAACCTCTGAGTAAGGCTATAATCATTGTAGCGGACTAAAGTCTGCATGAAATTTGTCTAAAATACCAGAAATGTCACCAACCCAATTATCAGAAATCATTTTCATAGGGGGAGAGGCTGGGGGTGTAGGGAAGTCCAAAATAACCAAGACCTTAGCTGAGATGCATATTCAACGAGGGATTCCCTTCAGTCTCTGGGAGTGCGATCGCACCAAACCAGACGTACACCAATCCTACGGGAAATCATCTTCAGGTTGTAACTTGGCTATTCTTTCCGAATCACCTGACATGCAAGATGCCAGTAATGAGCTATTTAATGCCGCTCTCACATCCAGAGTTATAGCCAATCTGCCAGCTAATAGCTTGATACCCTTAAAGGGGTGGATAGCAAATAACAACATCATAGAACTCTGCCAGGAGTTTGGGGTAACTATATATATATGGCTGGTTAGTGACGGGACGCTCAATTCCCAAGAATTGACAATCAAGACCATGCAGATTTTCCGCGATAACCTTAAATATGTCGTCGTTAAAAACCTGGGTAAGACCAAAAATTGGGATGAGTTCGACAATAACCCGGAACTTAATAAGTTAATTCAGAAGTACTCTGTCCCTGTCATTGAATTACCTGAATTTTTCGGCGATCGCATTCGTCAACAAATGGATGCTATGTGCTGGACCTTTGGTGAGGCGCTGGAACATTACAAGAATGACCCCATTAATAAGCGCCGCATTCAAACTTATCTACAAAAAAGTTGGGCAGCTTTTGATGAAGCAGGAGTGTATCAATAGTATGGCTAATAACGGTAAGAGTAATGATATTCTTTCTTTGGCCATGAAAGACTTTAGCCCTGATCAGCAAAAAAGGGCTCTTGAATTTGCTATGAAGCTGGGCATAAAACCTGATGACGAGTTCTGGCTTATATTCATTGCAGTTGGTGGTCTTCAAGCATTAATTTTTGATTTGCAGAAACTGGTTTCCGAAGCCCCGGACCAGTGGCAAGAATTATTTTTTAGTTTTCAGGGAGATCTTTGCGAGTGGGGAGACCAAAATCTTCAAATAATCAACGGTTTAGTCCTCAAAGCTCAGAACGAGGACGCCTTAGCGAAAAGCTTGCAGCAATTAGTAGTGGCGTTAAGCAATTTAACGCAATACTCACAACAACTCACGAGCGAATTAAATCAATTAGCTCGGGAATATCACAGATCCTCCTTGGAAGCGAACAACTCTTACAAAAATCTGAGCGATCAAATTCAACAGCAGAGCGATCGCATCAGCCAAAAACTCAGCAGCATGAACCCAAAATCGAACGGTAATACTACCGGCACTGGTTGGGGAATGTTCTTCACTCTAATTATCGGGGTAGGGTTAGTTTTCTGCAATTGGCGTCTAACCGAGCAATCTATGGACACCAACAAGCGGGTTAGTTGGATTCTTCAGCGTGTAATCAAAGCTGAGTGTGCTTCAGGTAGAAAGCCTAAATATAGTCCGGAATGTAAACAATTCTAGTCTTAATGTTTTTTCGTTTAAATAATTGGTTGTCAAAAATATGTGGCATCAAATTTATTCCAAAATTTTTAACAAATCTTCAAGAAGCAACTTCGTCGAGTTTGGCAGAAAAAATATTTCATTTGAAGAGGCTCAAAAGCATTTTTCAATTATTGGATCAGGTTGTGGACTAAAGAAACATATTTTAGTCAACGACATGATTAACCAATTATCAAAACTTGCTAAGCAGAAACTAGTGAACGGTCTTTTGATAAATTACACTTACGTCGAATCACACGAAAATTTTTTCGACCAGACTGTTTACAACTTTAACCCTTCACATGCTCAAAGTAATTGGAAAGGAGAATTAACGGCTTGGGACCTTAGCAAGGACATTGTTAGCTACAAGGATTCGGAATGGTTGGCGAGACGGTTAATTGATTTCAAGCCTGGGGGTATAAATATTTTATGGAATGACTTAAAAATTAAGATCCTTACTGAAGTAATTAACTTATTCATTGATTGTTCGGGAAATTTCTGGACGTTGAGGGATCTGCTTTTAGTTTTTCACGCTGCTCATACTTTTCAGAAGTTTCTTGATAAACTTCCGGGCTTAAGTGAAAAAATAAATCCATTCTCCTTTTTAAATGGGTATGACCTAAAAACAATTCAATACCTACTTGAAGCTGATCTAAATAAATTTACCAGCGTAGCTAGCCAATGGGAAACTGCAGAACATAAGCTGAGCTTGAAAGGCTGGCTTAAAGATGGGGGAATCATAACCTTATGCAGTAACTTTGTTGAATATTGTTCCTCTTACTCTGTTCTAGATTGTGTGATATGGGAAGCAGCATTAAACTCAATTCTTGCCCAAGCTTCAGAAAGTGCAAAAACAAACTTTGTCATAGTGCAAGACCTTTTATCAATCAACACGGACATACTTGCAGATTTCATTGTTACAGCTAGACAATACAGAACAAGCGTCATTACAGGAGTGGAACAAAACATACTGGATTGGAATAACCTATCAAAAACTCATGCACAGAGGATTATAGCTAACAGTTATTATCTAGCTGTTTTGGGAGCAGCGTATGATGGATTCGCTGAATGGATAGCTGGTAAATTGTTAAATGATTACCAGTATAAGAAAGAAATTTTGCAGATGGCAAATGAGTTTCAATTCATGGAAGACAAGCCTATTCGGGGGATTTATCGCGGTCGTGAAGTTTATAGAAATGTCTATTCATACAAAAAAATTCAAAAGTTGAAAGAACACAATAAATCAAGTCAGGGTACTATAAGAACACGAACCCAATCTCAAGAAATTTTGCAGCCCTGGAATGAGAGCGATCGCACACGTCTCAATCTCGATTGGTTGCCTATTGGGGAACAAAAATTTTAGGGCGGAGTAAACTACCCCACCGATAAGACGGATGGAGCTTCTGTACTCGTAGGGGTGAGCCTCCCTTTGGTATTACCTCCCCTCCTAAAGCATTAAATAACTATAAGTTGTTTAACAATTGTCTTGTTTTATTATTGATACATTAAAGTGGAAGTATCAAGATATAGGAGAATGTACTGCCCACCCCCAAGTTTTGAATAGCCTTATTTAGCCCGCTAGAGGGTCAGGAGAGGGGGTAGTGGAGACGCTCAGGTAGGGTAGTAGCCTATCCTTGTTTACCCTCTTGAGAGGGCTTAATTTACGCTAATTTGTCGTTTTATTTTTTATGGATAAATTTGGTTTGATTATACCGGCTAGAATTTTTTAGTGAAGAAGGGAGAGTAATCTCATTTGACCGAATACTATCTTCTTATTGTTAGCCTTATTTCAAGTTATAGTGTTTTAATAAATTGATTTTTTATAATAGTGGTGTGTCATATAACAAAATATGTTAACTATATCAACGTATATGTGTTGTGTATAGAAGTGTAAAAGCTAGGTGCTAGGCTGATTTGAAGATGAAATCCTCTACCATTTCATCAGCGAGGTCTCTACCGTTTCATCAGAGAATACTTTACCATTTCATCAGCGAGGTCTCTACCGTTTCATCAGAGAATACTTTACCATTTCATCAGCGAGGTCTCTACCGTTTCATCAGTAGCAGTCCACCATCTGGTTTGTGCTGACTCTACCATTTCATCAGCGATCGCCCTCATGTTTCGTTTATTCAATACAAAAAAGGTGGGAGACCCCACCTTCTGAGATAAAGATAAAAGAATTGTTAACGATTAAGGTTTTTTCTTAACTTTTTTGGAAACAAACCCTAAGAAGGCTTTGTCAATATCTCGGGGTTTCCCGCGCTTATTAGCGTATTCAATAAATTGTTGTTGTAGTGCGTATTTACACCATCCTGTACCGGCATTTGCAATTATAAGGGTAGCTTCAGAAAATGCGTCTGCCGAAATGTGAATTTTTTCCTTTTGTACTATATTTATAGAACTCGCTTTCACAGATTCTAATTTAGGTTTGCGGGCCACTGATGGAACACAAGGCATTATTGTAATTCCGCCCTTGGTATACTCAAATACGAACCATGGATAAACTAACTTAACTTTTTCAAGTGCCTTTTTCAATTTCTGCTGAAAATTCCAAATGTTACTGTAATCACCCCCCATTTGGGAATGCAGCGATTCCCATGCAACAAATTGTGGTTGATCCTTTTGTTGTGCCGCATACGCCCGTAGAGTTGCCCAGCAGTAAGTGTCGATCGCCAAAGGAGAATTTTTTAAGGCCTGTATACTGCGATAATCTAACGGGATTGGGTTATCTGTAATCGCGTTGAAGAATTCTTCGCCTAATTCTACCCAACTTCCTTGCTCAAACGGGTGTGAGGCATGGCGATCGCTCCACCAAAGATGAGTTTTTGGTGCAACCAGCATATCTACACGCGACTCGTATTT
>NZ_JAAKGC010000131.1:0-7877 GCF_017591665.1 Aetokthonos hydrillicola CCALA 1050 | reverse complement strand
GGGGGGGGGGGGGGGGGGGGGGGGGGGGGGGTCTGATAAGCGAAACCTGTCACTCCTAGCACTATTACCATTTTTGTCATTGAGTCCAATTTCACGCATGAACTCAGCCAGATTATCGCACAGATAAATTCGGCGTTGTTTGGTTTTAAGTGCTTCTGCGGTCATCCAAAGAACGAGAAGTCTTGGGATGCTGCCATAAGGGTAGCCTATAATTCTCTGTTTTGCAGAACTATAACCTGGTTGAATGACAAGTGAGAAGTTTCCATTGCGCCGCTGCCATATTGGAACTTCACCAGGATCTGAGTGAGGGAGGGTAGTTTGTATTAACTCTCTGGGGCTGAACACTAGCTGGCCCGACTGGGGTGGTCCCGCAACAATAATTTCAGACGCCTGTTGAATTCGCTTGACTACGCGAGACTTTGTTTCCATATATTAACTACTTTCATTTTTTCTCAAAAATACGGTTAAAGCCTCTTTTTTGCTCTGCCAAGAAGGGGCTTTAACTTTTTCTAAAAGAAAAAACAATTTAGTAATAATTGTGACTATTTAGCAACATACAATTGCTTGCTACATCTTCTAATTATTGTGAAAGTTTTCATGAGACGAAGTGTCGCAGTATTAGAGTGTTTTGAAGCGTTTCAACACTCATAACAAGATAGTCCGTAGCAAACAGCTATGATTTTCCCTTTAATTGGGCATATTTAACTTTTATAAAAATAAGATGAAAAAAAATACTGAATTCAAAAAACAGCCATGAGAAAATACCATGCTCTGGAATTGTTTTTCTCTCTAAAGGCGAATTTAAAATTCTCTCGAATTCTTTGTGGTCTTGATCTTCAAGCTCCTTGAGATAACTCCCAAAATCATATTCTGTCTGATGGACAGGAATTGACTCAACTTTCGTAGCTACATTATTTGTTGTAACAACGTCTGAGGCAGAAATCTTAATTTTATCATCATTATTATCCTGAGCAACGTACTGGAGTTCAATTTCTCGCTCAAGCCTCTGGATATCCTCAACAGTCTTTCCGGTCTCAGCAAGTTCTAATCGCCATTGACCATGAGCGATCGCATTATCGCGTCTCCTATGATATTCATCGTCACTAAGATTTGAAAGTGTTCTTTCAGCTTCTACAAGCAATAATCTAATTTTATTAGTAAGTTTTACATAGCTCGTTGCTGCGGTCTCTCCTTCGTAATCAAGTACAGCTTTTGCTAATTCAATTTTATGAGCGACCACCTGCTGCCAGAGGAGTGAATCTTCTTTGATAACAATTGCTTTAGGGTGACTTATCACCGAAAATAGCCATACACCAATCGGGTTGAAAACGTTGTCAGTATGTATTCTATAATACATAGCACAGCCTTTCGAGCTTTTTAGCTACCTTGATTTAAAGTTAAGGTTAAAATCATTTGCTGTCAATCCAATACAAAAAAATGGTCAACGACCACGTTCCTCTGGATGCAAGTAGTCAACTGTCTTATCGAAATGACGAACATTATTTTCTCGATAATAAGAAATGTTGGGATTTTCTTGAGTATGAAGGTTTAATCTGTTTAGACGAGTCTCGTTTTCTAGATGGGGATGTTTAGCTTTTAGTTGGTTAATAGTTTCAGTCATCTCTCGCCCTTGGGGAGTAATGAGAAATCTTCGAGCCTCAATAAATTTAAGTTGCCCGTAATCCTTGGTTGAAGCATGAGGACTTGCTTCATTTAAAGCCTTTATAATTTCATCTTCACGATGTCCAGCTAATTTGAGCTTTATAGAAATATTATCATCAACATTATTGAAAATCCCCAAATCATGATTCCTACCAAGTTCAACCCTATATTCATCAGTGGTGCTGAGTTTTTGATCTATACCTTTTTTGAAATCTTCGATATACTTATCTTTAGCAGCTTTCGCTTCGGCAAATTTAATTTCACCTCGGTGAAAGGAAAGTAACTGTTCTTCTCGCTTTACCATCTCCTGAGCGAGGTTGTACTCGGCAGGCGTTCTTCTATCCAGCAACGATACTCCATTCTTTATTCTCCAATCTTGTATGTTATTCAAAGATTTGTAAGGTATACGGCTGTCGCTTGTTAGCTCCTCAATATGTTGGCTGGCACCTTCCATATTTTTAATAAAAACATCATTTGAAAGAGCTGACTTAATCTCATGTTTTGCATAACCATCACTATAAAGCCTTAGAGCGGAATACTGATGTAACCTCGTTATCCGTTCCGGGTGCATAACAGGATCAAAATGTTCCTTGCCAAGTTTCTTAACAGCATAAGTCAATAAGTAATGATGCTTGTCCTCAGCACTGCCTACAAATTTGTTTTTCTCAAAATTTATTGCTCTCTGCTCAGCTACGTTTAAATTTTTTTGTAAAGTTCTCTGTGCTAACGGATTGTCATGAGTTTTTGAAATTCTTTCCTCAAACGAGCGGTTCTTGACCCGTTCAAGCTTACTTTTGATCATGTCTTTTTCAGCAGCAAAACTAGTTTGAACAAAATTTCGCTCATGGGGGTGATCAATGGAGTATTTATCTTTTTTTAATGAAAGACGCGCGCCTAGACGTTGAATTTGTTCCTCTTCATCATTAATAGACTTTATGTTTTTCTCCAATCGGCGAGATGCGGTAGCGCGTTCAGACTCCATTTTCTTATAAAAGGCTATTTTATCACTTTTTTTGAACAATGCCTCGATCTTTTCTTTTTCCTTAAGAGCAGCAAGAATCTTTTTTTCTTCACGATATAAATGGTAGATTTCCATTCCCCATTCATACGTATCATATAAAGCCAACCCGAAATTCAGACCTGGGATCTCAGCAGCGCCTGCCGCTTCTTTGAAAACCAGACTTCTAACTCGACTATACGTAGCTTTTAAAACTTTGGCACTGAAGGAGGGTCGATGTGGTTCTCCGGGACGGAGAACATCATAATCATCAGGTTGATATAAGTCTTTAAGCTCTTGCAATTTCTCATCAGTTAGCGGTTGTTGTTTATTTTCAGCCATTACTAAAATTTTTAATCGCTATCTACTGAATTTTAACTTGAAAAATAATTTTCTATCAAAAGCCGTTGAGTTAAAATTATTAACCGTTGCGGTTAAATATGTTCACTGAAATGAATTCATCACCTTCCTCGCTCATCCTCAGCCGATCGCTTTGCTTCCTGACGATTTTGAGGAAAACTTCTCGGTTGCGTTTGTTGCTTAGGGAGAGGGGCGGGGTCAGCCTCTACCGGAGTGGCCAGTCCTAGCTTATCAAGTCTATGCTCAGTGATTGTTGTTTCGTTTTGGAGACGTTGAAACCTCACCTGGGATGCAGCACTTCGTACTTGGGGAGATTGGAGATTAGGCCTTATACCTTTTTGAAGATAGGCAAGCTGATATTCGGGATCGGGGATAGAAACTGAAACAGGGCTTTGTTCCCTAATTGTTGAGTAAATCTGATTATACGAATATCCAGCAATGCGCATTTTTACTGCTATCTGAGCATCGGTATTAGGATTTAATGCAGCCTCTTTACCATGCGCACTGATGAATCTACCAAGTTCCCTAAGATACTCGGCTTTTGCTTGCGCTACAAAAAACCTAGGCAAACTTAAGGATTTACGCCCTTAAGGATAGGAGAACCAATAGCGCGGGGTTTTTGATGGATATGAGGAGTCAATAAGACTTGCACAGTATCAAATCTACGAGAGATCTTCGTTTGCCGTGGCGTGCCGTGCAACGAACAGTTAGTTCGTACCTGTTTGATACCAAGAGAATAATATTTGTGGCGGTTAAAACCACCACAAATATTAATTTTCTTAGCTACCTTCGACCAAGCCCCCGACTTCAATTTGTCCTCTGGCTTCTTGAAGTAAGAGTCAAGACCATTAGGTAATCTTTCGATTCTACCCTGACCGCGCCGTGCTATTACCAACGCTGCCGCGCATCCAGAGCTTAAACCATACATTGCCATATACTTTGTCAGACCAATGACTGAAGTATATGCAGCGCTAATATTTATCAGTTCTACTCCAGATTTCAAGCATCTCGATTCCATCATCTGGAGGAACTGGGAATAAGCCATACCAGAAAGCATTCGAGCATATTTAGCTCCCTTTTCCTTCATGGACGCTTTCTTTTTGGCAAAGTCTAAATCTTCAATCACTATCGGAACAGTATGTTCAGCAGCAATCCTGACCAGTTGTGCTACTGCTTTGCCGATAATATCTTTGGTTTGCACTGAACGCTTATCCTGAACATTGATTTTTATTGAACCGTGCCGTTTCAGATTCCCGTGTCTGTCAATCAATGTCCAATCAATACTACTTGGATTAAAATCTATTCCTAGTGCCCCATTCCCCAAAGAGGATTTAATTTGAGGATCTAAGGTTTCTATAGTCGCATTAATATAAACCTTTCCCGTTCGGTTAACCATCTCGTAAGTAACGGGTAGCTTACTGCCATTCCTAGAAGCTTGTTTCTTCTCCCCATTCTTTCCGTTACGGGTGGAAACATGTCTTACTATCTGGCTTGCCTCTAACAACCACTCTTGACCGCGAGGAAAGCTGATATTATGCAGGGTTGCGCTATCTCCGTACTTCTCCCTGAGACAAGGGGAGACGGTAATTGTTAGGGTTTTGGTTTGAGCATCGTACCTTACTAGTTGGTTGCCAGATGCAAAGTTTTTAGAACCAATGAAGAATGAACGGTTAGAACGCGCATCTCTCCAATCTTCTAGCCATTCTTCATGGGATTTATAGCCGTTCTGCTCTAATCTATACTGCTTTTCAAATAGTTTTGATGTCCCAAGGACTACGCTAAGCGTGCCAGCCGCCTTTGATTCTCTTAACCGTTTTATTTTGGCTTCTAGCTTGTTAATCTTTTGGGTTTTAAAATGAATTTTTCTTTTTAAGTTTTTGACTACTGTCTGTTGGCCAGATTTATTCGCTTTGTTTAGCTTAAATTCTAATTTTTTAATTGTTTTGCGGATTCCCTTTATCCGGTCTATATTCTCTTCTATGTACAAATCAACTAATTCTAATTGGGAATCGTAAACAGCAGACGCCTTATTGTATGCGTTTTTAGCTTCTGTATTGGATAATCCGTATCGTGTTTCTAGTTCCTTGCAAATAAGTTTTTCTAATTCAAATGCTTTTTTATCGGTTTTTCCGATTCGATTACGGATTGAAAAAGCGGTTCTTGTAGCTTGTCCGAAAACCTTTCCATACTCTTCCAAGTAATCTAACCCTATTTCATTTTCTGGAGAACTTTTTACTACTGTTTGGATTGTTACTATTGACAAGCTACTTTCACCTCCTTAAATGTTTTTATGTATATTAATATTATATCTAATTTTCTAAGTAAATTTCGTAATTTTACGAAAATCTTTAGCACTTTTATCCAATTCCTCTATTGGGAATTTGTTTTGATGACTTCTCATCCCGTACAATCTTTCTGAAAATACTGTAATGATTTCCAAAATATCCTTTACTAGCTCTTGTTCTGGTGATGCACTGGCATCGTGGTTGATAATAACTATTTAAACGTTTAATTGTTCACATAACGAAAATATTAATTCCGCTTCTTTTAAGGTAAACCTCTTTCCAAGACTTTCAACCTTACGGCATACAGGGGGACGAGACGCAAACTTCTGCTGCTCGGGTTTGGACACATCTCCTTGAATATCTTCAGGTTTAAGAAGAGATTCGTCAGCTTTATCCTTAGTAATCGTAAAATTACACTCTCATCACCTCCCTAATTCCAGCGTGTCTTTCTCAAATAGTTGAAAAGCCTTAAAGTTATATATTTTAATCGCTGGAATTAATTGTGATCAGCGTTCTCGATCGCCCTCAGCCGAACGCTTTGGTTCTTGTCGATTGTGTGTGTGGTTTCCTGATCGCCCTTCCTCCCTGGGAGGTGGTGAAGGAGCAGATTCTACGGGCGTAGCCAATCCAAGCTGTTCAAGTCTATGCTCAGGCTTTGGTGCTTCCTCCTGCCGCCTTTGGAATTGCAAGTTAACTGCTGCGGTTCTCACCTTAGAAGATTGGAGATTAGGTTTGATAGCTTTTGTAAGGTACTCTATTTGATAATTTGCATCCGGCAGCGAAACCGAAATTGGACTTTGCTCTCGAATAGTAGAATAAATCTGGTTATACGAATATCCAGCAATTCGCATTTTAACTGCTATCTGTGCATCTGTTCTGGGGTTTAGTGCAGCTTCTTTGCCATGCGCACTGATCATTCTGCCAAGTTCCCTAAGATACTCGGCCTTCGCTTGCGATCGCCACTTAGAAGTATCCTGCCCCAAAGCCCATTCAGCTTTACGAATTTGCTCAGCAGACTTAGGGGAATTTTGGGCTTGCTCAATTATTGCTGCCACTGTTTGGGCATCCAATTCCCCTACAGCCTCAATCACAATATTTGTATTGTTATTTGCCGGTTCAGTCTTAGTTATTTGTTCTGCATTTAATTTGTAGGAATCTCTTGGACGAGAATTTCTGCGAAAGCTGGTTTTTCGTGTGTTCTTATCTTGGCTCTTATCAGAGGAGGGAGTGTCCCCTCTCTCTGATTGCCGCGCTGACTTATCGTGAGTCGCGGCGAGCTTACTTCGTTCCCGCTCTTTATACTCTTGCCATTGACCTATGGTATGCCTCTGGTCAGCTTCACTTATAAGCTGTCTGGGATCTGCTTCCTGCTTTGTGGACGGCTGGGACTTGGCAGCAGCGCGTTCTTGTCTGCGAGCAATGGCTTCAATAACTTCCTTATTTTTGAAAATATTAGCAACAGTCCGATTAACGTAATCAGTCACATGCCCAGGTTTGCGCTTCTCTAAATCTGGACTTCCATACTCCAAAGCATAGCGTAAAGCATCACTACCCACCCCCTGTTTAGCCATCTGCTTAAGAGCCACCCAATCGACAGAACTGGGGTCACGACCAGAATATTTTGTCCTTGCTTTTTCACTCAGCTGCTCAAAGAGTTGCAGTGCTCTTGCTTTTTGAGCTTCTGTCGCTGGTTTTTGATCAAGTCCAGCAACCAGCTTGGCAGCTTCTTGCTCTTTTTGCAGGGCGATCGCCGCACGTTCTTTCGCTTTTTCAACCCACTGCACCCCATTACGCATTGACTTCCCAGAAGCTTCAACCAACTTCACATAAGGGAAGCCGTGTTTACCAGAATAAATACCCAGGTGTTCGTGCTTCCGGTTGGTAAGTCCGCTGAGCCGACCATAATGATTAAAACCGGCACTCCCCCTATCACCACCTACTGCTTCTGCTAGCATTTTACCCAACTGACTTGCAGTATCCCGATCTATTGGCTCATTTGATACTCGTACAAAGCCTTGAAAGTTCTTCGGAGATGACTCCATCAGAACAGCAAACTCTAAACCTTTTGCTTTTAGCTCTTCAACCTTGATGCCATCTATATCATCAACGAATATGAGACCTTGAGATTTGCCGCCAATAGTCGGAGCTAACCGAATGAATACATCCTTTCCTTGGGTATTTTGGTGGCGTAACCAGGAAAGAATGGGAGTCTTACCCGTCTGCGGATCATAGCGGAGAATGGTCTCTTTGGTAAAAGTCCTCGTCTGCATAGGATGCTTAGGCTCTTGCAGCTCGCCCGTTTCTTCGTTCAGCTTCAGTTGGCGATCGTAAATTCCAATTTCAAATTTACCGTCACCACCCATAGCATCTAGCTGCTGTTTAATAACGTGCCAGGTATAGTATTGGCGTGTCTTAGGGGGCTGTGGTTCAGGTCTTTTCCTTTCTTCCATTTTTGTGGCTTGTGGTGTCCAAATTATACGAACTTTTAAGCTGGACGTATATGTACGCTATTTATGGTTTAATTTGAACTATAAACGTTCGATTAAATACAAATCGCGGTTTAAACCGTGACT
>NZ_JAAKGC010000436.1 GCF_017591665.1 Aetokthonos hydrillicola CCALA 1050 | reverse complement strand
AGGCAACATCCGAACGCAAAGAACTAGAAAACAAGGCGAAGCAAGCAAGAAGTTCGGAAACACTTGATGAATTAAAAGCATCCTACGATCGCTTTAAGCAAGATGGGGGCATAAACTTAGGCGTGTACTATCGTTTGAAGAAAGTTGTTTGATGTTTAGAGGGTGTAGAAAGCTGTATATATCCTACACCCTTTGAAAATTCTATTTTCAACGATTAGAACCAGGGTCTAGTAAAATCATAGTCTTTGCTTTAAAACTCTCCGTGTTTAAGAACAGAGGTTACAAGCTCGGTTTTTGGTAAATTTTTATAAAAATTTCAATGAATCCTATTTTAACAACTACACTTGCTACTCCCATTAAACCAAAGTCAGAAGACAGTTTTGCGATTACTTTTGCACCATTGTCTGTTGAGGAAGTCTACTTGAAGGCTAACGATGAGGCTAACGGCGCAGTGGTGATGATGAGTGGAATGGTTCGTAACCAAACCGATGGGAAACCTGTGGTTTCTCTTGAGTATCAAGCATACGAACCCATGGCGCTACGAGTGTTTTATCAAATTGCTGCTAATATTCGTGCAAATTGGTCTGATGTAACTCGTGTTGTGATTCATCATCGTGTTGGACACTTACAAATAGGCGAAATTAGCGTTTTAGTAGCAGTAGGTTGTCCTCATCGTAAAGAAGCGTTTGAAGCTTGCCGTTACGCGATCGACACCCTCAAACACAACGCCCCTATTTGGAAAAAGGAACACTGGTCAGATGGTTCTAGCACTTGGGTAAGTATTGGTGCTTGTGAACAAAATTGTTAACCAATTAACACTGCGTTGCTACTTGTAGAGGTTTGCGTCAAAAGCTCAATCCACATGCAACACAGCCTTACCAGGATAGCGCCTGTCTAAAAGTTGTTGTGCTATATCTGCTATTTCCGTCCAAGAAGCTTCCAGCTCAATATGTGGACTTAACTGTCCTAAATCTACAAGATCCAAGAGTCGTTTTAAGCCGACAGATGCTGATTCTGTTTGTAGCTCATGAAACAAAATGAATCCGTATAAACTTGCACCGCCTGTGCCGTAAAAACGGGATGCATTGAATGTTACTTCTGAACCGCCAGATGTTCCAAAGGATACCACAACACCATCT
>NZ_JAAKGC010000130.1 GCF_017591665.1 Aetokthonos hydrillicola CCALA 1050 | reverse complement strand
CCGCTCTAAAGAGACAGAGATTCTCAAGACCATGAGCGTCTTAATATCCTGTTTTCACAGGTTCCTAGGCGAACTACGGCTTGCCTTTAAGGCGTAGTGATGTCTCCTCAAGAGTATTTTAGGCGTGACTTTCTCCCAGTCCGGGAGTAGGTTTTATTTAAATGTCTTGTACTGACATGTTCAAATTCTAACACAAAGCCGTCCTAAAAGGACGGGGTTTTAAACCCAAATTTTTTGATAATTTGACTACCGTACTAATAGCATTTACCACAGCTTTTCAAGTTACTCATCAAACATTGATTTCATCTGTATTGTTAACAGATATAAACCCCCTGATAGGCTGTTTTTAATAGCTTCGGTTAGCAATACTGATCTTTGCTGTCATGAGCTTCTTAGCTGTATAATTACAAATCGAAAATAAACCAAAGTAGAATCTCAAAATGCTTATCTTCACCGTGAAACTTGGTTATCATTGGGGTGCTCAAATAACTGGTAAGGGTAGTATTTTAGTACACGGATATCCCATGCTCCTCTAACTCGATAGGTTACACCACGCCACTTAACTTGTTTCATCCATAAAGCTGATACCATTCCTAGACCGTAAACCCACAGTGTCAGGAGAGATGCTATTGATAATTTCATCATTGTGGTGGCTGATATTTTTGTCAACTGCTGACCGTGTTGTGGTAGTAATAGCTGTACCTCTTTCTCTAAGGCTATTACAAAAAAAAGTAATACTTGCATGTATACCCCCAAGCTGTTCAGGAATATAACAGCTACATCCCATTGTCGTGTCCACAATGCAACTAGAATTAGCACCAACACCAGATGAGGAAGTACTACAGTTAAAATTGAATCAGCAATCACAGCCCACCATCGAGGATGGTAAAGTCGATAAGAAAGCAGTTGTCGCTTTGATGAGTCTAGTAAGTGTGAAAAATCGCTCTCTTCGTGATTAAGAATAATCAGAGAAGGAACAAATACAACTTGCATCCCATGTCTTGCCAATACGCTGGGAATTATAGTGTCTTCGCTGTAGGCTCGCTTCCACTTATCTAACAGTCCTGTTGTGTGAATAACTTCTGTTTTTACAGCTAAACTACCACCCCAGGGAATCCGGTGCAGGTACATTTTTACTACTGCAAATACGTTCCACAAGTACCGTACTGATGAACCCCAGTACTTCCCAGTTGGTAAGTACCAAGGGTTCCCTGTTGTTGCACCGACTTTGGGATGAGCTAAAGGACTGACTAATTCACGTAGCCAATTGGAATGAACCACCGCATCAGCGTCTACGAAAGCAACGACTTTATAAGAGTCATCAAGCTTAGAAACAGCTTGTACTAATGAACTACATTTGAGACTAGAGTTGGGGTAAGGCGTCCTGAGAATGCTGACGTGTACATTATCAGTTACTACTTCCTGGTCACTGAGTATATCTGCGACAACGCGCCAAGCTGGGTCTTGCTGACTATCGAGGATTATCTTTAAATCATACTCTGGGTAGTTCTGATTTAAGAGCGATCGCAAACAATCGGACAGAAACGGATCTGCACCACGTAAGGAAAGAACAACCGCAGTTTTAGGTAACTCCTGGTCTGATAATAATTTCCTGCGAGGTGAACGCAGGTGTAGCAAAAACAGAACACACAGAGATACCTGAATGACCAACCAACCCAGCAAAACTATACACAGCAAAATTGCTAATTCTTTCATTGTTTATGAATCAAGCGAATATTTCATAAAAATTTTGATTGTTATGTCTTTTCTCAATGAAAAACTAGCTTGCTGAAACTTTGGCGCACCCGTTGATATAGATACAGTTGGGTTCTTAGAAATCCCAAAACCTTCTTGAGGAATACCTAAAAAATTAGTGTCTAGTTTGTGGTTACCATTTTGATCGTCAATCACAGCAACAGCGTAAGTTCCAGGCTTTAATCCATAAAATTGTTTTGTTCCAGAACTTCCTTTCACTAGTGTCACTAAAAGGAAAACCTTCTTCACTGGAGTAAATTCTGAAACAAAGCTGACCTTTTTGATGTTGAACTCCATTGACTACAACAGTCAGTCTTGAAGTAGGATCTGCATTCACTGTTTTAGCAAAGCTGATGCTTATTAAAGTAGCCAGGAAAAAGAAACCGAACTTAGATAGTTTAAGCATGATCATCTGAAATGTGAATTTTTGTAGAACAGCTTGAAAGGTTTGTAGTTGCGCTTTAGCGCACGCTTAGTGCAACTACGAACCCAGGATGTTTATTTGTGCTGATGATTACAGTTTTAGTTTGATCAAATGGCTTGAAAGGCTTATAATTACCTTTTAATGCGCTTTAGCGCAACTACGAACCAATTTTATTGGACAAATTTTTGGAGGTCAGTTTTTTTCAGCCATTCCTGTGTAAGCTTCATTCCTTCTTGCAAATTTATCGTTGGTTGATAACTTAAAACGTTTTGTGCTTTGGTAATCGAATAAGCATACGGGCGGGTCATAAAATCTACGACTTCGGGTAGAATATCAGCTTGTTTACGAAATAGTCTTTGTCCCTGATATCGTAATTTTAGAAATAGTTTGAGTTCATCTTTTGGTAAAGAAAAAGGCGCAGGTAATCCAGCAATGTCAGCTAAGTGCGTAAAATACTCTTTCCAACTAGTTTCTTGTCCGTCTGTGACGTTAAATATCTCTCCATATGTTTCTTTTTCTATCGCCAGGAAAATTGCTTGAATCAAGTTATCGATATACACATGATTGATAACTCCCCGTCCTTCGTTAGCGTATGCAAATAATTTTTGGCGCATTAATAGAAGTGGTCGAACTATCCAAGGGATGCTTCCAGGTCCATAAACATCTCCTGGTCTAATAATGGTGATCCCAAATTCTGGTGGACTGTTGAGTTTTAGAAGTGCTTTTTCCGCTTCTATTTTTGTCTGACAGTACGGGTTATTCTCGCCGCAGAGAGGTCCATCTTCTGTGATGCGATCAGGATAGTTGAAGCCGTAAACTAAAACACTTGAAAGGTGGATAAAGGTTTTTACCCCAGCCTTTTCAGCAGCTTGAGCAATATTAATCGTTCCATCGACATTTACCTGCCGAAATTCGTTTAGTGAACCACCTTCTTGTGCAAGTTCAGCTGTGTGTAAAACTATGTCTACTCCTTCGCAAGCCTTAGAGGCAGTAGCAGGATCAGTTATACTACCAACAATAACCTTAGCGCCTAAATTTTGCGCTTTTTTGATTTTATCTGAAGAGCTTTGTAGTCCACAGACTTTCATTCCCTGCAAAGAAGCTAGCTCAGCAGCACGCAAGCCGACAAATTCGCCAATACCAGTGATGAGAATAGTTTTGTTTTGGAGGTTCATGGATAAAAAGGGGTAATGGGGCAATGGGCATGGGGCATGGGGCATGGGGCACGGGGCATGGGGCATGGGATAATATGGGATAATGTGTTTCTTTAGTTCGTAGCGAGTGGTAAACTGCATATCGGGGTACTCCTGGCAAGGAATTGTTCCCTATGCCCTATCCCCTATGCCCCATGCCCATTCTTCTAAAAAATATCTACTGGATCTGTGGAGCGAAGTTTGTTTATAGCGAGCGCTCCAGAGGTCATACACATTAAAATTGTTGAGATTAAGACAATAACTGCATTGCTAAAACTCATCGCGATTGGTAATTTAGTAGCTTCCATAGCAAAACCATACAACCACCAAGAAAAAGCCATTCCTGGTACGTAACTTAATACTGATAAAATAAAGGCCTGTTGAAAAACTACTATCAATAAATAATTAGTTGTATAACCTATAGCTTTTAAGGTCGCATAAGCAACTAATTGTGTTGAAATATTACTATAAAGAATTTGATATACAATAACTACTCCTACAACGGCAGCCATTGTCAACATTAGATTAAGTATAAAACCAATGGGTGTTCTATTAGCCCAATATTGTTTTTCAAAATCTATAAAACCTTGTCTAGTAAAAACTAGGACATCTTGAGGTAAGGTTTGCTGCAAATTTTTCAAAACTTTTTGTGGATCAGCACCAGGTTTGAGAGTGATAGCACCTATATCTATCATATCTGGCGATCTATTGTTAGGAAATATTCTGAGGAAAGTTGAACTACTAACAATTAAATTGCCATCCACTCCAAAGGAAGGACCCAAGCTGAATAAGCCTCCAACTCTAACTTTGTAACCAACTAATGAATTAAAAGGAAAAATCTCAATGGTCTGTTCTGTCTGTCCCTTTTCAAATTTTTCAGCAACATCTCCAAATTCTGGTCGAGAACTGCGGTCAAAAAGTACTACATCAGGAATTTTGATTTTATCTAACTTAATTTCTGGTATGTTCATAACAGGGTTACCAGGTTCAAAGCCAATTACATATATTGAGTATTTTTGACCTGTGACAGGATTTTTAAAAGCTGCAAATCCTAAAGAAATTGGACTGACTGATTCTACCCCGTTAAACCCTAATGCTTGATATAAACGAGTTTGAGAAAAGCTTTGGATTGCTGTTAAAGATTTATATTGAGAACTAATTAAAAATAAGTCTCCAGTAAGGTTTCTATGTACTTGGGTAGCACTGGAATAAAGAGCGTCTTGAAACCCAAGTTGCATAAACATTAGGATTACAATGAAAGCAATACCGGCTACCGCTACTAGAGAGCGTACTTTGCTACGAACCAGTTGTAACCATGCCAAAGGAGTTTTGACAATCATAGTTCAATGTTGATAAAGGAAAATGGGGAATCACGGAAGAAGAATTCAGGAGTCAGGAGTCAGAATTCAGGAGTTAGGAGTTAGAAGTCACAATTATCTGAGTGGAGTTAGTACGCTCTTGGGGAAACTCTAAGTAAAGCAACTGACGATGGATGAATCCAGGTCTGAAGTTCCTGATTTTAATGGTGAAGGCAAAGAAAAAAAATCCTTACTTGAAACCTCCTAACTTCAGATGGGGTGGTATTCTGACTCCTGAATTCTGAATTCCGACTCCTGAATTCTGACTCCTTTTCACTAGATCTGAATTGCAACATCCACTTGTAAGTTGGTTAAACCTTCAACCTGTTTGCTATCTTCTGGATCATCAATCAGAATTTTAACTTGAATCACTCTGCGATCTGTATCTGCTTCTGGATTGACACTTAAGACATTTTGTCTGTCAACTTGTAACCCAATTTTGCTTACAGTTCCTCTTAATTTTTTAGGAAATGCAGTGCTACTGATAATAGCTTTTTGACCTAGACGTACTTTGCTAATATCAGTTTGATAAACTTCTGCAAACACCATCATTTGAGAGGTTTTGCCTATATCAACAATTCCATCATTACCACTAACCTCTCCTGATTTAGTACGAACTTTCAAAACTTTCCCACTGATAGGAGAGACAACGTAGGTTAAATCATAATCTGCTTTTGCTTGTTCCACAGCAGTGATGGCACTTTTAACCTCTGTTTGTGCTGCTTGAACATCTACAGGACGTACTTCTGCAATACTGACTAGTTTGGCTTTTGCTTGATTAATTTGGTCGTTGATAGTGTTTACAGTCCGCTTTAAAGCAGCTTGGGCTTCTAAAAGCTGCTGTTGTTGAGTACTCATTTGCAAGCGCTTAGTGTCTGCTGTAGATGAGGAAATCGCACCTTGTTGATATAGCCGCTGATATCGATCATTCTCGGTTTGAGCATTGGCTAGTTGAGCTTGTAAGCGTGTGACTGTCGCTTGCTGAGCAGCAATTTCTCCTTTTAATTGAGACTGTAGCTGGGATATCGTGGCTTTTTGTGCATCAATATCTCCCTTTTTCGCCCCAGCTTTTATTTGTTCTAACTTAGCTTGAGCAATTTCAACTTTATCTTTAGCTTGTTGCAAAGCTGCTTTACTACGAGCATAACCTTCAAGGAATGCTACGACTTCTCCCTCTGCTACCTCTTCTCCTTCCTTGACAAGCAGCTTTTCAACTCGGACACCACTTAGTGAACTAGGGGGAGACAGTTTAGTAATTTCTCCTTGAGGTTGAATACGTCCCAAAGCGGTGATCGCAACTCTCGCAGGTGCAATTTTTCGCTGTTTTACCGGCGGTGTAGTGTCAACGTTAGACCGGAGTTGTAAAAAACTGTAGACAGATACTAGCCCAGTCGTTAAAGCGACAAAAGTTACGAAAATTATTCGCCACCGATATGCAGGTTTTTTGAATAGCTGGCTTTCCTTGTTTACTGCCATATTTTTATTCCAATTGTCCTAAACTGGGGGAACAGCCTAAATGGCTAAATTACAGTTGACGCTTATTAGTCTCATCGGGAATTGATCAAGAGGGTTTGTCGCTGATAGGTCTAATGAGGTTTATATTATGATTGTGAGCGATCGCCCCTATCGTAGCCGCCACAAACGACACAAATAACTAGATTAGCGCTTAAATCAATGGTGGCACTACACCAAAATCTCATACTATTAGTCGAAAAGCGTAATCTTTCTCAGAAGAACGAAACAAAGAAGCGCTAGTCGCTCCGCTCCAAGTCAAAAGTCAAGAGAAGTTATGTAGAGAACTTGCTTTCTACTTTTGCAAAAAACTTTGGTCTTGTCAACCCATTACATTTCATGATTAGGAAAAGGTTAGTGACAAGCCAATACTGCTCGGTTAAGCCGAAAATTTAAATTTAATGTAGGTTGGGTTGAGGAACGAAACCCAACATTTATAAGGATTTGTTGGGTTTCGCTTATGCGCTCTACCCAACCTACGATTTTCCAAAACCCGTGCAGTATTGAGTGACAAGCTTTTTTTATTAAGAGGGAATAAGACTTATATTTGATTTTTGAAATTTTTTGAAATACACGTAGGGGAGGCAGTTAGCGTAGCGTAACGCACCAGACATTTTAGATCATGTTACCAGCAGTTAGTAACATATAAAACAATTAATTATCGTGCGTTACGGATTCAATCAAGATCACACGCCACGGGTCGATATTTTCCATAAGATATACTCATCGAAATTTTCCAGAAAATTCAGGTTTTCGAGAATGTTAATGAAATATATTAAATATATCTGATTGTTCGTATTTTGGCTGACCTCACTGCACAACAGTAATTATGCCTACCGTATCCATCGACCAAATTACAATTGGTCTTAATCGGCGTCCAATTAATGACGAAAAAGTTGCGGAGTTGATGGAATCAATTAAAGCTAATGGTCTGTTGAACCCAATTACGGTAGATCAGAACTTTAACTTGATTGCAGGATTGCATCGTCTTACAGCTTGTAGACTGCTACATCTGACAGAAATTGAGTGTAACATCATTACTTACGATGATGCAGACCATGCTCGGTTGGCGGAAATTGACGAGAATTTAATTCGTAATGAACTAGAACCACTAGAGCGATCGCAACTTTGGTTAGAACGAGAGCAAATTCTCGAAAGATTAGGATTAAGAGCGAAACCAGGCGATAACCAATACACCCATAAAGGTAGTGAAAGCATTTCACCACCTCAAAAGACAACAATGGAATTAGCAAAAGAAGTTGGATACAGCGAGCGGAGCTTCCAACTTGGTAAACAGATTGCTAGAGACATTTTACCAGAAGTCAAAGAAATAATTAAAGATACGCCCCTTGCTAAAAGCACTACAGATTTACTTAAGGTAGCTAGAGCAGGTAGTAAAGACCGTATATTAGCAGAACAGGCGGAACACGCAGCAGAGGAAGCAAAGGCTCGTGGAGAGCAAAAAGAAGCCCAAAGGCAGGCTACACTAGCAGCACAGGCAAGGACGAAGCAAAAAGAGTTGCAGATGGAAGCTTATAAAAGTGCTATAGCGCAAAAAGAAGCTAAGTTACTCAAAAAGCAAGTCCAGTCTCAAGTTGAACAACCGATTAAGAAATCAACTGTTGTTGCTAAAGAGTTAGGAGTCAAAGTTGGTGAAGAATGGATTCTTGGTCGTCACTTAATTTACTGTGGTGATACTGCTGGGAAAGAATTCATGAAACTGCTACCTAGTAATGCAGCTTTAGCGATCGCCACCCTTTCACAAACATGGAATCACGATTACTTAGTCAATGAAGCCCGTGTAGTAGCTGTATTGCGTTCGGAGGGCAATATTTATCAATTTTGCAGCCAGAATCGAATGCCTTTTCAATATGAATTAACGCTTGGAAAAATATATATTGGTATTTTTTCTAACTATTCTATATCTAAACCAGAGACACCAATTAATATTGAAGGAATAGAGGGAATAGTACCCTACCTATTAAATTTATATACCAGCCCCAATAATTTTGTTATTGCGCCATTCATGGGAAATGGTGAAATTCTAATTGCTTGCGAAAGGATGGGACGCAGTTGTTTTACTGGCGATGATAATCATGATTTGGTAACTCGCGGAATTATTCGTTGGCAGAATTTAACTGGAAAGCAGGCGGAGAAAGTAGGATAGGGGATTGGGTGGTAGAGGATTTATATAAAGAACCAGTTTTAAAAGTACGCTTTTTAGTAGAAAAAGTATTTTTCTTTTTGTAGAAATGGGTTTAATAATCCTACCTGATTGCGATAAAAAAACTGTTATCCATAACCAATCCCCAATCCCCTAATAATAGTAATCCTCTATACTTTTATTTTTTTATAAATGTTAATGACGAAAAATAATCTATTTTTTTTGTGAAAATGCTAAAAACGAACGTTCTACTTTGTTTTGGTTATGCTAGTCTTTTTATTAATTCTGATAATTCAAAGGGCAATGAAATTTAGTTAATGAGGAATACAAAACTAA
This sequence comes from Aetokthonos hydrillicola CCALA 1050, assembly GCF_017591665.1. GTDB lineage: Bacteria > Cyanobacteriota > Cyanobacteriia > Cyanobacteriales > Nostocaceae > Aetokthonos > Aetokthonos hydrillicola. The sequence goes on along the minus strand of NZ_JAAKGC010000130.1, from coordinate 4,120 downwards.
AAATATTTTAGTTGCCCAATAACTAATAGCTCACAGCTATTTTGAAGTGATAAGACCAAAAGTGTAGGATGTAAAATGCTTATAAAGAGCTTACGCCGTAAACATTTTAAGTATTTTTTTGCATTCCGCACACTACACAAAATAGCTGTAATTCTTGTGTGCTGAGTTGTTCGTGAATACGGGTTGAGAGGAGTGTTCTTCTGTAACGAGTTTGTCAAACTTTGTTTGTCAAATTCCATAAAATACATTATCTTGGATGTTGAACCTAGCCATGACATTTATCAAGATACAGAACGTTGTGATTAACACTAGCTATGTTGCCGCAGTAAAGCTAGATAATCAAAATGGCTATGGAGAAAAAAGGGTTTCTGTTCTAATAGCTACTCCCAAATTTCCATTATTCCAGTCTGAACCCAATTCTCAACATCTGTATCATTACGAATGGATTGAATTTACTGGTCAAGCAGCTAGTGCCCTGCAAGACTATTTCACGAGTGTCAACAATGTAATTGATCTATTACCACAAAATCAGGAATCGAACATTGGATAAGAATTTTTCCCAAATTGCGGTGACGTTGTTGAACCTATGTGATAACAATTATACAAGTTTTAGGCTTAGAACATTTTAAAATGGTGAAACGACTGCCCGATAAAAGTTTCAAAATTACACCAGTCGAACACCACCAACTTGAATTGATCGAGGTGGTATGGCATTGAAACGCCTTTGCAGATAGGATAGCTGCTTCTAACAGAAGATAGCTTATTTTGGTTTGGTGACTAAAATTGCCGCAGCTAAATAATTGACAGTACTAGAAATTCATCGATGTCCTATGTCTGCTTATTCAATTGATACTGCCTTGGCGCAGCTAGAAGACCAAATAAACGATTGTGAGAAAGCTGTGGTTAGGTTTATAGAGGAGAAAAAAAAGATGTCTGATAAATCCTTATCCTTCAACAAAATTAATAGACAATTGCAACATAATCCTATAGCCATCATTGGTATGGCTTCTCTTTTTGCAAAAGCCAGAAATTTACAAGAATATTGGCAAAATATTCTCAATAAAACAGACTGTATTACCGATGTTCCATCCTCGCACTGGAACATAGACGATTACTACGATCCAAACCCAAGAACACCTGAAGAAAAAACTTACTGTAAAAGAGGTGGATTTGTCCCACACGTAGACTTTAACCCAATGGAATTCGGTATTCCACCGAATATCTTAGAAGTAACTGATGTTTCGCAACTCTTAAGTTTAGTTGTTGCGAAAGAAGCTATGGAAGATGCAGGCTACGGGCTCTCCCGCGATTTCAATCGTGAGACTGTTGGGGTAATTTTAGGCGTAGCAATGGCAAAACAATTAGGAATGCCTCTTGCTGCTAGATTAGAATACCCTGTGTGGGAAAAAGTTCTCAAAAGCAGTGGCTTATCTGACGAGGACACACAAAAAATCGTCAAGAAAATTAAAAGCGCCTATGTAAATTGGGATGAAAATGCTTTCCCTGGTATGTTAGCTAACATAGTTGCTGGGCGCATTGCTAACCGCTTGAACTTCGGAGGGATAAACTGCGTCATTGACGCTGCTTGTGCTAGTTCCTTCGGTGCTTTAAAAATGGCAATTAGTGAGCTGGTAGAGCATCGCTGTGACATGATGCTTACTGGTGGAGTAGACACTGATAACACAATTATGGGTTATATGTGTTTCAGTAAAACACCAGCTGTTTCCCCCAGTGAAAATGTAAAACCTTTCGACGCCAAGTCTGATGGTATGATGCTGGGCGAAGGCGTCGGTATGATAGTCCTCAAACGACTAGAAGATGCTGTAAGAGACAATGACAAAATTTATGCAGTCATTAAAGGAATTGGTACTTCTAGTGATGGACGATATAAGAGTATTTATGCTCCCCGACTGGAAGGACAGGTAAAAGCCTTGGAACGTGCTTATGAAGACGCAGGTATTCCCCCAACAACTGTTGGTTTGATGGAAGCGCACGGCACAGGTACAATGGCAGGAGATCCCACCGAATTCGGGTCTTTAAGAGAATTTTTTGGTGAACCAGACTCCAGAAGACAATATATCGCACTGGGTACAGTTAAATCCCAGATTGGACACACAAAAGCTGCGGCTGGTGCAGCAAGTTTGATCAAAACTGCTTTGGCGCTGCATCACAAAATACTACCAGCAACTATTAACGTTACTGAACCCAACCCCAAACTTAATATTAAAAATTCTCGGTTTTATCTCAATACCGAAACCAGACCATGGATTCGTAGTGAAGCTGAACCCCCAAGACGTGCAGGTATTAGTTCTTTTGGTTTTGGTGGTACAAATTATCACATTGTTCTTGAAGAATACGAAGCTGAACATCACCGCCCCTACCGCATTCACAATACGGCTAGTGAATTGCTGTTAGCTGCAAACAACCCAGCACAATTGTTGAGTCATTGCGAAGAGGTTTTAGGTAAGTTGCAGTCGGGAGCAGGAGAGAAACATTATCTAGAACTAATAGACGAGTGTAAATCAAAAGAAGTTCCTCTTGTTGCTGCGAGAGTTGGGTTTGTTGCTTCTTCTCGATCTGAGGCTTGCAAATTGCTACAAATTTGTATCGATCTTCTGAAAAACAAACCCTCAACCGAATCGTGGGAACATCCACAAGGTATTTATTACCGCCAAACAGGTCTTGATCTAGCTGGAAAAGTTGTATCCTTGTTTTCTGGTCAAGGTTCTCAGTACTTGGATATGGGTCGGGAACTAGTCATGAATTTTCCCACCTTGCGAAACCTTTATGGCTGTATGGATAACCTTTTCCTCAAAGATAATTTACAGCCTTTGTCGGAAATTGTTTTTCCCCATCCAGTATTTGATGAAGCAGAAAAAAATTCTCAAGTTGCTGCATTACAGCGTACAGAATACGCTCAACCTGCAATTGGGATGTTGAGTGCAGGACTTTATAAAATTCTGCAACAAGCTGGGTTTAAGTCAGATTTTGTTGCTGGACACAGCTTCGGAGAACTAACTGCTTTATGGGCTGCTGGGGTTTTGAGTGAAGAAGATTACTGCTTCTTAGTTAAAGCTAGGGGTCAAGCAATGGCTGCTCCTCAAGATCCTGACTATGATCCAGGAACTATGCTGGCTGTTAAAGAAGAGATCGCCAAGGTAGAAGCAATTATTAGGCATTTTCCTCAAGTTACGATCGCCAATCTCAATTCTCCTCGTCAAGTTGTCTTAGCCGGTCCTGTAACTGAAATAGCAAAAGCCCGTCAAGCTTTGCAAGAGAAAGGATGCACAACAGTTTCGTTACCTGTATCCGCAGCTTTCCACACTCCGCTAATTGCTTTCGCTCAAAAAGCTTTTGCTCAAGCAATTAAAACTGTTACTTTCTCTAACCCGAAATTACCTGTTTACACCAATGTAACAGGAAAGCCTTATCCTCAAGAATCCGCAGCTATTCAAAAAATCCTCGAAACTCACCTAAATAACTCGGTGTTGTTTAAGCAGGAAATAGAAAATATCTACGCAGCAGGCGGTTATTGCTTTGTTGAATTTGGTCCACGTAGGATTCTCGCTAACTTAGTCAAAGAGATTCTTGGCGATCGCCCTCATATGACTATAGCCTTAAACCCCAGCAGTCAAAAGAATAGCGATCGCTCTCTACGCGAAGCCGTTGTACAGTTACGTGTAGCTGGTTTGAATCTGAAAAATCTCGATCCCTATCAGCTACCAAAACCTGTAGCTACAACAGAGAAAAACAGCCCCTTAAACGTACGTTTGAACGGCATTAACTATGTGTCCGACAAAACCAAAAAAGCATTTGAGCAAGCTTTACAAGACGGACATCAAGTCACCCTAAACAGCAGTAAATCTCTAGAAAATACCATTAGTTTGGATCTAAAAGAATACGATCAGGAAACTGGTAGAGTTACCTCCCTTCTTGGTGGAGACGAAGACGAAAGAGGTGGTGGTAGAGTTACCTCCCTTCTTGGTGGAGACGAAGACGAAAGAGGTGGTGGTAGAGTCAACTCCCTCCTTGGTGGAGACGAAGACGAAAGAGGTGGTGGTAGAGTCAACTCCCTCCTTGGTGGAGACGAAGACGAAAGAGGTGGTGGTAGAGTCAACTC
>NZ_JAAKGC010000129.1 GCF_017591665.1 Aetokthonos hydrillicola CCALA 1050 | reverse complement strand
CTGCCTTCTCCCTTGGCACCCCGTTGTTCCCCATAGCGTAGAAGCTGATCAATGGCTTCGGTAATGGGTTCCTTAATCCTGGGGGATTTGCACTCGATGACCACCACAGGTAACCCGTTGACAAATAGTACGATATCTGGAACGATATGGTTCTCGGTGCCGAGAATCCGCACTTTAAACTGGCACACGGCAATGAAATGGTTGTTGGCCGGATACTCAAAGTCAATAAACTTGACGGTGGGGCTTCTATCTCTCGTGCGGCGATTTTCCGAAATGCTGGTACTCTCTTGTAGCAGGGTGAAGACATAGCAGTTGTTTTCCAAAAGGCTCTTACTGGGAAAACTGGCCGTTAGCTGCTTAACTATTTGTTCAATCTGATCCGTCTCTAGCCAAGGATTTATCACCTGAAGTTGCTGCCGCAGTATCGGAAACATTACCACCTCGGTAAAGTTGTCGCGAAAGGTCTCCCCCGGTTGCTGTTTCATCTCCAAGTCCAGTACCACCCAACCCAAGCCCGCAAGCTGGTCGAGCAACGGCTTTTCAACATGGTTGCGTTCGTCGAGCTTGATAAGGTCGGGGGTTTTATCTTGGGGAGCCATTAGTTGGTTCAGGTGGGGGTAAAGGGTTGATCGAGCAGATTGGTGACACGGACTTTGCCAGTGAGCAGGTCTTGCATGAGGCCAGTCTTTTGGGCACGTAGTTTAAGTAATTGCTTGTGATTTAATTCAATGTTACGCTCTACATTGTCTAACAAGGAAATGATTTGGATTTGCTCTTTTCTTTGAGGGTAACTAAGATTAACTTCAAGTAGTTCATGCATATCTAGCCGCTTAGTGCCATGAGTAGAGGTTGTAACTATCCTTAACAATCGGGAGGAGTTTGCGACAAACCAATAAGCTAGATATCTTGATTCTATTTCATCGTTGGAAATAATAGCCTTAACATCTTGATTGAAAGCCATTTCTCTGTGTGAAAAACAGACGGGAAAAGAGTGTGCAAGTATCATTCCGCGCACGACTATAAAAACACTGTTTGCTGGCATTCTTTTACTTCCGTATGTCGCTCCCTTTTCGGAAATCATTTCTATGGTTCCATGAAGGTCGAAGACCTTCATGTCTTTAGGACATACCCATGGTATAATACCATCCCAATACGCTTCATTTGTTTTAGATGGGGTTCCTCCGCTAAACCATTTGCCAATCTCACGCAGTGTTTTCACCTTCCACACGACCGGAATCCGTCCCAGTGGTGAATTCTTGAATTCGTGGGTTACTTCTGAACGGATGTTTCCGTGTTCATCGATGCCTTTGGTCAACAAGTTCTGCAGCAGCGCAGTTTTGATACGCTTCTGCTTAACGATAATCCCCTCGGTCTGTTCAATAGCGCGATCAATGCTGGTGAGTATCACGGCTATTTGGGTTTGTTCCTTATAAGATGGAAAATTAAACCTTATATCACCAAATGGTTTAGTGTTGATCGTAGTACGTGTGGAACCACCCGCCGCATCAGTAATCTTATTTTGTCCTTCGTGACTTTGTATTAAGTAGTTGACATAGCGGCAATCTGCAATTTCTGTATCAACACTTATTTTTATACAACTAGATGCAATAATTCCTCTTTTAAAAGTGTCTGGGAAAATACCTGACTTCCCAATTGTTGCTCCTGTTTTTGCAATTACAATATCGCCTGGCTTGACCTCACTTCTTTTTAAAGAATTTGCTTTTTTTAAAGAAATAAACACTAATTTTCTTGAATCAAATCGTCCCTCATAGGTGGTATTTACAACTCGAACGACAGGGATGCCTTCTTCTTGGTATTCAGAAGCATGTAATTGGGTTCCAAAAGGGCCATCAACTATTGAAAATTTATTCTTGGATGCGATATCACGAAGGCACTTATTTTCAAAATTTTGGTTCTGAATCATTCCAAATAGCCCAACTTACTTAAGAACTTATTCAAGGTTTTTAGCGTTTCCGCTCGCTCCGTCTCTAACTGCAGGCTCGATACCGCGTACTTATCCCATAGGTTCTCGATACAGGCGCTTAAGACCCGCTTTTCAGCATTCAGGTAGCGGGTAAGCTGCTCCTTTACCCAGTCATACAGCTTCTGTAGGATTAGGGTCTTCGCCTCTGAATCAGTTAACGGGCCATTGATCGCCGTCAGTACCTCGTCAGTCCGCGATAAACGCAGATTTAGCGCTGCCTCATCCTTGTTAAGCGCAGTGATTCTCTTCTTATCTTCCTTGTTATTCGGGTTCAGCCCATTAAGCTGGGTTTCCATCTGTTTTAACAGTTCACGAGTTTCGGCTTTGGCTTCGTCACCACCTAAACGTTTCAGGTGCAATTTCAGATCGAGGTTACTTTGTTGCTGCTTGAGTGTATCTTTGTACTCTTTAAGGTGTTTTTCAATACGGGTAATAACATCATACTCTGTTTGATAACGCCGACGCTCCCTGGCTCCGGAAGAACCTGCCGCTGCATGTTTCAGGTCCTCGATCAGTTCCTTAAGGGATTTTTTAATGACCGTTACCGTGATCGATTCTTCTTCGTCAGGCTCATAACTGGCGACTTCTTGCGCCGATTCCAACGCCTCGATCAGTTCCCCTTGGGCGGCGCTGATCTTGTTTTCTAATTCTTCTATGCGATCAACATCTTCCTGAAAGAATGCTGACAGTAGATATTCATCGGGAATCAGCGTATGATGCCAGCCAATACTAATGATAGTTTTCAAATCGTAGCGAATTTGCTGCCACCAATTGACAAATACTCCCGCTACCTGAAATTCGTCTAACACACCTTCCGGGATAAGCTTCTGCTTAAGGCTAGTTAGCAATTCTTGGCGCACCTGGGGCAGGACATTGTTTCCCTCCAGCTTGGCAAAATCGTCCCGAGCTATCCGCCACCAGTCTTCGAGAATGATGTGGTGATTGCTAAGGGTAGCTTGCACATCTGCGTTCTGCTCCAGGCTATCTTTAATAGCCTCTTTGGTTGTAATATGTGAGCAGAATCCAGAATACCCTGGTCGGTGGGGTGTAATCAGGTTATCCAATTTTAAGTTAAACTTTGCAAAAGATCCCTGCTGCGCCGCTATTTCATTCTCCGGAATGCCGCCTATTAAGTGAGCTGTCACATTCTCCGGTTCTGGCTCTGGCATGTTGTCTACATAGCGACGGATATCGGGTAATGTTATGTAGGATCATGTTCATGTTGCAGATAGACCAGACCGTGCCGTTTGAATCCTGCCCGTAAAGTGCCAAGTTGTTGGGATCTTGTCCTTGCTCCTCCACATACTGATGAGACTGTATTAAAAAGCCGCCCGATCCTACAGTAGGATCGTAAATGGTGTTCCCTGCCTGAGGCTTTACCAACTGTACCAACAGCCGCACTACCTCGGCTGGGGTATAAAATTCACCACCTTTCTTCCCCGCACTGTCAGCAAAATATTTTATGAGGTACTCGTATGCGGCACCCAAAAGGTCGGGAAACTCGAAGTTATCATTCACCAAGACAAACTGTGGCTGGTTGAAGTGATCCAGTAAGTCTTTCCATTTCTGATCAGGAATCTTGGTTTTTCCCTTGGTGGCATTAAAATCAATATTGTTTTTCAGTACACCCGCCAGGGCGTCATTCGCATCTTCTACAGCAGCAAGAGCCTTGTTAAGCATATTGCCGATGTCTTGTTTTAAATGTTTTAGGGGCGGCACCTGATTTCCTTCTTCATCAACCCAGGACTCATGCCATCGAGCACGAGGGGGTACAAAAAACGTCTCGCCGTAGGACGTTTTATTTTCAAACAGTTCCTTCAACAATTCATCATCTTGGATATGCAAATACTGCTTTTTTAGCTGCTCGCGCTTGCGGTCAAATTCATCCGACAAGCGTTTAATAAATAACATACCGAAGATGAACTCCTTAAACTCGGAAGCTTCCATCTTGCCACGCAGGATGTCGGCGGCTTTAAAAAGAAAATTTTCAAGTTGGCTGAGGGTAATTTTTGGCTGCTGCAAAGGGTAATCCTTAAGGACTATGACGTTATATTATTATGCTCTGGGGTAACAAAAAACGACAAATTTAAAATGAACTTAAATATTAACGAGTACATGTTCCTATTGAGCAAACCATTTCTTTATTACCATATACTGCCCAAGAAGAAACAAGATTATTTAGTAAATGTCTTACTAAATAATGTCTGTAAAACCTGGAATTAACCCTTAATCCATTAGAAACATCCCAAAGACGTTTTTCTAGTTCTGTAGTGTTAGCGGGCATAGATAACGGTGACGATTATAACCAAGTTGTTTGATTATACTGTGCTTAACAGATTTAGCGCACCTTCCAACATAATTTTTGACTTTACCCTATTCAGTTGATCGCCAGGGAGAGCGATCGCCAACCGTCAAGTTTCAACACGCCAACACTTAAAAGCAGGGACTATATCTAGCCATAGCCAAAATTTTCATTAAAGCAATTGTTTACAGCTGATATTACCGCTTCAAATATTTCCTTTTTATTCTGTATGCGAGGAGAGTCGGGAGATTCTTGCTCGTTAAATAGTTCTGCCTCTATTAATACTTGCTGTTCCCCTTTCTTGATCAGTATGATTCTGCCCAGATCTCCAAGGGTTTTGTGTTCAAAGATGTAGCAGAATCCCCTGTGATCGTATCCGCTTGATGCAATGACATCAGGGGGTAAGTCCTCTGGACGCAACTGCCTGAGCCCAGAGATTTTTGGTTTATCCTCTGCTAGACGCTGCCATTCTGCTTTAAGGCGTTTGGTTTGTCCCAGCTTAGCAAACCCTTTCTTCAGTTCCTTAGGATTATGAGTAAACTGTGTGGGGGATTCGGTACGTTGTATCCCTTGTTTCTTTTCTACGGTTCTTCTATTCATTACAAGGGCTAGGAGATCGGCAATATTTTTAGCATCCTGAAATAACTCTTGCTTCTCATCTTCTGGAAAGTGACTGCCTAATCCCCGGCTGAGGGTGACTTCAAAACTCCCTTGGACCAGAAAATTTCCATCCATGATAGTGTTACTTGAACTTAGGTGCTTGTAGCGCAGGAGTGTTTCGCAGCAAGTATGAATCAGGGGTCTCATCTTCTTGTCTATATCCTCGTACATATCCGCTGCAATAGCTTCGTTCAGGATAAAATTTATGCCATTCCCGCTTAAATCAAAGCGGAATAAAAAAATAGCGACATCATTCCCTGCCAAGTTTTTCACTGATTCTCCACAAGTGTGTTGTTTAACAAAATTTATCAAGATTGGCTGTTTAGCTCATTGTAAAAGAAAAACCCCATGTTTTTTAGGTGACTCGGGAGGGGTGATGAATTGCTATCGTGATCGCTATCAGGTTTGATAGCAATTCTGATTCCTGGGTCAGTGAAGAATAGCCGGAAAAACTTACTGCTATCATTTTTGATATCAGATGCTAGCAGTACTAACGCCACAAGAAACGTGATACTGATGCCTACGCATCAAACCTTACGTCCCCACTATTTGAATATAATTTTAGCCCCCAGCATTCTACCAGGGGTAACATCATTGGCGACCTCTGATAAACGCACTTTCCTGCTATCTAAATCTTTTTTCAGTTTCCGTTCAATTATTTGCATTATTTCAGATCTTGGTGTCATGATCGCCTGCACAATTTCTGGCGGTGAACTGTCCCAAAACACCCAGTCCACCATAATTTCTGTCTTAGGAGGCGCAACAACTGGTCTAGCGATCGCGTAAGCTGATTCATGACCTACATCAATCCTGACATAATATAGCTTCTTATTGTAGTTCGGTGTTCCACCAACAGCTATGCACTGTAACAGATTTGTTGCTATCTCTTGCATCTGCGGCGATCTCTGGACTTCTTCCGGCGATAAATAGTGTACAACCCATCCCTCAGAAGTTATTTCACTCGGCGCACCACAAGGTGGGTAAAGTCCAAAGTGTGTTTGTTGATTGCCTTTGCCGTATTCTGAACCTAATATCTGCTGACGACGCTTAGCTTCTCCCATTTTTTCTCCTTCTTTCTAGGCTTTGAGAAATTGGTAACGAGAACATGGTGAACTAGTCGATGCGATTGGGCACAAGGGCACTGCGCGAAATCGTCCCATGATTCACCAACGCTGATTTTTTTGCTTTGCCGTGGCGATCGATTTTCAATCTAGCATTTATAAAGCAACCACTCTCGATATTATGCCAGTGTTTACAAGTGATTTTCAGGCAGCATCTTTCCATGAAGGATACGCACAATGAAAATATCATCCTGCCGTTTTCGGTAATAAATAACGTGGCTTACATAGCGATAGCGTGAATATTCCTGCCCTGTTCTATCGCTTAGGAAAGGCTGCCCCTTGCTGGGCGCTTCTGCAAGTTCGCACAAGGCGCTTTCAAGACCTTCGATGTACTTATCCGTCTGCGCTTCGCCAAAATCCGCCATGCTGCGGATAATAATCCGAATATATTTAACCCAGATGGAAGATGAATGCTCAGAGATCGATCTGAGTGGCTTCGGTTGTAAGTAAATATTGTTCTATTGCCTTTCGGATCAAGTCTGGCACTGAGCAGTTTTCTTGATCTGCTAGGTTCTTTAATTGCTGCTTCATTGCTGGGTACATTAACACTTTCACCTGTTCAGATAGCGGCTGTTCATGAACAGAGTCAATGCGATACTTGGTTCCAAAATCGGGATTGCCACCAGGTCTCGCCATTTATCTAACGCCTTACTCGACATTTTAAATTATACTCTACGTTTATATCTCATGTATAATTTAATTTTATTAGTAGAGTACCTGACTATTAATTTTTAGTCCTGTCAAATTCCGCAAGTCTCTCATGAATGAACCTCTTGACGATGCTGGCGACAACCATGATGCAGATCCCCCCGTAACCACTGTTAATATTTCACAAGTGGCTACCGATGATGATCTGTCTTTGGAAGAACAAAAAGATCGCCTGCATTTGGAGCGAATCATCGAAAAGTCGTTCTATGAGGCGGGTAAAGCTCTTAAAGAGTTACGAGATCGCCGTCTATATCGTAATTCTTACGCAACTTTTCAGGAATACTGTCGTGAGCGCTTTAGTTTTACTCATCGTCACGTAAACTACCTAATTTCTGGTTCCATAATCGTTGATAATATCCTGACGGGAACCATTGGTTCCCAAATTGTTCCTACCAGCGAACGACAAGTCCGACCTCTCACCAAACTTGAACCCGACAAACAACGCATTGTTTGGCAGATGGCAGTGGAGGAAGCTGGAAACAAGGTTCCCTCCAGTACGGTTGTGAAAGATATCGTGGAGCGCGAAATAAAAAGAACCAAAGTGCCAATTTCTAATTCAGTTGGTGAAGTCTGTCTAATTATTCCAAAAGATAATCCAGATTTGAAAGGAAAAAACGGGTGTTGGTGCATCATCACCTATATCGGGGATTGCAGCTGCACTGTCACAACTTGGGACAACGAGTTTGTAGTCAAGCCAGATAATATCAAGTCATTTGATTACCTGGAAGAGGAATGCACCTTTATGCAACAGTTGTGTTGGCGGCTAAAGAAACTTTACCAAGTTGGGAATTTGGATTCTGCCGCTTACTGGGTTTTAAACGGGTTAGCAAAACTTTCAACACCTTACCTGACGCAGTTACAAGAAAAGATGTTGAGCTTTTTAGAGCAGGAATACGGGACTGATTAAGAAGGCAGTCCCGATGAAAAAATTTTCACAAGCCTTGCATGAAAGAGGGAATATTCCCTTATTCCCTGCCCCCTCGTACAAGTCAGTCACTCATGGGCGGGCGATCGCTCAAATTCACCTATCCAGGCCCAGCAGGCATATAGCGGCCACGAACCGCCATCTAACAAGAAGTATTCAATGTTTGCCTTGGCTTGCTATTTCTGTTTCCTTGATTGTTGATAATATTCTCAAGGGAACCATTGGTTCCCAAATTATTCCTACCAGCGAACGACAAATGTTTGATAAATGCAGCTTTATTGAAGAAGGCAGAAGTACGAAGGCATAGCTGCCTTCTTCAACAAGAGTTAGAAAAAATCTGTGGGGCGATCGCCAATTGTCGCTAATGAGTGCAAGAAATACTAGATATATCTTGTACTGGTTTTTGCGCCTTATGGGTGGGATGACAGTTATATAAATACATGTATCGTGATGATTTTGACTACCCATAAAGCACAGGGTCATAAAAATCACAAAATATACCCCTTATAAGTTCAAAGCTTTGGAAGGGAAGAATGATCAAAATGTTCGATTAAAGTCGGTTTCTCTGAGCTGAGCTCCGCAGGTGTTAACATGGATAATGCGGATACTGCCCCTAAAACTTGCTCTTCTGTAACCTCTAAATACTTATATAGTTCGTCAAGTGTTCTGTGTCCCGATATCTCCTGGATGATCCTTAAAGGTATTCCCGCACTGCTCATCTTTGTTAATGCTGTTCGCCTAAAGCTGTGGGTGCTGACTCCTTCAATCCCTATTCTCAGGCAGGCTTTTCTTAACAGCCACAAAGCTGAATCTCGGTGCAAATAACTGTCTGCTCGTGTTCCATTTTCGTTTCCGGGAAACAGCCAGGGGTTTCCGGGTGAGGGTTTGTATTCTTCTAAGCGAATTCTTAAGTCTTCGATGACGGGGATTTCTCGTGTCGCTAGCTTACCTTTGGTCTTGCCTTTTCGGAAGGTGATTTTTGGTCTGACTCTTCCTTGGCGATCGTACACGTCTCTTTTTAAAAGAGTGATCGCTTCATTTACTCTACATGCAGTGTAAAGCATTATGGCGTACAGTGCTCTATCCCGAGCATTAGTAACTTCTGGGGAGAAGAGCATTCTAATTTCCTCTGGTGTAAGGATTTTAGCTTTTCCGTGGCGATCTATCTTCAAGCAGGGTGCAAAAGCAACGACTATTATATTATCCCATGCCTCCTCAGCAGCTTATTATTCAAATTATTTCAAGGGTTTAACAACTTTCGGCAACGGGCGATCAGGTAAGATATATAGGGCAGACAATCGGCGAATCTTGAAGGAATAAGGGGTAGCGTTACCGTTAGGGCAGTCACGGTTATGGAACTTTACCAAGATTCGGTTATTTATTGGTGTTTATAAAATATTTTTAAGGGCGTTGATTCCTGGCACGAAACGGCTACTTGTAATAAACGTGTGTGCAGAGTATTAGTTATACTGTGCACCTAGTAATAAACAGTAAACGAGATTTTCTCAACGTATTTTCAAAGTTTTGAAGTAAGTCGTGATTTCTTAGCGTACGGTTTTCCCAAATTGGCACGGTGACCCCGCGATCGCCAGACGAAAATTGTGTTTTTAACCCGGATTTTCGCCCAAATTTAAGCCCTATTATTTATTGACAAATTGTTCATAACCTTAACCTATCACTGATCGGGCGAACTTCCCTTGAATGTCCCGCTTCAACATTAGCCAATACCGTGTATTACCTCGTAAGTCTAGCCTCTCTGGGTAAGTCACTCCTTTATAGTACTTACATACTATATCAATGGCGATCACGTCGGGTCAGTTGCGTTTGTCATGCAATACATATGTACTAAAATTGAGCGATCGCCTGTGCCAGTTGCGTAAGTCCTGATCTTTAGTCTAAACTCCAGTTGTAAGAAATCGGCAGTAGAATTTTACAAAAACTTCTAAAATACGGTGTTATATTTATGGAGGCTTAATCTGAGAGTAGCTTAAAGCTTCTACCGCTTTCCTCGTAGGAGCCTGAGATGCTAAGCTTATATGCAAGCTCGAAAAGATTCTCCTTTAGTTGTGCTGAAATTCCAAGCAGCTATCTACAGTTCAAAAAACCTAAATTTATGGATGAACTGAATCACGAACTTCGAGCGCTAATCAAAGAGGTGTGCCAACACCCAAAGCCAAGTCGTAAGAGAAGTTTAGCTCTTAATGCTCTGCTTAAAAAAGTTCAAACTTTACCTGGAATTATAACGTCTTCTCACCAAGACTATCCAGAAGCACTGAATATAACATGGGCATGGGTTTGCCAAAATGTTGATAGGTTTAATATCGATACGCTCACACTTGCTGAAGATTTGAAGAAGTGGATCAATAGCTATTTATATTGGCGCATTCACGATCTGAAGAGTACAGATCAGGTTTATTGGAAGAAACACATATCTCTAAGTATGCCAATCTCATCTGGTGAAGATGCCAACTCAGTCACACAAGGCGATCTACTACCAACTACCCAATACCCTTTTCGTTCGGACAAAACTGATTTTAATTTAAAACCAATTGACCGTTTGATCGAACAAATTGAATCTGACTTAGATGAAAAATTAATTGAGTACATCAAGCAAGATCCAGAGAAAAAGTTGCGCCAATGCTATCCCAAAAATTATCCCGAATGTAATTCTCAATTTCTAACAATTCAATTATTTCTTCAGGAAATACCCGTTAACTTCAGATATATCTCAAAGAAAAAAGGAATTAAATATTCAAACCTAATATATCACTGGCAAAAAAAATGCCTTCCACTTTTACGAAAAATCGCTCAAGAGCTCTATAGAAAATAATCATGAACAGTACAAATCAAGGAATAATTGTTCCGATTGGTAAGGATGCTCATTATATTGCAAAAGCATTTGCTAGAGAGCAAAAAACTCAGGCTAAAAAGAAGCAGGTTTACTTAAATACACTAGCCGTTTACGCCGTTCATACTTACCTAGGATGGATAGAAATTGAATCGGACTTAGAACAAGGTGATAGTTTCCAACCTGGTATTAGAGGACTATTGAATGTTGCAGACTTAGTTCTTCCCGGTATTGGTAGACTGGAATGTTATCCGATTCTGCCTAATGAGGAACTTTATCCTCTTTCTGTAGAGGCCAGATATGATCGCATTGGTTGTGTTGCGGTTCAGTTTACTCAACATCTAGACCAAGTGGAATTGTTAGGTTTCATCCCTGCCGAGCCTGCTATTGAACTACCTGAAAATATTCGATTAGCTGAACTAGGATCGCTAGACAACCTTATTGCTCATATTGATTGGATCGAGTCTGGGAAAATAGTACAATTACGACAATGGCTAAGGGAGACATATGAACCAGGTTGGCAAGAGCCAGCAAGACTAATTTCAGTAACACGATTTCGAGATTCCACTTATTACGGTCAAAGTATAAATCGGGCGAAGCAAATTGACTATGAATTTGACGAGCAACCAGTTGCTTTGTTGGTTCAACTGACTTCGACAACCACAGAGGATTTTAAGATTTGTGTTCGACTCTGCCCAACGATCAGTTCCTATAGTAATTGCTTACCCAAGGGAATTCAACTGTTGGTAATAGATGATAACGATATGATTTGTATGCAAAGGCAAGTTGAGGAAGTTGATTCTTGGGTTGAGCATGAATTTACGGGTAAACCAGGAGAGCAATTCAGTATCAGAATAGTATTAAAAAATTTAATATTTTCTGAAAACTTTATGATATAAACCACATTGATTATTGCGGCTCTACGAGGACGTAACAATGCAATCTAAAATACTTATATCACTGACAATAAGTATTTTAAATTACATTTTTCTTAGGAAGATACCACAATCAATCGCTCAGAAAGATATTCTTTGTAAGGAATATGCTTTGTAGCAGTTCAAGGTGCAGAATGTGGGATATGGCTACGATGACTCTTTCAAACTCTTAACTTTGAAATTTACCAAGTTATTTCAATGCAAATTAGATTTATTTTACGCAGAGAAAATTCTGGGACAGGATACCAAGCTACTGTAAGAATTGACAAGCCGGGAACTTCAGGGTATACGGAGAGTGAGGGCTTCTTGCCAGCAGTTCCAGTTAGCCTTGACGAGGTGTTTAGACAGTGGAGAGACTGCTATTTTTCCTCAGGGAGAGAATCGGCAGCCAGATTTCGCGATCTTTCTATTCAATACACTTCTGAGGCAAATCAATCTCAAGCTAGTCGCATCAATCCTGAACGCAGCAGGAGCGGAGGTGACTCCATTGAGAACGCTAGAAGCTTACGTCAGGAATTGAATGTATGGCTCAACAACACTTCCAGTAGAACTTGGTTGGATGTTAGAGATCACTTGGTGAGATATGCGCAAACTGACGTTAACGATTCTAAAAGTATCCGTCTGCTTCTACAGTTTGACGATCCTCGACTGCGACGTTTGCCTTGGCAAGCATGGGATGTTTTTCAAAACTTCTACTCAGGTGCAGAAGTTGCCTTCTTTACTCCTGGTGGGTTTGAACCTTCACAAGGTCTTCAACAAGGTAATTCTGTAAGAATTCTAGTGGTTGTGGGCAACAGTAAAGACATTGAAACAGGTACTCAGGCAGATGTGGAGACGATGGAACGCTTAAGAGATGTTGGCGCAAAAATTACAATTTTGCGACAGCCCGAACCCAGCGAACTCATCAGAGCACTTCAGCAACAGCCTTATGACATTTTTGTCTTTACAGGACACAGTCGAAGTGAGCAGGATGGAATTGTTGGTCGGCTTGAGTTGAATGAGAGCCAGAATTTAGCATTTGCTAGTATCACTGTTGACCAACTTCGAGAGAATTTGGGAATAGCTGTTAGGAAGGGATTAAAATTGTGCGTTTTCAACTCCTGTGATGGTTTAGGACTGTCGCAGCAGTTCCTTAAAGATTTAAAACTTCCTATAGCAATTGTCATGCGGGAACCTGTTCCAGATGGAGTGGCGGTAAAATTTTTTTAGAAATTTTTTTTAATCTTTTTTTTTTTGGGACTTTTTTCTTTTCTTCTTTTTCACAAACAAACCTCCGGTTTGAAAAATTTTCCCCCTTTTCATGTATTACCTTGGTTCCACCCATTTTTATTTGTAATTTTATAAAGACTCCCCCCCACGCGCCACCTTGGGGCTGGCCATCCTTTTCTTTACCCCACGCAGAAAAACAACCAGGGAAAAACAATTTTTCATGGTAGG
>NZ_JAAKGC010000435.1 GCF_017591665.1 Aetokthonos hydrillicola CCALA 1050 | reverse complement strand
GACGCTAACAATTAGCATCAGAAGAAAGATACCGCCCACACCATGCCAAAGCATTGTTTGCACCGCTTCCAATCCCCAGGCACTTTTTACCTGAGTGTATGGTTCTGCCAAGAGAATTTCATAAAAGCCTGCTGCTACCGTAAAAAATGAGATGACTGCTGAACCCAGCAAATTGTACCAGCCAGCATCAAAAAAGTTAGAACGACTAGCTGCAACTGGTAAAAATTTAAAGATTGGTTCCCCTAGAGGGAACAGCGTAGCAATGATATCAAAAGCAATCCCAAGGATAAACAAACCCAGAGTAAGATGCACTAGATTTGGGTGGATAGGTATGCTATAAGGTAATCCATTTGCTCCCAAATGAGTTCTTAATTGATCAATCACTTCAGAGTTCATTGCAGTAGTTTCTCCCTAACAGCTTCCACAACTGGCACAGTATGTACCCCATATACCCAAACAAGTTTGTCTCCGAAATACACTTGTGTACCTACCAGAACAACCAATATTAGACTTGCTGCTAGGTAATAAATTGATATCTTTCCTGGATTCCGAGAGCGAATCACGTAACGCCAAGCTGTAATGGCTGCAAGGATTCCTGAAAGTGACCACCCAAGCAGTGTATGTACGTTGAGTACTGGTCGAACTACGTTATAAGGTTCTCCCAAGCCTGCCTCAAATTGTCCAAAAATTACAGCAACAAAGATAGCGATTGTAGCGAAAAACAGATTCCACCAACTCGCCTCCAAAAGACGGTGATTACTGGTAAAATACCCAATCACATCACATACAAAGGCAAATAATACCATCGCAATCACAAAATGTACTATGATTGGATGTATCGTATCGGGATACGGTAAGTTATGATCATTTAGAGATAGAAGATTGTGAAACATAGTTAGAGTTAACGATTGGTTGTTGGGGTTTTCATCATTTTTGAGACTGCGTTTGTTAAATTATTCGCAGCATTAATGATCTCTTGTAAGGCATCATTGCTTAGGTGTTCATTCTCAGAGCCTTCTGATAAGTAAGTTTCTATAAAAATTTCAACTCTGTTAGTAATGATTTTGGTATGAGATCTGAGTCTGTTGAGGTCTTTGGTAGACAATCTATCCATTGTTCTAAGCTCCTTTCGGTTTCACGGGCTAAT
>NZ_JAAKGC010000023.1:106091-114163 GCF_017591665.1 Aetokthonos hydrillicola CCALA 1050 | reverse complement strand
TGGGGGGTTGGGGCGTGGGGGAGGGGGATGGGGGCGTGGGTCATGGGGCATGGGGCATAGGGCATGGGGCATAGGGCATGGGGCATAGGGCGTAGGAGAGAGATTATATCGGTAAATTTGTTTTTGTGAAGGAAGTGAATACTGGATAGTATTTGTCTTTTTTTACTCCTGATACCCATTGCCCTATGCCCATTGCCCCATGCCCAATTTTAATTAAAGTAAATTTTCGATACAAAACTTAGACTTTTTTTTAGATTAGGTGTAAGCATCTGGTTATGAGTTAAGAGGCAAAGAGCGTTTATTTTCTAAATACTTCTTAATAAAGCCCCAGAGGAATCACAAAACGTTCTAATCTAAAAGCTGAATGGGTTAATTTTTTTGGCAGTCTTGAAGGCGGGACTCTCAAGGCATGACAAGATCGATCTGTCAAGCCGGAAAGCGACCCAGACTTAACACATGAAAATTATATGATGGGAGTTTTACAAATCACATGAGTGTTAAGGCAAGTGGTGGAAGCTCAGTTGCACGTCCGCAACTATATCAAACCCTAGCTGTATCAACAATTTCCCAAGCAGAGCAGCAAGACCGCTTTCTGGGAGTCAGCGAACTGAATGAACTGGCAAGCTATTTTGCCTCTGGTGCAAAGCGGTTAGAAATTGCCCAGACTCTAACAGACAATTCAGAAATTATTGTTTCTCGCGCCGCCAACCGTATTTTTGTTGGTGGTTCGCCAATGTCTTTTTTAGAAAAGCCTAGAGAACCAGAATTAGCAGTGGCTGCTCCTGTACCAGACGTAAAGGATCAGTTTGCCCTCGGAACTGTGACTTATGTAGAATCTCGTGGTGGGTTTCTAGAAAACTTGAGATCCATCTTTAACTCTTCGCCCAGTGGTCCAACACCTCCTGGCTTTAGACCGATTAACGTTGCTCGTTACGGTCCTAGCAATATGGCTAAGAGTTTGCGGGATTTATCATGGTTCTTACGCTATGCTACTTACGCGATCGTAGCTGGTGACCCTAACATCATTCTTGTTAACACCCGTGGTTTACGAGAAATCATTGAAAATGCCTGCTCTGGTGAAGCAACAATTGTTGCTTTGCAGGAAATAAAAGCAGCGTCACTTTCTTTCTTCCGTAAAGATGCTGAGGCTACAGCAATTGTGTCTGAGTACATGGATGTTCTGCTTACGGAATTTAAAGCAGCCACACCATCAAATAAATTACGCCAACGTCCTTCTGGTGATCAACAAGGCTTGGCATTACCGCAAATCTACTTTAATGCGGCAGAACGGCGTCCCAAGTATGTGATGAAGCCTGGTTTGTCAGCATCTGAAAAAAATGAAGTCATTAAAGCTGCTTATCGACAAATTTTTGAGCGTGATATCACCCGCGCTTATGGTCAGTCGATATCTTATCTGGAATCTCAGGTTAAGAATGGCGATATTTCTACAAAAGAGTTTGTTCGCCGTCTTGGCAAATCTCCGCTTTACCAAAAACAGTTTTTTGAACCCTTTATCAACAGCCGTGCTCTAGAACTTGCTTTCCGCCACTTTTTAGGACGGGGACCAAGTAGCCGAGAAGAAGTACAAAAATATTTCTCGATTGTTTCTAGTGGTGGTCTTTCTGCTTTAATTGACGCTCTAGTAGATTCTCAAGAATACTCTGACTACTTTGGCGAAGAAACAGTACCATACATCAGAGGTCTGGGACAAGAAGCACAAGAATGCCGTAACTGGGGACCACAGCAAGACCTGTTTAACTACAGTGCTCCTTTCCGCAAAGTTCCACAGTTTATCACAACTTTTGCAGCTTATACCCAACCGTTACCAGATCAACATCCTTACGGTGCTGGTAACGATCCTCTGGAAATTCAGTTTGGCGCAATTTTCCCGAAAGAAACTCGCAATCCTAACAACAGTCCAGCTTTCTTTGGTAAAGATACCAAACGTCTATTGATTCACCAAGGGCCAGGAATTAATAACCAAAATAGCAATCCTGGTGCGCGAGGAGAGTTTCCTGGTACTCTTGGACCAAAAGTCTTCCGGTTAGATCAACTTCCTGGAACAAAAGGCAAAAAGTCGCCAACAGGAACAAGTGTTAAGTTCTCCGAAAGCTCGACCCAAGCAGTTATCCGAGCAGCTTACTTACAAGTGTTTGGTCGTGAAGTATACGAAGGTCAAAGACAGAAAGTTGCGGAAATCAAACTAGAAAATGGGGAAATCCCGGTACGGGAGTTTATCCGTGCTTTAGCTAAGTCGGATGTATTCCGCAAGCTGTATTGGACTTCGCTGTATGTGATGAAGGCGATCGAGTACATTCACCGCCGCTTGTTAGGTCGTCCTACTTATGGTCGTCAAGAAACTAACAAGTATTTTGATATCGCTGCGAAGAAAGGCTTCTATGCTGTAGTTGATGCCATCATTGATAGCCTAGAATATAGCGAAGCTTTTGGGGAAGATACAGTTCCTTATGAGCGCTACCTAACTGCTGCAGGGGTTGCTGGTCGTAACCTACGGGTTGGCAGTATTCGCGAAGATGTTGCTGCGAAAGTTGTTAAGGAAGAAACACCTAGCTTTGTGCTAAAAGGTGCAGTTACAGAAACCCGGAACGAACCAGATATTCAATTCCGTATCAATCAAGGTGTTTCCAAGCAGCGTGAGCAAACCAAAGTATTCAAGTTGGTTGCTAGCGTTAAGGACAAAGTAGCGGTGAAAACCGTTATCCGCGCCGCTTACCGCCAGATTTTTGAGCGCGATATTGAACCATACATCATCGAAAATGAGTTTACTTCCTTAGAAAGTAAGCTAGGGAATGGTGAAATCAGCGTTAAGGAATTTATTGAAGGTTTGGGAGACTCTAAGCTTTATCGCAAAGAGTTCTACACACCCTACCCCAATACTAAGGTGATTGAACTAGGAACTAAGCACTTCTTAGGACGTGCGCCTGTTGACCAAGCAGAAATTCGCAAATACAACCAAATCCTCGCAACTGAAGGTTTACGTGCCTTTATTAAAGCACTGACCGGCAGTATAGAGTACGTTCAAGTCTTTGGTGAAGATACTGTTCCTTACCGTCGGTTCCCAACTTTACCAGCAGCAAACTTCCCAAATACTGAGAAGTTGTACAATCAGCTGACAAAGCAAAATAAGGACCTAGTTGTTCCTAGCTTTGAACCAGTAGGATCGCGCTTAGAAGTTGAACAGCAGCCAGTTTTGGCTGGGGCTACCGCAGAGATAGGACAAGGAAACCACTATCAGGAATGGGGTCGATCTGTCAACAACAATACTGCGGGTGTAGCCCATAGCAAACCTGCTCGGATCTATCGACTCAGCGAGAACGTTAACCAGACAGAAATGCAATTCCTCATAAATGCTATTTACTGTCAAGTTCTCGACTTGCTAAGTGGTGAAGTTCCTGAAAATTTCCGCCATGCCGATCTAGAAACCAAGTTACGGAATCAAGAAATTTCAGTAAGAGATTTCGTCCGTGAACTGGCTACTTCAGGAACCTATCGCCAGCGCTTCTGCACCTCCTACCCCAACAACAAGGTAGTTGAGTTCCTCTTCCGTCACCTATTGGGACGTGCACCAGAAACTCAGGCAGAAATCCGCTCTTGTAACAAGCTGCTCACTGAGGGTGGTTTAACAGCTGCTGTAGAATCGCTCTTAAATAGCTCAGAGTATGCTCAATACTTTGGCGATGACGTGGTGCCTTATCAACGTGTGCCATCCCTACCAGCAGGTAACTACCTTGGTAGCGTTAAAACACAAGCTGATTGGGTGAAATAGCCTGAACAACAGATGAGGGGGAGTAAATCCATGGAAAATGACAAAAAGTTAACTTTGCATTTTTCATGCTTCTACTCCCGCTTTGTGTTCTGAAACCTTCTTGTAAAATTGCTTTCAGGCTATTGGTGTGACGGCAAATCTGAAAAGTAATATTACAAACTGTTAAGAGCAGTCGTAAGTTCTCGACATAATGCCGGAAAATAAATCCGGAAGGGAGATGAGTTTAAAGACTTGTGTACTAGTATTTACCCAAGTAAACTCGTTTAGACATAATATTTTTGTCTAAAAAATGAGAGAATAAGCTCAGTTAACCTGAAAGTCGCACCAGTTAAATAAAATTTCTGGTTTCATTCGTGTTGGAGGAATGCATTAATGAGTATCGTCGTAAAGTCGATCGTAAATGCTGATGCAGAAGCCCGCTATCTTAGCCCCGGCGAACTGGATCGGATCAAAGGTTTTGTAGCAAGTGGTGAGCGCCGTCTTCGCATTGCTCAAGTTTTGACAGACAATCGTGAGCGCCTTGTTAAGCAAGCTGGTGACCAGCTATTCCAAAAGCGTCCTGATGTTGTGTCTCCTGGTGGTAATGCTTACGGTCAAGAAATGACTGCTACTTGCCTACGCGACCTAGACTACTACCTTCGTTTGATCACCTACGGAATCGTAGCTGGAGATGTCACCCCAATCGAAGAAATCGGTATTGTGGGTGTTCGTGAAATGTACAGATCTCTTGGCACTCCTATCGAAGCTGTTGGTGAAGGTGTAAGAGCTATCAAAGCTGCTGCTGCTTCACTTTTGTCTGGCGAAGATGCTGCTGAAGCTAGCTATTACTTCGACTATGTAGTTGGTGCTTTAGTGTAAGGCGAAGTAGTTTGCCTACTCAAATTGAAGTATTGCAATACTGTTGGAAATAAGGAAATAACAACATGGCTCAAGATGCAATTACAGCTGTTATAAATTCCGCAGACGTTCAAGGTAAATACCTTGACAGTACTGCTCTGTCAAAACTCAAAGCTTACTTCTCAAGCGGTGAATTGCGCGTACGTGCTGCTGGTACTATCGCTGCTAACTCATCTGCAATCATCAAAGAAGCAGTAGCTAAGTCCTTGTTGTACTCTGATATCACCCGTCCCGGTGGTAACATGTACACCACCCGCCGTTACGCTGCTTGTATCCGCGACTTGGATTACTACCTACGCTATGCAACCTATGCTATGTTAGCTGGCGATCCTTCCATCCTAGATGAGCGCGTACTCAACGGCTTGAAAGAAACCTATAATTCCTTAGGTGTACCCATCGGTGCTACCGTACAATCTATCCAAGCAATCAAAGAAGTTGCTGCTAGCTTAGTAGGTCCTGATGCTGGTAAGGAATTAGGCGTTTACTTAGACTATATCTCCTCTGGCTTAAGCTAAGAGTTGTTTTGCACTTAAGAATTTAGGTGCAGTCTGATTAAGGTCTGGAAATCAACCATGAGTGCTAGAAAGTTTTGTTGCTTTTATAATTGGGCATTACTAATTTATGAGTCGTAACGGTCTAGTATTGATGTGTGATTTCCAGGCTTGGAGTAATTAGTTTTAAAGGTTTGCTCTGACAGTTTTTTACAAAAAATGTTGATCGTAGTCCTCACTGGTCATCATATGCGAAGACTCTCCAACTACAGAGGATTTGGGTGAGGTAAGCGAAATCAATTAATTGAAGCATAAGTTTTTGATATAATAGACTAAATTGGTTCATGTGGCACTGTAAAAGCGCTCACGCTCAGACTTAGACCAAATTAGCCTTCCTTGAGTTAGTGCAGTGTGTATAAGTAAAAAGTGTTTTTTGCTTTTTGCTGCACTCTGCGTTAGCAAAAGTTCTCTTGATACACTTCAAATAAAAAAGCTTCCATAATCATTAACAGGAGATTTAAAATCATGGCGCGGTTGTTTAAAGTTACTGCTTGTGTTCCTAGCCAAACCCGCATTCGCACTCAACGCGAACTGCAAAACACCTTCTTCACCAAGCTAGTTCCTTACGAAAACTGGTTCCGTGAACAGCAACGCATTATGAAAATGGGTGGCAAAATCCTCAAGGTGGAACTCGCTACCGGTAAGCAAGGAACTAATACCGGTTTGCTGTAATTCGTAAGCACAACTTTATCTGTAGGGAGTTGCGAAGAGGTCGAATAGACCTCTTTTTTGTATAGTTATGCGGTCTTGGTATGAATAACTTGAGGTAATTGCCTCATTAAGACTAGACAGCAGACAAGTTGTTAGGAGAAAGGTCTGGCTGAATTTTTATCGATATCTCCAAAGTGTAACCTGTATTAGGTAAAACTTTTAGAGTGGTTGTCATTGAGTCGACGACTGGTACAGTTTCCTCTGGTTCCTCGATACCACGGCTTACTGATAGAGCCTGTTGTCCTTGAGTAAAAGTGTCTATACCTTGTATTATTCCTTCTATCTGAGCTACAGGATTTGTCTTTGCTAAAGCTCCAATAATAGCGTTACCAAGGTCAAGAAAAAGCCCCACAATCTTCAAGGTACTTTTGATATTGTTAAGCTTTTTGACTGCACTTTTTACTTTTTCGGTAGATGCTTTAATTTTACTCCAAGCATCATTTAAATCTTGGATGGTGTCTATAATGTCTTGGGCGTCCAATTCAATAGCTTGTTTAAGTAAATCCGGAATTTGTCTATTGAGGAGAGCAATACCATCTTTCAAATTCTTTATCTCACTCTCTGGAGCGTGGTTATGTTGAAGCTCAGCCATTTGAGCTTTATAGATATCTCTTTTAATCATAAGTTCTTTAGCACAGTCACGGTTGTCTTCGGCTTGCTCAGACAAGTCTTTAGAAGATATTTGACTACTCATTTTTTATGAATCCTATTTTTCAGGCGTTGTTTTCAACAATTTGTTTGATTTCTCAGCTATCAAATTTAAATCTTTTACGTACTTTTCAGTCATCTGATGAAGTTCGGTTTGTGATAGCATTTTGCCTGTAGAAAATCTATCTGTTAGTTTTTGATGACCTTTAGCTATATCATTGAGAGCATTTACATATGCTTCACCAAGCTTTTGCTTTTCAATAATCGTTGTTTTTGTATTTTGCCATTGATTATCTAAGCCGGTTATAGCGGTGACTCCTTGTGCATTATTAGCACTATTTGAGTTTAAAACGTCCCCTAGATATTCTCTGTAGTAGTTATCAACTGCAAGTTTTTCGGTTTCTAAAGCTCCGTTGATGTAGTTATCAGTTATAGCTTTAGAAAGCCCCTGAATATAAGTTTGAAAATCTTTATCGGTGGAAACGACAACTATTTTCAGTTGTTTTTGACGATATTTATTTGTTGCTACACGGAATAAAACTTTAGCAATCCCACTACCCGCTTCAACTTGATTTGTATTGAACTTTAGTTGTTTAAGCGACGATGCAATAGAATCTAGCTGTGGGTCGTAATTTGTTAAATCGTCTGCTGCTAGACTACCCAAAGCTTTTATGTAGCCTATTACAACGCCATTAGCTTTATCTAAACTATCTTTTGCTTTTTTAGGATAGTTTTCACATGACTGTTCTTGTTCTTTTCGTTGACTATCAATACCTCCTGTTGTCGAGGTTTGTAAAATAGTATATCGGGCTGTACGGAGACAAGAATCATACTGATCATTCGCTATCTTTTGAAAAGCAGTACTTGCTGTATCGCCCAACTTTGCCAAATCTCTGGCCGATTTCAAATCCTTACTATTGCCACAACTACCTAGAACTAATGTCAGAGGAATTAATATTGTGAAAGTTATTTTTTTTCTAAGCATAAAAATTTTGTGTTCAGAATAAATCTACACAAATTCAAAATTTGATTATGCTGCTCTCACAAGCAGCCTTATTCGACTGGCTGTTTAACTTATACATACCAGTTGAACAGAAGTTAAGCTTGTTAAGCTAACCTTCTTACCTTATTTATAAATGTCAGTTTTTTGAGCTTATGCAGGCAGAAGCGCCCCTTGTTTGGAATCTTGCTCTTTGGGTAATTGCACGTTCATCCCAACATAGAGTGTAATGATCCACATGAGCAGCAATACCCTCCCCCCACATAATATTTTTTTAATTGGAACGCTCCCCATAGGGAGTAGGGGATAGAGGAAATGAAAAAATAACCCCTATCCCCCATCTCTAGTAAAGTCCCAATTTTTCAAGCACTGGCTTAGTAGAAACAACATGTCGTTCTAAACCGAGTTCTTTAAAGCTGACGCCAAGTGCTAAGGCAATCAATTGAGGTAAATGTAGCACTGGCAAACCTAGTTGACG
>NZ_JAAKGC010000023.1:0-106081 GCF_017591665.1 Aetokthonos hydrillicola CCALA 1050 | reverse complement strand
ACAAGGCGTTACCATACAATCAGCACCAGCGTCCAAAGCTTCTTGGATGTGCATTCCTGCCATTTTAAAAGATTGGGTAGAGGCATAGCTGGAAAGAGGCCAACCGCAGCACTGTGTACGACCTTTATAATAAATTGGCGTTGCGCCTACCGTAGAAAACACATTTTCCATCCCTTCTGGGTGAAAAGGATCGTCGTAAGGCATGGATTTTTGTGCGCGCAGGAGATAACACCCGTAAAAAGCCGCGCACTTTAGTCGAGTTAGCTTGTGAGTGACACGTTTTTTAATTTCCTCTAAACCGTAATCTGTTATTAAGGCATAAAGTAGATGTTTGACTTGTGTGCTTCCGCTATAGGGCACACAACCTTCTTTTTCGAGCAAGCCATTAACTTGAGCAATATAAGCTGGGTTTGTTTTCTGGCATTCTTTCAAGCGCTCGTCAACATGACCAATAACACCTTGACAGGTACTACAGTGGGTTATCAATGGCAAATTCAATTCTTCTGCTAAAGCAATATTGCGAGCATTGACAGTATCTTCCAAAAGTTGAGAATCTTCTTTAAAGGTGCCAGAACCGCAGCAAGCAGCTTTTTTTAGTTCAAAAAGTTCAATGCCTAATGCTTTGGTAAGAGCAAGAGTTGACTGGTGAAGCTCTCGGCAAGCTCCTTGAGCAACACAGCCGGGGAAGTAAGCGTATTTCAAAGTATGGGATAGCATAGGAGTTGGTTAATTAGGAGCAGTCGCCTCCGACAATAACTGTTTTATCATCGCTCGTTTGTGTTGGTTACAAGGCTAATGATTCTGAAAGTGCATATCCTAAAAAAAATTAGTAAGAATTGCAAAACAGAACTCTTTACACCATGAAACGGAAGCGTCATCTGCCTTGTTGAATAACTGCTCAGGAACAAGGGAAGAATTTTCTTTCTTGAAAATCCTCTGACAGTATACGCGCGATCGCGCTTTCCGATAAGATGTATATGCCCAAAATCATGTAAGCCCACAAAGAGCAGATTCTAGCAACTGGGTAAGGAAATTTATTTATGAGCCAACCGGACATTTTTGAAAAGGTCAAGAAAATTGTAGCTGATCAACTCAGTGTAGATGCTGCGCAGGTCGTGCCACAAGCCAATTTTGCCAACGATCTGGGTGCTGATTCCCTAGATACCGTTGAACTAGTTATGGCTTTGGAAGAAGAGTTTGAGATCGAAATCCCTGATGAAGCCGCTGAGAAAATTACAACAGTTCAAGAGGCGGTGGATTACATCAACAAGAAAGTTGCTGCATCTACAACCTAAAAGAGCATTAGAGAGTGGGGAGAGTGGGGGATAGACGGAGAAATTTACAAAGGTAAAAGTTAGGTATTTTGTATTTGGTCATTTTGCGTTCAGCCGATGCTTAAATTCTAAAACGACCAAACAAGCTTAAAAACTTGAGAATTTTATCAAAACCTACCCTTAAAACCTCCCTTACTCCCCTTTACTCTCCTTTTGCCTCTCTTGGTTCTACTACATCCTCTTAACCTCTGCTCCTACACAAAGAGCAATTTTTGAACTGAGTTATGACAGATTTGAAACGTAAACGCGTTGTTGTAACTGGTGTTGGCGCGATTACACCCATTGGTAATACACCAGCCCAGTATTGGGAAGGATTAATAAGCGGACGTAACGGGATTGGCGAAATAACTGCCTTTGACGCCTCTCGTCATACCTGCCGTATAGCTGGTGAAGTAAAAGACTTCAATCCGCTTGAGTACATGGAACTCAAAGAATCTAAGCGCATGGATCGCTTCTCGCAATTTGGGGTTGCGGCTGCAAAACAAGCGCTAAAAGATTCACAGTTAGTGATCAATGACCTAAACGCAGAACAAGTTGGCGTTATCATTGGTTCGGGCATTGGTGGTCTTAAGGTTCTAGAAGATCAGCAAACAATATATTTAAATCGTGGTCCTGATCGCTGTAGCCCCTTCATGATACCCATGATGATCGCTAACATGGCGGCAGGTTTGACAGCAATTCATACCGGTGCTAAAGGGCCAAATTCCTGCTCGGTAACTGCCTGCGCTGCTGGCTCAAATTCCATAGGAGATGCTTTTCGCCTCGTTCAAGGGGGATACGCCCAAGCAATGATCTGTGGAGGTACCGAGGCAGCAGTTACACCGTTGTCAATTGCTGGGTTTGCCTCTGCTCGTGCACTTTCAACCCGCAATGATGACCCTGCTCACGCTAGCCGTCCATTCGACCGCGATCGCGATGGATTTGTTTTAGGCGAAGGTGCAGGGATTTTAATCATAGAAGAGCTGCAACACGCCCTAGCTCGTAAGGCTAAAATTTATGCGGAAATTGTTGGCTACGGCATGACTTGTGATGCTTATCACATGACCTCACCAGTGCCTGGTGGAAAAGGAGCGGCTAGAGCAATACAACTCGCACTTAAGGACGCAGGACTAACCCCAGAACAAGTAACATATATCAACGCCCACGGTACCAGTACATCAGCTAATGATTCAACTGAAACTGCGGCTATGAAAGCAGCTTTGGGTGACCATGCTTACAAGGTAGCAATTAGTTCCACCAAGTCAATGACAGGCCATTTGTTGGGGGGTTCTGGAGGCATAGAAGCAGTCGCAACCGTACTCGCGATCGCTAATAAAATCGTTCCACCAACAATCAATTTAGAAAACCCTGATCCAGAATGTGATCTCGATTACATTCCTAACCATAGCCGGGCTCTAGATGTTGAAGTGGCACTGTCAAATTCTTTTGGTTTTGGTGGACACAACGTCACCCTAGCCTTTAAAAAATACCCCTAAAGTCGGAGATTTAAAATTTGGGATTTTTGTATTCCGGCATAAGGCATGGTTAGTAGCTGGTGGTATTTTCAAATACAAACAGCCAATAGCCAAATTATCCCTTATACCGAGAATCTTCTCTACTTTGTTAAAAGAGTTTTAAATGCTCAAGCATATTTCAGTCCCTTTTGCAACTGATATGCAGGGGAAACTTTCATAAAATAAATTTAAAATCCTTAAAGATTCTACATTGAATACCTTGTTTGTCAACAAGTACCAATGGGATGATGAGGATACTACCTTGGGGAAATCTAAAAATAATTAGATGAAGAAAGCGAGAACTCTCTTGTGTAGGTTTCAGCCCCAGAGCTTATCTCGAGGGCTTGCCTTTAAACATTAGAAGTTTTGGACAGTTTGTCCTCGCTTTGTGCCTCCCCAAAAGTGGAAGCTAAAAGAGTGCTAACCCGTCTTAAAGAACAAGAGATTATGGCTGTTGCAACCCAAACCCTTGAAGAACTTTGTATCAACTCAATCCGCTTTTTGGCAATTGATGCAGTAGAAAAGGCAAAATCTGGTCACCCAGGACTGCCAATGGGCGCAGCGCCAATGGCGTTTGTGCTATGGGACCGCTTTTTGCGGTTTAATCCCAAAAACCCCAAATGGTTCAATCGCGATCGCTTTGTTCTATCTGCTGGGCACGGCTGTATGTTGCAGTATGCCCTACTCTACCTGACAGGTTACGACAGTGTTACAATCGAGGACATTAAACAGTTCCGTCAGTGGGGTTCAAGAACACCCGGGCATCCAGAAAACTTTGAAACACCAGGTATTGAAGTAACCACAGGACCTTTGGGACAAGGAATCGCTAACGGTGTTGGGCTCGCAATGGCAGAAGCACACCTAGCTGCAAAGTTCAATAAACCAGACGCTAAGATTGTTGACCACTACACCTATGTTATTCTGGGTGACGGTTGCAACATGGAAGGAGTTTCTGGGGAAGCTTGTTCTTTGGCAGGACACCTAGGATTAGGCAAGCTGATCGCTTTGTATGACGACAACCACATCTCTATTGATGGATCAACGGATATTTCCTTCACAGAAGATGTTGCTAAGCGCTTTGAAGCTTACGGTTGGCACGTTCTACATGTAGAAAATGGCAATACAGATCTAGACGCAATTCATAAAGCGATTGAAGCTGCCAAAGCTGTTACCGATAAACCTTCTTTCATTAAGGTAACAACAACTATCGGTTATGGCTCACCTAACAAAGCAAACACTGCTGGTGTACACGGGGCTGCTCTTGGTGGTGATGAAGTTAAACTCACCCGTGAAAACTTAGGTTGGGAATATCCACCTTTTGAAGTACCAGAAGATTCCCTCAAGCACTGGCGTAAAGCTATTGAGCGAGGTGCAAACCTAGAACAAGAATGGAACAAAGCATTTGCTGAATACAAAAGCAAGTATTCTCAAGACGCTGCTGAGTTTGAACGGTTGCTCTCGGGTAAACTTCCTGAAGGATGGGATAAAGCACTACCCACCTACAAACCAGAAGATAAAGCGATCGCCACTCGTAAAACCTCCGAAGCTACCCTCAATGCTCTCGCTCCAGCTTTACCAGAGCTAATTGGTGGTTCTGCTGACCTTACGCACTCCAATAATACTGAACTTAAAGGAGCAGGTGACTTCCAAAAAGGACAGTATCAAAACCGTAACGTGCGGTTTGGTGTGCGCGAGCATGGTATGGGCGCTATTTGTAATGGTATTGCACTGCACGGTTCAGGGCTGATTCCCTACTGTGCGACTTTCTTAGTCTTTACTGATTACATGCGGGCAGCAATTCGCCTGTCAGCTTTGTCACAAGCGGGAGTCGTTTATGTGATGACTCATGACTCAATTGCTTTAGGTGAAGATGGTCCAACACACCAACCTGTTGAAACTGTAGCATCTCTTCGGGCAATTCCTAACCTTACAGTTATTCGTCCCGCCGATGGTAACGAAACTTCTGGGGCTTATAAGGTAGCGGTTGAATATGCTAACCAACATCGCCCAACGTTACTCATTTTCTCTCGGCAAAACCTACCTCAGCTAGTTGGTTCCTCTATTGAGAATACTGCTAAGGGTGGTTACATCGTCACTGATAGTGAAGGAACTCCCGACATTATCTTGATTGGTACCGGGAGTGAATTACACCTTTGCACCCAGGCTGCTGAAAAACTCCGCGCTGAAGGTAAGAAAGTTCGTGTTGTCTCCTTAGTTTCTTGGGAATTGTTCGACGAACAGTCTGCTGATTACCAAGAATCTGTATTACCCAAAGCTGTTACCAAACGGTTAGCGGTGGAGGCTGGTTCTAGCTTCGGTTGGCTCCGTTACCTTGGCAGTGAAGGTAAGATAATTAGCGTTGATCGATTTGGCGTTTCGGCTCCTGGTAACGTGATTTTGGAAAAATTCGGTTACACCGTTGATAATGTACTAGCAAAAGCTAAAGAATTGTTGGGTTAATTAGCAACAGATATTTTGTGTTTTATCTAGGGTGGGATATATTTCCCACCTTTTTTATTACTTGAATATTCAGAGAATGCATAAAATAGTAGTCAGACTATTCAGGATTAAGCTAAATTTTTAAGTGTGAGGAAAATTTTAAGTATAAATAATTACAAGAATATCGGATTAATCATTAGTCGAACCACTAATGACTAATGACTAACCACTAAAGATTAATGGCTAAAAACAAAAATGCGTACTTTTCTAAAACAAACTTTTGCTAGCTTAGTTGGAAGCTTACTAGGATTGCTTATATTTTGCGGAATCGGAACTACTGGAGTCTTCTTGCTACTACTAGCTGTTGCATCGAGAGATACGAGTCCACAAGTAAAAGATAAATCAGTACTGGTTTTCGACTTATCTACAAATATCAGTGACAGTGTACCTACCTCTAAGGGATTGTTGCGTAAAGCATTATCAGATGATGATGATAAACTTTCACTCCATGCAGTTCTAGATGCTTTGGAGAAGGCACGGCAAGACAAACGAATTGTTGCTATTTACTTGGATGGTAGTCGAGCAGGTGGGAGTTCAACAGGCTACGCTACCCTTAAGGAAATTCGTCAAGCTCTTGAAAAATGTCGTGCAGCAGGAAAGAAAATTATAGCATACGGATTAGATTGGGGACAACGGGAATATTACTTAAGTTCAATAGCAGATACAATTGTGGTTAATCCTTTGGGTGAAATTGAAATCAAAGGGTTAAGCACACAACAGATGTTTCTAGCAGGAGCATTCGAGAAGTACGGTATAGGTGTTCAAGTGGTACGAGAAGGAAAATTTAAGGGAGCAGTTGAACCGTACATACTCAATAAACTGAGCCCTGAAAACCGTGAGCAAACTCAGAAGTTGTTGGATGATGTTTGGAGAGATTGGCGACTTACGGTAGGCTCAAGCCGGAAAATAGAGCCTCAAAAGTTGCAGGATATAGCAGATAATGAGGCTTTGCTATTGGCAGATCAAGCTAAAGCTAATCGTTTCGTCGATAAAGTAGGGTATTTTGATGAAGTGGTGGCTGATCTCAAGCAACTAACTGGTAGTAAACAGGAAGATAAAACTTTCCGTCAAATCAGCCTTAGTGACTATGCAGAAGTTCCGGGTAACTCTTTAGGTGTAGACAAAAATTCAAAAAATCGGATTGCTGTTGTCTACGCTGAA
This sequence comes from Aetokthonos hydrillicola CCALA 1050, assembly GCF_017591665.1. Taxonomy (GTDB): domain Bacteria; phylum Cyanobacteriota; class Cyanobacteriia; order Cyanobacteriales; family Nostocaceae; genus Aetokthonos; species Aetokthonos hydrillicola. The sequence continues at coordinate 99,594 of NZ_JAAKGC010000023.1, read as the reverse complement.
GGGGAGATCGTGGATGGCAAAGGTAGTGATGGAAATATAGGAGGCGATCGCTTCGCGAAAATCTTCCGCCGATTACGACATGATAACAGTATAAAAGCTGTTGTGTTGCGGATTAACAGTCCTGGTGGTAGTGCAACCGCTGCCGAAGTTATGCAACGCGAAGTGCGGCTGACTCGTGAAGTAAAGCCAGTGGTGGTTTCAATGGGTGATCTAGCTGCCTCGGGTGGCTACTGGATCGCAACTCACTCGAATCATATTTTTGCCGAACCAAATACAATTACAGGTTCGATAGGTGTTTTTGGCGTATTGTTTAATGCTCAAAAGCTAGCAAGTAACAACGGTATTACTTGGGATACAGTGAAAACCGCCCAGTACGCTGACACTCAAACAGTTTCTCGCCCTAAATCCCCGCAAGAATTAGCACTTTACCAACAAAGTGTTAATCGGATTTATAATATTTTTCTTAGTAAAGTAGCCCAAGGTCGCAAACTGCCACAAGAAAAGGTCGCAGAAATTGCCCAAGGACGAGTGTGGTCTGGTACTGCAGCAAAGGGAATTGGTTTAATAGATGAAATTGGAGGCTTGGATGCGGCGATCGCATATGCGGCTAAGCAAGCAAATCTTGGGGATGATTGGCAACTAAAAGAATATCCTAAATTTGGAACCTTTGAAGAACGCTTGTTTGGACAGATTCCTCAAGAAGTACACGCTGCTTTAGGGCTAGATAAAGCACAACTTAAATCTGCTGACCCCCTAACCGCTGAGTTCCATAAACTACAACAGGAAATCTCTATTCTGCGCCATATGAATGATCCTCGTGGCATTTATGCTCGCTTACCCTTTAATTTAAGGATTGACAGATAAGTCTGAAGAGGGAGCAACCCCTGCGGGGAAGTCAAAAGTCAAAAGTCAAAAGTCAAGGAGCACGGGGAGCGGGAAAACACAATCAATTAAATACTTTGATTGCCCAATGCCCAATGCGCAATGCCCCATGCCCTTGATAGTGACAAAAGGAACCTAACAGTGTAAAGTAATGTCAAGTAACCTAACAATGGATAAAATTTTTCACAACCCTCTATGGATAGAAAAACTAAACGCCTTTTGTTGCTTGTTATTTCTTGTAGTGTAACCGGTGTAATTTTAGGAGGCACCACAGGTTGGGCACAAAGCAATATGTGTCTACAAGCCAATAGCGTCACAAGCGAGTGCCTGACACAAAACCCAACCATTAAAACATTAGAGGGGATGAGTACTGGATTACTAGCAGGCTCTGGGGCAGCTTTTGGTGCAGCATGGCAACTTCGCAACCAGGACTAAATAAGTCTTAGGGCTTACACGCTTTATTAAGTCGGCTCTTAAACTAAAAAGATAAGAATCTTAACTAAAAAGGTCTGACAAAGCGTGCATCAGTCAGTATTAATCATATTATCTCTAGTAAGTTTTCTTCTGATATCTCCAGTAGGCAAAGCTGGTATTGCTGAAGCTGCTACTCCTGGTGGCAGGGAAGCGCCATCGTTTACCTTAAGTTCCCAAAAATGGAAAAACAGAGTCCTCTTAGTTTTTGCACCAACGACGGGGAGCAGTGCTTATCAGCAGCAAATGGAGCTATTTAACAAATATAAGCAAGATTTTGCTGAACGAGATTTAGTTCTCATTCAGGTTTTGTCAGAAGGGAAAAGTTATGCTAACGGACACCCAATAGACTCGGCTTCTGCAAGTAAGTTACGCGCTCGCTTTGGTATTGCCAAACAAGATTTTCGTGTTGTCTTAGTCGGTAAAGACGGAGGCACTAAGCGTACCGATAGTAATCCTATACAAGCACGTACTATTTTTAACGAAATAGACGCTATGCCTATGCGTCAGCAAGAAATGGAAAGGAAAAGCAGGTAAAAAGCCGAACATCGCTGGGAGCAATTTTGTACTAAGTGATGTGCTATAGTACATGCGAACTATTTTTACGCTAAAATGTCCAATTTAATTCTATTTTGGCATCGTCGTGATTTACGTGTTTCAGATAACACAGGAATTGCTGCTGCACGACAGCAAAGTGCAAAAGTTGTAGGTGTGTTTTGCCTTGATCCGAATATTTTAGAACGAGATGATGTCGCACCAGCTAGAGTCACTTACATGATTGGCTGTTTGCAATCACTACAAGAGCGATATGCTCAAGCAGGTAGCCAATTATTAATACTTAAAGCGGATCCAACTCAAGCAATTCCAAGGCTAGCGGCAGCACTAGGAGCTAAAGCTGTATTTTGGAATTGGGACGTAGAACCATACTCTCAAGTGCGCGATCGCACAGTACTCGATGCTCTTAAAGAAAAAGGCATTCAGTTTTTTGAACACAATTGGGATCAGATCCTCCACGCACCGGAGGATATTCGCACTGGCTCTAACGCCGCCTACACAGTATATACTCCTTTTTGGAAAAACTGGATTAGTAAACCCAAAGCTAAACCAGTAGAAATAGAAAATTTTGTCGGTTTGACACAACAAGAAAAGGATATTGCAACCCAAGTAGGGGTGATTGAATTACCTTCAGCAAAAGATTTAGGTTTCTGCTGGGATGGAGAACTAGTGATTGCACCAGGAGAAATAGCAGCGCAAGAACTGTTAGACGAATTTTGCAATTATCGTATTAATGAATATCAAGAACAGCGAAATTTTCCAGCCGTTGATGGTACATCGCAACTCAGTGCTGCATTAAAATTTGGTGTAATTGGCATTCGCACCGTTTGGCAAGCCACGATAGACGCGCTACAAAACAGTCGCAGCGACGAAACAACAGCTAGTATCCGCGCATGGCAACAAGAGTTAGCTTGGCGCGAGTTTTATCAACACGCAATGTATAATTTTCCAGAGTTAGCAAACGGTGCTTTCCGGGAAACCTTCAAACGCTTTCCTTGGGAAACTAACGATGAGCATTTTCAAGCTTGGTGTGATGGTAAAACTGGTTATCCCATTGTTGATGCAGCAATGCGCCAGATGAACGAAATAGGCTGGATGCACAACCGTTGTCGGATGATTGTTGCCAATTTTTTAACCAAAGATTTGCTAATTAATCCCCAATTAGGGGAAAAATACTTTATGCAGAAGCTGATAGATGGAGATTTATCTGCTAATAATGGTGGTTGGCAATGGAGTGCTTCTAGTGGGATGGATCCTAAGCCAGTAAGGATTTTCAACCCTGCTAGTCAAGCACAAAAGTTTGACTCAGAAGGTGAATATATCCGCCAATGGGTTCCCGAATTACGTTCTGTAGATACGGAATATTTAGTTACTGGAAATATTCCATACGAAATGAGAGATTCTCTTGATTATCCTCAACCCATTGTAGATCATAAACAACAGCAACGGATGTTTAAAGAGCGTTATCAACAGCAGAAACACCAATAGTTGTGTTAGTATAACAGTGAAAACACTGGGGAGACAGTATGAAAGACAAAAGGTTAAATGTCAGGATGTCTGAACGAAGATTAAATAAGCTACGCTTATACGCTGCAAATAAAGATAAAACAGTTACTCAGGTTGTTGAAGATTGGGTTGATCGTTTACCTTTACCAGAATCTAGCAATTCCTCAAGTACCTCGAAGCTTTGAGAAGAAAGAATTCAGGAGTCAGGAGTCAGGAGTCAGGAGTCAGGAGCTATTGGAGAGTGCATGAGTAATGGAGTTAAAATCCCTACCCGATTGATTCTGAATTCTGACTCCTTCTTTAAATATAAAGTTTTGTAACAATCAGCACTTCTCGCTCGAAAATTCTCAGTTTGCTTTTGAAGAACTAGGTGAACGCACTAGTTCAGTTTTAAATGTGTATCGATTTCAGGGAGCAAAAGCCGTTAAGTTCCATGGCAAAGATTTTTCAGCAAGATGATTTCCTATATGCTGTCACTGGTATACAAATATTTTAACCCTTGCTTTTTGACCAATTGTGTTTTCATATTAGCGCTGGTTTCGATAATGGCTGCCTTAGTTTTCTCTGTTTCACCTCACAATCAACAAGCTCTCATTATTTACACAGACTCATCAGGAGTCAGATAACCTTGATAAACTGCCTTCTCCCCATGCCCCATGCCCCACGCCCCATGCCCCATGCCCCATGCCCATTACCTTATCCAAAGTTAACTTTTAGCAACGACAAATCATCTTCAAAACTGGCTTTAGAGCTTAGGTTGATCAAATGTGATAGAACTTCCTCAAGGTTATGTGACTTGCCATAACGGGTGAGTAGATCAATAAAACCATCAAGACTCCACATATGACCATTTGGTAGCTGAAATTCATATATACCATCGCTAAAAATGTATAAAATAGCGCTTATATCAATATCATAGACATCTTGAACAAAGTCAGCATCGGGTAATAAGCCAATGGGGGCATTTAGAGAGTTTAAGTATTTAATGTTGATTTCTTGCGAATTTACGGATAGTAGTACCCCTGGAGGATGACCAGCGTTAGCGTAAACAAGCTGACGTTTGCGGCGATTGTACACACCATACCAGATTGTAAAGTATTTCTCGCTGTGTTTACTCATCTGGAAGTGATGATTAAGAGCCTGAAGAACTTCTCGTGGTTGATAAAAGTTAGTTTTGGGTAGAGATTGCGATCGCAACAGATTCAGCACAGAAACCGAGAGTAAGGCTGAACCTACTCCATGTCCTGAAACATCTAACAAATAAATCACCAAATGCTCATCATCAAGCCAATAATAATCGAAACAATCACCGCCTAATTGTATTGAAGGAATAAACAGCGCGTCTGTGTTTACAGATCCTATAAGCGGTGAAGGTAGAAGCGATCGCACATAATCGGCGGCTTCTGCTAATTCTGTTTCTAAAATTTGCTTTTGCGTTTGTAGATCCTGATTTAGGACTTCTAAAACTTGCTTTTGGGTATGTAAATCTTGATGCAATTGGTGCAGTCGTAATCCTGCTCTTACTCTTGCCTTTAATTCATTCATCTCTATTGGTTTAGAAATAAACTCATCTGCTCCTGCATCAAGTCCCCTAACTCGATCTTCCTCTTCTCCTGGTGCTGCTCCTTTAGCAGTCAGCAAAATAAAAAAAGTTGTTGCTAACTCTGGATCTGCTTTAATTTTACGGCACACGTCTAGTCCATCTAGTTCCTGCATCATCCAGTCACAGATAATCAGCGCAGGACGTACATTTTGTGCTGTTGTGATTCCTTCCTCGCCATTGCTAGCTACACTAATCTCGTAACCCTGATTTTGAAGTGTTTTTTTCAAAATCGTTCGCACAATCGGGTCATCATCAATAATTAGAATTTTAAAATTTTTTTCGGTCATAAAATTTAAGAATTTTTAACTTACTAAGGGTGTTTTTATTCCTTACTCATTAACAAAGCATGAATCTGGTTAAGAGATTCTTCTATCTTAGAAATTAAGTTAGTAGTACCTCGACGCTCTCGACTACGGGCTAGTTCTTCTAGTTTCTGTGAGGCTATGTTTATGGTTATCGCTCCTATGTTAGCGCTAGCACCTTTGAAGTAATGAGCTTCTTGCTGAAAACGTTCGAAGTCATTATTATTAATTGCCTCTTTAATTGTTTCTAAATGGGTATATGAATCTTCAACAAACATTTGCAACAATTCCATCTCAAACTCCAAGCTGTGGCCAGAAATTTGGTGTAAATGTTCCCAATCAATTGCAATTTCATGTACAATAATATCTCCGATATAAACTATTTCTTCAGACACTTTCTCTTCCTTTTGTTTATGTATAAACTTTGCCCAACGCTCTAGAGTTTGCGCTAAGATTTCTTTGCTGACTGGTTTACTAAGATAGTCATCCATACCTATATCTAGACACATTTGTTTATCCTCTTTCATTGCATTAGCTGTCATAGCAATGACGACAGGACGAAGACGTTTAGTAAAAGAGCTTTGGTACCTACGATGAATTTCTCTTGTGGTTTCTAAACCGTCAAGAATTGGCATTTGGCAGTCCATAAGAATCAAATCGTAAGGAATTTTTTCTAACAATTGCAAAACTTCTTCTCCGTTAGCAGCAACATCAGCTTCATAGCCTAAGTTCTGGAGCACCTTAATGGCGACTTTCTGATTCACGAGATTATCCTCAGCCAGCAAAATTTTTAACTTCAATTTAGTAGAAGGCTGTGAACCGATTTCCCTACGTCTATCTATGTCTCTCTGTTTTTCCTGGGGTTGAGGTTTACTTCCGAATAAAGTCATCATCGTATCGAAAAGCCGGGAGGGCTTCACAGGTTTGACTAAATAAGCGGCAAATCCTATTTTCAGTGCTCGTTGCACGTCATCCCGTTGATTAGTAGATGTAAGCATAATCAGAGGCACATGAGCGATCGCAGAATTTGCCTTAATTTGTTCTCCCAACATCAAACCATCTATATTAGGCATTTGCATGTCAACCAAGACGACGTCGTAGGGTGCTTTCTTTTGGTGAGCCATCTCAATAGCAATCAGCGCACTACTTGCATCCACCGCTTCCTCAACCAGCATTCCCCAACGAGTAGCTTGATAATTGACAATTTTGCGATTGGTAGTGTTGTCATCCACTACTAATAAGCGTCGATTGGTGAGAAGCAGATGATCCTCTTTCGATTCGAAAGGCTGAAGTTGCTTTGCAAAAGGAATCTTAAACCAGAACTTAGATCCACCTCCCAGTTGACTTTCTACCCCTATTTCTCCTCCCATCAAAAGTACTAACTGCTTACAAATAGCTAATCCTAAACCTGTACCACCATACTTACGAGTAGTAGAAGCATCCACTTGGGAAAAAGGAGTAAAAAGTTTCCGTTGATCTTCAGGGGTAATACCAATACCAGTATCTATGACGGAAAATAGAATTGTTGCAGTAGTTGGCTGTTGTGAACTTAATTCTACTCGTACTATCACCTCTCCAGTGCTGGTGAACTTAATAGCATTACCTGTAAGGTTCATCAAAATTTGCCGTAAACGACTAGCGTCTCCTTGAAGGTTGATAGGGACGTCATTATAGATGAGTGCTGCAATTTCCAATCCTTTGTTATGAGCTTGGGGAGCTAGTAATTCCAGTACGTCTTCAACACAGGTAGAAAGGTTAAAATCTAAAGTTTCTACAGCCATCTCCCCCGCCTCAAGTTTAGATATATCCAAAATCTCGTTGATCAGGGTTAATAGAGCATCTCCACTAACGCGAATTGTTTCGACAAAATCTTGTTGCTCAGAAGTTAGTGGAGTTTCTAATAAAAGTCCAGTCATTCCTAGCACAGCATTCATTGGAGTGCGGATTTCATGACTCATGTTTGCTAAAAAAGAACTTTTGGCTTGAGAAGCTAACTCAGCTTCACGACGCGCAACTTCTAGCTCTTTTCTCTGACGAGTTTCTGCTTCTAGCATTTGCGCTTGGGCTATAGCAATACCCACTTGATCAGCTAGTTCTCGTAAAAGATGAGTTTCAAAGCTTGACCATTGACGTGAGTTAATACATTGATGTACGATTAGCAGACCACAAAGATCTTCTTTGATCAAAATGGGAACGACCAAATAGGCTTTGACCTTAAACTCTTGCATTAATTGCACATGAGTTGCTTGTAATTCTCCTAAGTCAAAATCAGCAAGCTCTGGTACTTTGCCTTGACGATATTGCTGTAAACAGTATTGCTGTATATATTCTGCTTGAAAATAAGCATCAGTAATGCTTTGCCCTTTTATTGTAGGACAACCAGAAACAACCGCTTCTGTGATAATATTTCCTGATTGGCCAGGCAAAATTTGATAGATTAAAACTCTATCTAAATTAAGAATCTTTTGTACCTCTGTAACTGTGGTTTGGAGGATTTCTTCTATTTGTAACGATTGGCGAACCTTGAGGGTAATTTCGGTAAATAGTCGCGATCGCAAATTGTGACGATGAAGTTCTTGCTCTGCTTGTTTGCGCTTAATATATTGACCAATCTCGTTACCAATAGAGTTCATAACCATCAGCAAATCATCGTTACGTTGCAGAAGTTCTCTATTGAAGAACGTCATAACGCCAATAATTTTTTGTCCACTATGGATAGGAAAACCAAAAGCTGTTTGGAATCCAGCTTCGGCAGCTAAGGAATCCCGCAGAAAGTTTGGATCACGACTAACATTAATCAACCAAGCAGATTTTTTAGTACTCCATACATTACCAGGTAATCCCACACCTAGTGCAAAAGTTGTTTGGCGAGATTGTTTTACAAACTCTTGTGCGTTAATAGATGCTCTTTGCCAAATATCAAGACAGCGCAAAACATTTGCTTGTTCATTCACTAGCCAAATTTCGCCCAAATCCCACTCTAAACTCTCGCAAATTGCTTGCAGAATCCGAGGAGTGGCTTCGGCGATTGTCGAAGACTCTGCTAATACGCTAGTTACAGCATATTGGACACTTAAATGTTGTTCAGCTTTTTTACGTTCAGTGATATCAATACCAGTACTGATAACGTATTCTACTGACCCCTCATCGTCTTGCAGCATGGTGTTTGTCCACGCAATCAATCGCCGATTTCCATCCTTGGTACTCCAATAGTCTTCGTAATCCTTCAGTCCATAACCAGCTCGGAGCTTCTCAAAAACAGCTTTGATTAATTCCTCTTGTTCAGGAACTAGAAACACATTCCAAAAATACTTACCTCTGACTTCATCAAATGAGTAACCTGTTGTTTGTTCGCAAGCTTGATTAAAACGGACAATTCGCCCTTCTAGATCTAAAACAATAACCAAGGCGCTAACTGTATCCAGGACTGCTGAAATAAAGTTACGTTCTTTATGGAGTGATTCTTCTGTCAACCTATGCTCAGCAAACTCACGATAGATACACGAGTAAACCACAGCAAGAATTACTAAACTCAGGCAGATGGCAATCGCAATTGTTACAGTTAATTTATCAGCATTAGCTTTCACTGTTTCAATCTGTTGGTTAAACAACCCCTTTTGCTCATTATTCATCTCATTAATGAGCTTGGAAATCTCATCCATCTGGTTCTTTCCCTGGGACGGTGAGTATCTTAAGAGATACTGCTGGCGCAAATCAATTGCTTGCTTAAATTGTTCTAGCTGTCGAGCTATCAGGGGTTTAAGGGTTTTGAGATGTTTCTGCTGATTAACTTCATCTACTGCTAAATGGCTGAGATTATCAATTATCGGCTGTACTTTTTTAAGTCCTAATTGATAAGATTCTAGGTAACGCTTTTCTCCTGAGAGAATGTAACTACGTTGTCCAGTATCAACAGACTTAATATCGGAGAGCAGTTTATCCAGAGTATGAATTTTCTGTTGTGTGTTTTTTATCTCATGACTATTTTCGATCAATACTTTTGTCTCGTGAAAGCAAAGTGTACTAATCAAAATTAGAATTCCTGACGCTAACCCAAACCCTCCACTAATTCTTTTTAAGAATTGCCTACGTTTTTTACGTGAGTGTTCAGCATTACTATTGACCAGTAGCAAATTTGCTAAATTGCGCCTTAAGTCCATTTGTTTAATAACTTGACGACCTAAAGCTCGTAATCCTTCAATCTGTTGTGGAGACAGTTTTCTCGGTACATAGTCAATCACGCACAAAGTTCCCAATGAGTATCCTTCAGCATTAGTTAAAGGAACACCAGCGTAAAAGCGAATATTTGGATCCGACGTAACCAGAGGGTTTGTGTCGAACCTTTGATCAATTGTGGCGTCATCAACAATGAAAACGTCAGATTGTAAGATCGTGTGGGCACAGAATGCGTGTTCACGGGGTGTTTCTGATACTTCTAAGCCGACTCTTGACTTAAACCACTGGCGGTTTACATCAACTAAGCTGATTAACGCAATAGGAGTTTCACAAATATATGATGCTAAACGAGTGAGGTCATCGAACGCGACTTCAGCCGGAGTATCAAGTATTTTATACTGCAAAAGCGTCTCGATTCTTTGTGCTTCATTATCAGGTAGTGGTGCTTTCATCCTTGATTATTATTCACGGCTGAAATTAGTCAGTATGGGAAGTAAATAAACTTATTTTGTATTTCAATTAATGACAAGAGTTTGCCTAAAAGCGTTAGCGTAATTTTACTCAAAACTTTTGCCATTTTTAAATTGAGTCTGATTTTTTGACTGTAAATTTACGGTTCCGCTCTAATACTAGGTAACTCCAAGAAATAAATGGCCCAATTAACTTTTTAACTGGAACTATGAGATTCATCTCGAAGAGGTATAACTAGAACAAACCCAGCATAGTCGGCATAAGTACTGTTGACATCTATACTGTTGAGTTAGGAAATTAAACAGAAAAAATCACTATTGAAATGAAAATTACAAAAAAAAGGGAACGGGGAACAGGGAACAGGGAACAGAGAAATAAATATAAACTCCAGTTGTGGGTTTAAAGCCCACTTAAAAAAAGATGTTTTGCAACCTTGTAAGAGAAACACTTCAACGAAAAGCCACCCGCATTGTCAGGAATGTTTATGGATTGGTGAGCGCTCTGCTAAGTCTTTCAAGTGCATTAATCCGGCTTGTGGTGCTGCACGAGATGCAGATCATAACGCCTCGAAACTCACAGCACTAATTGGGGCAGTTTTTGTAAACCTGCCTGGAAATCCGACGGGTTTGTGTTGCTCGCTCAGTTGTAAGAGGGAGCAGGGAATATTCCTCTTTCATGCAAGGCTTGTGAAAAATTTTTCATTGGGACTGCCTTCTGCCCTCTGCCCTCTGCCTTTCTTGCTGACTCCTGACTCCTGAATTCTGACTCCTTGTCCTATTTATTTTGGTTTTGCCGAAAAAACTGCTAAATGTAACGGATTGCAACGTATAATTAAAACGATAAAATAATTAAAAAATATTAAAGAGCAGTAAGGTTACATGCGAGTAGCGATCGCCGGAGCAGGTTTAGCAGGACTTTCCTGTGCAAAATATCTTACCGACGCAGGTCATACTCCTGTTGTCCTAGAAAGTCGAGATTTAGTGGGGGGGTTGGTAGCGGCGTGGAAAGACGCTGACGGCGACTGGTACGAAACCGGGTTGCATGTCTTTTTTGGCGCTTATCCCAATATATTGCAGCTCTTTAAAGAGCTCAATATTGAAGATCGCTTGCAGTGGAAACAACACACTATGATCTTCAACCAGCCTGAGAAGCCAGGAACTTACAGTCGTTTTGATTTTCCTGACTTGCCAGCACCGTTTAATGGAATCGTGGCAATCCTACGGAACAATGATATGCTCAGCTGGGGTGAGAAACTCCAACTCGCTAAGGGATTAGTTCCGGCTATGCTTCGGGGGCAAAAATACGTCGAGGATACTGATAAGTATTCATTTTCTGAATGGCTGAAGCGACAAGGTGTAAGCGACGAAGTACAACAAGATATATTTATTGCAGCATCTAAATCGCTTAACTTTATTAATCCAGACGAAATCTCAGCTGTAGTCCTCCTGACAGCGCTTAGAGCCTTCCTTCAAGAAAAGAATGGCTCAAGAATGGCCTTTTTGGATGGCTCTCCTAATGAGCGATTGTGTAATCCGTTAGTAGAGTATATTACCGCCCGTGGTGGAGAAATACGGTTAAACTCACCGTTAAAGGAAATTCAAACAGATGAAAGCGGGAACGTGACTGGGTTTTTGATTCGGGGTTTGAATGGGGAAAAAGATTACTTATTAACGGCTGATGCTTATGTCTCGGCTATGCCAGTTGACCCATTAAAGGTAATGTTACCTACTCTATGGCAGAAGATGGAGTTTTTCCAAAAACTGGCAGGGCTAGAAGGTGTGCCTGTCATCAACTTGCAGCTCTGGTTTGACCGTAAACTGACAGATATTGACCAATTGCTATTTTCGCGTTCGTCTCTACTGAGCGTTTACGCTGATATGAGTAATACCTGTAGAGAATACGCTAATCCTGACCGCTCAATGTTAGAATTAGTTCTTGCTCCAGCAAAAGATTGGATCTCAAAATCCAATGAAGAAATTTTGCAGGTCACTCTTGCCGAGTTGGAAAAACTTTTTCCTACACACTTTGGGCAAGAAAATCCAGCAAAATTGCTCAAATATCATGTAGTTAAAACGCCCCGTTCAGTTTACAAAGCGACTCCAGGTTGTCAGCAATACCGTCCTGCACAGGAAACCCCAATTCCTAACTTCTTTCTAGCGGGAAGTTACACAATGCAACGTTACTTAGGAAGTATGGAAGGTGCCGTACTTTCTGGTAAGCTGACAGCGCAGGCGATCTCTGCCTCGAACTTAACTTCGGGCGTTTCTGCTGAAGCACTCTCGACGGAAAATTCTTCAAGCCTGCAACTGCAAACCCTTCAGTCTGCAACGAATGCTGCAACTGCCTGATTCCCCCTTATGCATGAAAACGACGATTTCTGTGGAAGAATCTTACCAACTATGTCGCCAGCTCATAGTGAAGTACTCCACAACTTTCTACGCCGGAACACTACTGATCAACAAGCAAAAGCGCCCAGCTATTTGGGCGATTTATGCTTGGTGTCGCCGTACAGATGAACTGGTGGATGGTCCTGCAGCTGCTATGACCACGTCAGAAACTTTAGACTTGTGGGAGCAGCAATTAAAATCTATTTTTGCAGGACGCCCAGTGGATAATTTTGATGTGGCTCTGGTAGATACCATCCAACGTTTCTCTATGGAGATTGAGCCCTTTCAGGATATGATTGCTGGTCAACGTATGGATTTGTACCGGAGTCGCTATCAAACCTTTGAGGAGCTATATTTATACTGTTATCGCGTTGCTGGTACAGTAGGCTTGATGTCAACGGCAGTGATGGGGGTTGATACTTCCAGAAACACAGCTCCGTGGAATAACAATCAACAGCCCTATATTCCTACTGAGGAAGCAATTACCTTGGGAATTGCCCATCAACTTGCCAACATTCTACGGGATGTTGGTGAGGATGCTCAGCGAGGGCGGATTTATATACCCTTGGAAGATTTGGCGCGATTCAACTACACGGAACAAGACTTATTTGCTGGAGTCATTGATGACCGTTGGCGTTCTCTAATGCAGTTTGAAATCCAACGGGCACGTGAATTCTACTCTAGGGCAGAAAAGGGAATTACTTACCTCTCTACTGATGCCCGGTTACCAGTATGGGCTTCTCTAATGCATTACAGTCAAATTTTGGACGTAATTGAACGCAATAATTATGATGTGTTCAATCGACGAGCTTATGTGCCTCAGTGGCAAAAATTACGTAGTTTGCCTCCGGCTTGGCTGCGATCGCAAGTCCTATAGCCATTGTTAGTAGTTAGTTTTTGGTGACCTGCTGCGTTGTTTTGACAAACAATTGGCTCTTATTAGGAACCCTCTTGGCAGTTCCTCTTGGTTAAACCTCCAATTTTGGACTGCCTCATCACTAACTACTAACTTTGTTATTGACATTTCCCAAACACGTGTGATACTATAGTATTCCAACACGCATGGAGAGGTGGCTGAGTGGTCGAAAGCGGCAGATTGCTAATCTGTTGTACGGCAGGCAACTCCGTACCGAGGGTTCGAATCCCTCCCTCTCCGTTTTTGAACATAGAATTCCTCAAAGAGTAGGGGCGGACATTAGTCCGCCCTTACTAATTTGTATGTTGCAAATCTTTAAGTAATTGAGCTTAACTGAGCTATTGCAGGTCAAGCAACTAGCTTCTTATCTTTAATTATCAGGGTTTTCCTATTCCCCCTTAATACTCTAGGAGGATGTTATGATTTATCCTTTAGAGCAAGGAAAGATTCGACTTATATCTTAGTCAGCACCCCGACCTGAAGGACGGGGCTTCTCCCAAGGGGAGACGCCGGAGGCGAACGTGCCTTAATCTTTAGGGATAGCTGACCCGCTTAAGTGCAAGAGCGCACTACGTTAAAGGGAAGCGTTTAAGTCCTACCTACAGAGCAAGAGCCAGTTTGTAGCTCTAGAACCAAGTGGTTAAACAGGTTTACCGGGTTAAGCCAGTGCTGCTTGGAAAGTACCGCCCTCTAACTTTGGCAAGGCTAACATCACCCCTTTTGGGAGGCTCATTTGAGCAAAACCATTATGTGTACAGGTGAGCAGCGCGCAGAAAGAGGGTTTCCCTCATAGAGCGACTGCGAACCCGAAGGGCTGAACAATTTGAAACGGTAATTGTCCCGTTGAAAGTACAACACAATAGTACACCGAGTTAAGTAAGCCCAAGGCAGTAGTGGTAAACAAAAAAATATAAAGCCGTCCTACAAGGACGGGGTTTCTACCCATTAATTTTGATGAAGATAAATTTTAGTTTGAAACTCTACATATAACAGGAGTAAGAATATATGCAAGGAATTCGTGCTGCCTTTGCCCTAACTTTAGCTACGTTAGTCACAGGTTTTCTAACAGCCGCTTGTGAAAACACAAGCCCTAATAATACCGCTGACAATGGCGGTACTGCCAGTCCGGCAGCCAACACCACCACAACAAGCACTACTAAGGGGTTAAAAATTGGTTCACTGCTACCAGCAACTGGTGATTTGGCTTCTATTGGACAACAGATGGCTGGCGCAGTTCCTTTGCTAGTAGAGAGAGTTAACGCTTGTGGTGGAGTGAATGGATCACAAGTTACCCTCGTGTCGGTCGACGATCAAACCGATCCTAAAGCTGGTGCATCTGGGATGAATAAATTGGCAACTTTAGATAAGACGGCTGGTGTGGTTGGTTCTTTTGCAAGCAGCGTTTCAACTGCGGCAGTTTCTATTGCTACGCAAAATAAAGTCGTTCTCATTTCTCCTGGTAGTACCAGTCCTGTGTTTACAGAAAAGGCAAAAAAAGGCGACTTTAAAGGCTTTTGGGCACGCACAGCTCCTCCAGATACATACCAAGCCCTAGCTTTAGCTCAACTTGCCCATAAAAAAGGTTATAAGCAAGTTTCTACAGTCGTAATTAATAATGACTATGGAGTTGGCTTTGAAAAAGCATTTGTCCAAGCTTTTGAAAAATTGGGGGGAACAGTCGTTAATAAAAATAAACCTGTTCGCTACGACCCCAAAGCCACTACCTTTGAAACAGAAGCTTCAGCAGCTTTTGCAGGAAAGCCAAATGCAGTACTGGTTGTGGCTTACGAAGAAACCGCTAGTTTGTTGTTAAAATCTGCTTATCAGCAAGGTCTAACTAAGGGTGTGCAGATTCTGCTTACAGATGGTGAAAAGTCAGATACTTTTGCGGAAAAAGTCGGCAAAGGTCCTGATGGTAAGTATATAGTGGCTGGTGCTATAGGTACTGTACCTGGTTCTAACGGTAAAGGATTAGAGGAGTTCTCTAAGCTTTGGCAATCCAAAAAAGGAGTGCCACCAGCACCATATACTGCTCATGCTTGGGATGCAGCTGCTTTATTGGTGTTGTCAGCACAAGCCGCGAAGCAAAATACAGGTGTTGGTATAGCTAGCAAACTTCGTGAAGTTGCTAATGGTCCTGGTACAGAAGTTAGTGATGTTTGTGAAGGGCTTAAGTTACTTCAACAAGGCAAAAAAATCAACTACCAGGGCGCTAGTGGTAACGTAGACGTTGATCAAAACGGCGACGTCGTCGGCGTTTATGATGTCTGGACAATTGGAGATGACGGCAAAACCAAGACGATAGACAAAGTGAGTCCGAAGTAGGGGATTGGGGATTGGGGATTGGGTACTGGGTAGTGGGTACTGGGTACTTCGTTTAATTCTTCCCCTGCTCCTCTGCTCCTCTGCTCCCTGCTCCCTACTCCCTACTCCCTGTTCTAAAAGCCTCGGAAGTTGTAAGCAAGTCCTAGCAATAATCCCACATCGGTGTCGCTAAAGAATGCTGCGTTTACAGCAGCTGTTGCTGTAAATTGACGGTTAAGAGGTACATCTATACCACCAGATACTAGGAATGC
The DNA here is from genome assembly GCF_017591665.1 of Aetokthonos hydrillicola CCALA 1050. Taxonomy (GTDB): domain Bacteria; phylum Cyanobacteriota; class Cyanobacteriia; order Cyanobacteriales; family Nostocaceae; genus Aetokthonos; species Aetokthonos hydrillicola. The sequence goes on along the minus strand of NZ_JAAKGC010000023.1, from coordinate 83,749 downwards.
GGCTTCTGTGTTGTCGCCAGTTTTTATCGCTGCACCACCTCCGATATATGGTGCGAATGGTAGTGGTTCGCTAAATGCATCTGCTGAGCGGATGTTAAAGTCATAGGTAATAGGTAGTAGAATCACTGGATCATCGCCAAGCACTGCGGCTGGTCGTACTGAGAAGATTCTTGTTAGACCAATTTTACTTATGACGGTAAAGTTACCATCGCCTAAAGCTGAGCTGCCGCTTAAACCAACGTTTCCTGCAACACCGACATAACTGGCACCACCACGAGTTACTCTACCTGGGGTAACATTGATATCTGCTTGTGCCACACGAGAAGCAGATTGTTTGACTGTGCGTGTTGCACTAGGGAAAGATGATTGAGAAGTTGGTTGTGTGGACTGGGAAGAAAATGCCACTGATGAGGTTGCTGTTGTCCCTGGAATTGGGGTAACTACACGACTAGCAGTTTTCTGTTGAACACTTGTGGAAAACTGCATCTGTGATTGACCTAAATCTGATGATTCGGGCTCTGGCTTAGCTAGTGTAGCTATGGATTGTACTGAGGTTTGAGAAGAGACTGATGGGGTGAAAGCTTGATGGACTTCCTCAGCAGCTATATTGCTAAAAGGTGCTTCCGTTTCTGAAGCCTGAGTTAAGTGGAAAGTGCTTGTGCTTTTCGCAGTTTGGGCTACGGTGGATGAATTGTTTCCTAAGACTGCTAAAGCGGAAAAACTCAGTAACCAAAAAACTCCCTTGGGAGAAACAATAGTATTCACATTCACTCCTAAAAGAATATTGCCAAATAGAGATGATAAGTTTTTAGCCAATTTCCGGCAACTCTCAAAATTTAGCACCAAAATTTAGTTTCCACATCTATAATTCGACGGGAACTGAGGTTTTATATCTCCCTGGGAAAAAAACAAGGATTCAAACAAGGGCGTATCTTGCCCCACGGTCTCAAGATACACTGGGCAAGAGTAACAATAAATATAACTACTTTATTCATGCTTAACATATTAGCTTACACGTTATAGCTGTGAATGTCAATATTATGGTAATAATATTTATTTTTCATGAAAACTTGATAAAATGCTATGAGAATTTAACAATTCATGATACTTTAACTTTTAAGGCTATATCTATATCCTTTGTACAAAATAGTTTTCAAAGAGCTTAAAGGTGTTTTACTGTTACAACAGTAAAAACTTTGTAAAAAGGCTTGTAGTCCACGTTACCCTTACGGTTAACGCTATTTGCGACTAATGATGATTATATGTGCGGATTTGATTAATATCTGATGGGTAGAAAATGTAAAAGCTGGCTTATATCAACTGAATTTTGGGAAATTTATCCGCTAAGTCTGCTGTTTGACCGATTGCTAACGGCACTATCTCTTAGGGTAGGTGAAATAGTAGTGAATATCTCATAAAGATAAATTTTTTCTCTAAAATTCACGATCTTAAGCAGATAAATTGCCTTAAAGAAAACTTTAATAATTTAGCTGACTTGTATGCCTGATTTGTCATAAGTTTAATTTTTACAGACTCTAGATCCAGGGAAATTTCTATGGCTGCTGTATGGTTGCTGAATATATTAAGTCATTTCCGGTTGACTGATTGACAGCAGTATGATCACATGATTGCGTTATCCTTGGGGCAATCGAGTTTAGTACTGTCTAAAAAGCAATCTGTAATAACCACTTTCCAGTGAGTAATTTGAATAAACTCTCTAGCTCGGAAAAAGGATAAAAATTAAAATAATCTTTTTATTCTGTAAATTTCTCCCGAAGTCTCAGACTCAACCTGTTTAATTAGTCATCAGCTAAAACTATTCTCTACTATGCAAAAAGTTAAAATTCTGAATATAGAAATTAACAATTTATCAAAATCAGAATTTTTAGAAACGTTACGGTCTGGAGTTGTATTTACTCCAAATGTAGACCACTTAATGAAACTCCAAAAGGATTCAGAATTTCTGGAGGCATACAGTATTTCTGATTACAAAGTTTGTGATAGTCAAATCCTAATTTATGCTTCTCGTTTTCTAGGAAATCCTCTTAAAGAAAAAATATCGGGTTCCGATTTTTTTCCTGATTTCTACAATTACCACCGTAAAAACGAAAATATAAAAATTTTCCTTTTAGGCGCACGTGAAGGAGTAGCAACTACAGCGCAAACTAAAATCAATAAAAAAGTAGGAAGAGATATTATTGTGGGAACTTATTCCCCACCTTTTGGATTTGAAAAAAATGAGGAAGAATGTCAAAAAATATTGAAGATGATTAATAGTTCTGGTGCTACAGTTTTGGCGATAGGATTGGGTGCGCCAAAGCAAGAAAAATGGCTATATAAGTACAAAAATGAACTATCATCAATAAAAATATTTATGGCATTAGGTGCAACTATTGATTTTGAAGCAGGCAATATCAAAAGAGCACCAAAATGGATGAGTCAAATAGGATTAGAATGGCTTTTTAGACTAGTATCTGAGCCGAAAAGATTGTGGAAAAGATACTTAATAGATGATATTTTTTTCTTTTTTCTAATTCTAAAACAAAAGCTGAATTTATATGCAACTAAAGATGATCACGATAATAGATCAGTCTTGCAAGTAGCTGATAAATGATAGCATAAAATCCTTCCTGATCAGGAAGGATTTTATACTTGAATATGTACTTTACAAGTTATTACAGCAGTTTTCACCTAAATGAACCACACCGTTTGTAAGGGCGCAAGGCCGCAGCGCCCCTACGACTGTGGTCTAATTACCTGAAAATTGCTGTAACTTTAGAAATTTCTAAAATTACGAAATAACTAGAACGTACAGTTAATACATACCTGCTTTGTCTGCGACTTTATCTAAAATTCTACCTAAAGCTGCTCCTGCGGCTTCGCAAGAAAAATGTTTTTGGGCGTAGTCTTTAGCTCTTTGAGCAAGTTTATTGCGTAACGCTGAATCATTCCATAACAATGCGATCGCGTCCATTAGCTCATCAACAGATCCTGGTTCAACCAATAAACCTGTCTCACCATGCTGAACATAATCTTCTGCACCAAGACAGCGTGTTGCGATAACAGCACGACCCATATGCATAGCTTCTATGATTGTGACAATCCCTGCGCCTATGGCTTGTGGCTTTGGTAGTAAAGGTACAACACTTAATCTTGCCTCATGCGCTATGCGCAGACACTCTATTCTATCAATACCAAATGGTGTTTTGACTCCAGGTGGAATGGTTAATCCTTGTAAAGCTTTTGGACTTGAGCCCACAACTGTTGGTATCTTGAGCTTCTCCACTGCTTGAAATAAAGTAGGAAAGTCCCGATGGGCGGAACCAAGTGAAACGATAAAAGGATTTGTTGTATTCTCTGGAGCAGTTACAGGAAGTTCTTTTTCATGAATAGGGATAAATTCTATACGATTTAAAGGTATACCTAACCATTTGTGGTAAATATCAACTTCACGGCGTGTATGAACAATGAAGTAATCAATCTTGTTCAAACTTAGTTGGGCTAACTTACGTTTCACGCCACTATAGTAAGAGCCAATATTGAATTGCCAAGCAACTACAGGAATACGCTTACCAGTGATGCACTGTTGTATCCCTATCACAGCTGGTAGCTGAGGAAAAAGTGTGATCACCCCTCCCTCCGTACTTTTCATTGCTTTGAAACCGTGTTCCCAATAGATCAACCAATCCCTAGGTCCAGTTACAGAAGACTTCTTATTGTGCCAATTTTGTAATGGTACTGGACGCGGGACTATATTAAGTTCGTGTCGATCTCCTGGAACGAATTTGGTCAACCAGGGCTCGTTGGGCAAATTATATTGATTAAATTGAGGAGCAGCAACTGTCCAATACATAAGTTAATAAAGGTGATTGATTGATAAAAAGCAAACAGGTGCAAGATGTCCTGTTTTCATGCCTGCGGACTTTTGACACGATTATACAGTATCATATGATACTATATAATTAGTGCCTGTAACCAGATACTGTATATAGAATCTAACTCTTGATCAATTAACCAGCTTTTAACACTTGATTATGCGCAGCTTATATATCTGATTATTAAATTTTTGTCAGCTACTAACATTGCACGCGGTCTTACACTTGCGATTATAGGGAATAGAGATTATCAACGGAACAAATTCCCTTTAAAGATTAGATAAAGATTAGGTAAAATGAAAAATACATTGATAAAGTGATTTTTTTATCAACACCTAGGATACGTCAAAAAAATAATACTATTTAATTAAGTGAGATAGAAGTTTTACGTAAGCAGACTGATAATAAATCGCAGGTTCAGTCAGTTCCCAAATATTAGCATTGGCAGGGGTTTTACTTGTGTTATTTTCGTCAACATAGGCTTTCATTGGTAAGTTTTTATCAATACTTATTGAACCAGTATAGTTTTTGTTAGGTCCCCCTGGAACATAACCAGGAGCTGGTCCACATCGGCGATCCCCTGGAGCTTTGTCAAAAACCTTTTGTCCAAACCAAGCATGGTAATATCGATTCACTGAGTAGCTAGCGCCATATTTATACATATTACTCAAGTAAACTATTCCAAAAGGATTAACCCCATGAAGATAATGTAGATGATCTAAAGCTCTAGTTTCGTAAGACCGAGTTTGAGATGGGTTAACTTTATACAAAGCTGCGTCAAAGTTGGTATTCCCAATGTTGGCTTTAACTAAGTTACTACCCCAATGATACTGCTCGTTTGGCATATAAGCACGGTAGGGATCAGTTTCACCATCTTTTGTATCGCCATAAGCCTGGGGATTGTTCTTGATCTTTTCTGTAAACGTGCTGATAATTTTATTTTTAATTTCGGCGTCTCCGTTTTTAAAACGCGTGTATTGCAGCAAAGCATCACCCTGATGAGACTGATATTGCGACCAGGTATCATCATGGAATGCACTAAGTTGATTGATGTTCTGGCGGATATAGTCGGTATATTCCTGCTGCTTGTCCAACATAGATAGATAAATTGCAGCAACAACTCCACTCCCAATTTGCTCCTCGGGTTTTCGATCAGCATCACCAGACTTAATTTCCTGGGTATCGCAATTGGTGTTTATAGGATTGTTCCTAAACCATTTCCAAGCAGATCTGGCGCGTTGCGCAAGATCGTAACTATAACTTTGAAGTTGCGGGAACTTACCAAGAACAAGGCTAGCATGGGCAAACATACCGCTTGTCGCAATGGTTGAAGAAGAACATTTGGGAGCATAATATCGGGGACGGGTATCCTTACCAGGAGAAGCTGCATCCTTAAAATCAAGGGTACCAACTTTGATAAAAACTCCACCGTCTTTATCCTGCATTTTTTTGAGCCATTCCAGCTCAAACTTCACTTCATCAAGAAGATCAGGAAAATGATTACCAGACTCTGGTATATTAAAATCGTCAGTCCATATTGAAGGATTTTCCTGATAAGCGGTTAACAGTTGATGGACGACAGGTTCAGCAAACGTGACATATTTATTAGTGTCGCCAGCATCCATCCAACCACCGCTAACATTTCTAGCTGTTGCTGGATTGTTTTTATCGGTAACTAAGCGTGCTTCAGTATCCTGTCTTGGTTTCATAAAACCTGGTGTGTCAGTCCAGCAAGCATTTGCATAGGGTGGTTTCTTGGCAAATCCGCTACGCTGGTAAAAAAACATCTTTGTAGCGACCTTTAACGGGGTTTTATAAACTTCGTCCTGAATTTTAAAAGAAGGAGACTGAGTATTTTTCTTTGGATCAACAATCACGTATGAACCAGGAGTGGTGACTTTTGAAAAGTCAAACCACCAAGCTTTATCACCGGATTGTTTATGAGTCTCACCGTTATTCCAAACAGAAGGGACTCCAGAGAAGACAGTACGATTTGTTTTTATGTTTTTAACAATAAGGGTATGAGAAGGGGTAATCCCTTTATGAGCGTTAAACCCTGCTTGCGGATCCGCAATCACAGCGATTTTAGTATCTTGAGGTCGATAGCCAAACTGATCCACCATAATATAACTATATGGTTGCATAGATGCAGCACAGCCATGATTGACAAAAATAACCGCTGCGATCGCAGTCAATAAAACCTTTAGAGCATATCGAATAATTTTTTTCATCCAATAATCCTACACTATGTCAGAACTTGACCTAGATTGTAGGAACCATTTTAGATAAATGCTGATATCTTTCAACAGGTATGCCAGCTTTAGCAGATATCATGACAGCCGCATGGTGAGGCTGAATTTCTGCAAAGAACTTTTCGAGCTGTTCATCTGACATAGGCTCAGTGTCCCAGTATTCATGGACAATCTTTTGAGAATCATGATAATGCCCTGATTCTTCTTTAAGAAAATGATCAACAAATACTCCATATAGTACATACTCAGCAAGATTCCATGAATTAGCTAGAGCTTCAAGCCACTCTTTGCCAGAAATGCTTTCTAACTTTTGATATAACTTGAATACGTTATCACGTTTCCAAGTAACCACTTGAGCAATATAGCCAGGATCCGGGTAGACATTATTAGGTATACCAAGCAATTTATTTGCAGCTTGATGTCCTTTCACATGAGCTGGTGCATCGTAAGAATGTTCTCTAAAAAGCCTAACTAAGCCTGAGCGTATAAAGCTTGTTTCAAGGTTGAAAGGGCGTATAAACGTTACATCTGAATCAACAAATACCAAAACGTCTTCTTCTACACATTGAGCAGAGGATATTTTGACAATTTGCTGTACGATCCAATTGCGGAGAGGAAGGCTTTTGAAACTGAACCAACCGTTTTTGAAACCAGATATGCGTTGAATCCACCAAGGTAATAACGATTGTACAATATGAATTTTCGTATAAGGACTTTCTAGCTGGCGGAAAAGTTCTAGATCCCGACGTTCTACAATAATGTGATGGGTAACTGTTGGTGATACAAATTGCTGTATACTCCAAGATAGTAAGCGGCATCTTTCAAAATCTGGAGCATAGCTAGGAGTAACGATGGCAAAATCAAAGTTCTTCATTTAGCAAATGTAGTTAAAATTGGAAGTAAATGAAAGGTGAGGAATTGTGAGAGCCTAAAATCAGTAATCCCAATATCAAAAAACACATGAAAAACATGCCTTTAAAACTAGTTAGCTTTAACTTGAAGCCTTGACTTAACTTATTACCCCAGAAATCTACTAAAACTAATAAGGGAAGACATAAAAATACTGAAGTCGCATACCAATTAATGCCTACAGTAGAGGTTAAACAAAACAATTTTTGGATAATACCTAGTGAGACAGAGAAATTGGTTGACCTAAAGAAAACCCACGTTAGACACACAAACGTCAAGGTGAGCAGCCAAGCAATTATTTTGTATGGGAATGAATTGAGTATATACTTTTTTTGTACATTGTCTATATAAAATTTATGAATTGCCAAAGCAATACCATGCAAGCCACCCCATACAACAAAATTCCAACTCGCACCATGCCACAAGCCTCCTAATAACATTGTAATTAAAAGGTTAATATACTGCCTTTTCTTTCCTTTACGATTACCACCCAAAGGAATATATAGATAATCTCTTAACCATGAAGAAAGAGAGATATGCCATCTTCTCCAGAATTCTGTGACACTTTGAGAAATGTAGGGAATATCAAAGTTTCTTGGAATATCAAATCCCAAACATTTTGCTGAGCCAATTGCCATATCAGTATAACCACAGAAATCGCAATAAATTTGCATAGCATAAGCTATGACTGCAAGCCACAGTGTGATCGTACTATAAGAGAGGGGATTTTCAAAGACAACGTCTACAAAAACTGCTAGATGGTCAGCAATCAAGACTTTTCTAACTAGACCCAATAAAAAAATTTGTATACCAAGGCTTACATTGTCTCGCTTAATAGTGATATCATGTCTAATCTCCGGTAAAAACTGCTTTGGTTTTAATATTGGGCCTGCAATTAAATGGGGAAAAAACGCTACCAGAAGTGCAAAATCCCAAAAGGTCTTAGCTGATTTGTTCACTCCACGGTAAATATCAATGGTATAACTCATTACTTCAAAAGTAATGAAAGATATTCCTACTGGCAGGATAATACTCAATAAAGGAAGCTTAATATTCAGAGGATTAAAAAGAAAATTTGCTGAGTCGATGAAAAAGTTAAAGTACTTAAAAAATCCCAGGACACCTAAGTCAAATACTATACTTGCTATCAACAATTGATTTTTTTGTTTGTTATCTTTACTACCCTCAATTTTTAAGGCTGCGTAATAGTTTACACCAGTTAATAGCAACATTAAAATGGTAAATCTGTAATCCCAATACCCATAAAAATAATAACTTGCTAGTACAAGAATAATTCTTTTAATTGAATTTGATTTTATAAAAATCATCAATAAAAGAATAACAGTAAAGAAAATAAAATATTCTATGCTGGAAAATATCACTTTGCTATCTTCTCCTTCAAAAGATTTGTCAGACTTTCAGCAATGATCTCATGACCTATTTCGTTTGCGTGTCCTGTTCCTGGGATAGTGTTATTAAAACCGAAAGCTGTCTGGTGAGTTAATTCATAAGATTTTAAAAAATCTTTCCTGGGATTGACGAATTTCACATTATGTTTTTGACTAAATGTCTCTAGCAAATTCCCTATTGGAGAAGGCTCTTCATTCAGATTATTGTAGTGAATAAAAGGAAGATACAAAATCACTAATTTATCTTGATATTTATTTTTTAGTTGCTGAACTACCCAATCTGCAAGAGGGGTATAGTCTTGCGATCTTAATATTTTTTGAAAATCTTTCTCTTTATCTTCTTTTTTTCCTTCTTTAACAAAGAAATTTTTTAAGTTATCTCCGCCAACTCTCACAACTGAATAGTTGAGGAGAAAACTAAGTTGTGGCGTTTTTTTGAGAAGAAGCTTTGATAAAGCATTATCGCTAGAAAAGTCTTTTATATATACTATTTTGTAGTTATTATTGTCTTTTGTTACATAAAATTGCTTTCCTTTATCTACCATAAATTGAGTAAAAGATACATCATCAATCTGTACAACCACGAGATCTGGTTGAATAGTAGACTTATAAAAGTCAGCAAGGTAAATAAACTGAGCAGGTGAAGCGCCATCTCTGCCAGCGTTGACGGTAGTTACTAATTTTGATTTAATATGATTTCTTAGTTTCTCTTGTAGTAAATGAGTGTAAGTTTTGTCGTCTGCTACCTGAACGGCTTTTGTATTTGAATCCCCTAGAGACAAAATTCTATATTCATTTTGAGCTTTTGATGAGATTTCATCTCCTCTCATTCCTAAGCTGTTGATTTTTGTCCTGCTAAATCCTTCTTTCCCAACGACAGAAGTTCCTGGCTTATTAATTCTTCCCATTACTGGGTGCTGTGTAAATCCTGGGCTTTTTTCCATTGTCGTTTGTAAGATAACTTCCCACGCACATAGTGCACACATAATTGCTGCTGCGCCTTTGAGAATAATTTTCATGCTGGGTTCCTAATTTTTTTAAGCGAAATAAGCCCTTTAATTTAATGGTTATCAAAAAATGCTTCTATACAAGAATATAATATTCTATGTTAAAATATTATAAATTTTTTAAAAAGATATTTCTCAGGAGGCAAAGAGTATTACAGTCACTACGGACTATCTTTCTCTAAACTTTATTCAAGGTGTTTATATTCCTGATAAGGACTTCCTAGTAAACCTGAAAAGGTTCCACATCCTCTATATATTCGTAGTAAGGCTTTGACAAATATATGTTTCTGGAAGGTGAAAGATGGAACAAGAAGCAAGACTCCGATCAAAATCAATGCACTACCCTTTGCTACACGTATTGCTTGGACTTTAATTAAAGGTTCAAACTCTCTTTCACATAAGCTGTGTGTACCCCAAGTTCGATAACCCCGTAGTAAAATCCACTTCATATTGGTACGGCTGTCGGATATCCATTCGTAGACTATAGCGTTGTCTGCCCAGACCATTTTGTATCCCATATGGTAGAGACGCATAAAGAAGTGGCAATCTTCTCCACCAGTTATGGCAAAACGATGATCAAATACCTGCTCAAATTTCTTAAAAATTTCAGATCGTACTATTACATTATTAGTAAATGCGACTTTCAACAGACAACCTGTAGGATAACGACCCGATTCAAAAAACTTTCCTCTTACAACCCAAGCAGGTGCTTCCTTTGTAAAATGGGGTAAGACAGGTCCAGTTACGACATCAGCATTATAAATCCTTTGAACAGATAAAAGTTCACTTAACCACGATGGCTCGGGAACTTCATCATCGTCTATGAAAGCTACAAATTCTGCATCGTCACTAACATTGGCGATCGCTTTATTCCGGACGTATGAAATACCGCGCTGTGGCTCAATATAGTATCTTAGAGACCATTTAAAGTTTGGGGTGATTTTTTCACAAACTTCTTTAGCAGACGCGTTCGCATCATTATCTACTACAACGACTTCTATATTGATCGTACTAGTGCTAACATTTAGGTGATTAATCCCTTTTAGTAAGCGTTGTAATCCTTCCGGACGTTTATAACTTGCTATACATATAGCAACTAACATCTTTGTATAACCGTTAGAAATAGTGTTCATTAGATGCTGTTACATCAATCCATTCTTCTTCAACAAATCTATTTCGATACTCAATCTTAGCTACCTCGTTCTCAACTGCTGTTGAGAAAATCACCATCACATAAACAATCCAAAAATTACTGTTACTTGCGAGTAAAGTACTTTCTGTAATGTTGTATGCCATAAAGTAAGTCAGATATAGTAATGGCCAGACTCCTTCTAAAGTTTTTGTTTTACGTAGCAAGCTGATTGCTCTGAAGCACCCGATCACAAAAGATACTAAAAATAGTCCTAGTCCCGCTATACCTAATTCTGCCAGGAGATCCATGAAACCATTGTGGGCATAAGGGCATTCCCACCCAAGAGTACGCCAAACGTAAGCTGAAACTTCGGTATCCCACCCTAACCAGAATCCATTGAAACCATAACCGAATAATGGGCGTTTTGATATCATCTCTATCATCACAGCCCATATATCCGTACGCCCTGTCAAGCTTAAATCTTTCCCTAAAGCACCAGCGATAACTTCCAAGTTATCAAATAGTAACAGACCTGTGCCACCGGTTACAAGTACCACAAGGATTAATAATGGTACCACGTGATTGTATTTACCTCGTAGAGCTTTGTAGAGAGGCAAAATCAATGTCATTGTTATACAAACAACAAGAGCTGATTTAGAGGTCGAAAGTATAATTAATACAACTGAAAGAATAAAGCCTGCCCAAAAAATCCAACGGCGTTTGGGTTCAGAGGTAGAATCCCCAGTAGCTAGTAACAAAAAAACCATACTACTGAAGGCCATAAGACGACCTAGTATGTTCTTGTGCGTCATAATACCGCGCCAAGCTCCTTCGTGAACTCCTCCCTCTTGATATGTCATTAGTCCATAAGATGGCACTGCAATTGCAGACACAAAGCTCAGTACAATAATGACACCTAATGGCCAGGCTAATAAATGCAGCTGCTCTCTTAAGCTGTAACGTGTAGATACATATGCTCCAAAAACTGTAGAGCCTACCAGCAGTAAAGAGCGACGCGGTGTCATTTCTGGGCTCATTGTCCACTGTATCGATGCTACAGCTAGTGCTACTAGTAGCCAGATAAAAATTTCTTTGGAAGCAACACGTGTAAAAGTCTTGCTCCTTGCAACTATTAGCACTAAAGTAACAGCATAGATGGTCATAAACAAAATTGGAGTGAATGGATCCACTGGTTGACCACCAGTTTCTTCATTGTCTAAAAGAGATGGTATTAGGGCAGCTGTGGAGAGGAAAAAACCAAAGCTCACAAAAACCCTTTCTGCAAAACTTTTAAGTCTGACCATAGCAGTGACGTTTGTGTTCCTTAAGTGCTTGTGCACTCACGCAAAAATATGATTTAATAATAAATACTTCTCAATTCTTATGTTGCTCAACCGTTTTCTTGGAAAAATGAAGAGACCATAAAAGCTGACCCGTTCCTAGCCCAAGGACTAGGAAAATTTTAACAGAGGAACCTTTCTAGATCCTAGTCTATCGCAGTCAGGTTGTGTCAATTTAGACCCTTCATTTACGACTCGCTTAAGTACTAGAGTGGGCAATGTTCGGTCAAGGAATATTTGAGTTTTGCAACTCTTGCGGTCAATTTATTTTTCGGTATGGACATAACATGCTTATAAGACGTACAACAGTAAAAACACTTGATCCTAATGAAAGGATACATGGACAAATGGTTACTTTTCTCTATAAGCAAAAGCTTTAAGCCATCTTTTACTTAATCTTCATGATTATGAGCTTTTGATAAACTTTTGATGAACGATAGGAGTATGACGGAGTAGGCAGGATATGTTGTATTGTAGAGACAATTGCCATAATGATTAGTTATATTCTAGATTACCATAGAGAGCATGTAAATGAGATTAACTCAGTTTAAAACTCGCCTAAGATAACAAAATCTTCGATATTAATCGCACTTTTTGAACAGTGATTTACTGTATGTCTTAGTTAAACTGTATCGAAATACACATTGCTAGCTGACTGTTAGTGCTTAAAGATCTATTATGATTGCTATTAGCTACAAACCAGTTTACAGACAAAAGAAACATTTATCAACAAGCCGCTATTGTACTTGAAACTGTTGGGAATAACAGCACAATGCCAATTAAGGAACAAAACCTCCAGCAGCAAAGAAACAATTCTTATCCAAAACAGATGATGCCATCTTGGAACAAGAGAATACCAGAAGCTGAAGAACAGAATGCCGGTTTAGGTCAGGTTACAGCAGTATTACGTCGTAAAATAGCTGTGATTGTTAGCGTCACAGTTATTGTTACTACCGCAGCAGCAGCTTGGACTTCAACTCGCACTCCAGAATATGAAGGAAAGTTTCAACTGTTAGTTGAACCTTTAAAATCTTCGGAAAATGAATTATTGGTTCTACTATCAAGAACGTTACAACAGAATGTAAACGAAATCACAAAACAAAACAAGACAGATCTAGATTATCAAGCTTTAGTTGAAGTTTTAAAGAGTCCGAAAGTAGTGGCTCCAGTAGTGAGTAAACTTCAAAGCCAATACCCAGATATAAAGTACGACCAACTTGTTGGTAACGATGTGGATGGAAAAGCTGTTTCTCGAATAGGTACACTCAATATTAATCGTATAAAACAAGGCAAAGAATTATCTAGAGTTATAGAGGTTCGCTATCGAGAATCCAATCCCGACAAAATCCAAACTGTATTAAGCGAGATATCGCAAGCTTATCGCCATTACAGTTTAGAACAGCAGCAAACGAATTTAAGCCAAGGAATTAAATTTGTTGATCAGCAAGTTCCAAAAGTACGACAACGTGTTAGTAGTTTACAAAGAGACTTGCAAGCTCTTCAGCAGCGTTATGGAGTGTTTAACCCTGAACTACAAGGTGACCAACTGCTGAAAAGACAGGATGAAAACGTAGCACAGATAAGAGAAACTGAGAAAAAACTAGCTGAATCTAAATCACTTTATGCTTCTTTACAAGGTCAGTTAGGAATGCAGCAAAATGAAGCGATCGCTGCATCCGCTTTAAGTGAGTCCCCCCAATATCAGCAGATACTCACTCGTATCAGAGACATAGAAGCAAAAATCGCTACAGAATCAGCTCGCTTTCGGGAAGACAGCCCAATTATACAGTCTTTGCGTGAGCAACGAAATCAGCTCTTACCTTTACTGAATCAAGAAGCGAGAAATGCTGTAGGAAATAGCATCAGTAACGCCAGAAATCTTCCACAGGTTGGGACTTATCAAAATACTGTTCGAGTTGAACTTATCCAACAACTCGCTAACACTGCTAACCAAATTCGTTTACTAGAAACGAGTCTTCAAGCTAACTATCGAGCGCAACAGCAATTAAATCAGCAAGTTAAGGAATATCCTGTTGTTTCAAGACAGTATTCTAACATGCAACGAGATTTGCGTGTTGCTACTGATACACTAACCCAAATGCTAGGTAAAAAAGAAGCACTGCGGTTAGATGCTGCTCAGCAGGAAATCCCTTGGGAGCTAATTATGCCTCCTACAATACCACGTGATAAAACAGGCAAACTGATAGCAGTGTCACCTAATCATCCGCGTGATATTATCTTAGGTGCAGTTGCGGGGTTACTTTTGGGTATTTTAACTGCCTTTTTCATAGAAAATGCAGAAAGTGTTTTACATGATTTTGATGAAGTAAAACGTGCAACAAAACTATCTGTGTTAGGGAATATCCCTTTTGAGAAAGATCTCAAAAAAGAACTTAAAAAATTACAACTAGCAGATGTAAGCTATCAGACTAGAAAAAAAGGAACAGGGGAGGATGTCAAACGTACTGTTAAATCTCGCCAAGAAGAGGCATCAACATTCAAACTAGCTTTTTACTCTCTTTACAACAAAATTCAATCTCTGGGATATGAAATACCTATCCGTTCAATGGCTATTAGCTCAGCTGGAAGCAGTGTAGGAAAGACAACAGTTGCAGCAAATATAGCACAGATAGCAGCAGAAACTGGTAAAAGAGTATTATTGATAGATGCCAATTTACGCAATCCCCAACTGCATCATAATTTAGGTATAGTAAATGCGAAAGGACTGAGCGAAGTACTTTCAGATGGACTAGATTTAAATGATGTGATTGCACAATCACCCAACGATGAAAATCTCTTTGTTGTCACAGCAGGTCAAGTACCTCAAAATCCTACTAAATTGTTCTCTTCCCAAAGAATGCAACGCTTTGTGGAAAAGTCACAAGAGGAATTTGACTTAGTCATTTATGATACATCAAAACTGATGGGTTCTTTAGATACCCATATCCTAGCTCAACGCTTGGATGCAATTGTATTGGTTGTGGGTTTGGGTAAAACAGATCGTAACGCTTTTCATCAGGCGTTGGATGAACTCAAAACCTCTCGCCTTCCAGTTTTAGGTATAGTGACAAATCATCCCAAACTATAATCTGCCTTACAAGTTCTAAGTTTGAGAGAGTACAATTGGCAGCTTAACCTAGCAGTTCCTAATTGGTACTCATCACAAATTTTCTTCGTCAAAAAATAGTGAATTTCATACAGAAACTAACCGAGCAAAGTAAGAAAAAACTATCTAACCAGTTCATTCGTAATCTCAGCTGGTTAGGCATATCAGAAATAGTCTATAGAATAATCCGTCTGGGATTGGTAGTCATTGTAGCCAAGTTTTTGACTCCTTACGACTATGGTCTAGCAGCAATCTTGATGACAGTGAGAGAATATTCGATAACATTTGCAAACGTAGGTATCACTGCAAAAATTATTCAAGCTGAAGAAAAAGAACTAGAGGATTTATGTAACTCTGCTTATTGGTTGAACTGGACAGTTTTTGGAAGCCTATTTATTCTTCAGTGTCTTGCGGCTTTTCCTATTTCTTTGTTATACAAAACTCAAGACATTATCTTACCAATTTGCGTCTCAGGATTAGTGTATCTAATTTGGCCTGTGACAAGTATTCAAAGAACTTTAATTCAGAGGGAAAATCGCTTTAAAATTATAGCTGTTACTGATAGTACGCAAAACTTGATAACTACGTCACTTGTAGCTTTATGTGCAGCCTTAGGAATGGGTGTTTGGTCATTTGTTACCCCATTAGTATTAGGTGCACTTATAGAAACTTTTATGTACTACAGATATCATCCCTGGCGTATTAGTAAAAAATTTACGACAAAACATTGGGGTGAGATCTTTACTTTTGGAAAAAATATTCTTGGTGTTAACTTATTTAGAACATTAAGGAATAACTTAGACTATTTAATTGTTGGACACTTTATAGGTGTTAAAGAATTAGGAGTCTATTTCTTTGGATTTAACACAGGGTTAGGCATTAGCTTAAGTATTATTAATTCCATAAATTCAGCAATACTCCCCCATCTATGTTCATCACGCAATGATTGGGCTGTATTCAAAAAACGCTACTTTAGTAGTTTGAAAACTATCGCTTTGGTGATTATTCCTTTTGTTTTATTACAGTCCAGCTTAGCTCCTTTTTACGTACCAATTGTTTTTGGTGAAAAATGGATAGCTGCTACTCCCATTTTGATATTGATCTGCTTATCCGCAATTCCCAGACCTTTTGCTGATGCTGCTTCACAACTACTAGTAGCGATAGATAAACCTGAATTAGATTTGCGTTGGCATGTTATATTTACTGGCATATTTACAATGGCAGTATTAATAGGAGTTTATTGGAACGTCATTGGCGTGGCTGCATCTGTTCTGCTAGTCCACATGATATGTTTGCCCATATTTACCATTTGGGCTTCAAATTATGTTTTTCCAAAAAGCAAGGATTTATAGGAAGTCAGCACCCATGACTTAAAATCGTCGGCTTCAGGCGACGAGTTTAGGTTTCAAACCAAAAGGAAAGGTATAAGTATTTCGACTAAATACCTACACCTTTACCTTCCTTCTTTAAGAATCCGCCTTTTTTGACTACCTCCTATACTTTTTAAAGCCAGCGCCTCTATTTGGCGATAAAAAGGTCGTGGGATCACAAACAGTAAGTAAGCAGCAGCTAAAGTGATGAATGTGCGGCGTGGCTCCTCAATGATGATGCGCCAGTGGGTGGATAATGCTTGGTGAGCCATTTTCACAGATGTGGGACCTGCTTGCAGACGTACAGCCCAACGGGCTAATTTCCTCAACTCGTAGGCTTTAGCAGCATTTCCATGCTGAGCAATCAAATCTGGAGCATAGGATCGCGTCTTTTCCAAGACTTTTTCCAAATCCTCTATCTGCTTACTTAAGTTTGTGGAAGCCCCTTGAGAATTGACTCGGTACTGCGTTAAAGGTTGAGGAATACCCTCTATTTGCCAGTTAGTTTGCAAAGCAATCCTTAGCCAGCATTCCACATCCTCAAAATGACGCAGTTGCTCATCAAAATAACAATTTTCCTGAAATTTAATTGCTGCAAAAACCTCTTGCCTAATCACTGGAGCGGAGCCATTACCTATTGGGTTACGGCGAAGTATCAGTGCGGGTGTAATGTCTTTTAGTTTAGGCATTTGGTAAATACCTAAAGGTTTTCCTGCTTCATCAACAAAAGCAGAACGACTAAAGCTTAACCCAACAAGCGGAGAATTTTCCAGATGTTCAACATGTTTTTCCAGCTTTTCTGGTGACCACAAATCATCTCCATCTAAAAAAGCCAAATATTCTCCTTGAGCATTGCGAATTCCTGTATTACGCGCTGCACATACTCCACCATTTTCTTGACGAATAATTTTAATTCTGTTATCTGCAAATTGCTGACAAATTTCTATACTTTTATCAGGAGAGCCATCGTCAACAATCAGTAATTCAAAATTTTTATAAGTTTGAGCCAAAACTGACTCTACTGTAGCAGCTATATATTTCTCTACTCTGTAAACTGGGATTATTACAGAAACTAATTTCATCTTACAAATCCTTTTTAAATGCCTAATTTTGGGAAAAACATAATTTTAAGCCCAATTTTTAAACAAGGGCAAGCAAATCATGTGGGCTAACCAAACAGATGTAGCTAAACCAAGGAGATTTCCGTACACATCGATCCAGTTTAACCAGTATCCACAGTTTCGTAAAGCCTCCAGTTCTTGTTCTTCTGCCTGAATAATTTTCACGACAATTCCTTACCTGTTCTTCAAGGCACCTCACCTATGAACCCATCATCCTCTAGTTCATCAAAAATTTACGAAACCTTTTCATTATAAGGATTAAGTAAAGTCTATTTTCAATAGCCACTAGTGTAAGGTTTTAGGTATATACGTACAAGTCGATCTAACCGTGGATAGACCAACTTCGTATAATTCTTTTATATTCTAAAGAGAAGATTATATGTATATACTGTATACTGAAGAAAATTTCGTTTTCTCGACCCTAACTCATTAATATGCTGTGACTTTTAAGGCTCGTTGAAAAGGTATTTGCTGTTATTATTATGATACTTCCACAACTCCTTTTATCGAAGAAACACGGGGCATATAGACACTGCGTAAGCGGTATATTCATGTAGGCAAAATTAAGAACGGAAATCAGATTTGTAATGAAGATTACCTTAGTATGTCAAGATATACCCTATCCACCAAATCATGGAGCACGGGTAGATATATGGCGCAGGATAAAAGCCTTCTCTAAGGTTGGTGTGCAGATTCAACTTATATCCTGGTATCGCAACTCACCAAAACCAGAGGAAATAGTTGAGATTGAGAAGTATGTAAAAGAAATTCATTTGCTTCCCTTTAAAAGTGGAGCAAGCGCTATTGTTCGGAGGTTAATTGACCTATTGACTTATCCCTTGGAAGTGACCTCCAGAATTGTTAGGGGAAAAGAGTTAAGCAAGCTGGTCAAGGATGTTTCTGTTTTTCAGCCTCATGTCATTTGGTTGGATGGTATTCATGCTGGGGAGTTTGTTACTGAACTTAGCGAACACTTAAATATACCTATCATTACTCGCTCTCACAATATAGAACATCTATACTATCGTCGTTTACTCGGTTCAACCAGAGACTTTCGCTGTAGACTAAAAAGGTATTTTTCAGTTTCTCACTTGGAGGGGTACGAAAAAAGTTTACTGAAAAATAGCGCTTTATTTTATGACATATCGGTAGATGACCTCAAGTTCTGGCAAGACCAAGGCTTTACCAATGGGCGTTATTTACCGCCTATAGTTGAGTTTTCCTTAGACAAGAGTCTAGAAACAAACAGCAAGCATGAAACAGAAAACTCGGAGTATGATATTGTCTTCTTAGGCAACCTTTATACCGATAACAATGTAGCTGGTATAGTTTGGTTTATTACTCAAATTTTACCTCTTATTCTTTCTAAATTACCCAATGTTAAAGTGCTAATAGCAGGTTCAAATCCTGTTAAGGAAATTAGGAAGCTATCTCAGGAACAAACAGGAGTGCATTTGAGTATTAATCCTGTATCCTCAGCAGCAGTTTACAATTCTGGACGTGTTCTTATTAATCCGGTTTTAGTAGGGAGCGGTGTCAGTATAAAGTCTATAGAAATGCTGAGTGCTGGTAAACCTATTGTCTCTACACCTCAAGGCGTAGCTGGTTTACCAGAAGAGGTGAAGAAATATTTTCAAATCGCTGAGAGTGCTGAATCTTTCGCAGGAGAAATCATCAACTTGTTGACAAATTCTCAAAAGGTTAATATTGATAGAACATTGCTGGAATCGCTATTCGGATATGAGATTATTGAAAGCGTTGTGTCCGATATTAAGTCTTTACATTTAATTAATAATCCACCTAAATGTTAATTAATTGAAAGGGAATACCTAACGCACCTTGAATTTGTGGCGTTGCGTTAGGGACTTCGTCCTAATACAGCGTACATTAAAATTTTTAACATAGGAGATCACCACCGGCATCTCCCTTGCGAGTGGGCTTTACAAACCGGGAAACCTTTAATTTTATTAACCAAATAGCCAGCGAATTTTTTTCACTATCTTATCTACGTTTTTCGGGCGGGATTGCTGCATCAATAACCAGTTAATGACTGGTTCGGCTAACCCTTGGGGCATAAAAGCAACCCACAAGAACCAAAAACTCAAAATCAGTTTTCTTTTCCAAGATGAGTACCCTGAATATTTCCAGGTAGCCCAACAACCTTTCCAAGCTAATCCTAGCCTAGAATCATAGGGGACTGGATGATTTCGGGGATCTAGGCGCAAAGAAGCTATCCTACACCGCAAATGGAAATAATTGCGAGAATCGACACTATTAGTCACAGCATACCCAAATTCATTAGCTTTTTGTGCCAAAATCTCAAACTTCAGAAAGTCGTGCTTGATTGACTTCCAACATTGCTCAGCTTGTATTTTATTCCTCCCAGATAAAGACCACGCATTAATGGTATGTTTCCGATATCCCCCAAGTGGTTGTTCTATAGATAAGATCTGTCCATAGAAAGGTATGAGAGTAGTTATATACCCGTCAGCGCAGATGCGAAAATTCATCTCTGGCATTGGCAGAATTTTAGTCAAAGCCTCTCTAGAAAAAGCATTGCCGCTGGTTACCAACCCACTGTAGCTTCCTTTTGATAGCAAAATCGGTAATACATTGCCACTATCAAGCTGAATTTCACTACAGGGGTAGATATCTAAAAATTTTCCTACCGTATCAACCAACTCTAAACGATATTGGACAATTGCTAAACCTGGTTTCCAGATTGCAACCACTTCCTGGGCTGTTTTTGGAAAAAGATAGTCATCCGCATCTAAAAAGATAATTATCTCTCCTTTAGAAGCTTGAAAGCCGACATTAAATGCCGATGCTTGTCCACCATTGTTCTTTAATATGGGAATAATTTGCGTACCGTAGCTATTAATAATTTCTGGAGAGTTATCTGTAGAGCCATCATCTACCACAATCACCTCTGTGTTTGGATAGTTTTGGCTTAATGCACTATCAATTGCTTGCCTTATAAATTGGCTATAGTTGTAATTGTTAATAATAATACTTACTAGCCGCTTAACCATAAAATTCCACTTTATAAGGTTTAAGTATAGGAATATACACCTATCGGCGTATAGAATTTGCTTAATAAATTACTGAAAATCCTTAACTTTTAAGACAATGCACATGAACACCAAAAGCAGTCTTCGGTTGGTGCAAACCCTATACGAGATTGGCCAAAACTATTTGAAATTAAGCAGAGTTCCTGATGTTTATAATTTGCAGCTATATGCTTTGACCTTAAAGAATATCGAAATTATTATACACTAAATCTGCTAAATTAATAACCTAAATTTGCGATTACTTCAGCAATTGACTGAGATATAAAAGGCAATATCAAGCGATTACTAGCATTTGCTTTACCTTCCGTAAATACAACTACTAAGTAGGGTTTTTGATCTGGTAATTCTATATAAGCAGCATCGTGGCGAACTTGACTTGTCCAACCGGCTTTTGACCAAATTTGGGCATTTTTAGGAAGACCACCCCCCAAAAATCCAGTTATCTGATCTTCTTCAACGTTAGTCGGCAAATCCAATACGTCTCGTTTCATGAGCGCCATCATTGTTTGCGATCGCGCACTAGATACTGCCACCCCACCAATAATACTATGCAGTAACCTAGCAGTAGCATTTGTTGTCAACATATTGCGATTTTCTAACAACTCGCCCACAAAAGCCCGTTCTCTCCCATAAGGACCATCGCACCAAGTTTTCTGGCAGACGTTAACTGTCTCCATTTCTGGCCAACCCAAAGACTGCAAATAGCGATTAACAATATTGCGCTGATACTTCCAAGTCTCAAAAGGTCCGATTGGTAATTCTGGCCCTGATGTAGTGCCAGTCAAGATATCCACAACTAAGCTAGTAGCATCGTTACTAGACTCTGTAATCATATCACGAATTGCTCTTTCTAATTCCTTGGTTGTGGAAATCATATTTTTATCCAGCCATTCCTGAACAGCCACCAGATAAAATAACTTGACAACGCTTGCAGGATAAATTCGATCAACACCACGATAATTAAAACCACGGTAGCGGTGATTCCAAAAATCTCCAGGAGTCACAGCACCACCTGTATTTACTAATACAGGTGGATCGTAGACAATCCATGTCATAGCAATTTGATTACGAGCTAACGTTGGAAATGCTTCCCAAGTAGCCTCTAAAATGCTATTACCCAAATTTTCGAGTTGTTCGTCTTTTTTTAAAAAAATCATTGTTCTTTCAAGGATGTCACTGAATTTAAATTCCACAATCCACAATCCAACATCAGGAGAGTATGAGTGTCTAGCCGAACTAAACTTATATGATTCTCCCAATTGCGATCGCTTGGCAACTCAAGCTGCAACTAAGCGACATTTGCGGATAACATCAAGCAATGTACAGACTGCCGATGCAACGTCTATACAAGTGTGTTTGTGTGAAGATGATTATCCTGCGTGGTTGTCACTTTCAGATTTTAGTTTGTTACAAGCGAGCAGTAAACCTTATCAAGCTAAATCATTTTCTGAAGCCGAGATTCAAAAACTCCTCCCAAAGGTCATCGACTTCACACAAAAAGCGATGCAAAAATCAAATCATTACCTTTGGGGTGGTACGATAGGGCCAAATTATGACTGTTCTGGGTTGATGCAAACTGCATTTGCTTCTGTAGGTATTTGGTTACCTAGAGATGCTTATCAGCAAGAAGGCTTCACCCAGCAGGTTCATATTGACCAATTACTCCCAGGAGACTTAATATTCTTTGGCACTTCTCAAAAAGCAACTCATGTGGGGCTGTATTTGGGAAATAATAGTTATATCCATAGTTCAGGAAAAGATATAGGGCGTAACGGTATTGGAATTGACCACCTTTCGGAACAAGGAGATGAGGTTAGTCAGTCATACTATCAGCAGCTACGTGGTGCTGGAAGAGTGGTCAGAAGTTACGAACCCGGAAGCGCTGAGGACGCAAAAAAAATATGAGGAGTGGCTTAGTTAAGAGTGAGATTGTTGAAAACAATGGGGGGATTTCGTCGAGTGTCCCAAGCGTTTCAGTCGTGGTACCAGTGTATAACGAAGTTGAAAGTTTGCCTCATTTGCTGGAGGCGATCGCAACAGCTTTAGCCAAGAGTCAGTTAACTTACGAAATCATTTGTGTAGATGATGGCTCCACAGATGACTCAGCGCGGTTCCTCAAAGAACAGGCGCTTTTACGTAATGATTTAAAAGCAGTCCTGTTACGTCGCAATTACGGTCAAACTGCGGCAATGGCTGCTGGGTTTAATTACGCACTCTCGCCAGCTATTATTACTTTGGATGCTGACCTTCAAAATGACCCAGCAGATATCCCCACTTTATTGGCAAAGTTAGAAGAAGGCTACGATTTAGTAAGCGGTTGGCGGCAAAACAGACAAGATGGTGCAATGAGACGATTGCTTCCTTCTAAAATTGCCAACTGGCTAATCCGACGTACAACTGGAGTAGATATTCATGATTATGGCTGTTCTCTCAAGGCCTATCGTACAGAAGTCGTACAAGATCTCAACCTTTATGGGGAACTGCACCGATTTATTCCAGCTTTAGCGTATATTGAAGGAGCAAGAATTACAGAAATACCCGTACGCCATCACGCCCGTCGTTTCGGTAGGAGTAAATATGGCTTGTGGCGGACATTTCGTGTATTGATGGATTTGTTAACAATTTTGTTCATGAAGAGGTTCCTGACAAAACCAATGCACGTTTTTGGGCTTTTAGGTTTAATGTCGATGGTTTCAGGGACGGTGATTGGAGTTTACTTGACTTGGGTAAAATTTGGTTTGGGCCACAACATTGGTAATCGCCCTTTGCTAGTATTGATGGTTATCCTACTAGTGACGGGAGTGCAGCTATTTTGCTTTGGGTTATTAGCAGAGTTGCTGATGCGGACTTACCATGAATCCCAGGGAAGACCAATATATCGTGTGCGAGAAGTAGTGACCAATCGTAATAAATGATGCGACAATATTAATATTTAGCCAATAGTCAATAATCCTAGTATTATTGACTATTGACCCTGACAAATAACTTCCTTCTACTGTGAAAGTATTTCGTGCGTCTGACTTTCCACTACGGCGGGACTACATGCCGATCTTATTTACAGCAGGCTTATTGTACTGGTGCGGGATGGCTGCATTATTGCCAACTCTACCGCTCTACCTTGATAGTGTGGGGGCAAATAAGCAACAAATTGGGATTGTTATGGCTAGTTATGCCATCGGATTGTTGCTGTTCCGCCCGTTTTTGGCTAAATTAGCAGATGCACGTGGGCGTAAGATTGTTTTGCTCATTGGGATGATAGTAGCGGCGATCGCACCTCTTGGCTATTTATTCGTTACATCTGTTCCCGTATTATTTGCCTTACGTACCTTTCATGGCATTAGTATCGCGGCTTTCAGCACTGGGTTCACTACGTTAGTAGCAGAGTCAACACCCCAAGACAAGCGCAGTGAGACAATTAGTTACATGACTCTGGTAAACCCCCTTGGCATGGCAATTGGCCCTGTTTTAGGCAGTTATTTACAAGCCGAGAGTGGTTACAAAATTTTATTCTTAATAATTGCTGAACTCGCTATTGTGGGGATGTTGGGTACATTACAAGTCCTTAATCCACCAGTTCAACAACAACAGGCAAATAGTGCTAAAGACGAGCCATCTTTGCGTATCTTGGCTAGTCCCAGAGTCAGAGTTCCAGCCTTAGTATTGTTGCTAGTTGGTTCGGCTTTTGGTGCTTTAAGCTGCTTTGTCCCATTATTCATCAAATCAATTAACGTTAATTTAAGCCCTGGTTTATTTTACTCAGTTGGGGCAATTTCCAGTTTTGGTATAAGAATGTTTGCTACTCGTGCCAGCGAACGCTTAGGTCGTGGTTTATTCATTACCCTCAGCCTAGTTTCTTATACTTTGGCTATGGTGTTGCTTTATTATGCAAACAGCCCAATTTCGTTATTGTTCGCGGCGCTACTTGAGGGAGCCGGTGGTGGTACGTTAATTGCTATGATTGCCACAACAATGGCAGAACGTTCACGACCAAAGGAAAGGGGTCGAATTTTTGGTTTGTGCATAGGCGGATTTGATTTCGGTATCGCTCTATCTGGTCCATTATTTGGTTTTCTAGCTGAGCGACTGGGATACCGCAATATGTTCGGTTGTGGTGCTGTTGTAACCTTAGTAGCGCTACTTTTGTTCTTGATTTTCTCTAATAAAAGTCTATTTAGTTCTTTACGCTTTGCTCTTGGTCTAGGTCAAGATACCTACGGCTTGAAACAAATGAAAAACTAAAAATTAAAGATGTGGGGATTATCTCACATTTTTAATTTTTAGTTTTCAATTAAAAAACGGGCGAGGAGGGATTCGAACCCCCGACACCGTGGTCCGTAGCCACGTGCTCTAGTCCACTGAGCTACACGCCCTTGACAGAAATATATAGTAGCACACCCTAAATAAATAATGCAAGAAAATTTTCCAATTAATTCAAAATTAACTCATCTGGATAATCAGGGCGGAATTCAGATGGTAGATGTGTCTAGTAAACCAGTTACTGTACGCCAAGCAGTAGCTTCTGGTCAAGTGCGTATGCTGCCTGAAACTTTTAGGGCTATTGAGGCGGGTAATGCACCCAAAGGAGATGTTTTAGGGACTGCAAAACTAGCTGGGATTATGGCGGCGAAACAAACAGCGTCCCTAATTCCCCTGTGTCATCCCTTACCCTTGCACAAAATAGAAGTTGAAGTCATACCTGATCCGGAACTCCCAGGTTATCAAATTCAAGCTACAGTAAAAACCAAAGCCGAGACAGGTGTGGAAATGGAAGCGCTAACTGCTGTCTCTGTAGCTGCACTTACCCTTTATGACATGGCGAAAGCTTTAGAAAAAACGATTCAGATAGAGTCAATACGTCTAGTAAGCAAGACAGGCGGAAAATCAAGCGATTGAGAAAGTCAATAACCCCACCGCAAGGCGGATGGGGCTTGTAAGAGGCAAGTCTTACGTGTTTTTGTAGTTGGATTGGATTAACTTCAGCCATTTTGAGTCATCGCTAAAGAACATACTTATCCTGGCAGGTGGATGTATTTGCTACCTCTATCAAACGTATTAATCCCGTACTGTCAAATTTCATAAAATCTCTCTGGGATTCGCTACATGTGAGTAGATCGAATGCGATCGCACCCAATCCAAACAAATCAGTACGAAAAAATTTTCAGAATACGTAGATATTAAAACCCTTGCAAATGGATAAAAGAACATCACGTCTATATAATTTTCCCGATGCCTTGTCATCTACCCGCAGATCTCTCAGGAAGCATTTTTCAGTATTTTAAATCATTTTTTATACCAGTAGTTTAAGTAATAAACATGAAGTTTTTTCGTGTCTTTAAACAAGACTACTACTAACAACAAATAACACATTAAATTATTGGTTTGACTTAGACAAAAAATATTTACAAAAAAATCATTTATGCTTTAACGAATAAGCTAGAAGGTTCCCTTTTTTCTTGAGTTAATAAGTACCTGTTATAAACCGCATACAAGTATAAAATATTATTATTTTAGTATGAAAAAATACATTTAATCCTGTCCTCTGCTGACTGCTGACACTCCGATGCTTAGGAAGGCTGTCAGACAATAGTATACTGAGCCTAATTTATTTCTAATGCAACGTTAGAGGTATTGATAACTTTTATATATCTTTAACTTGTTACTAATGAAACATTTACGTGTATAATTTTCCTGTCGCTTAAATCACACTATTAGCAGATGCAGATAACAAATGCATATGCTTTTGGAGGGCAACGTACACTTACACCTATCTCGGAATCAATAGTATTTATGCGTGTAGCAATAATTGGATGTGGCTTTGTAGCTGACTTTTATATGAGAACAATCAGCTTATACCCTAATTTAGAGCTAGTGGGGGTAATGGATCGAAATAGTGCTCGCGCATCAAAATTTTCTACCTTTTATTCAGTTCCTAAGTACAACACTTTACAAGAAGTGCTTTCTGATCCTAAGGTTGATATTGTCTTAAATTTGACGAATCCTAGCAGCCATTACTCAGTATCTAAGGCTTCCTTAGAAGCTGGTAAGCACGTCTATTCCGAAAAACCGTTAGCAATGGATTTTTCAGAGGCAAAGGAACTTGTAGAGATAGCAGAAAAACAGGGGTTATATATTTCCTCTGCGCCATGTAGTCTTCTAGGAGAAACAGCCCAATCAATCTGGAAAGCTTTGCGAGAACAGCAAGTGGGAAAAGTTCGACTTGTGTATGCGGAAATGGATGATGGACTAATTCACAAAGTACCTTACAAGAAGTGGGTTAGTAAATCAGGCACTCCTTGGCCCTACAAAGATGAATTTGAGGTTGGCTGTACCCTAGAACACGCTGGATATTATATCACTTGGCTACCAGCATTCTTCGGACCAGCAGAAACTGTGACTGCATTTTCTGATTGTTTGGTTCCAGACAAACTCTCTGATGAAATATTAGATGTGCAAGCACCAGATTTTTCTGTAGCTTGCATTAAGTTTGCTTCTGGTGTAGTTGCAAGACTGACCTGTAGCATTATCGCACCTCACGACCACGAACTAAAAATTATTGGGGATGAAGGGATAATTAGCGTAAAAGATTGCTGGCACTATGAAGATCCGGTTTATGTTCAGCGGCGGTTAACCCTTCGACGAAAAACAATTGAGAATCCTTTTAAACAAAATTATCCCCTTGTACGCAAGATAGGTAAAAAAGGCGAATACAACGGTCGCAAGCATATGGACTATTGTCGGGGTGTTGCTGAGTTAGCAAATGCTATTGCTGAAAAATATCCTCCTTACCTGTCAGCTAAATATTGTCTCCATACCAATGAGATTGTCTTGGCTATCCAAAACGCTTGGACTACTGGAGCTCCATATAAGGTTACAACGTCGTTTCAGTCTATAGCGCCTATGCGATGGGCGAAGTAGTCAATCAATTGCTACTTTGTTATTGGCATTTATTGGGTAACGCTTGTGCTGTGCTTCACTCAGCCTACAATTCTCCTTAACCAAGAACTATTGGGACAGGAGTCGTTGATTAATCAATGTTCAATAAAACATTTAGAATTGTGAATGTAGTATGTCATCTCAGTCAAAAACTGTTCGTTGGGGAATCCTAGGTACGGGATTAATAGCTAGACTATTTGCTGAAGGATTGCGCTCTTTACCTGATGCTCAATTGTTAGCAGTCGGCTCAAGAAAACTAGCAACTGCTCAAGAATGTTCTCGTCAACTGAATATACCAAGAGCATATGGCAGCTATGAAGAATTAGTTAAGGATCAAGATATAGATATTGTTTATGTTGCCACCCCTCATTTCAGGCACAAAGAGGACTGTATCCTCTGTCTACAAGCAGGTAAAGCTGTCCTTTGTGAAAAACCTTTTACAGTTAATGCTCAAGAAGCACGTGAAGTCATCGCCATAGCCCGTGAAAAACAATTGTTTTGCATGGAAGCAATGTGGATGCGCTTTATGCCCTTGATACAGAGAGTCAAAGAAATGATTCATGATGGTGTCGTTGGCGAAGTGCGGATGTTAAAAGCTGACTTTGGCTACCCTGTTGAGTTTAACCCCGAAAATCGTTTTTTTAATCTCAAATTAGGTGGAGGTGCTTTACTGGATCGGGGGATCTATCCTCTTTCTTTGGCGTTTCAATTGTTAGGTACACCATCTCAGATTGTTAGTCAAGCTTCAATTGGTCAGACTGGGGTTGATGAACAAGGAGCAATTCTTTTAAGCTATCCTCAGAATCAATTAGCCATCCTATCGACGAGCCTACGTTCTCAAACCTCAAATGAAGCAGTTATTATCTGTACGCGGGGGCAAATTCGCATTCACGCACCGTTCTTCAAACCTCATCAATTATCAATTAGCTACTTTTCTGAACCAAGTTCTTCTTCCTCTGCTTCGCAGTCTTCAGGATTAAAGCAGAAATTACCATCTTTTATCCAACAAAACAAACTCTTAAAGCGCTCGTACCTAGAGTTGAAGAGCTTTATCTCGCGCAAGCAAGCAAAAAACATTGTGCAACTATATGACGGTAATGGCTATAACTACGAAGCGGCTGAGGTGATGCGGTGTATAAGAAATGGCGAAATAGAAAGTAAGATTATGCCTCTTGATGAAACACTCAAGATTATGGAGACTATGGATACAATTCGTGGTCAGTGGAATTTGAAATACCCGTGTGAGTAAGATTTGTCGGGTTTGCATCTACTGAATTATCAAAAAACTCGGGTCTCAAACCCCGTTCTTCTAGGACGGCTTCGTGTTAAAATTTAACGATGTCAGTACAAGACATTTAAATAAAACCTACTCCCGGACTGGGAGGAAGTCTACGCCCAAAACACTGTAAGGAGACACGCCAAGTGCTACCCTTCGGGAAGCCTCCCTCCGTTCGTCTGCAAGCCGGGAAACCCTAGTCGAGCACTGGCTTATCAGTACGCCCTTGAGGCAAACGTACTGAGCCTGGGAACTAGCAAAAACAGGATATTAAGACTGAAAGGTCTTAAGAATCTTCGTCTCTTTAGAGCGGAGAGTGTCAAAGTAATGTTGAAAGATTACTATAAGCTTGTAAATCTATGCCTCCTCGTTGGCCTCGTAAACCAGACCGCAATGATCCAGCTTATCGCAAGCTAGATGACCGGATGAATTTTGCTATTCATGTAGCGATCGCCGCCGCTATTAATTCTGGGCTGTGGTTTTTCCACAACCTAAGATCTGCTAGCTGGGAGTGGTTACCTTGGGTAACAACAGGCTGGGTAGTGGTTTTATTGGTACATCTGATTTATATTGCTGCGATCGCGGACTACTCTGAGACACCTACCAAATCCACCTGAAGATGGACTACATCCGCTAGGGTGATTGTAACCTGTGGTGGTATTTAGTGCAGTTGCTAAGCGCAATAATATTAAATAGAGTAAGACACCTTACTCACAATTTAGGATTATTGTTATGGCTAACACCAACACTACAGAGCTACTAGAAGCCCTAGCATCTGATATAGGCGAAAACGTTTACATGGATGTTGCAAAATGGCATCTTTATCTATCAGATGCCAAACTGCATACTGTAGTTGCTGAAAAGATGTATCCTCTAATTACATCAAAATCCGTAGAAGAAGACCAAGTCATTAAAGTATTGCAATCTATCCCAGTTAAAATTGGCGGCGGAAGGCGGGAACTTTCCATACTGGATTTTCTGCCGATACAATGCCAAGTCCATCTAATAGATATTTTAGAAAAATATCAGAGAGAAATCTAATTCATTTCAAAATTTGCTTTAGTTGTTACAAATCAGGAGGCGATCGCTATGCTTTTACAAATTAAAGATTCAGGTGAATTGGTAAAGATTTCAGATGTTCAAGAATTGATTAATCCTAATAGGGATACTGTTCAGGCAAAAGAACAACAAGGTGAAGAAGAACAGCAAACAGATTCTTATAAAAAAGAAACCCTCGTTTTTCCCTCTGGTGAAAATCTACCACGTTGCTGGATAGATGCCAATTATAGAAATGCGACCGCTTAAAGGGTACTGGGGATTGGGGATTGGGTACTGGGTACTGGGTACTGGGTGCTAGGGACTGGGATTTTCCCGATCGCTAACACCATTCCAAGGCTTTGGTGCGTTACGGACTTAGTCAAGGGCGCATCCTACGCCCTTACCAATTTTGACTCAATTTCAGACGAGTTTAAATCACGACCTATAAAAACTAAGCGAGTTTGTCTGGTTTCTTCGGGTTGCCAAGGGCGATCGTAATATTGATCAAAGCGTGTACCTACGCCTTGAATCACTAAGCGCATAGGTTTATTTGGTGCTGCAACAAAGCCTTTAATTCGGTAAATTTCCTGCTGCTGTACCAACTCTTGTAGCTGAGAAACCAACTTTTGGGGGTCAAAGTCACGATCTAAAATTAGATGAGTTGAAGTGATCTGTTCGTCGTGCTCGTGTTCTTCTTCAATGTCGTGGTGACTAGGACGAGTGTCTAGATTGTCTTCTACTGCGGCTTGTAAACCCAGTAGTACCTCTGGGGAGATTGTCCCTTGATTGCTCTCTACAATTTTAACTACCCTAGGCAATTCTTGTTTAATTAACTGCTCGACTTGAGCTTTTGTTTGTTCATTTACTAAATCAATTTTATTCAACACCACCAAATCGGCGCACGCAAGTTGATCTTCAAACAGTTCTTGCAATGGTGTTTCGTGTTCTAGACTATCATCTGCTTGCCTCTGGGCTGCTACTGCTTCTGGATCGCTAGCAAAGGTTCCAGCCGCTACTGCGGCACAATCCACTACAGTAATGACGGCATCAACTGTAGCACTAGAGCGAATTTCTGGCCAGCGAAAAGCCTTCACCAAAGGTTTTGGTAATGCTAAACCAGAGGTTTCAATTAAAATGCAATCGATGCTATCCCGGCGCTTGAGTAACTGTTGCATGGTAGGTAAAAACTCTTCTTGCACAGTGCAGCATAAGCAGCCGTTCGTTAATTCAAAAATATTGGCAGCATCTTCATCGGTTCTCTCGTCCTCTGGACAAATCTGACAAGATTTCAACAATTCGCCGTCTATACCGAGTTCGCCAAATTCGTTGACTACAACCGCGATGCGGCGTCCCTGATTGTTTTGTAGTAGGTGGCGGATTATGCTGGTTTTACCGCTACCCAAGAAGCCTGTGATCACTGTAACAGGAATTTTTGCTGCCATTTTGAATTTCAATGATTTACAAATCAGTTATCGGTTTGACTGTTCACTGGTAACTGTTCACTGATAACTGTTAAAGACAGTAGGGGCAACTCTCCTAAGATTGCCCTAGCACTTAGGGTAATCCTAGGGGTGCTGCCCCTACAATTCACTATTATATGGGTTTGTCGTTTTTTTTAATCGGCAGTTGCTAATTCTGTACTGCCTGCTGAACGACGGCGTGTTAAGCTGTTGAAGAGCATTAGACCAATGGCTTTAACTAAATTGCCTTCTAATTCTTGGAACATTTTCATGTTCATACCAAAGGCAGCGTTAGCTTCATCGACGATGCGATCGCACGTTGCATCATCAACTGGCAGTTCATCCAAAGCTTGACGGTACTTAGCTTTAAATGCCTTTTCGTCTGGTATATTATCAAATTCATAGAAAGCAACACCTTGCCCATCAGCCATATTCATTGCTGTTTGAGCAATACCTTTGAGAATTTGTCCGCCAGATAAATCACCAAGGTAACGGGTGTATGAGTGGGAAATTAAGAGTTCTGGTTCTTTTTCAGAGATTTCGCGGATACGCTTTACGTAAGCTTCTCCTGCTGATGAGAGTTGGATTTGCTCTCGCCAGTTAGGACCGTAGTAATATGTAAGGTCTTGCTCTAGGGAATGTTTACGATTGAGTTGCTCAAAGTAAATTTTGGAAACAATAGGATGATTACGATGCTTCTCCATCTCCTCTTCCATTGCGGAATAGATGAAGTAGAAGTTAGCAACTAGCTTCCGATAAGAATTTTTCTCTACAACTCCTTTTAAAAAACATTTGACAAAACCGACATTTTCTGCCATTGTGTGGGATTTTTTAGTTCCTACACGCAATTTTGACGCTAAATTGCTGCTCATGCTAAAATTCTCAACTTTAAAAGGTTAACGCGCTGCCAGCTTAATTAGCTGACGGCAATAAAAGCCATTAAAAGGCTAGAGTAGAGCTCTTTAATGAGAATTGTCTACGAAAATATGTCAAGTTGTCATAATTTGTATTTTTTCGCAACAATAGGCAGCGATTCTCTCTTCGCCTCAGTAGTGGTTCAGTACAATAGATGTATATGAGTATGTAGAAACTCTAGCAATGGATTCGCGTTCTGGCAATGACTTCTCCTGACATAGTTACACTCCCTGCTTTAAAGTTCCCACATCTTTAAGTTTTGTATTATTCCCTAACTTTCACCACAGATGGAGAACTCTGCTTCCC
Source organism: Aetokthonos hydrillicola CCALA 1050 (assembly GCF_017591665.1). Taxonomy (GTDB): domain Bacteria; phylum Cyanobacteriota; class Cyanobacteriia; order Cyanobacteriales; family Nostocaceae; genus Aetokthonos; species Aetokthonos hydrillicola. The sequence goes on along the minus strand of NZ_JAAKGC010000023.1, from coordinate 51,229 downwards.
TGCTCCCTGCCCCCTACTCCCTCTTCTCAACCTTGACATTCCAATTACGACCTCATACAATCGTCGATTATTCTATAGTCAAAAAATTCCCCTAATCTTTACAATTACTTTACGAAAATAGTCAGTACTTTTACAAAGAAGTAACCAGTGAGTATAAATTTGTAGAAACAATTTTAGATAGTATATAGTCGTGATAATAAAGTTATCACAAAGCAATTGTTAAACAAATATAGAACGTGTTATTCTCCAGTGTGGCTGTGTGGAGTATTTTAACCTATGGTTTCATCTATAATTCAGGCTCCGTGCATTCTTCAAGGTTCTGTCTCAAAAGCAGAAGATAATTTTGCGCCCAACCTAATACCATTACCAGCAACTCCTCTATTCGGTACAGATGGTATCCGTGGAAGAGTTGGTGATTTGCTAAGTGCTCCTTTAGCATTACAAGTTGGTTTTTGGGCAGGTGTTGTTTTACGTACACATGCAGGCGAAGCAAGACCAGTTATTGTCGGACAAGACTCAAGAAACTCCAGCGATATGCTGGCTATGGCTTTGAGCGCAGGGTTAACCGCAGCAGGTTTAGAAGTTTGGTATTTAGGATTATGCCCAACTCCCTGTGTTGCCTACCTCACAAGTATTAGTGATGCTATAGGCGGAGTTATGATCTCTGCTAGCCATAACCCACCAGAAGACAATGGGATTAAAATTTTTGGTGCGAACGGCGCTAAGTTACCCCAAACATTACAGTCAGAAATTGAAGCGATGTTGCGGGGGAAAGCGTCATGTGGAATTAATATTGGTAATTACGGACGGCATTACTTACGCAAAGAGTTAATCAAAGATTATGCCGAAGCATTAAAAAACCCGTTGTACGGTGCAGTTGATCTTCAAGGAATGAAGATTGTCTTAGATTTAGCATGGGGGGCAGCAGTTGAGTTGGCTCCATCGGTATTTAGAGAAATGGGAGCAGAGGTGATCTGCTTGCATAGCGAACCAGATGGCGATCGCATCAACGTTAATTGCGGTTCCACTCATCTAGAAACTCTTCAAGCAACAGTTAAGGAATCTAAGGCTGACTTAGGCTTTGCCTTTGACGGTGACGCGGATCGCGTTTTGGCGGTAGATAACACTGGACGACAAGTAAATGGTGATTATATCCTCTACTTGTGGGGACAGAGTTTACAGCAAAAGCAAGAATTGCCAGATGATTTAATAGTTTCCACTGTAATGGCAAACTTGGGCTTTGAAAGGGCGTGGAAACAACTAGGCGGCAAATTGATTCGCACAGCAGTGGGTGATCAGCACGTTCAAGCAGAAATGCTACGGACAGGAGGAATGCTGGGTGGCGAACAATCTGGTCATATTCTCTGCCGTCATTATGGCATTACCGGAGATGGTTTGTTAACAGCCTTACATTTAGCAGCTTTAGTGCAACACAAGGGTGTTTCCCTCTCAACAATGATTGATCAAAGCTTTCACACATATCCGCAACTGTTACACAATGTTAGGGTAGAGGACAGATCAAAGCGTCTGGGATGGAAAGACTCTCAAGAGATACAACAAGCGATCGCTCGCGCTGAAGCTGCAATGGGTGATTCTGGTAGAATTTTAGTCCGTGCTTCTGGTACCGAACCAGTGATCCGAGTGATGGTAGAAGCCGAAGCAGCGGAACTTGCAAACTACTGGACAAATGAATTAGTGTCACAAGTTCAGCAGTATTCAGCTGCATAAAAGCAAGTAACAGAAAAAATGCTTTTTTCCTGTAGGGGCGAATCGCTGTTCGCCCCTAAACCTGTGTTGGTACCTGCGTGATTTTTTTATTTACCAATAGGTATACATAGTGCGTTAATGTAGTGTAGCGCATTGTTACTGCCATGCTGACATCAAAGTTAAAATCCAAAAAATCCAAAAAATCCAAAAAAACAAAAAAGCATTCAACACAGGAAACGCCAACTCTTAGCCTTAAAGAACGTGCTGCAAAAAAGCGCAAAGCTGCTCAAGCACGTCAAGAACTTATCAAATTGATCACCAACAGCATTTTTGTTGCAATGTTCTTAGGCATTCCTGCTGCTTTTGCAGGAGGAATTAAAGCAGTTCTTCCCACTATATTAGGAGTTATCTGCTTATCCCTGTCTTATAAATACCCTAGAGAAGCTCTTTTTGCATTCCTTATTTATATACCTTTTGGAGGAACTATCACTTATTACCTTGGTAGTAGCCCTGTACTCCAATTGGCAAAAGATACCTTTTACGTTCCAGCACTAATAGGAATTTGGCAGAATTGCCGTAAGCAAAATCTTCCCTTGATTATTCCTCAACAAATTAAAACTCCACTCTTCATTTTATTAGGATTTTGTCTGATAACGCTGCTGTTTGTTAATGGTGCACAGCAACTTTTCCCAGATACTTCTGTATGGAGGCAACAACAAGCTAACGAAAAACCCTTCCTCATGGGAATTCTAGGGTTAAAAGTATTTTTAGGTTATTTGCCACTCATTAGTTGTGCATACTACCTAATTCGTAAAAAGAGGGATTTTCTACTTTTATCCCGGCTACAGATTGCCATGATCATTGTTTGTTGTGTGCTGGGCTTAATTCAATATCTTTTACTACTAAAGGGAACATGTCAAGGCACACGAAATTTAGAAGGAGCCGCTTTATTTAAAGCATCAATTGCAGCACGCTGTTTTATTGGTGGGTCTTTAGTGTATAGTCCTGAGCAAAATATGATCCGCTTACCAGGAACTTTTGTTGCGCCTTGGCAATGGGCTTGGTTTTTAATTTCTAGTACCTTTTTCACCTTTGCCACTGGTTTTAGTGACCCCTCGTTCATTTGGCGGGTTATTAGTTTAGGTTCTACAGCATTGGTATTTATCAATGCTGTTATCTGTGGTCAGAGAATTGCTTTAGCCTTAGTGCCTATCTGTTTCGTTGCGCTACTGATACTGACTGGTCAAATTGTCAACCTTAAACGATTTCTCCCTATAGGAATTGGACTTGTTCTAATTCTAGGATATGCAATGGTAAGCAACCCTGACGTTGTTGCAGAGAGAACGGCTAGTTTTATTGATCGTTGGAATGCTGCACCTCCATATGCGTTTATCACCCAGCAATTTGAGGAGGTTTGGAAGAATGTAGGTGGAGTTTTCGGAAGTGGTTTAGGTCGCGCTACAAACTCTGCTCGTGCACTTGGTAGTACTAAGCTGGTAGAAACCTATTACCCGAAAGTGCTTCAAGAAGTAGGACCATTCGGACTTTTAGGATTTGTCGTCTTAGTCACAACCTTAACAGTCGTTTGTTTTCAGGCTTATCGTTCAATAAAAAACCGTAATTTCCGTAGTTACGCAGGGGCTCTGTGGGTGTTTATACTGTTTATTAGTTACAACACTTACTATTACCCTTTAGATGTTGATCCCGTGGCTGTCTATTACTGGTTTTTTGCCGGAGTTCTGTTGAAATTGCCAGTTTTAGACAAACAGGAGAAGCTACTTGAAAATTCTCAGCAAAAATCAAACCAAAAAACTTTAAAAACGAAGTCTTATCTAAATTCACGATCATTAGAGGTGACATAAAAATGGCAAAGGTTCTGATTACAGGAGACAAACACCTCAGTATTTCATTCTGAATCCTGAATCCTGACTTCTGAGTTCTTTTTATATAATTATCTTCTAAAAAATAATGAATTCTTGTCCTTTAATATCAGTTATTATCCCAACTTATTGTCGTGAAGAAACACTACGAAATAGTATTGTAGATGTCCTGAAACAAGACTACCCAAATTTTGAAATTTTGGTAGTGGATCAAACTCCGAAACATCAACCAGAAATAGAAGCTTACTTAGAAGAATTAGCCGCAGTAAGTAAAATAAAGTGGTTTCGGTTACAATGGGCGAGTTTACCGGGCGCGCGGAATTACGCTATAAGGCGATCATCTGGTGAAATTATTTTGTTTATTGATGATGATGTACAGTTACCTGCGGGATTTTTAGCAGCTCATGTGAAAAACTTTTTGGAAAAGCCGGATGTGGGGGCTGTTGCTGGGCGAGTATTTGACAGAATGAAGTTGGGTGACTCTGGAGGAAAGTTACAGATTGAATATCTTCCTCCTCAAGCAATGGATCCAGGAATTGCTTGGTACTATATCGATTTAGTACATACTATCAAACCTCAGCAAGTCCTCTCAGCAAGGGGTTGCAATATGTCCTTTCGGCGTGAGATTTTTACTAAGTATCAACTGAAATTTGATGAAAGATTTCGTGGTAGTGCAGTTCGAGAAGAATCTGATTTTTGTTTACGGCTCCGACAGACAGGATATAAAATTTGGTATGATCCGGAAGCTTATTTAGTTCATTTAGGCGAAGATACCGGAGGTTGCCATGATATTAGTACGCGATCGCTCGAGTATCAACTCACTTTCTACCACAACCATTTCTTAATGGCATTGAAAAACCTTACCGCTACCCAAGCTTTACGCCTCTACGCGCGTTTATTTGACTGCCACGTCCTCGGGCGTCCTCCCTGCCACAAAAGCGGTTCTCCTATCAAAATAATCACTCGTGGATTCTTCTATATTTTGGGCTTTTTTAAAGCTTTAGGTACAGTTATTCAATCAGTGTGGAACGATGGTCAAACTTACACACATTTAGATAGATAGGGGCATGGGGCATGGGGCATGGGATAATGGGTGGAGTGGGAAAAATTACAAATGAGAATAATAGTAGCTAGCCATACTTATATTGTAGATCTCAACTGTGAAAAACTACGTGCTTTATCACAGCTAGAACCAGAAATTGAAGTTACGGTTATCGTTCCAAAACGATGGAAACCTGGCGGTGTTCAAAATAAAATTATTACAACTCAATATCGAAATGAGGGAAAATTCCGTATTATTCCTATATCCAATTTTAGTCTAAATCATCAAGGGCTCTTAACATTTGGCCTTGATTTGATATCTTTATTACGCCAGTTTCGTCCTCACATTATCCAGGTAGAACAAGGTTCTAGAGCATTAGCTCATGGGCAAATGATAGCTCTTAATCAATTTTTGGGACTAAAGGCTAAAAATGTATTTTTCACGTGGTGGAATCTTCCTTATGATCTAAAATTTCCAATTTCTTTGATAGAGAAATATAATCTTAATAAGAGCCATGGTATTATTTCAGGTAATCAAGATGGTGCAGAAATTTTAAGACAGCGTGGATATAAAGGTCCTATTAAAGTTATGCCTCAACTCGGGGTCGACGAAAACTTATTCACTGCTAAACCACAGCAAGAACTGGCAGCTAGGCTAGGTATTCAAGACAATGAATTTGTTGTGGGTTTTGTTGGGCGTTTCGTTCAAGAAAAGGGTTTATTTACCCTTTTGAAGGCTTTAGTAATTTTGAAAGAAAAATCTTGGAGGTTAGTTTTACTTGGACGTGGACCATTACAAATGGAGTTGATGAGAAAAGCCGAGGAAGACAAAATTCAAGATAGAATAATCTGGATAGAGAGCGTCCCTCATGACCAAGTGTGTAATTATATTAATTTGATGAATACTTTAGTACTACCTTCCGAAACCACTTACGAATTTAAAACTTTAACTGCTGCAGGGTGGAAAGAACAATTTGGTCATGTTTTAATTGAAGCAATGGCTTGTAAAATACCTGTCATTGGTTCCAACTCAGGAGAAATTCCTCATGTGATTGGTCAAACGGGTTTAGTATTTCCTGAAGGCGATGCTCAAGCACTTGCTAATTGCTTAGCTCAATTAATGGAAAAATCTGAATTAGCCCAAACTTTAGGTGAAATGGGTTATCAACGGGTTATGTCTAAATATACAAATAAAGCTTTAGCAAAACAGCAATTAGATTTTTATAAGGAGCTTATTGGTTGATATGGTATTGTGAACCCTGTAAGGATATTATCTTTTACGGATGAAAATTGTATAGACGACAGCCAGAATACGATAGTATAAGTTAAAATCACTATACCAATTTTGCTTAATATTAACAAGCTAAACTGTAAAGTATTTGCTTGAGGAGCTTGAGAGATGGGTAAATCGGCATCAACACCAGATTCTTTTTGGGAATATCACAAGTGTTTCCAACGTTGCCATCAAGCGAAGACAAAGCTTGAAGAAACACTTGCTACAATAGCTGAGTATGACGAAGCAAATCCAGAAGCAGATGAGATAATCAGCAGATTATTGGAAGAAGCTGCTCTGATTGCTTTAAATGCTCGCCCGCAACAATGGGACTTTAATTCGGAACCAATAGATATAGAAGCTTTTGAGCCAATAGAGCTAGAAGAGGACGATTTCATTGACTACCACCAGCTTCAAACATAAAAACGGGAATTGACTTTAAGGAACTACAACTTTTTAGCTATTCCCTTAAAAAATTCTGCTAGCTGGCTTTCGGTCAAATCTCCAGCCGCAAGCATTTCGATCATCACCGCCGCTTCGACTTCTTCAATTATCAAAGGTGCATCATTAAATAGCAAGAATGTTAAGGCTACAGCCAAACCTGTACGTTTATTACCGTCTATGAAGGGGTGGTTGCGGATTATTCCATAAGCATAAGGCGCAGCAAGATCGTAGAGATTTATATTTTCATCGTAAGCTAACAAATTCTTAGGTCGCGTTAAAGCAGATAGCAAAAGCCCTTGATCACGCACTCCAGGTAACCCCCCATACTCTGCAACTTGCTGAGCATGAATCACTTGAACTACGTTCAATGGGATCCAAGTGGGTTCTTTCATTGAGCTAATTTTTTAAAAGCATTGCGGTAGCGCTGATTGACCTCTTTATAGACGGTCATCCATTGCTCAAATTCTGGATCTTGCGGTATCAGTTCCACTCCTTTGTTTGTCTCTACCACAGTCAGCAGATCACCTTCCCCAACTGCCAGTTTGTTAACTAGCTCTTGAGGAAGAATTAGACCCAAACTATTGCCAACTCGACGAACTTTAACTGTGGTAGCCATATTTATCAAGCAACTTGTTATAACGACTATTATAACATCTTGAGAAGGAAATGGTATTACATGTAACTTACAATGGGCGTTGTGTAAATTTAAGTACTTTCTATGTACTGGGGCGGTATCTTTTATTGTATTGTGTTATTTAGTAACTTTTGTGTGCTAGAATGCGCGTCTTGCAAATCATTCCTTCAATTTCTCTGATTTATGGTGGTCCAAGTCAGATGGTACTAGGACTAGCGATCGCATTAGCACGTCAAGGAGTCGAAGTCACAATTCTCACAACTGATAGTAATGGTGATACTGGTCAAAAACCTCTGGATGTACCCTTAAACCAACCAATAGAACAAGATGGCTATCGAATAATTTACTTCCGTTGTGCGCCTTTTCGTCGCTACAAATTCTCTTTTGATTTGCTCAAATGGTTAAATAGCCATGCGCATGAGTTTGACATAGCCCATATTCATGCTTTATTTTCCCCTGTAACCAGTGCTGCTGCGGCTATTTGTCGTCAGAAAAAGCTGCCTTATATTCTGCGTCCATTGGGAACTCTTGATCCAGCGGATTTACAAAAAAAACGCCAACTTAAACAGATCTATGCAGCAATTTTAGAACGTTCTAATTTAGCTGGTGCAGCCGCAATTCATTTTACTAGCGTTCAAGAAGCAAAAATATCAGAACGGTTTGGGGTGTCTACAAGGGATTTAGTGATTCCCTTGGGTGTTAAGCCACACACAGCAGAAGATCAAGCTAGTGCAGTACGTGAGCAGTTTGGGATAGCTCAAGATGTACCTTTGGTATTGTTTATGTCGCGGATTGATCCCAAGAAGGGTCTGAATTTGCTGATTCCTGCTTTAGAAAATATTTTAGCTCTTGGGTTAAAGTTTCATTTTGTTTTAGCTGGGACAAATCCCCAAGATCCAGGGTATGAAGAAAAGATCAGGTTTCAAATCGAATCCTCACCGCTGCGATCGCACACCACGACGACTGGTTTTGTCACAGGCGAGTTCAAATCTGCACTCTTGCAAGCTGCTGACTTATTCGTTTTACCCTCATATTATGAGAACTTTGGCATTGCTGTGGCTGAAGCAATGGCAGCAAAGATACCAGTCTTAATATCAGATCAAGTGCATATTTGTCAAGATATTTGTGATAGCCAATCAGGATGGGTTAGCCAATTAGATGTCACACAAATCACTAATTTACTTTGCCTAGCTCTACAAAATCCCTTAGAACGGCAAAGACGAGGATTAAATGCTCAAGAGTACGCCCTGAAACATTACAGTTGGGATGCGATCGCTCGCCAAACTATTGACGCATATACTGAAATTTTGTAGGGTTGCAAACCCATAATATTACCTCATTTTTTGCCACTTAGTTAAATAACTTAAAATTTTGTATAAAACAGCGAAAGCCCAATCGAGAAACCGGAGTTCATATTTCCATGGCAAGATATAATACATAAGATATTTTGACCGCAGGGAATTGCACATGACTCTCCATCTAGGTGATACAGTACCTAACTTTACCCAAGCCTCCACACACGGCGATATCAATTTTTATGAATGGGCAAACGATAGCTGGGTAGTGTTATTCTCCCATCCAGCAGACTTTACCCCTGTTTGTACAACTGAACTAGGACAAGTTGCTAAACTCAAGCCAGAATTTGACAAGCGCAATGTTAAAGCTATAGCGCTTAGCGTTGATGATGTTAACTCACACAAAGGATGGGTGGGAGACATCGAAGAAACTCAGAAAACTAGCCTTAACTACCCAATTTTGGCAGACTCAGATCGTAAAGTTTCTGACCTTTACGACATGATTCATCCCAACGCTAACCCATCTTTAACAGTACGCAGCGTCTTCGTTATCGATCCTGATAAGAAACTGCGCCTGAGTTTCACTTATCCTCCTAGCACTGGACGGAACTTTGATGAAATTCTTCGGGTGATCGATTCGCTACAATTGACTGACAATTATAGCGTTGCGACACCAGCCGACTGGAAAGATGGTGATGATTGTGTGATTGTCCCATCACTGAAGGATCCAGAAGTTCTCAAGCAGAAGTTTCCAAAAGGATACACAGAAGTTAAGCCTTATCTGCGCTTGACTCCTCAGCCTAACAAGTAATCTTGCCGTTAAATCACTTATTTGCGGTGCGTTACGGACTTCGTCTATAGCGCACCCTACAGTACGTAACCTTGTTGAGCAATCAAAACGGATTCCTTATTTTGTTGTTTATATACACATATTAACTTGATAATGGATATTAAAAATGGATTTGTTGCTACTGTAGGCAATACACCCCTAATTCGCTTAAATAGCTTTAGCGAAGAGACTGGTTGCGAAATTCTTGGTAAAGCAGAATTTCTTAACCCTGGAGGTTCCGTTAAAGATCGCGCTGCACTCTACATTATCAAAGACGCTGAAGAAAAAGGAATTCTCAAACCAGGTGGTACAGTGGTAGAAGGAACCGCAGGCAATACAGGTATTGGGCTAGCACATATCTGCAACGCTAAAGGGTATAAATGTTTAATCATTATTCCTAATACCCAGTCACAAGAAAAAATGGATGCTCTTAGAGCATTAGGTGCAGAAGTTCGTCCGGTTCCTGCTGTACCCTACAAAGACCCCAACAACTACGTCAAATTATCTGGTAGGATTGCCCAGGAGATGGAAAACGCTATTTGGGCAAATCAGTTCGATAATTTAGCCAATCGCCGTTCTCACTACGAAACAACAGGCCCAGAAATTTGGAGACAAACAGATGGTAAAGTAGATGCTTGGGTAACATCTACGGGTACAGGTGGAACTTATGGCGGTGTAGCGATGTTCCTAAAAGAAAAAAATCCTGCTATTCAGTGTGTTGTTGCTGATCCAATGGGTAGCGGACTTTATAGCTACGTCAAAACTGGCGAAATTAATATAGAGGGCAATTCGATTACCGAAGGCATCGGCAATAGTAGGATCACAAAAAACATGGAAGGTGTACCAGCCGATGACGCTATTCGTATCCATGATAAAGAAGCTCTACGGGTGGTTTACCAGTTGTTGCGGAAGGATGGTTTATTCATGGGTGGTTCCACAGGTATTAACGTTGCAGCCGCTGTTGCTCTTGCAAAAAAAATGGGACCAGGACACACCATCGTTACCATTTTATGTGATAGTGGTTCCCGTTACCAGTCGCGCATATTCAACAAGGAATGGCTAGAATCAAAAGGGTTGGAAGCGGCTTTTGAGTAGCTAGCGACATGAGTAACAACAAAACTATCCGTGTTTGCCAAAATCGGACTTGTCGGAAACAAGGTGCAAAGGAGGTTTTAGCTGCTTTTAAAGCATCACCAGTTTCTGGAGTGAATGTAGAGGGTAGTAGCTGTTTGGGACAATGCGGTAATGGACCTATGGTGCTGGTCTTGCCTGATATGGTTTGGTATAGTGGAGTCCAAGCTAGTGAAGTGCCTGTGGTGATAAAACAGCATTTGCTCTGTGGTGAAAAAGTGACACAGATGCTCTATTATCGGTTTCATCCTCAGGCATAGGCTTTATTAATTGCTCGTAGAGGACTCAACTATTCTCTATATTGACTCAAACGAGATATCAGGATGAATATTCAACAGCTGCGCCAATCCTTAAAACTCAAGTGGGTGAATTATTACTATAAAAATCGCTCTTGGCTCACAAAAATGAAGATTTGGGCGACTTATGATGGTCAACGTCGTCCTTCCTCTGGTTTTATTCTGGCTACTCTGTCTGCTTTAGAGCCGCAGATGGAGCAGCTTTTTCCTTTTATACTAGAGCTAAATAACAATCCGGATCAAATAATCTCAGCATTAGGTCTAAACTTTAATCCTGAAGAACATTTACATTTGGTAAAAGATAATTTTGTAGCTGATAACCAAGAGCAAAGCGAGTCTTCTTCAGATCAAGTGGTTACTGAAAAACCCTCGCCTCATATACGCAATCACCAACCTTCGGGTTTCAAGAAAGCTACTACTGAAATAAAAAAGCCGACATCATCGATCGCACACGTTAGTGCTGATCATAGTGAATCTCCTCCCAGCTCGATTTCAGAAAGTACAGATGTAGAACCAATTGCTATTGATACTAATGTCCAAAACAAAGGTAGGCCTATTCTACCAATTAGACTTACCAAAGGCGAAAACAATTCGGTGATATCAATTGCCGTTGCTGGAATTGAAACTAAAAGTAAGCCTTTAACCTCAGTAGCCGTTGCAACTAAAAATGGAAATAACAGCAATGTTGTGCTTTCAAATGCTGTGACTACCAAAATACAGAGAAAATCTTTACTTTCAACTGCTGTTGATTGTGAAACTCAAAGCAAAAATAAGCTTGTCACGATACAGACGAGAGATGTTGCAACTAACGAAGTTAGTCTATCATCTACGACTAAATGTTGTAAACTGGCTAACTGGATAGATGACTTTTGTCAGGGTAAGGAATGGGATCGAGACGAAGCGGGTTTCACACCATTTTGAAATTTCTAATTTTCTGGATATGCATGTGAAACAAAAGGAATTTCTACTACTTCACCTTGAGCTTCTGCTACACGAACTTTCAATCCAGCACCCCCAGCCTTTGTGCGGATATAGCCCAGTCCAAAATAACCATCAATGGTTTCAGTGTAACTAGTCAGTTTACCGATTTTTTCATCTTCTAGTGTAATCAGTGTTTCTGGCGCAACAGGAGCGCTAAGACGAATACCCCAGAGGTTTTGTTTGATCCCTTTGTATGTGTTTAAACGGGCGATGGTTTCTTGTCCAATATAACAACCTTTGTTAAAAGAAATTGTTTGCCACAAACCTGCTTCTAAGGGATTGTAATCGTCGGTGAGCTCATGATCTGGCGCTGGACGACCTTGTAAAATTCGTAACACTTCCCAGGCGCGATCGCTCATCGGTACTGCGCCTAAGTCAGCAATTTTATTCCAAATTGTTTCTTTGTCATCGGCTGAAATAATCAGAGTGTACCCAGAGCAAGCTAAGCCACTACCCACAATAACCCGAACATCCCGATCAAGAACACTGATGAGTTGATGATTTCCATATGGTTGACCGATAATCTCTTTTGCACCAAGTTTTTCTATGATGTCGTGACTACTAGGTCCTAATAAACTAAGAGTTGCTGTCCCATTTGTTACATCCTCTAATTCCACCTTATCAGCAAAGAAGATGTAACGGTCAAGCCATTGCATCAAAAACTCACGGCGATTAGGTGAAACCAATAACAACACCGCATCTTCCATAGCGTATACACTGACCAAGTCAATAGTGCGGGCAGTAGATGTTACCATGACCGTATCACAGCCTTGTCCTGGTTTAAGCCCTTGAATATCGTTGGTGCTTTGGTTGTGCAAAAAGCGGAGACGATCATCATTCTTAACTTTGATACGTCCCCAAGCAGAGCGATCGCACACAGCAACAGAATTTTCTACTGCTTGAATCGCTGCTACATCATTGGCATCAATTGTCGATATTGGCATAATTGTAAAACTTTACATTCAGTCTAATTTTAAGCCAGTGCGGACGCTTTGACGAAATGCTCTAAGTGCGAGGGTTGTTCCTGTAGTTCTTGCCATTTCCACAAACCTAGGAATTTCTTGAATAACTGAAAAGCCTGGAAAAATCAAACTTGTTTCGGACTTAACATATTCATCCTCTTGCAGTAAATTGATTTCTAGCTTGCGATTTTCATAACGCCAAATTTCTGGTACTTTCAATGCACGATAAGCACTGACCTTAGTTTTTGATGTAACATCAATTTCAATGGCTAAGTCGGGGGGAGGATCAACGGTTAAGTCTATCCGCTCTTTACCTATCATCAGCTTGTAGTTTTGAATATAAAAACAATCATCTGGTTCTACCCCCGCAGCCATATCTTCTCGCTTAAAAGTTGTGGAGCCGAGAGGTTCCCAGCACAAATCAAGTTCATCCAGCAGAATCTTTACCAAGTCTCCAATAATGACTTTAGCTTTTTCATGCTCTGGAAGCGGAACCATAATCTCCAATATACCTTGACTGTATGCAACTCGACTGCTACGGTGTTCTCCTAACTCAGCTAGAACTGCTTCAAATTCTTTCCAACTTATCTCCTCCAATATCACGCGCTGACCTAGCGGGACTTGAATTTGTTTGAGTTGCAGTGTCACCATAATATCTGTGAGTTTTGGATAAGCCTATTTTAGCAGAATGGGGCATAGGGCATAGGGTAATGGGTAATGGGTAATGGGTAATGGGTAATGGGTAATGGGTAATGGGTAATGGGTAATGGGTAAGAAATTTATCCCTATTCCTAAATTATATTTTTCTGTTTCTATGCCCCATGCCCCATGCCCCATGCCCCATGCCCCATGCCCCATGCCCCATGCCCCTATTACTCTGGTAAATTTGCAAACACCTGCTCGACTAACATCTTAGCCTTGGAGTCAACGGAAGGCCAATTGACATCGCCTGTTTCGTCAATTAAACTTGTATCAATATTAACTGCTTTTTCTGCGTGGCTGTAATCAAGAAAACACACTTGGTAGCATAGGTCCCACAGATCGACCTTGACTATTTGGTCTTGACGTTGTAAAGATAGATGATATCCTGGATGGGGTACTGGTAGGCGGGAAAGAGTCTCTCTAATGCCCACAGCTTCTTGTGGTGTAGCAGCTTCCAGTTCTTGAATTAGCTGGGTTACGGCCTCTTTAGTTTCCTCAGTTGTCCCAACAGGCCAAATCAGTATATCCTGGTAACTTCCTTTCCAAGAGGATACCTCAAGCAGCTTGCGAATATTATCGACAACACGGATAAATATAGGTTGCATGAGGAGTTCAGCTTGCTGCCATGCAGCTGAGTCAGAGATTCTAGGTGGCATGGTTAGTAAAAAGGGAGCAGATAAGAAAAATTAACAACGTGTTTTTTAAAAAACTGGACTTTACATCAAAATCTTTTCCCAAGATAGCGGATTTTGTTGAAAAAGTTTTGGAAATATTGATTACCACCCTAGATAACGGGTGCTAAACCTGGGGAGTGAAATATGATAGGCAAGTTGCTAGACCATCGTTACCAAGTACTTAGAGTCCTCGCTACCGGAGGATTTGGTCAAACATACATTGCCCAAGATACCAAGCGACCGGGCAACCCGATCTGCGTTGTCAAGCACCTCAAGCCTGCTAATTCTGAACCTAAAGTGTTTGACACTGCTAAGCGCCTGTTTCGCAGCGAAGCTGAAACCCTTGAAAAACTAGGTCACCATGACCAAATACCCCGGCTTTTAGCTTATTTTGATGAAAACCAAGAATTTTATTTAGTTCAAGAATTTATAGAAGGACATGCTTTAAGTGATGAACTGGTAAGTGACCAACGCTGGAGCGAAGGTCAAGTTATTCATCTCTTGCAGGAAGTTCTAGCTATATTAATATTTGTTCATAATCAAGGTGTGATTCACCGCGATATTAAACCAGATAATATCATACGTCGGGCATCTGACAAGAAATTAGTTTTGGTAGACTTTGGTGCTGTAAAACAATTGCGAGCATCTTATATACAGACTTCACCAACACTGGTGTTTACGGGAGCAGTAAATCCGTCAGTAACTGTAGCAATTGGTACACCTGGATACATGTCCACGGAGCAAGGGCAAGGGAAACCTCGTCCTAATAGTGATATTTATGCTTTAGGTATCATTGCTATTCAAGCATTGACGGGCGTACCGCCAATGGATTTACAAGAAGATCCTCAGACTGGTGAAATTCTTTGGCAACAAATGGTGTCTGTAAGTGACGAATTCGCAGCAGTTTTGACGAAAATGATACGTTATCACTTTAAAGACCGTTACCAAAGTGCGTCCCAGGTGCTACAAGCATTAGAATCAGTGTCTCCTGTTTCTGAGTCTGATGAATATCCTAAACATTCTGGCTACCAACTAACCCAATTTAAATCTCCACAATCTCGCCAGAAAACCATTGCTCTTGCTCCAGCATATCCGGAGGCTCCAGCAGCAGCAATTGCCGAACCTGTACACAAAAGTTCTGGCAAACTCGACTTATTGCAGGTATTAATTCTGATAGGCTTGGCAGCTAGCGCGGCGGTTATTTCTCCCATTGTCGTGAAGAATGTGCAAAATGTCGTTGCCGATATGACTGGGAATAATTTTTCAGCAGGGCAAAACTGCGTAGCTGTGGTGGCGGGTAATTCCAATATGCGTTCTGAGCCTAGTTCTATTAGCTCTAACACTATTGTGAAAACTTTAAAGAATGATACTAAATTTGAGGTTACAGGTAGGCGAACACAACATGGTTGGGTAGAGGTTAAGTTTGACCCTAAACGTAATGCTTGGGCGCATTCAGATGTGATTAAGAATAATGAAGAATGGCCTTCTTGTTTACGAGATAAGGGGATCGCAATGAAAACATTAGATGATAATGACTTAATTACTACTCACGCGATCGCCAAGGGAAAATCAAAACTAAAAACTCGCTCGCAAGAGTCAGCCCAAATTTCACCCTCAGCATCAGAGAAATCACAACCAAAGAAGGAAGACGCTCAAGCTTTAGCACAAGCTAGGAAAAAATATGACTCAGGGGATTTGCAGGGAGCGATCGCCTTAGTACAATCATTAACCTCTAATCCTTCCGCCGCTAAAGAGACAGCAGAGATGGTTGCTCATTGGCAACAAGACTGGGCTAAAGCTGAGGCTGTGTTTAATGACATCAACACTGCAATTTCTCAAAGACAATGGGATAAGGTTTTAGTTTATAAAGACCATCACGAAAAATTGCCCAATATTCAATACTGGCGAGATAAATTGGAACCATTGATTAAGCAAGCTACTGAGAACGTCGCCAAACAGCAGGTTATTCAGGGAGCAGGCAGCAGCCCCTTTGGGGAAGTCAAAAGTCAAAAGTCAAAAGTCAAAAATTAGGAGCAGAAGACCAATAATTAGTCTCATGCTCGTGCCCATTGTATCACCCCATGCCCTATGCCCTATGCCCCATGCCCTATGCCCCATGCCCCATGCCCCATGCCCCATGCCCATTCTTCACCGTCCTAAAGAAGCATCGAAAAAGTATACTCGGTCACAATATTGGGATTGACTAGTACAAACTGCCTCTATAGACACGTTGCTAATATTGTTAACGTTCAATGAGAACGAAGTTTGTCGTGCAGGTGAAACAGTGCGTGTTTCAACTACTTTACCATCTAAGTAAACCTTAACTTGTACACCAGGACTGAATCTATCATTATCACGCATTCCAAAACCCAAGTTTAGAGTTTGAAATCCTTGGTAATCGTTATTGATGGGCTTAATGTTACAGGTTATGGAAGCATAGCGTGATCCAGGACCAAGATAAAACCGACTTGAATAAACGGCTTTACCAATAGAAATATCAAGGTTTTGGTCGCGCACGCTACCGACTCCACTGTCAACACATCTTGCTCGCAACAAGGAGACAGAACCACTGGAATGCTGTGCTTGTGCAATTTTTCTTTCCGACGTTACGAAGCCAAGTGCTAAAACAGCACTGAAGAAAACTGAAACGATACACTTAGTTTTTTGCATTAGAACCTAAAACGTGATGTAAAAATTACAAGTGTAAGTACACACAAGAATACTTAATCACCATTAAAATTTTTTTCGCCAGAAGGCATCAGTGAATATACTTGAATCGTTTATTCGTACTCAGATTCGTATTCAGGTATGTTAGATTGAACGAAGGAATCTGAAGTAATGTGAACCAATACTCACGCTAAAATTCTTATAGGACTAAAGATAGATATAGATATGTGTCTGAGTGGAGTTTACTGACGAAAGTAAAGTGAGAATATTTGGGTGGATCTTATAATTGACCGTTCTTTTTTTTAAGATATATTGCAATCCGTGTACGAGTTGTAAACTTCCTGATTAAAGCAGGGAAAAGGACACTCCAGATAGGAGGATACGGGTTTTAGTTTTTACATAAATTATATAGGACTGCTATATGAGTCGGTTAGTTGTTTTAAACTTGGGTCAAGGAAACTTACGTGATGGCTTTGCTAACGTTACCGCAGAACTGGGAGAAGCAAACAACCCCTACCAAATGAAATTTACTGCTAGTTTACCAGCCGCACCACAGATTTCCGAACTCTACCATCATTGGCGTTCTCTTTATTGGGCTTTTTATCAACGTCTAGGTTTTCGTATCTATACAGAAGGAGATGATCAACTTGAAATACAAGAATCTTATATAACTAACGTGTCTCAAATTGATCTCCTAGGTTTGTGCCAGATGTTGTCAACAAAGATAAATGTATGGTTGAACTCAACGAAGTTTCGTAAAATAGATCAGCAATTACGCACACAGTTAAAACCGTCTGAAGAAATTGGCTTCATTATTGAAACCAATGATAATTTACTACGACGACTTCCTTGGCATTTATGGAATTTTTTTGATGATTATCCTTTAGCTGAAGTTGCCTTAAGTGCTGCAGAGTACCAGAAAACGCAAAAAGTAACTGAAAATTACAACCAAGGCGCAGTAAAAATTTTGGCAATTTTTGGTAATAGTAAAGGAATTAATATTAGCCGTGATCGAACTTTTTTAGAGCAATTATCAACTAAAGCAGAAATTAAATTTTTAGTAGAGCCGGATTTAGAAAATCTAAATGAGCAACTATGGCAGCAAGGTTGGGATCTTCTCTTTTTTGCTGGTCACAGTTATAGTTGTAAGCAACAAAAAGGGTTTATACATATTAATCAAACAGACAAAATTAGCCTTGAGGAATTAAGATATGCTCTTAGACAAGCTATCAGTCGCGGGTTAAAGCTAGCAATTTTTAACTCCTGTGAGGGTTTAGGATTGGCGCAACAGCTTCAAGATTTGTATATCCCACAAGTTATTGTGATGCGTGAGCCTATTCCAGATGTGGTGGCGCAAATCTTTTTTAAGCATTTTCTAGCAGAATTTACCCGTGGAAAATCTTTATACGTTGCGGTGCGTTCTGCACGAGAAAGATTGCAAGGATTAGAGAGAGATTATCCCTGCGCCACTTGGCTCCCCATTATTTTTCAGAATCCAGCCGAACCTCTGTTAACATGGTCAAGCTTTGGAAGTGCAGCAATATCAAAGCCAAGAGAAAATCTGGTAGAACCTTCCATTGAAAACCAAGACGATATATCCCCTCGGTTCCCTAGTGGTTCAGTTCCTATCGACTCCCCTTTTTACATTAGAAACTCTAGTATTGAAGCACAGGTTAATAAAGAAATTACTAAACCAGGAGCTTTAATCAGGATTAAAGCTCCTAGAGAAATGGGTAAAACATCTACGCTATTGAGGATTTTGGATTATGCTGCTAGTCTTGGTTACCACAGGGTTAACTTGAACCTGGAGCAAATCGACCAAACAATTTTAAGCGATCTCAATCGATTTTTACGTTGGCTGTGTGCGAATGTTACCCGTCAGCTCAATCTTGAACCAAAATTAGATGAATATTGGGATGAAGATATTGGCAGTAAAGTAAGTTGTACTCTGTATCTGGGTAGATATATACTAGAGCAACTTAAGTCGCCTGTGGTTTTAGCATTAGATGAAGTGAACGAGCTTTTTGAGCATCCCCAAGTCGCAAAGGATGTTTTACCGTTATTGCGTTCATGGTATGAAGAAGCGAAAAAATTACCAGTTTGGCGCAAGCTTCGTCTTATTGTGGTTCACTCTACAGAAATTTATGTTCCCCTCCAGCTTCATCAGTCTCCCTTTAATGTAGGTTTACCAATTCAGTTAAAGGGTTTCACTCAAGATCATGTTGAGCAATTGGCTCATTCCTATAAGCTGAATTGGAAGGATGGTGAACAAGCAAAACTTTTGATGGATATGGTTGGAGGACATCCAGGATTGGTTCATTTAGCAATCTATCACCTGAGTCTTGGAGACTTGACTCTAGATCAATTGCTGGAAAGTGCTCCCACATCGTCTGGCATTTATTACAATCACTTGCAGCGTCATTGTGCAACTTTACAAGAACAGCCAGAGTTGGCGATCGCACTTCACAAAGTTATGAATTCTACCGACCCTGTACCGTTAGAACCGATTGTAGCATACAAGCTAAGTAGTATGGGTCTGATTAAATTAAATCACAATCAAGCCATACCTAGTTGCCAATTGTATCGTCAGTATTTCCAGTAAAATGATTACAGTAATTGAGTTGCACTTGCTCGTATTTATATGTATCGGAAATCTGTTGGAAAAAGGAGGAGGACAAGGTAAAGCAAATAACATACAAAGACGCTGTTAATCCGCTTATCAGTAAGATAAAATCAATTTATACATTAGGCTTTTCAAAGCTCAACTATATTTCTTAAGTATATGTTTGTTATTTAATTTACTTTCTGATTACTTGTATGCTTCATGTTAAAAAATGTATATTTTGTCCACACCCGTATTTTTTTTACACACTAGAGGCGGTATTATAAAATTCGGTTGGGCAAACTAGAGATTATTTATAAAGTAAACATTAGGACGTTGTAGCTAGCGGAAAACACTACGTTATGTGGTTTTCCTGACTTGTGAACTTCCTACGATAAGCTTCCCACAGGGTAGCGAGTGGTTTTTAGTTATAACTGAAGCTTAAAATTTACGTTATAAATAGGCTCTTAGGTATTAGTAAGTATTAACTCATAAGCAAACTCCTGTTTTAGGAGGAGTTTTTTTCAACGAAAACTCTCCAATGAGTCATTGCTGTTTATGAAACGTGTCTAGTACTGAATTTGTGTGATTTGGACGGATTCGAGCCTAAAAATTAAGCCGTTGATCGTGGTAGTCTAACAAAGAACCAAAACGATGCTCAACAGACCGTATTTCAAACCCTGTTACTCCGTTAAAACTATAGAGCCAGATAATGTATTTTTCTTATCTGAGAAACAAATAACTTGGTTGAGCGATCGCCTATGTTACCGCTTAGCTTCTTTAATCGATGGTCATCGCAATATTGACGAAATTATTGAAATAATTCAACTAGAACTATTAAAAGACCAAAAATCTTTTGAAACAACTAGCTTATTTTTCCAGAATGCTCTTGATATTACTATTAAAGCCCAGCACGCACTGCTAAAAATGGAAAAACAAGGCTATCTTGTTGAACAAGATGAATCATTACCATCACACTTAGCCATCTTCTGCAATCATCTAAACATCTCACCTGCCAAGGCTTATCAACGACTACAATTGAAAAAAGTCGCAGTCAAAGCTTATGGTTCTCTTCATACAGAAGACTTTATTGCCATCCTTAAATCTCTGCACATTCAAGTAGCCGACGAAGGAAACCTCACAATAGTCTTAACAGACGACTACCTCGACCAAAATCTAGATAAGTTCAACCAACAAGCATTACAATCCTCATCCCCGTGGATGCTAGTCAATCCTCTAGGAACAAAAGTCTGTATTGGACCTTTATTTTATCCCAACAAAAGTGCTTGCTGGGAATGTCTAGCACATCGATTACGAGATAATAGACCAATTGAAGGATTTATCCAGAGACATCAAAATATTTCCTCCCCTCTACCCCCTCCTTTAGGGTTCTTACATTCTACAATGCAAACTGCCCTTGGAATGGCAGCTACAGAAATCTTTAAGTGGATTGTGCAAGGAGAAAATCAACAATTAACAGGAAAGTTGTTGACTTACGATACCCTGACTTTTCAAACCCAAGAACACTCTTTAGTTAAGCGTCCTCAATGTCCTAGCTGTGGAGAGATAGTTTATAAATTTACAAAGAAACCCTTACCTGTTGTTTTAGGACATTCCAAGAAAACTTTTACCGCCGATGGGGGACATAGATCTTGCTCGCCTCAAGAAACGTTAAGCAGACATCAACATCATATTAGCCCTATAACAGGTGTTGTTAGAGAACTGAACAAAATACCAGGGAACGAGTTAATCCATACTTATGTTGCTAAACACCATTTCCTGAACACGTTTGATGATTTAACCAGCTTACGTCAGAACCTCCAAGGTAGAAGTGCAGGAAAAGGTAGAACCGATCTACAAGCTAGAGCAAGTGGTTTGTGCGAAGCGATTGAGCGATATTCAGGGGTATTTCAGGGCGATGAAATTAGAGAAAAAGCCAGTTACCACCAAATGGGAGACAAAGCAATTCACCCAAATACCTGTATGAACTTCAGTGAACAGCAATACCAAACGCGAGAACAATGGAATCTTCAGTGTGAGAACTGGTGGTTTCAAAAAGTCCCTGAACCTTTTGATCCTGATAGAGAAATTGATTGGACACCAGTTTGGTCATTAACTAACCAAGAATTTAAATATCTTCCAACAGCTTACTGCTATTACGGCTATCTTCAACCACACCAACCTGATTGCTGGGCTGACTCCAACGGATCTGCAGCAGGGAACACCCTCGAGGAAGCTATCCTCCAAGGGTTTATGGAGTTAGTGGAGCGAGACTCTGTTGCCTTGTGGTGGTATAACCGTCTCAAGAAACCGCAAGTGGATATAGAGAGTTTCGATGAACCCTATTTTCTCAAACTGAAACAATATTACCAAAACCTGAATCGCGAGCTATCGATCTTGGATATTACTAGCGATCTCAATATTCCCACTTTTGCTGCTATTACTTACAGAACAGATCGAGAAGTAGAAGATATTGTGCTGGGTTATGGAAGCCATTTTGACCCAAAGATTGCTATTAGTCGAGCTTTGACTGAAGTCAACCAAATCCTACCTCATGTTTTATCTGTAAAAGCTGATGGTAGTACCAAATATCCCTCACCAGTTGATCCCCTAGCCCTAAAATGGTGGAAAACAGCAACTTTAGCTAATCAACCTTATTTAGTTCCTGATGAAAACATGCCAGCTAAAGTCTATGCAGATTATCGCCAACTTGCAAGCGACGATTTTCTAGATGATATAAAGTTATGTCAAAAAATTGTTGAAAACAACGGCTTGGAATTGCTTGTTTTAGATCAAACCCGTCCTGATATTGGGTTGAGAGTCGCGAAGGTAATTGTTCCAGGAATGCGCCACATGTGGAACCGATTAGGTTCAGGACGGTTGTATGAGGTTCCAGTAAAAATGGGTTGGTTGAAAAAGCCATTAACAGAAAATCAACTTAATCCTATTCCTATGTGGATGTAGGCTTTATGAAGAAGAATTCAGGAGTCAGGAGCCAGGAGTCAGAATGAAGTTGTTGGTTAAACCCTTGTCTACTCGTTACCATGCAGAGGGGTTGAAAATGAGTGCTAAAACACCATCCGGTTATGGGTAGTGTATTCTGACTCCTGAATTCTGTCTCCTGACTCCTTTTTATTATCAATTTTATTACCCTATGTTGAATGGATATTCAGTTATTGATGCTGATTCTCATGTCGTTGAACCCTCAACCGTCTGGACTAAGTACTTAGAACCTGAATTTAGGCACTTAGCTCCCTCACCAGATATGAGGATTAAAGGCGAAGAGATTGTACAGAAAGTATCAAAGCAAGTTCGCGAAGAAGGAAATAAGCAAATGATGCAGAGTCATCCTAATGCTTATTTGAATCGTTACAACCCGGAATCCCATGTTCAGGCAATGGTGCAAATGGGAATTGATATCGCATTCATTTATCCAACTTACGGGTTGTGGCTTTGGGCAATTGATGATATGCTGCCTGAAGAAGCGGAAGCATTCACCCGTGGGTATAACACTTGGTTATATCAAGAATTTTGTAGCTATGCCCCAGATCGGCTTAAAGGTGTAGGAGCAATTAATCTCCATGCACCAGAGAAGTTAGTGCAACAATTGCATGAGATAGCTGAATTTGGTTGGAAAGCTGTTTTTTTACGCCCTAATCCTGTAAAAGGAAGAATATTAAGTGATCCCGCATACGAGTCATTTTGGAAAGAGTGCGAGCAGTTAGGAATAGCAGTCGGGATTCACGAAGGAACTCATAGTCGGTTAGTAACTACAGGAGCACAACGGTTTCACACTCGTTTTGCTCTACACGCCTGCTCTCATCCAATGGAGCAGATGATGGCGCTTTTAGCCTTGATTGAAGGAGGGGTGTTAGAGCGCCATCCTCAACTAAAAGTTGGTTTTTTAGAGTCTGGCTGTGGTTGGTTGCCTTACTGGCTATGGCGACTAGATGAAGAGTACGAGAACTTATATTGGGAGGTTAAGGATAATGTCAGGATGAAGCCTTCAGAGTATTTTCGCAGACAGTGTTTTATTGCTATTGAGCCTTATGAACCTTATTTAGCTGAGATTATCCAATATATCGGCTCTGATAACTTAATTTTTGGTTCTGACTATCCTCACATGGATCATAAGCCAAACATCGTTAAGAAAATCATTGAGCTTGAGACGCTGTTATCTAGAGAAACAGTGCAAAAGATTATCTGGGATAATCCGGTTCGGTTCTACGGCTTAATTTAAAGCTTTTTTTTGAAAAAATGTCTAATTGCTTTTGATAAGGAGAAAAAAACATGTTCGGACAACGTATTTTATTTGAAAATGTCAGTAATCTTGCTGTTGATAATGAACTCAACAATTCGCGTGATATCGATTCGACTGAGGCTGACGGTAATCAACAAGTCTATCCTTTTCTCCGTCGCCTTTGTATGCAAGCTAAACAGATTTCTCAAATTATTGCTTATATCTGGCGCTGGGCTGAAGAAGATGTCAATGAGTTTAGTGAACAAGTTGACGCAGCAAAACGACTAAAACGCTACTTTGATAACCCTAATGAACCAGGAAAGGATAAGAAACCAGAACGTTTGAAAAAATTGTTGAGTACTGATCCTAGAAAATTTTTAGATGGAAAAAGTGACCTGGAAGAAGGTGAATTATTGGTTAAGGTTTTTGGAGAAGATAGAATTAGGACTGATAATTTTCCTATATTTACGCAGGAGGAAGCGTCGATTTATTTGTTTACAGTTAATGTAAATGCGTTTCAAGGTTCTCTTGCAGATCCTGATGTAAATGGACGTAGATTAATCAAGTTTCAAATTCCCTATCCTCCGTCTCCAAAACTTGGCGAAGCAACAGTTACTAAACAAGAATTGGAGGAGTGGATCTCTAACACAGAGAACGATGTATTCTTCGCCGATAGCCCTTATATTCCTACAACCTGTTCTTAATTGAATTCAACAAACTCATTCCAAGTAAATAGAGGTTTGTAGAACTTCTCAAACGAGGCATGGAATTAAATCCTTGCCTCATTGCTTATTGATTGCTAAAAAAAATTATGATTATCAAAGACGCTCAAAAGCTTTTACCAAATACAATCGACAAAAACTTACTCATTCCAAATATGGTACTTGAAGTACCACCTCACGGTATCCCGCTACATGCAAAAAGTATAGAACGAATTTTGGCAACAGTTCAATCTGACAAGAAGGTAGTGATTTTCCAACCTACATTACCAGTGGCTTCAGAATTAGGTTTACCCTCATATCCGCCATTAGCTTATTTATATCCTCAAGAGTTAAGCGATATTTTTAGCCAGTTTCGTCAAAGGTTTGAAAGCAAAAATCAAGCTAATTTATTAGGTTCTATAGGCTTCAATATTATTTCCGAAACCAGCATTGAAGAACAACTCCATTACTTTGCCGATCATTATGGAATAGCTGTAAAACCATCTTACGTTAGGGTAATCGTAGGGAATACCTGTAATCTCAAATGTGTTATGTGTCCTTATCATAGTCCTGCGCTTAAGTCAACGCATACAACAGATTTCTTTACAGGTAATAAGGTAATGCCTTGGAAAACGATGGAGCGTCTGGCGAGAGAATGTGGGGAACAAGGAATTGCGATCGTAATCGGTAATGTTGAAGAACCAATGCTCCACCCCAACATTGTAGATTTTGTTCAACTTTGTAGACAAAAAGGAGTTCCCAAAGTTCATATAACTACAAATGGTCAACTGCTGGATGAAAGACGAGCTAAAGCATTACTGGAAGCTGGTATAACTAGTATTGATATTAGTATCGATGCCGCTGACGCAAATACTTACTGGGAAGTGCGGGGAGGCAATCTCCGCCGAGTCGAATCTAATATAATCAATTTTATTCAGATCCGCGAGCAACTAGGTGTTTCTTGTGAGGTAAGGACATCTTTTGTCAGAAATCAGAATGTTACCCTTGAGGAAGAAGAAAAATTTCGACAACGTTGGCTAAAACAAACAGATGCTGTTTGTATATTGAACTTAGCAGAGTATAAAGAGGCTAATATGCATCTTGACAGAATCAACAATACTGTACAAGATTACATCAAATATTACATTGAAAAAGCTAACGGGCGGTGGTCGTGTTTATTTCCCTTCACGGAAATGGCTGTTCTCCCTGATGGTAGGATATACTACTGCATTGAAACTTTATTTAGACTGGGTTTTGATAAAGATATTGTGAGTTTGGGCGACTACAACACAGAAACTTTACAAAATATTTGGCGCGGCAATCTATTTAATCAACTTAGACATGATTTAATTATTAATAATTTGTCTAATAGACTAGTATGCAAAAGTTGTGAGATGTGGATGTCGCAGGTTGTTTATAGATACGTAAAGAACAATCTGCAGGTTACGAGTACCATGGTTACTGAAATCTATCAAAAATCTTTTCCAAAAAGGATTTAAAACATAGTTGTATTAATATTACTCTCTTATGCAGAATATAAAAAAATATCAAATTATTCAAAAAATTTATGAAAGTGATAATTCCCTAGTTTATCGAGCTATTCTCAAATCTGATAATCAACCGGTTATTCTTAAGCTCCTTAAAGAAAATTACCCTACTCCTTCAGAACTTACCCGATATAAGCAGGAGTATGAAATTACTCGTTCTCTCTCAGCAGATTGTATTGTCAAAGCTTATGACTTACAGCGATACGAAAACAGCTTAATTATGATTCTAGAAGACTTTGGTGGGGAATCATTAAAATTCTTAATATCCAAGCACCAATTTTCTCTAGAAGAATTTCTTAAGATTGCTATTAAAACCACTGAAAGTTTAGCAGCTATTCACAGTGCGAATATTATACATAAAGACATTAACCCTTCTAATATTGTATATAATCCAGAAACAGAACAACTCAAAATCATAGACTTTGGAATTTCCACCCGTTTATCTCAGGAAAACCCAACGCTTTGTAATCCTAATCAATTAGAAGGAACTATAGCTTATATTTCTCCAGAGCAAACCGGTAGAATGAACCGCTCAATAGACTACCGGACAGATTTTTATTCTCTAGGTATTAGTTTTTATGAACTACTAACCCAGCAACTTCCTTTTGAAAGTACCGACGCTATGGAACTGGTACACTGCCATATAGCTAAACAACCTGTACCACCCCATGAAAGAACTAGTGGAATTCCCTTCACTGTTTCTAACATTGTAATGAAATTGTTAGCTAAAACCGCAGAAGAACGATACCAAAGTGCTTGGGGAATAAAAGCAGATTTAGAAACTTGTCTTGATCAATTAGAAACGCTAGGTAAAATCTCTCAGTTTCATTTAGGGTGTTATGATATTTCTGATAAGTTTCACATTACCCAGAAACTTTACGGACGAGAGCTAGAAGTTACTCAACTATTGACTGCCTTTGAACGAGTTAGTCAAGGTTCTACTGAAATGATGGTGATTTCTGGTTATTCAGGAATTGGTAAGTCCCTCTTAGTTAATGAAGTTCACAAACTGATAGCACGCCAGGGGGGATATTTTATTGAGGGTAAGTTTGATCAGTTGAAACGTGATATTCCTTATGCTGCATTTAGTCAGGCTTTCCATGAATTAATAAGACAGCTATTAGCAGAACCTGAAGCAAGACTACAAATCTGGCAACAGCAAATTTTAGAAGCTTTGGGTACTAATGGTCAAGTTATTGCCAATATAATTCCAAAAATAGAGGAGCTCATCGGTAAACAACTTCTATCGGACGAGCTACAAGCCTCTGAATCCCAAAACCGATTTAATTTATTGTTTCAAAAGTTTATAACTATTTTCGGTAAAAAAGAACACCCCTTAGTTATCTTCTTAGATGATTTACAATGGGCAGATTTGCCCTCCCTAAAGTTAATAGAACTCTTGATGAAGGATGAAGATAGTCAGTATATATTGATGATAGGAGCATATAGAGATAACGAAGTTAGTCCCCTACATCCCTTAATACAAACATTAGAGCAAATTAAAAGGACAGAGACTACAGTCCAGCAGATCGCGCTTCAACCTTTAGAAATTAATGATATTAACCAGTTAATTGCTGACAGTCTAAGCTGCTCACTAAAATACTCAAAACCTCTAGCAGATTTGGTAAATAAAAAAACTCAAGGTAATCCCTTTTTCCTCACCCAATTTCTCCAAGCTTTATACAAGGAAAATTTATTGTTATTTAACTCTAACCTCAGTTGCTGGCAATGGAATATTGAAGAAATTGAAAGAACTACAATAACTGATAATGTAGTTGATTTGATGGTTAGTAAGATTGAGAAGTTAGACGGGAAGACACAGAATATTTTAAAATTAGCTGCCTGCATTGGAAACAAATTTAGTTTAAAAACTCTCTCATCTATAAATAAAAAATCCCAAAACAAGACAGCTTATGAACTTCAGCCAGCGTTACAGGAAGGGTTAATTGTTCCATTAAGTGATGACTACAAAATTCCTCTTCTATGGAGTCAGGAGGAAATGTCGAGTAGTTCTTCATCTCGAGACTCTAATTTCATTCCTAAATATCCAGAATTAATTATATATAAATTTTTACATGATCGAGTTCAGCAAGCTGCATATACCTTAATTACAGCAGCAGATAAAAAAAAGGTTCATCTTGAAGTGGGTTTTACTTTATTAAAAAATACTACACAAGATAAGTTAGAGGAAAATATTTTTGATATTGTAAATCAAATTGATCAAGGATATGAACTAATTAGTGATGTTTCTAAGAAATATGAATTGGCTCAATTAAATCTTAAAGCAGGTAAGAAAGCAAAAGTTTCAACAGCTTATGGAGTGTCTTTAAAATATTTAGATACTGCACTAAAAATATTACCATCCAATAGTTGGTTGACCCAGTATAAATTGGCATTTGAAGTTTATGTAGAAACATTAGAATCTCTTTACTTAAATTCAAAATTTTCTGAAGTTGAAGAACTTTATGCAATTACTTTACAACAAACTAAAAGCACTTTAGATAAAATTAAAGTATACCTGATTAAGATACAATCTTATTTTGCCCAATTTCATCAGCAGAAAGCAATAGACATAGCTAGAGAAGCATTGACAGAAATAGGTGTAAATATACCTCAAGAAGAAAGTGAAATAGAAAATCAAATAAAAGAAGAACAGGAACTGTTAAAAATTTTATTGACAGACAAAGTAATTGATGATTTAGCTAGTCTCAAACCGATGAGCGATCCGTATAAGATTGCTGTCATATCAATATTACAACAGATAGTAGGTGCTGCAATACAAGTTAATTTTCGTTTATACATTCTAGTTATATTAATCCAGATTAATCTTTGTTTAAAATATGGAAACCCTATCGATGCTGCTAATATATATAGCCTTTATGGCATGATTCTATGTGGTGTAATCGAAGATTTTGATTTGGGATATAAATTTGGTCAAATTTCTCTAAAGTTGTTAGATAAATTTAATAACTATAAATCAGAAGCTTTTGTTACGCATTTATATTATGGATTTATATGGCATTGGAAAGAATCTATCAGAAATAAAATAGCAGAAGAAAAATTACTGAGTGGATTCCAAAGAGGTATAGATACTGGCAATCACGAGTTTGCTTCTTATGTGTCTATAAGCTACTGTATTGTGAAAATTTTTAGAGGAGATCCCTTAGAAGATATTAGACAGACTTGTAAAAAATTCACAGATATAATTAAAAAAATACAACAAACATATTCTTTTTATTACATTAAAATATGTAATAGTATAGCGCTCAATTTGGTAGAAGGATACAACAAAAGTGTTTTGATAATTGGTAATTCAGAAAAGGAAGAAGAGAATTATCTCAATGTATGGCTCCACGATAAGAATGAGTGGCTTTTATTTATTGCTTATCTGACAAAAACAATCGTTTATTTTTATTTTAAACAATATGAACAGGCTCTTGCTCACCAAATTAAAGCAAGTCAATACTGGAAAGCCTGTACTGCATATTTACCCGCGCCACAGTATAACTTCTACTCTTCTTTAACATTGCTTGCTTCTTGTAAGAAATCTAATACAAGACAAAAAAAACAATTACTACAACAAGTAAAAGAAAATCAGAAAGTGATGGCAGTCTGGATGAGTCATTGCCCAAACAATTTTAAAAATAAATATGATTTAGTAGCAGCCGAAGAAGCACGAGTATTAGGTAAAAAGTGGGAAGCTGAAGAACTTTATGAACAATCCATTCAAGGCGCTAAGCAATATGAATTTATCCATGAAGAAGCTTTGGCTTATGAGCGAGCAGCAGAATTTTATCTTTCAATTGGAAGAAAAGAAATTGGTCAACTATATTTAAAAAATGCCCATCACTGCTATACTCTCTGGGGTGCTAAAGCAAAAGTCGAGCAATTAGAATTGGAATATCCTCAGTTGTTTTTAGCAGCTTCTAAATCAATTTCAGCTTCCAATCTTAGTACAACTTCTTCTCTATCTAGCAGTAAAGCAGAAATTTTGGATATCACCACTGTTATCAAAGCCTCCCAAGTTCTTGGTGGTGAAATTAAGCTGGATAAGTTGCTCGAAAACTTAATGAAAACGATGATTGAGAATGCTGGTGCGCAAAAAGGCTACCTGATTCTCAATAAACAAGGTAATTGGGTGATCGAAGCCGAAGGATCTGTAGATTCTAATAACATCACTATATTACAATCTATCCCAATAGATTTTGTTGCTCCTGACACTCAGATACCCTTGCTATCGGATGCAATCATTAACTATGTTGCTCGCACTCACGAAAATGTCGTTCTAAATAATGCAACTGATGAAGGACAGTTTACCCGTGATCCTTACATTACCATCACTCAGCCAAAATCCATTCTCTGCACTGCTTTGTTGAATCAAGCTAGACTAAGCGGTATTTTGTACTTAGAAAATAATTTGACAACAGGTGCATTTACAAGCGATCGCGTCGAAGTCTTAAAAATCCTTTCCGCTCAAGCTGCTATCTCCATTGAAAATTCGCGCCTCTATCGAGAGTTAGAGAATTATAGCCACACTCTAGAAGAAAAAGTGGAAGCAAGAACCCAAGAATTACAGGAGAAAAATCAGGATTTAGCAAATCTCCTACAAAAGCTAAAAGCTACCCAAGCTCAGATTGTCGCACAAGAGAAATTGGCTTCTCTGGGAGCATTAACAGCTGGGATCGCCCACGAAATCAAAAATCCCTTAAACTTTGTTAATAACTTTGCTGAACTTTCCATAGAGTTAGCCCAAGAGCTTCAGGAAGAAATTGACAGTCAAAAAGATAATTTAGATCCCGAAACCGTAGAATCTATCGAGGAAATTCTCGATACTCTCAGCCAAAACGCTAAAAAAATTAATGAACATGGCAAAAGAGCTGATAATATTGTACGTGGTATGTTAGTGCATTCTCGAGGGCAAACTGGTCAAAGGCAGCTCTGTGACATTAATGCCCTGCTAGCAGACGCTGTTAATCTAGCTACGCACGGGATGCACGCAAAGGATCCTAGTTTCAACATTGTGATAAAGGCAGACTACGATCGCAATCTTGGGCAAGTTGACATCATACCCCAAAGCATTAATCGTGCTTTTATAAATTTAATTAACAACGCTTGCTATGCAGCGCATAAAAAGAGAATCTCTTTACAGAAAACGCAAGATAGCCAGAGTGAGGGGTTTTTACCTACACTTTCGGTTATTACTAAAGATTTAGGTACGCGAGTAGAAATCCGCATCCGTGACAACGGAGAAGGTATTCCGCAGGAACTGCTGGAGCATATTTTCAATCCCTTTTTTACGACTAAGCCTCCTGGCGAGGGCACTGGGTTGGGTTTATCTATTACTCATGATATTATTGTCCAGCAGCATCAAGGGGAAATTAAAATAGACACGCTAGTAGCGGATTATACAGATGTCATTATCATCTTGCCTAAAATTCTTTCTGAAAAGAATTAACTAGCAAGTCTTAAAATAAAAAATATAAAGTGAGTACATAAATAAAAAAATTCAAAAATGAAAGTAATGGTTGTAGACGATGAACAAGATGTACAATTTTTGTTTAAGCAGAAATTTAGAAGAGAACTTAAGCAAAATCAAATAACATTAGATTTTGTTCTTTCTGCTCAGGAAGCACTGGAATTCTTACGCAATCAACTAGCGAACTGCGTCGTTCTGATTATAGCAGATATTAACATGCCTGGCATGAACGGCCTAGAATTACTCAAAATCGTCAAAGAACAGTTTCCTCATTTAAAAGTTTTTATGATTACTGCTTATGATGATGAGCAAAAACACCAAATTGCGAGAAAATATGGCGCTGATGAGTATATCACAAAACCAATTGCATTTGACAACCTTAAGGAAAAAATATTCAATTTGCCTCAATAACGAGCCTAAGTCTGTCTCTCGTGAATGTGGAAAATCGCCGAACCCTGACAAACGAGAAGTGGAGTATGCTCATTGACTAATATTTAGTGTTAGGAATATCCTATTAGATCAAATTTAAATTATTATATTTCATAATTACAAAAGAAACTATGCCAGCTAAAATACTGGTTGTGGATGATGAGCCTGACTTAGAATCTCTATTACGCCAAAAATTTAGAAAAAAAATTCGGGAAAAGCAACTAGATCTGGTGTTTACACACAATGGTGTTGAAGCGCTCCAAAAGCTAGAAGCTGATCCAGAGATAGATATAGTCTTAACAGATATTTACATGCCCGAAATGGATGGGCTAACTTTACTATCTAAGCTCAACGAGTTATACCCCATCATCAAAGCAGTGATTATTTCTGCCTATGGCGATATGGACAATATTAGAACGGCGATGAACCGGGGTGCATTTGACTTTCTGACTAAGCCAATTAATTTTCAGGATTTAGAAATCACCACCTATAAAACTATACAGCACGTGCAGCAGATGAAAGCTGCTTGCGAACAGGAACGTCTAGCACGAGAAGCTCAAGCAGAATTACTAAGCCGTTTGCAACAAGAGGTTATTGAGCGGAAGCGAGCTGAGGAAGCATTACGTGGAAGCGAGAGAAGGTTGACTCAGTTTCTCGAAGCTGTACCAGTAGGCGTATTTGTCTTTGATGCTGAAGGTAAACCTTACTACGCTAATCAGATGGCGCAACAGATAATGGGTAAGGGAATCATTAATACGTCTACAACTAATGAATTAAGAGAGATTTATCAAGTTTATCGTGCAGGAACAAAAAACATATACCCTAATGAAGAACTACCTTCTGTGCGAGCACTAAAAGGCGAAAGTGTAACTCGTGACGATCTGGAATTCCACCAAGCAGACAACAAAATTATTCCCGTAGAGGTTTCCGGTACCCCAGTTCTTGATGAGAACGGTAAAATTGTCTATGCTATAATAGCTTTTCAAGATATCACCCAACGTCGACGAGCAGAAGCTGAGCGTATTCAGTTTACTCAAGAACTGGAACTTAAGAATCTCGCTTTGCAGCAGACAAAAGACGCATTAGCTGAGTCTAACCGGACTTTAGAGCAAAAAGTAAAAGAACGCACGCAAGAACTTTTACAAACCCTAGAAGTTCTTAAAGCTACCCAAGCGGAACTAGTGCTTGAAAACGCTTTACTCAGGAGTGCTGAAGATTCCTCATCCTTTGACTACCAAATCGGGGGTAGTTTGCCTATGGATGCTCCCACTTATGTTGTGCGATCGTCAGACCGTCACCTCTACAAAGCCTTGAAGCGTGGAGAATTTTGTTTCATCCTCAACGCACGACAAATGGGCAAGTCTAGTCTTATGGTAAGCATGATGCATCACCTCCAGCAAGAGGGGTTTCTGTGTGCCGCAATTGACATGACCCGTATCGGTAGTGAAAGTGTTACACCTGACCAATGGTATAAAGGTTTGGCTGTAGAGTTATGGCAAAGTTTCCACTTGCTTGGCAAAGTAAATCTGAAAGCTTGGTGGAATGAGCAACTTGATATTTCTCCTGTTCAAAGGTTAAGTCGATTTATTGAAGAGATTTTATTAGTTAATACTAAGATAGACGATGGCACTCCTCCACAAAATCTGATAATATTTTTAGATGAAATTGATAGTGTTTTAGGTCTAAGTTTTCCAATTAATGACTTTTTTGCCCTGATTCGCTTTTTTTATAATCAGCGCAGTATTAATCCAGATTATCGGCGTTTAACATTTGCTTTGTTTGGAGTTGTCACCCCCTCAGACTTGATCAGTGACCATCAGAGAACACCTTTTAATATTGGTCAGTCAATTCAACTCGAAGGTTTTCAATTGCATGAAGCCCAACCTCTGCTTCAAGGCTTGAAAGACAAAGTGAGTAACCCACAATTAATTCTTAAAGAAGTTTTGGACTGGACAAGTGGTCAGCCTTTTTTGACTCAAAAGGTTTGTAAGCTCATCCGTAGTTGTTCTTCCCCTATTCCCGCTAACGCTGAGACTGAGTGGATGACAAATTTGGTTCAGACTCATATCATAGACAATTGGGAATCGCAGGATGAACCAGAACATTTAAGAACAATCCGCGATCGCATCCTCCACAGTGAGCATCAACCTGTCCGTCTACTAGAACTGTATCGGCAAATTTTGCATAGCTCAGAAATTGTTTCTGTTGATAGCCCACAAGAAAAGGAATTGCTTTTGTCCGGCTTAGTAGTTAAACAAAACGGTTATCTGAAAGTTCATAATCGTATTTACGAACTGATATTTAATAGCAATTGGATCCAGCGGCAGATATACTGATTAAATCTGTCAACACTAGTTTTACCAAGGTGATGTCTACGCAAAATCTATCGTCTGAGCAACACTTAAGAGAAAATACAAATGCAAAACCATCTCCGCCTCTTTTGAACTGGGTGCAACCTTTAGTATTGCTTGCGGCACCTGGGATTTGGCTGTTACTTTTGTTAGTAGTGCCAACAGTGCTAATTCTTGAGTTAAGTTTTGTACCAGGAATTAGACCAGGAGATGTGGTAAATCCTAGTGGATTGGATAACTACATACGGATATTTGACCCTCTTTACCTGCGAGTCCTTAAGCGATCGCTCTTCTTTGCCCTTAATACTACATTAATTTGTTTAGCATTAGGTTTACCCGTTGCTTATTGGATCGCTCAAATAGCCCCACAGCGCTGGCGAAATTTACTTTTGATTAGCTTTGTTTTGCCTTTGTGGACTTCCTCGTTACTTCGCTCGTATGCTTGGATTACAATTCTCCGTCCTACTGGATTACTCAATAGTTTACTTAGCAGCGTAGGCTTACCTACTTTAGATATACTTCACCGCAGTCCCTCTGTGTTGATTGGCATGAGCTACAGCTTGCTACCCTATATGGTTTTGATTTTATACGCATCTTTAGAAAAACTAGATAAACGTTTGCTAGAAGCCGCCGCCGATTTAGGCGCGAATCCCGTGCAAGCTTTTTGTCAAGTTACCGTACCTCAAACCATTACTGGGATTTTTGCTGGTTCTTTTTTGGTGTTTATCACTGCATTAGGAGATTTTGTCAATCCAGAATTACTTGGTGGTGCTTCTAGTATGACAACCGCACGGTTAGTTTATAACCAGTTCCTTGGTGCTACCCAAAATTGGGGTTTTGGTTCAGCTTTAAGTATGATGCTAATTTTGGTTGTTAGTATTGCGATCGCGCTTTTAATTAGGTTGGGTAATGTCTCACCTAAGAGATAGGCTAGAATACGACCATACATCGAATCAAAACTGTAAACACCATGATTGCTCAAATGATGGTTCAACCCTCATCGTGGGTAGAATCTGGCGTACAAATCAGCAAAGTTAGAGATTTATATTTATTCAAGTTTACCCCAGAGCTACAATCGCGCCTTGACCAACTGAGCGAGAAGAAAAAGGCTGATATGCTGACATTGGAAGAAGAAGCTGAATTAACCGGGATATTAGAACTTGATCGCATTTTTACTTTGCTCAATGCTAAAGTTATTGGCGGATCATGACGGTTAATGAAGCAACCAGAAGATTAGTTAGGGAACGGGCAAAGTTTCTCTGTGAATATTGTCATATTTTGCACCTGGGCTGTCAGCCAGTCAGCCAGCCAGCGATTTAAATCGCTGGCTGATAGCTAAAGTCCTCTTAAGAGGACTGCTCAAGGATTTCAGTCCATTTCAATGGACTTAAGCTATTAGCCCGGAACTTCAGTTCTGGGCGGGATATCGGGCTGATTCAAGATATCAGCCTACCAAAAGGGGCGTAGATAATTTTTCAGCCAATAGAAAGGACTGATCATACTGCTGATGTAAAATTCCATTTCGCAAAGTGCAATAAGATCAGTTTGTAATTCACCTCTATATTTCATGGAATGTTTTACAACACGGCGGAGGTTGCCAAAAATAGTTCTGATAAACACTATTGGCTTTTGCCATTCTTCGGCATTGATAAAGCGTAGCTGACAAGTACACAGACCACAACCGCGAGATAGGCTCAATAAATAATCCTTTTCTAATCGCCAATGCGGTATTTGGTGATAGGTATGCATTTTGGGATTATACCAAATTTGCCAGCCAGCTTTATGGATGTAAAGCAACGGCTCATAGTCATCCCCCTGTACAAGAACACCTGGTAATTTTCCTGTTAGTTTAGGTTTTACAGGAACATTCTCAATCCATGCTTGTTTACGAACTACTAAACAAGCAGCCGGAGGAAGTCTTAAATTATCTGCATCAAATAAAAAAGGGTTATCCCCGTGTTCTCTGATAGCTAAAAAAGCTTGTATTCTTTCAAAATTGTTGGGTGGTTTAACTTGATAATCACCATGAATTTGACCACTCCAAGCACCAGCTTGAGGATGTTGTTTGCCAAAGGTGTAAGCTTCTTTGAGCAAATCAGGTGCAGGCAGGTTATCATCATCTAAAAATGCGATGTACTCGCCTTTTGCTTCCCGTACAGCTAGCAATCTTGCAAAGGCTGCTCCCTGTTGTGTTTCACGTAAGTATCTTAATGGAAAATTTTCATCCCAAGTTGCTTGGTAATTCTGAATTAGCTTAGCCGTATTATCGGTGCTGTTGTTGTCGATGACTAGCACTTCACATGTGATGTGTTGTGATTCAATGTGGGAACGCGCTATTGCAAAGCACTCTCGTAACCCATCCAAAATTTTTGGTAATCGAGCCTCTCCATTATAGGTTGGGATGGCTACAGTAATATCTAAACGTTGAATTGCTATTTTATTCATCTAAAAAAATTTCTTTACTCACTGCTCATTGATTATTTCTTGTTTTTCCTTGGCGGTTTTTTTCAAATAACCTTGTTTCCATAAATAAAAAGGACTAATAAAACTACTTAAAAAAAGTTGCATTTCGCAAGCAGGAACTAATTCTGTTTTGACTTTTAGACGATATTTGAGTAAGTGAAAAATTATTTTACGGGCGTCGTTAAGCATATAAGCAAGAAAAGCAACTGGTCTAAACCAAGGATTGATATTCACCATTCGCGTAACATAACGGCTTAGCCCAATACCCCGAATAAACGGAATCAAATACTCCCTTTGTAAACGCCAACTTGGTATTTGATGATAAATTTTCATTTCCGGATTGTACCAAATTTCCCATCCTGCTTTTTGAATGTAAGACAACATTTCTAAATCTTCACTGGTTAGCATATTGCCAGCGACTCTACCTGTTAAAATAGGGTAATTTGGTACGCTTTCTAACCAAGCTTGTCGACGAACAACAAGACCAGCGGAGGGAGGAAGCAATCTTTTGTGAGGCTCATACAGTAATGGCAAATCGCCCCTTTCTGTAATGGCTAAAAATGGAGCGATCCGTTGAAAGTTTTCTGGTGGCTTGACTTCCCACTCAGGATGGATTTGGCTAGCATAAGCTCCTGCCTTTGAATACTTATGACCAAAAGCATAAGCTCTTGCAACCCAGTTTAATTCTGGGTAGTTATCATCATCTAGAAAACCGACTAAATTCCCTTTGGCTTCTTCAATAGCACGTTTACGAGCATATGCTGCTCCTTGCTTGGGTTCAAAGTAGTATTTTAAGGCAAAAGGAAATTGCCAATATTTTTGGTATTTTTGTACTAGTTTAGCTGTATTGTCTTTGCTGTTGTTATCTACAACAATAATTTCCCAGGAGAAGTCTTCAGTGCAAAATTGCTTTTGCAGTCTTTCCAGCAATTCAGGCAACCGAGTTTCACCGTTGTATGTTGGTATGGCTACAGTAAAGTCAATTTGTGTAGTCATTAGACTCGCTAGAAAAGCATTTTACACATTCATTTTAAAGTGTAACATGATTTGAACATCCCGTCTTTTCCCCGATTTTTAATTCCACAAAAAAATGTATTCCATATCACATGTAAGAATAATATCTTTCCCAAATTAACTAGTTACAAGCATTTTGATCAGCACGAGTCGCACCTAGTAAAGTGTCAACACTGACGCAGGCTTTATAATTACCTTTACTTCGAGGCATGAAAGTAATTTTACCGAGTTGGCTTGTATCTGCTATGGAACCATCGTAATTAAACTGTAAACGATAGCTTGTTGTTGATGTAGAAGACCCAGTAGGCGTAAACTGAAATTTAATATCACTAGAGCCTTGTCCAATTAAAGCCTCATTGTTTGCACCTTGACAATCGTTAGTAGAAGGGACAGGACCAACATAAGAAAGTACTTGAGTACCATTATCACTTAAGCAAACTTGCCAAGAGGTTTTTGCTCGCCGAGCATTCGCTTGTGCATCACGTATTAATGCCACAGCTTGACGCTTTGCTGTAGTTAAGCGCTGTCTGTTCATGAATCCTAGCCAGCCAGGAACAGCGATCGCCGCTAGCACTGCGAGCAAAGCAAGCACTGTCAGTAGTTCGATGAGACTAAAACCAGCTTCGGAATCCTTTAAAAACAGTTGCACGTACGGCGCACCACCAAAAAATCTCTCTACTCTATTCCCTCTATTTAGTTGTTTGTTCATTTTATTATTGGGGAGTTTTGTTAATAACACCACGAATAAGTACTTGAGTTTGTAAAGCTGGACGGAAACTATCATTTGTAACAGATGGTTTCCCGTTAGCATTACCCCTCAAATAAAGAACCACATCTTGGTTAATACCACTTGGAGTTGTGACTACTGTTGTCGTAGTTGGAACCACACTGCTTATACAGGCAAAGAAACTATTAGAACTAGCAGTTGTAGATGTAGACTTAGGAGTAGGAACTTTCGTTGAATCACATGCAGGAACCGTAACAGTTGCAGTTGGAGAATCGACAAAATCGACTAAAACATCAGGAGAATTACTGCTTAATGGTGATTGAGATTGTAGGTTCGTCCCGGTTTTAGGATCAACCGGCCAAGTTTGGAAAGTGGTACTATTCTCAACCGAAGGGTCTACATATCCTTCAGATTGGGTAAAGCTGCTAAGAGTCTTATATTTGCGCAAAGCGTACCTGGTAATTCTAGATTTTCCGCTCCAAGTGTTGCTTGAGTTAGCAGTTGATTGGAGATAAACTACCAATGTGTAGGTGCGGCGCTTAACCTGAAGATCCTGACACTCCTGTTGTTTTGATGTACTTACCCCAGTACAATTAGGCATGTCGTTATCAGTAACTGTTTCCGCTTTCCAAAAAGCTAGAATAGGCGTTTGATTAGTAAATGTAGGGATATAATTAAGCAGACCTGGGCAATAATTGGCGTTTCCAGCAGATCCTTGGGCTGTTGTCTTCATACAATTGCCGTCATAGACATACACAGCCTCACGCAATTCTCTGGCGATATAGTCTAGAGCCATTTGCATTTCCTGTTGAGTTTCACTGCGAGCTGATTCTTTGGCATCAGCTTGCAACAGATCTACAACCAGATATAACAGAACCGAAATAATCAGAAACGCAATTATGAGTGCTACTAAAAGTTCAATCAGGGTAAACCCCTTGTTTTTGTTCCTTTTAGAATAGACCCATAACCAATTCAATAACAATCTTAGATTTTTTGTACGCATTTTCTATCTCCACTATGAGCGAACAAAGCAAAAGTAAAAACTAAAACTCCTATTGCTCAAGTAGGCGATGGAGAAGGTGTTGCTAAAAAATTCCTATAATTAGTTAGAGAATCTTTGAGATCGTTGCGCACTATTAGAGTATAGACTACAGCTAAAGGATACTTACGCTGATTTCCTTGCTCAGTGGTGAGTTTAAGTGAGGCTTGGGTTGTTTGTAAACCTGATTGTCCGTTAGCCAGCGCTGAGTACACTCTTACCCCCAAGTAAAATCCAACTGTTTGAGATGGGGTTCCAGCCGCTAATGTTTTTGTACGGAAAGTTTGTACATAAAAGTCAGGGTTACTCCCACTATTTACTTTGAAGCTGCAAGCACCAGAACTTGCACTTGCAAAATTACTTGTGC
The DNA here is from genome assembly GCF_017591665.1 of Aetokthonos hydrillicola CCALA 1050. Lineage (GTDB taxonomy): Bacteria > Cyanobacteriota > Cyanobacteriia > Cyanobacteriales > Nostocaceae > Aetokthonos > Aetokthonos hydrillicola. The sequence continues at coordinate 11,757 of NZ_JAAKGC010000023.1, read as the reverse complement.
AGGAACTAAAGGTTGTAGGTGCAGCTACTGCATCGGGTTGACCTGTTCCTGCATCAGGCGGTAAATCGGTATCAGTGTAATTTCCCTTCTCGATCAATGCTCGTACTTGATCAGCTTGGCGTTGAGCTAGCTGCATTGCTTGTTGAGCTTTTTGATTTTGAATACGAGTAGCTACAGCTAGAAAAATCGGAGGAGTGATTGCTACAACAACTATGGTAACTATTATGATTGCCATCAGAGATTCCATAATTGTAAATCCTTGTTCGGAAGGATTTTTTGCAACTAGCTTTTGTAACTTAATATGACTTTTTAGCCGTGTTGCTTGATATAAGTTCCTTAGCATATTGTTTTCCTTTAGGTTGCAGTTTTAAGCAGCTATGTAGGTATGTAGGTTGGGTTGAGGAACGTAGTTGAGTATGTAGGTTGGGTTGAGGAACGTAGACGCCCAAAGCGGCTTCCCGCAGGGTAACCCAACATTTTTAGAAACCCGGTATTTTTAAGAGTTTGTTGGGTTTCACTTCGTACCCCTACGGGGAAGCAAGCTACAACCCAACCTACAATTCTCAACCCAACCTACAATTTCCTATTCCCTGTAAATTGTATTCAACTACTTAAGAACAACTAGCAATAGAATCAATCTTGTTTCCATCTTTGTCTTTTGCACAGCGTAGTTTTAAGATGTATGGGTCATCTAAGGCTAGTTCATTGTAAATTTCACTGCGGGTATTCCCTGGAATGGTAAAGCGTCGAGATACTGGACCAGCCGTTTGATATTGCAGCGCAACATCATAACCCCAAAGTCGGTTTGGTGGTAGAAAGTACCAAGTGTACTCACTGTCGATCGCACTTTGACCAGGTTCCCAAGAATCTTGATCGAAAGTACCAGTGGCTTGGGTACTAAATTTTAATTGTATGAAAGCTCCAGATAGGAATAGATTCTGTCCACTCCAAGTTTCATTTAACCGAGGGAACATGTGAAAGCCGCCATAAGATTGGAGAGCACGAGATGGGATTATATTTTGGACTATAGTTGCATTCACGCGAGTTTGAGTGGCACTAGCAACACATTTTCTATTGCTACCCACACCACAAGCCCCATCTTGATCAGAGAATCTCAGGTAGCTGTGGGAGTAACTAGAGTCACCCGTACTGAGAAGTTCATATTCTTTAGTGTTACTAGAAGAACAAGGCGTCGTACTATTACTGACAGTACAATAATATGGCTTGCCATTTTGGGAGATTATAATTGGCGAGGTAGCGTCATAGGGATTCTCTCGTACCCAACTACTACTATTAGCAGCAGTATTAGTGCCAAACACGGTGTTATTGGTGATGGGAAAGTAAGGACGATTTTGGTTGAGGTAAGAAGTAAAGTTAGCACCAGTGCTACAACCATAGCTATTAGCTATGTTAAAACTTGGATAAGCTCCAGGATAAATAATTCCATCTTCGATACTGCCATCACAGGCGTTACTTGACAGGATAGTAAAAGAATCAGCTAAAATCTCTGTAGGACGCCAGTAATCTGTTGAGGGTTGAGCAAAATTCGTATCTCTCGTAGTCCTCTGGTAGAATGATGTGTAAGGTGAACTGTTGTTGTCCCAGTTAGTTGGATCCAGTTTTTGCGTGAATTCCTCCAATAATTTATTAGAGGCGTTAGTACCATCACTACTATGCAGGTTTAAATCTCCCTGAACATAAACAGGATTATCTGAAATAAATGACATCCCAGCAGAGTTTGTACCACGATTTATACTGGAGCCATTTTTTAAACGGAATCCATAAGGACGACGGTCTGGATCAGGATAATAATCTACAGGTTTGGTACTAATACCAAGACTACTAGTGATAGTTGGATCGCTAAGACTGCTAGGTTTTGCATTCATTGCTGCTCCTGCAGGTCTGGCGATCGCATCTTCCCGAACCGCATCTTCCCGAAAAGTGTAAACAATACCATTTGGAGGAGGAGCATTAGGATCGGTTGCAGTGGTATCGTTAACTGGTAGCCACTTGTCACCACCAGGAGCATTTGTGCTTTTCAGCAAGTTTAAATCTAGATCCAGCACTCGCACGCTCATCATTTCCCGACCGTTAAATAAGGCAGCATCTTTGAAGGCAACTTGGTAGTATGTCTGGGAAGCTGTTGCATCAATATACTTGACTAAGTTATTTAACCCTACTTGATTACTATTGGGTAAACTGCCCGGTTGACCAGGGATAGAATTTATTTGTGTTGTAGTAAGGGCAAAATTTGGGGTGTTCCAACTAGCTGGGAGAGTTGGCTGTGTACTGATAGTTGATAAATCTGTGTCGCTAATGAGTTGGTAACGGTCAGTTAAAGATGTTGGGTTAACTCCTGAACCTGTGATGTATGAGTCTGATCTGTCTTCAGCATGGTTACTTGTTGGAAAAAGGTAGTACAAAGCTGTGTACTTGTTGGCCGTTGGACACAATATGTTAAGAGAAGTCGCAGTAGAATTAACAGTTGTAAAATCGCAGGTGTAACCAGTACCATTCAGGCGATCGCGTTTTACTTGTTCCTTAGTAGCAACTAGCCTTGCTAGGTTAGCTAAGTTATGACTCGTCCCTTCCAACTGATTGATAGCATCCTCTGGTGCACTTGCAGTAATACTACTTAGTGCGGTATTTAACTCATCCAACAACTTAACAGATGAATCAGTCGTATCCCAGTTGAGGTTGTAATCGTATGCGTTGAGGTAGCTGATATTATAAGACAGCATTCCTAACATACAACTTGCCGTATCCATGTAAGATTGATCGGCAATACTAGAACCCGAAAGAGAGCGACGCAGATTGGAAAAATCGCCATACTGTGTCATTACAGAGTATGGGTGCATAACGCCTGTTGCTGCTTCTTGAGTAGGAGGAAAAGCACCCTTGGGATCTCCAGCAAAATTTGCTAGATTGTTTAGCGCTTTAGTGAGAACAGTACTACTGGTAGGAACACTAAATTCCCAGCCATTAGTTCCTCTACCCATGAAAAAATTGCTAATAATAGGGGAATAGTTGCTCGCCGTAGTTGTTGTCACACCTGTGGTTTGGTTAGTTGTAACAACATTTCGTTTGAATGTTATAGTTTCAAACGTAGCACCCCATTGAAGTGTTTTTGCAGTGCCTGGATGGACGGTAGTTGCTATGCAAGCAACAGGAGTAGTTCCACTTCCACTCTTGTAATGATAGACAGCAGTTGCTTGAACTGCAGCTAGATTATCTCTTTGGGTACGACGTTGGAGAAACTCGTGTTCTCTACCCATACCACTAGGCGTAACAGGGTTTGTGGGAAGCGCTAGCGGATTACCCAATTCCAAGCGCTGTCCGACAATCACTCGCAAACCCCCTGTAACTGCTCGTCTTTCCCAATATCCATCTAAACCTAGAGCTTCTGGACTTCTTGCATCTGGAGGTGTATTCCTAGTCAGAGCGCTATAATTTGCATCAGTAGAAGTGATAGAATCGCCAACTTTTTTCCCTGTTGGTATTGGGAGTTGACTTGTTGATATCGATTTACCATCGTAAGTAGGGTTTGGTCCATAGCGATCGTCAGCCCGATAAGTATCATCTAAATAAGGTGGAGTCGCGTCTTCATTGAAAACCCTTTTTTTAGTGTAGAGAGTTCCTGTTATCCAATTAGTATCTCTATTTGTTGCGTTTGTTTTATCTGTTCCTCGGGCTTGAAAAGTACCTTGTGTAAACAAAGCTACTGGATCGACAGCATAATCAGCTGTATTGGAAGTTTGAGCAGAATCTTTTACAGAATCTGCTGATAATGTAAATGGTTGATTCTCTGTTGGAGCAATACCAGTTCCATTAAATAAGTCAAAATTTGTTGTAGCACCATAGTCTTGGCGATTGAGTCTGCCTGCTATAAATTGACCTTGAAAAGTAATATTACCAGAGCTATCAGTATACTGACCTGCTGTGACTTTAGAATCATTTGCAGAAGTATTGACGCAAGAAGATGGAGAGCTAATTAAGTAAGATTTAAAATTACCATAAGGTCCAAGGAAGATACTACCATCACTATGCATAGCCCCATTCCATCGGAAACTTGGTCCCTGAAATAGTTCTATGTCACCACGGAAGTAGGCCCCCCATTTATTACCTTTATCGGCTTGTTTATCTTGTTGTAACTCTAAAGTCGATACAGCTCTATTTGCTTTATTCGCATTATCAACAACCAACGCCGTGACTTGAAAAGTTTTGGCTAAGCTTGCAGAAGTAATAGGTTCCCAATCTTTTTCATTTGATGCTAATTGAATTGCACCACCGCAGCTATTTGTAGATGAGTTAGTCGTGTTGACTGGACCATTACGAACAACAAGGTAAGGAGCCTTGGTACTAGCACTATCTTTTACACTGGCTACAGTAGTACCACTTGAATTTACTGCTTGTTTTCTAAAAATAATTGCGTAAGCGATGGTTTTGTTATTTTGTGTAAAATACCAGCCAATGCCAGGATTATTATTGGCATCTTTGAAATTTGATAGCCGCGTCTCATCAGGTAGTGTATAAGTATCAGTACCACTGCTTGGTGCTTCAAGCATACTCTGGAGAGTGCTATCTGAAGGTATCCCAGCCGGTAAACGAGTATCCTGTCTGAAAAGGTACTCCAGTTTCGACTTGGCTCTGTCAATTGCTGGCGTAGCTGAATTATAAATAACCTGCTGCTGTCGTTCGCTGATAACTTGACTGGTGCGAGTGAAAGTGCGGAAAATTATCGTTGTGACTACTAAGGTGACAACTAATAGCACCATAACTGTTGTTGGTAGCACAAACCCACTTTGAAGATACCGTCTGCGGCGACTTCCAAGGAAAATTCGCAACAGGCGGAGAATTAGGATTTTGATAACTTTCTTTAATTTGACAACTTTTTTTATAAAGCCCGTGGCAAATGCTCTGGTGTATCTGTTCTTGGTCATAGATGTGCTATTAGAACCAAAGTTATGTGCTTTTTTATGGCACGGTATTCCAGCAACGACATCGGGATTTTCCCTTGTCTGCTGATGGTATGAGAATACCCATTTGCTTAGAAAAACTATCAACGCTGTCACAACTTGCACATTGAGAGGAATCGACGAGGATTTTTCCAGTCGCGCTTCACTGTGAGGGGGAATCGGTGTTATCGTGTATTCTCAGGGCGAATGCTATACCCTGCGGGAAGCCATAGGCTACGCCCCTACAAATCCGTCAGGAAATAAGAGCAGCGCCATTAATAGATTACAGTTAACAATACCCCACTTGTATCACCTATCTGGTCAATTAAATCATCAATAGAATTACCTGTAGCTAATAATTCACCATCTTTTACTCCTACCCATTGATTGAGGTAGTGGCGATCGCGACGCTGCTGACTTACCCAAGCACGACTCTTTTTCAAACTTTGGTGATCTATATCATTTCTACGCTTTACTGTTACCGTGGTTGGTGCAAGAATATGAGCAGTGGTCTTAATGTCCTCATTATCTGGGTAATGCTTAACAGCTTCAATCGAAAGCTGCTGTGCTGACGACAAGTTACCCGTCGATAAGGCGGTTCGCATAGCGTTAATATAATCTTCTGGTGTCTTGTCTGTCATATACAAATAGCTCATTTATTCTATTTTTACATCCCAGAGATTGTGGAAGCAACGCAAGATTAGGGTTTTGAGTTAGATTCAGAAGATTTAGCGAATAATAACGGCAATAACGCACCTGCAACAGCAGCACAAAACGAGAGTAGCACTGTGATAGCATCCTTAGAAAGATATTTTGCTAATCGGAAATTGCCCGACGGGAATTTCTCGAATTGATAGAAACGATTATTATCTATAAATTTCCCCAAAAAAGTCGAGAGGAGATTGAGCAAATGTTTGGATTTAGTGAGTTGAAACAAACTAAAGTTTATCAAGAAGCCAAGGAAGAAGGAAAAATAGAAGGCAAACTAGAAGGAAAATTAGAAGGAAAATTAGAAGGCAAACTAGAAGGTAAATTAGAAGCAGTTCCTTTTATGTTGAATTTGGGTGCGACTGTAGAACAAATAGCTGAGGCGTTAGGTTTAGATGTTCAGGTAGTTCGATTGGTAGCAGCGAAAACTAATGCTAAGCAAGAATAAAGCAACTAAGTAGATCGGCGAAAAAAATTAAATATATATGAAGAAAAGTAAATTAACTGTAGGGTGCGTGATAGGAAGCCGTAACGCACCTGGAATTTGTGGCTGAATTTAAACCCTCCTCTACAATGCAGCGGTGCGTTACGGCGCAAAAATTAGTGAATTGGTGGAAAACCATACTTTGAAATGCGCCTAACACACCCTACCCCTTATCATTGCATCGGCTTACCACACCTTAACTGACGGACACCACTACCGTTACAAAGATTAAATTTGCTTAATATTTCGTTACGATAAGGACATCAAGAGAGGTGAAAAGAAACCTCTTGAACCTAAAATCGCTGGTGAACGTTATGAATGGAACGATTCGCGTTGGAAACCTGTTTGGTATCCCCTTCTATGTACATCCATCCTGGTTTTTAGTTCTAGGTTTGGTAACCTGGAGCTATAGTAGTGGATTAGGAGCGCAATTCCCTCTATTGTCGGGAGGATTGACGTTAGTACTGGGATTGATGACAGCGTTATTGTTATTTGCTTCTGTCGTTGCTCACGAATTAGGACATAGCTTTGCAGCAAAAAGGCAGAATATTGATGTAAAATCAATAACTCTATTTATATTTGGTGGTTTAGCAAGCTTAGAGAAAGAGTCTAAAACTCCAGCAGAGGCATTTTGGGTTGCGATCGCAGGTCCATTAGTTAGCCTATTACTATTCGCTATATTTTTAGCTATTGGTTTTGCTACAGCTGCATCAGGACCATTTGCAGCAATTCTGAGTGTATTGGCTTCTGTTAACTTAGCATTAGCACTATTTAACCTCATTCCTGGTTTGCCTTTAGACGGTGGTAATATACTCAAGGCAATTGTATGGAAAATTACAGGTAATCCTTATAAGGGAGTGGTTTTTGCAAGTCGAGTAGGGCAAATATTTGGTTGGGTGGCGATCGCATCTGGATTACTACCACTACTACTATTTGGTAGCTTTGGTAACTTTTGGAATTTACTAGTTGGTTTCTTCTTATTGCAAAATGCAGGTAATGCAGCGCAATTTGCTAGAGTTCAAGAACATCTGACAAACTTGACAGCAGTTGATGCTATTACCCCAGACAGCCCGATTGTATCTGCTAATCTTAGCCTAAGAGAGTTTGCTGATGAACAACTCTTGAATTCGCAAAACTGGCGTCGGTTCCTGGTAGTTGATGATAATGGACAACTGGTAGGAGTCATATCTGTTGATGACTTACGTTCTATTCCTAGTAGACTATGGTCAGAAAAGCAAGTTATAGATCTCATACGACCAATTGAAAAATCTATCACAGTGCAATCTGATCAACCTTTGTTGGAAGTCGTAGAACTACTGGAAAAACAAAAGCTATCTGCGCTTCCCGTGGTTCGTAACAATGGCGCGTTAGTTGGAATCCTCGAAAAAGCTTCTGTAATTAACTTACTGTACCAAAAAACACAACCTAATCCTGCTTGAGTATTGGGCATGGGGCATGGGGCATTGGGCATTGGGCATGGGGTATTTACTCGCTCCTCTGCTCCCCTGCTCCCCTGCTCCTCTGCTAAGAGCTCCCTATTTACTATCCCGTTTCCATCCCCAACTGATCATTGATATTAATTCTTGTAAAGAAAATTGATTGATAATCTTTGCTAGTTGCTTAAACTGATAAAATTTTTGTAATGCTGATGGATCAGTAGGATCTAGGGTAAAAAACTCGCAAAAAAGGTCAAAATCTTCACAGATTTTTAGGTAAAAACCGTTAAAACCACTGACAAAAGCTTTTGTGACCTTTTCCGCTCCGGAGTTGAAGTAAGTGACGGACTGATCTACACGGTTGTAATCATTCTCTGAACTGCTGAGTCGTTCGAGTTCAGACAAATCCTTGATTAACTTAAATTTGCCTAGCATCATGCGATAAGGGATCCTCCTGCGTTTTGAATGTTCTCAAGGAAGCTATCTTGTTACACTCAAGTATCAAGTTAAATTATGAAACAATTTTGACCCACGGTAAAGTTTATGTCATTGATTACGTAAGTACATCGACTTTTAGATGGTTGACAAGCGTTACAAATGATGCAAATATCACTCAACCAGGCGTACATAAACAAAATCAAGCTCGTTGTCGCAGCACGTTTACCAATGTGGTGAACTCTACAGGAGGGGTGGCGGTGACTTCGATCCAATTGCCAAACACTGGATGTTGTAAACTTAGTTGCCAGGCATGGAGCGCTTGACCAGGCAAATTGACCCCCACTGAACGACCAGAACTGTACACAGGATCGTTGACAATGGGATGATTCATGTAGGCGCTGTGAACACGAATTTGATGAGTCCGTCCGGTTTCTAGTTGAAAGTGCAATAATGTATAGTTTCCTAATCGTTCTTTAACTTTCCAATGAGTCACCGCAAGTCGTCCTCCTTGTTCTGTTGAAACAACTGCCATTTTTTTGCGGTCAACTGGGTGGCGACCAATAGGCACATTGACGGTACCACTTTCTGTTTTAGGCGCGCCATACACAACCCCAAGGTATTCTCGGCGTGCTGTTTTGGCTTTTAGTTGCATTTGCAGATGTTGATGGGCAATTTCAGTTTTGGCGATCGCGATCGCTCCCGTTGTATCCTTATCCAGTCGATGCACAATTCCCGGGCGCTGAACTCCTCCAATTCCAGGTAAATTCGGGCAGTGTGCTAAAATGGCGTTCACTAAAGTACCATCTGGATGACCAGGTGCAGGATGAACAACTAAGCCTGCGGGTTTGTTGAGAATAAGTAGAAAATCATCTTCATACAGAATATCGAGAGGAACATCTTCTGGTTGTAGCTTGAGTGGTTCGGCGGCTGGTATTTCTAAAGTAATGCGATCGCCTACTTTAACCATTGTCTTTTTAGATGTGCAGACCTTGCCATTAAGTTGGATGTGACTTTGTTCGATTAACTGTTGAATGCGAGAACGAGATAAATCTGGTAGATGTTGAGAAAGGTAGCGGTCTAGGCGATCGCTGTTTTCTTCAACTTGTAACAATATTGGTTGGCTGTTGATCACGTCTTGATATCAAAGAGGGGACAGCGAATAGAGGGGACTTGAACCCTCATTAATTCGGCCACAACATCATTTATAGCGGTTTTAAGTTATGTTAAACAAATCGAACGATAGGGTTACACAGCCGTTTATCTCTACAAAGATTATCTGGCGATGAAATTCTTGAGTCCATAAATACCTTGTCGTTTATCCAAAACTCTGGGAAAAATGAAACGGCAGGTTTTTGCACCCTTAGATCAATCCAGCACAGAGAATGCGAGATCAAAGTTCTTTGAAAGAGGATAAATCATTATGGGAATTTCGACCACCGTAGAAAAATATTTAGTCTCGTAGAAACGCCAGCGACCTCGACAGGGGTGCTAAACTAGGGATTACATCTGTTTTTACTAGAATTGACCAACAAAGTAAGGGTGGTAAGATAGTTCTTATGAACAGCAAGAAACATGTCGTTTTAGCATTGGTGCTGAAAAGCACTATTGTCTTTTTGCCTTTTCTCATCTCTGTTGGTCTTGCCAGTGCCCAGCCTGTACTTTCTGCTCAAGAGCAGGAAAAACTGACGCAAATGCAACAAGCAGACCGAATTCGAGAACAAGTCGAAGCAGATGTTGATCGTGCTTTTGGTCGTACAGGTATTTTACTAAATATTTGGCTAGTCATACTGACGCTGTTTCCAGTGGCAGTGATTGCTTCTTTTTGGCTACTAAGACGGGTTGTAATCCGTGAGATTGTCGATAAAGCCATGGAACAACTTGAAGAAGTGGGAGAGTTACAAAACCAGCTAGCCGCTGTTCAACAACAAGCCGAAAGAATTATAAAACAATCTAAAAGTATAAGTAATGACTTAGAAAACGAAGTTAGAGTACTGAAACAAAAGATACAAGCAGAAAACGAAAACTTTGTATTTACCAAGTCAACTATAAATCAATCTAAAGAACAATTATTAATAGAGTTAGAAGGAATAATACAGAAATCAAAACAAAATATAGAAGATTTAGAATCGGGATTTGCGTCCGAAATATCTGAGTTAGAAACGAAAACAAGACAAAGAAGTAATACAACTATTGAAAAGATTGGTAAATTAGAATCAGACATTGGCAATCAAGTTTCAGAAATACAATTAGGTATTCAAAAACAAAAGGATATAGTTCTTGAAAAGATAGAACAGTCAAGACTAGATTTTACTAGTCAAATCTCTGGTTGGCAGTCAAAAACAGAAGAAGAAAAAAATATAATAAGAGAGAATCTACAAAAGATTCAATCAGAAGTAGAAAAAGAAAGAGACACAACAATAGAAAACTTACAAAAAACCCAATCAGAATTACAAGAAGAAAAAAATATAGTAATAGAAAACTTACAAAGAATTCAGTCAGAAGTAGAAAACGAAAGAGAAACAACAATAGGAAATTTACAAAAAGCTCAATCAGAATTTTTATCCCAACTCTCTTCTTGGCTAGTTGATGCAGAAAAACAAAAGAATCTAACTATAGATATTTTTGGAAAACTAGCAGTAGAATTTAAGTCTCAACTGTCTGGATTTCATTCGGACGCGCAACAGGAGAAGGATAAGATTTTTAGTGATTTAGAAAATTTGCATTCAGAATTTCTAGTCCAAATTTCTAAATGGCAAATAGATGCGCAAAAACAAAAAGACTTAGTTATTGAAAATTTAGAAAAAACAGGATCAGAGTTTACATCTCAAGTTTCTGACTTACACATAGATGCTCAACAACAAAAGGATTTAATTGTCCAACGTATTGAAAAATTAGAATCAGAGTTTGTAGCTCAATTATCTAAAATAAAGACAGATACTCAACAACAAAAGCAGAGAATTATTCAAAAAGTTTCTTCAATGAAACCTTCTTCCATACCAGTTATAGAAGCTGTACCAGTTATAGAAACTGTGAAGGGAGAAGAACCAAAAGAAAAATTACCTAAACAACCAGGGGCGTTAGTTTTATCTGAGAATGAGGAAAAATTAACGGCTGAGGATTATTTGAAACAAGGAGAAACTCTTTTTTCTCAAAAGCGTTATGAAGAAGCACTCGCAGCTTATAATAAATTAGTTAAACTGCAGCCAGAAGAACCTATTGGGTGGCTGAAAAGAGGCTTAACTCTAGGCAGGTTGAAACGCTATAAAAGTGCCCTCGCCTCTTATGACAAAGCAATTCAACTTAAGCCTGATGATCATCAAGCTTGGTGTGATCGGGGAGTTATGCTAGGCTATTTAAGAAGACATGAAGAAGCTTTAGCATCTTTTAGTCAAGCGACAAAGATTAAGCCTGATGATACAGTTGCTTGGTTGAACCAAGGACTTGCTTTAGAAGAGTTAGAGCGATACGATGAGGCGATCGCATCTTTTGATAAAGTGCTTGAATTTAAGCCTGAGTCGTATAAAGCTTGGAATAAGCGAGGCTATACTCTTGTTAGGTTGGGGCGCGATGAAGATGCGATCGCAAGCTTTGACAAGGCTTTGGAAATTAATGCTAACGACGCCAATACCTATTACAATAAAGCAGCTTGTTATGCACTACAAAGACACGTAGAGCTAGCCGTCAAAAATTTACAACTAGCAATTAACCTCAATCCTAGATATAAACAAGATGCAGA
>NZ_JAAKGC010000434.1 GCF_017591665.1 Aetokthonos hydrillicola CCALA 1050 | reverse complement strand
AGAGAGTATTTCACATTTCTAATCCTCAATCTATCTCATGGCATCACTTTGTGAACTGGATGCATAATTTTGGCTATTCAATTCAACAAATTCCCTTTGAAGATTGGCTTTCTCAAGTGATGTTTCTTGTGCCAAATATGCCAGAAAATGCTTTATATCCCTTCTTATCTTTCTTAGAGGAAAAGCTTCCACCGCAACAACAGTCAATTCCTGAACTTTATTTTCAACCAAAATCTCTGCAATTTGATACTTTCAATACAGTTAGTGGGTTAGTCGGCAGTAATATTACCTGCCCACCTGTGGATAATAAACTACTGAATAATTACTTCTCTTACTTTATTGACTCGGGTTTCTTGTCACCTCCTCAATTCAATACTTCTCGTATTACTACAAAATTAATTCGTTCAAGTTCTCTCATTGAACACGCGTGAGTCGTCTAGAAAGTCAACACATTCTTGTTTGTACTTTAATGTCTGCTGTGCTAAGGAGTTCTGGCACTAAGGTTTAAACCAATCACGCCGATAATGACAAGTGAAATAGACATTATTTTCAGTACATTTACCGGTTCTTTAAACCAAAAAATACCTATGACAGCAATCAGAGAAGTTCCTAGACCAGACCAGATTGCATAAGCAATGCTTACGTCAATCTTTTTAAGTGCCATCGTTAACGCAGTCAAACTAATAATGATCTAATTTCATTGCTAGGATTGTTAGGATAAATGGATTTATCCTTTAACGCAAACCACTTGCTTAAGCGTCGCCACAATTTCAACGAGGTCAGATTGGCTGTTCATAACCTCATCTATCGGCTTGTATGCGCCTGGAATTTCATCCAAAACGCTTGAATCTTTACGACACTCTACACCTTTTGTTTGTTCAATCAGATCGTCAAGTGTGTAAACATTTTTCGCCTTATTCCGAGACAGCAAACGACCTGCTCCGTGAGAGCAAGAGCAAAAGCTATTAGCACTACCTTTTCCTTTAACAATATAGGATTTTGCTCCCATTGAACCAGGGATTATCCCATAGTCTTGTTCTGTTGCGCGTACAGCACCTTTACGGGTTACGTATACCTCTTCGCCAAAATGCACCTCCTTTTCGGCGTAGTTGTGATGGCAATTCACTTCTAGTAATGGCTTAGTCGGTTTA
>NZ_JAAKGC010000433.1 GCF_017591665.1 Aetokthonos hydrillicola CCALA 1050 | reverse complement strand
ATCTAGCACATACCCAGCCAGAGAAAGTTACAGATGCTTATATTCGTGCCGTCGCCTTAGATTTATTAGCACAGCGACAAGTTGCATTTGCACAAATGAAACAAAAAGGTGTGTTGGTACTTGATGCGCCAGCGAATCAGATCACAGAGCAGTTAGTAGATAGGTATTTGCGGCTTAAAGCGCGAAATCAGCTTTGATAAAAACTGTATAGGAGCGGGCTGTGATCTCTGTTTTATTAACTCTTCTTACTGACTCCAATCTTCGATTTCTAAGCCTTCTATTTTCTCAAAATCTCTCTGATTATTAGTGATAATAACTAAATCATTTGCTATTGCAATTCCAGCGATGAGAATATCAATATCATCAATTGGTGTCCCAGCTTTTCGTAAATTCGCATAAATATCGGCAGAAATTGTTGTTGAGTGTGTAGTTAGAGGTAAAACTATATTGTACGAAGCAAATGTTAAGAAGGATGTTAGCTGTTTTTGTGCATCACGATGTTTTAACCCACTAAGAATTTCATAATAAGTAATGATGCTGGTATTAATTTTGCTATGTTCTTTCAGATATGCTTCAAAACGCTCAACAACCAAATTGTGATTGCGGAAAAAAAATGATAAAATGTTTGTATCAATCAAAGCTGGTTTCATCACTTCTTCTTCCTGAAAACGCCTGTTGGCGGCGTGTTCTGATTTCTTCATAGAAATTAGCAAACATTTCTTCTGACATATCATTCCAACAGCCAGCAAAATCCATACTTGGGTTAAGTGTTTCTTTAGATACTTCTACACCACATACTTCTACACCTAGCCGAAAATAATGAATAAAATTATATAATTCTTCCAATTTTTCTTCTGGAACAAGGCTGATTTCTGTGAATACTTTTGCCCGGATGTTTAATGAATCCATATAGCAACTTCATGTATATTAATTGACTAATTAATTATATAACATTTAAAATTAGAGTCTACAACGCTTTAATTGGGAGTTGTCCAGTAGTGAAGTAAGCGCTTAAAGCTCGAAATTAGCTTAGGTGATTTCCAAGAAAGAAAATACCTGGGGAATGCGAGTTTCGACTTCGCTCAACTCGCGATCTCTCAGTTGGTTGAGCGAAGCCGAAACCAACTAGGGTGGTATATTTATTCCCGTAAATC
>NZ_JAAKGC010000128.1 GCF_017591665.1 Aetokthonos hydrillicola CCALA 1050 | reverse complement strand
GTGTTGAATGCGGCAAAACCAATGCTTTTTTGGCGACGCTTTTTCGCTATTGCTTTCACTACAAGTCTATTTATTCTCTACTTTAGAAGTCAACCAGTAGCAGCGCAGGTAAACGAGTATTGCCAGTTATTACCTGCGGCGGCTCGAGAAAAAGAAGATTTGCGTTTGTCAGCAATCAGCGGCAGTCAAGATGCCAAAATCAGCTACCAAGGATTGTTACGACAAGATGCACAAGTTTTGCACGAATGCCGGAGTCGTAATTGGCCTCAAGTACAAGCAATCTGGTTACGCTTGTATCCTTGTGATTCACGACCAGGGGCAATTGATCAAATTATGGATCGAATTGTCAACCGAGGCTACAATCAAGTTTACTTAGAAACATTTTCTGATGGACAGGTGCTATTGCCTTCTGCCGGTAACCCTACAGTTTGGCCTTCTGTAGTTCGCACACCAGGAGCAGAAAATGTTGATATGCTCTCCATTGCCATACAGAAAGGGCGGGAACGTGGTCTTAAAGTCTATGCTTGGATGTTTACCACAAATTTCGGCTATACCTACGCTCAGCGTGGAGACAGAGAAGCAGCGATCGCACGCAATGGTAAAGGTCAGACAAGCTTATATGTTGTAGATAATGGCAGCCAGCTATTTATAGATCCTTATAACTTGCAAGCAAAACGAGATTACTACCGAATCTTAACGGAGGTGTTGCGCCGCCGTCCAGATGGAGTGCTCTTTGACTATATACGCTATCCTCGACAAGCAGGTAGTGATTCTATAGCAACAAAAGTGACTGATTTATGGTTGTATAGTGAAGCCACTCAACAAGCTTTATTTCGACGAGCTTTAAATAATAAAGGACTAGATTTAATTCGGCGGTTTTTAGGGAAAGGGTACGTAACACCGGGAGATATAGCTGAAGTCGATAGATTGTATCCTCAAGAAGGAGAACCGCTATGGCAAGGACGCATTGCATCCGCACAACAAAAGTCCGTTTTGCCTCCAACAGCAAGACAACCACAACTACAATTTGAATTGTGGCAGCTTGGAGTTGCCCATGCTATGCAAGGTATTTTAGATTTTATTGCTTTAGCAGCTTATCCAGCACAGCAACTACATATTCCTGCTGGGGTAGTATTTTTCCCTGGTGGTAATCAAACTGTGAGACAAGGATATGATTCCCGCTTACAGCCCTGGGATAGATTTCCAAGTTCATTAGAGTGGCATCCAATGGCTTATGGTAGCTGCGGTAATGTCAGTTGTATTGCTGCACAGGTTGAGCAGGTTATAAGAGTGGCAAAACCAAGAACCGAGATCACTCCTGCTATAGCTGGCTTGTGGGGACAATCAACACCAGAGCGACCATCCTTAGAATTGCAAATGCAAGCACTGCGACAATTTGCACCCCGACTCAAAGGAGTAAGCCATTTTGCTTATTCTTGGCAAGATCCTCATGATAACGATCGCAAGTTTTGTCGGCTTCGTTGAGTATTGGGCATGCCCTATGCCCCCTAAGGCTTCCATTGACTGGGTATCAAAATCAGCGAGAAATATGGTACTGTGTGCGACTCTACCTCTGTTAAAGGTACAATGCGCTGATTAGGCATCGTTGCCCGTTCAATGTAAAGTGCCCGTGCTGTTAATCCTAGATCGTTCAACACTTCGTATACCTTGGGAAAATTCCTACCTAGTTTGATAATAACTGCTGCATCAGCTACTTTTAATCGATCTGCTAAATCTTGGGCTGGTAGTATTCCAGATAACACCATAAAGGCATCATTACGATAAGTGAGCGGTGCTCCTAAAGCTGATGCACTAGCCATAATAGAAGATACACCGGGAATTACTTCAGTGGTAAACTGCTCAGAAAGACGGTTAAAAAGATACATAAATGTGCCGTAAAAAAACGGATCACCTTCGCACAAAACAGCGACATCTTGTCCAGCACTAAGATGTTGAGCTAATTTCTCGGCTGCTTCGTCATAGAAGGGTTGAGCAGATTCCTCGAGCTTGAAGGGAAAATACATTGGAAGCTCTATTTGTTCTGTACGCAAATAGTTCCCAACAATTGAGCGGGCAAGGCTTTTGCCTTGTTCCGACACAGGATAAGCAACTACTGGAGAACTCTGTAGAATCCGAAATGCTTTCAAAGTTAGCAGTTCTGGATCACCTGGTCCTACTCCTATACCGTAGAGACGACCAGACGGTTTAGAAGAGGAAACTTGTTGAACGATAGGTTGAAGCACCACAGAAATAACTCCTTCCCTGTGCGACGCAGGGAATAGATGACGAAGATGTTTTTTGGAAATTGCTTATGTTGGCATTCTGACTTACTGAATTTACAGCTGCGGCACAGTCCCGGAATTCCACCGGAGTTTCCCAACTTTAAGCTTAAGAACTATAGCATGGGCTGAAGGATTAAATCTCGAATATTGACTTTTTCTTAATGATGAACTATCCAGACCTACTGCGTAGATGTTTGGGTTAGAGCGCCCAGACCCTTTCAATCCGGAGCGAAGGTAGAGTTTAACTTCTTTTTGTACGACGATCGCTCTCCCCAGAGCGATCGCGCCAAAAAGCGCAGTGCAACGAAAGGCGCACTCATGAAGATACACACACAGGGTAAGCAAGTTTACTAGTATCAGATTAATTCTTGACTTATAAAAGAAGATTTACTACCTTTGATTTTGTACCAATTGTCCAAAACCCAAATCACAAAGCTTGCAGCAGGATAGTTAAGAAACAACTAATACAAGAAGAAAATGAAGTTATGCCTCAACTCACTGAAATCAGTCCGCTTGTAAATAGAATAATTGAAGAAAGAGGTAACCAGCTTCGTGTTATCACTAGATACATTGATAGTATTCACAATACAGATGAAGCAATTAGAGAACTAAGGAATGCTTTAGATAATCTTTTACATCATCCTCGAGTGACAGAGGAGTTAAAATTGCGTCTGCAAGAATTTGGAAATACGTCTACTTCTTGGGGTGGGGAGATAGTCGCAAGTATCAATCAATTTGAAAATGCGAAAAACCGTCTTGCTCGCGAAGCTGTCACAATAGGTTGTAGCGGACAAGCTAGAGTTGGTAAAAGTACTCTTTTGAAAACTATTGGAAATTTACCAGAAGAAGCAGTTCCTACAGGAAAAGGTATTCCAGTAACTGCTGTCCGTAGTCGTTTGCGCCATAGTCAGGAACACAAGGCTATTCTGAGTTTGCGGGATAAAAAAAGTTTTATTAATGAATTAATTAAACCATTCCATAGAGAATTAAAGTTACCTGAAGTTAATTCTTTTGAGGAATTCAGAAATTTTGATTATAATAGCAATGAATTAACGACAGATAAAAACGTAGAGTTATTAACGCGTCTTAAACAGATCCAGGCTGCGCTTTCTTCCTATGAAAGCCATCTTACTGGTAGAACGAAGAAAATAGAAGACTTAACCCAATTACGTCCTTGGGTAGCATATCCCAAGCAAGAGGAAGAAGCAAGTTCTCATTGTTCTCGTCTTTATTTAGCAGTTAAGGATATTGAGATTCAATGTTCTTTTTTACTTGATGTAGAAAAATTAATGCTAGTAGACTTACCTGGATTAGGGGAAGTCAACGTGGATGCGGAAGAACATCACGTTCAAGGATTAAAGAATGAAGTAGATTTAGTTTTATTGATTTTGCGTCCAACGGCACAATCCTCTTATTGGAGCGATAAAGATAGGAAAGCGCTTAATTTAATTAGTCAAGCAGTGGAAGGAATTTCTAAGCAGGGGGATTTTGTTATTATTATTGTTAATTATGGGAAACAAGACGATGAGGAGCTTTATAAGATACTTATAAACGATATTCATAAGCAGCTTAATGAAAATAAGCCTAATAGTAGGTATCAGGTCTTGACTTGTAACGCTGTAGACCCAGATAGCGTTAGGGAAAAAGTTTTAGTACCTGTTTTAAACCATCTAATCGACCGTCTTGCTGTGATGGATAGAGATATCGTAGAGTCAAGTTTCATTCAGTGGCAAGCTACTCTAGAAAAAATTAATATAGCAATTGATGAATTAGAAATATCGTTACGAAAATTTCCCTCTCAATCTCTTGATAGATCAGGAGAAATTTACTCTAAGGCTAAGATTTTACGAGAAAAATTGTCAGTTGAGTTAGGAAAAGAAATTCAAGAACTAAGAAAAGAAATTGAAAGGGAAAAAAATGAAGAATCTATTATAGATAATCAACTGATTCAGATGATTGAGGAGAAACATCAAGAAATTCAAAATTGGGCTAAAAATGGATTAGGAATAGGTCAAGAAGAATGGTATAAAAAAGCTAGGAATAGATTTATTTTAGACAAAAAAGTGGATGCTTTTGCTATCGAACAAATTAACAGCGCCCGTGCTTATTTAACTGATACTTATAGTAATTTGGATGTTTATTTTGAAACTAAAATAGACGACTTATGGATGAAGATAAGCGATGTAATCTCTGCTTGTACAGGAGATTTAATTCCAGAAACACCAGCAGGTAGAGCATTCCTGGAAAAGTTTGTTTTGTATTTGGAAGGTAAAGGAATCGGTGACCCTTTTCCTTCTTTGAGGCAAGCTACGGAATATTTGCTAAAATGCGGCACGGAAAATGCAATTTTTCAAAGTCATTTATTACCAAGGCTGATTGAAGAAACTCAACACTTAGCTCCCGAAAAATTTAATTTTAGTAATATCTCTTATCAAGCAGAGCAAGCAGAAAAGATGGTGCTGGAAATAATTTGTCAAAGAATTATTCAAACGTCTTTTGCTGTACAAAGGGTATTGAGAGAAAAACCTTTTGTCTCAAATATTCTCTATTCTGCTGCTGTGAAGTTTGAAGACAGCTTGGTAAGGTCTGCGGATGCAGATAGACAATTTTTTGAGTTTGCCTCATTATATACAAATGAGATTTGGCCAAGTGAATTTCAAGCCTTTGAAAAAAATCACGCTATGCTAAAACAAGCCGAGCATGCGGTTACGAATCTCAAACAATTACTGAAAAATTCTTCTAAAAGATAAAATTATGAGCGAACTGAATTTTGAAATTTATTCTGAGAAGAAAGCGCAAGTTTTCTTTTATAAGATTGGTATCATAGGGCCTTCCAGAGTTGGTAAAACTTCGATTATTGCTGCTTTGCTAGACGAAGCTAAGGCTGCTTTAGCTCAAACCCAAGTTTCTATTGCTCCTTTTGAAAACGAAGATGGTGTTAGTCCCACAAAGGAGCGGATTATAAACACTATCACGGATATTGAAGCAGGACTAGATTTCCTTACCTTTGAGCCCACGGGTATGGGGACTGCGGATCCATTTATTTTTGATTTAATAATGAAAATTGCCTCTGAAAGGTACGATAAGAGAACAGCACAATTGCGTTTGGCTATTTTAGATTATCCTGGCGGTTGGCTAAAAGAACCTCCTAGGGGGGATATTGGTCACAAAACTTGGGAAAAGTGTAGAGAATGGATTTTAGATAGTTCAGTAATTATTGTACCGATTGATGCTGCTTTAATGATGGAAGCTGATACTAAAGAGAGGGCTGCTGCAGCACGACAATTGTTACAAGTATATGAGGTTGAGAAATTAGTACGAGACTGGGCAAAAGGAAGATGGTCTAAGGGAGCATCTGCTTTGTTACTATTCGTACCAGTCAAATGTGAAACATATTTTAGTAATGATAGCAATAAAAATCAAAGTCAAGGGCTATATGAGAAGTTTGACAAGTTTTATGCTAATGCAATTGAAGCAGCTAAGCAGGAAATGTCAGAGAAGGAAGTCGAGGAACCAGAAACATCCAGTCCCCCAGGAATACTGGGCAAAATTGACAAATTAAAAAAATTAGGAGGGTCGTTAGTTACACCCTCCAACCCTACTTATACTATTGAATACCACCCGATTGATACGATCGGATGTATAGAAATTTTTAATGCTGAATGGATAAATACAGATGGAAAGCTATCCCTTAATTGTCAATATAGGGTTCGCGATCCTATCTCCGGCAGTCGACCAAAGCGAAACCCTTCAGGTACTATAGACTTACTTAATTCTATTTGTAAGCAAATTGTTGAGAATCGTCAGAATAGTAGTTTTTTCTTAAGAGCTTGGGATTGGTTAAAGGATAACGATATGTTACTAGCTGAAGCAATTAGTAAGCTTTCTCAAGAAAAACCTGGTTCTCGATTTAAAGAAATTGCTAAAGGAAATATTGCCAAGAAAGGTTAATTAACTATGGTAAAGTTCTACGTTAGAACGCGAGGATTAAGAACTGATTATTCTTTTCTCCCCGAACAACCGACAATAAGGGACTTAAAGGATTATAGAAACGGAAGTGACTTCGAGAAGCCTACTTGTATTTTAGAGCGAACCGAAGAAAAGGGAGTCTATCTTTTTCTGACTGGTATCCCTTCACGTCGAAAAGACCATCAAGGGACTCGTATTCGTTACGATTTAGTTGCTACAGTTGATTCCGAAGTTTGGGAGGACGACGATGATAACGAAAAGAAAGCATTAACTGGGCTAATTTGGCTGTGGCTAAATGATGTTAAATCTGCACTATGGGCTACCCAAGAAGATGGAAAACAGATTGATTCAGTGAGATTACCTCTTGTAGAAAAAAGCAAGTTAGGTAAACTATTCGATGAGAGCTTACCAGAAGATTATTTAGAAAAATTATTGCAGCGAATTAACAATGGTGAATGCGGGGAAGATGATAAGAGCCTCTTAGATAAGAACCTCAAGAATTTGCTTTTAAAAATACCCAAGCAGACTATATGCGAGCCAGAATCTGATTGTAAAGCTTGGTGGGGAGGTATAAATAATGATGCTAGCTGTAATAAGTGGATAAAATTGGT
Source organism: Aetokthonos hydrillicola CCALA 1050 (assembly GCF_017591665.1). Classification (GTDB taxonomy): domain Bacteria; phylum Cyanobacteriota; class Cyanobacteriia; order Cyanobacteriales; family Nostocaceae; genus Aetokthonos; species Aetokthonos hydrillicola. Next base: position 6,327 of record NZ_JAAKGC010000128.1, on the reverse strand, counting down.
AGAAAAATTATTGACAAGTGAAACTTCTGGAAAAGCGCTATTGCCGAATATAGCAAATCCTCAATCTTTGGGTCGTTTATTTAGAAACAGTGGAGAGCTAGGAGTTTTATTGGCTAAGGAGTGGTCGCAAGAGAACCCAAACCTAATAGAAACTCAAATTTCTCTCAAATCAGATCTAAATTTGTTTGAAAAAATAGCAATTAAGGGTCAAAAAGATGTGGAAATGGCAAAAAAAAACCTCCAAAAATTGTTGCTTTTTGGAGATCAATAACTGCGGTGGCTTTTCTATTGTTATTAGGTTATCTATTGGGTAGGAATCAAGTTTATGTAGGTAATACGGCTGAACAAGGCGAATCCCTTTCGTGGTCGGAAACTGTAATCCAAGATAAGAAACTCTTGTTGGAGATAAGAGGAAGAATTAATCCAACTGAACGAGAAATAGTAGACAGAATTTGCCTTTTATCAGTTATAAATAGTCGTTCTTTTTATCTAAATGGAGTTGAAAGTAAAAAGGATAATAGTTGTCAAGATAACTCGACAGTTAATCTCCAGAAAGACGGTAATTGGAAATTTGAACATACTTTTAGCAATCCACAACGTAGGATTATTAGAATAGAAAAAATCTACAAGGAAAAAAGCTCTCCGGGAAGTGACAGTTACATAGATTTCTCTTTTGGAAGAAGTATTGGGCAGAATTAAGTCAAACGCCCCGCCCAATACGGTTCGGTTAAGAAAATTTATAAGAAAGGCTAGGCTGAAAACCCTTGAGGAACAGGCGCACAGCGCCGTCCAAGCGTACTTTAGGCAAGGGATGAAAGCTGCCGGAAGGCGTTTACGCCTGACTGACACTATCAATCTCGCTGTTGCGCAATATAGGCTTTTACCGATTCTGTAGAAATATTGCCAGCAGTAGATACAAAATAGCTTGGAGTCCACAGAGTTGGGAGCTTTAAAAGTTCGGGAAACTCTTTGCGTAAATGATGAGACGCTCTTCCCTTAATACGATTCATAATAGTTGATGGGTTATCAGTGGGTTTAGCGTTGAGGAAAAGATGAACATGGTCAGGCATGATTTCCATAGCTACGATTTTCCATCTATTTTCGTTGCATACCTCACATATCACTTGCTGAAGTCGTTCAGCTATTGCGCCTATTAGAACTTTCTTTCTACGCTTGGGGATAAAGACAAAGTGATAATTAAGTAAAGAAATTGCGTTTCCCTCATGTCTGTATTCATCTGGGGAAAATTTAGCCATATTTCTGTAATTTTAGGTTGTTAGTTTGTATATTGATATTGTAGAATAAAATAAGTTAGTCAACAATAGGAGGTGATAATACTTGTTAACAAACTATGTGTACAAGCTACGTCCTAACGTCGGTCAGTCAAATAAGATGGATAACTGGATTGATATGCTGAGAAGTCAGTATAATTGGTCTTTGGCTGACAGGATTACCCAATACAATCAGCAATTCATTCAAGGTGATTACTGTGATATTAGAACTAAGGTAGAAGCTTGTCCGTTAACATGTTTTGTTAGCAAGAATGGTGCAACTGGTGAACCTTGGAAAGATACCAAAACTGACAAAGAAGGAAATTTAAAGAATCCTCGTCGTAGCGCTGGGGATATTCAAATAACAGCATTACCAGAACTTAAAAAATCTAGACCCTGGTACGCTGATATTGACTCCACAGTATTACAGCAGAACGTTAAGCGCTTAGATACCGCTTACAAAAACTTTTTTGATGGTCGAGGATTTCCAAAGTTCAAAAATCGTTCAACATTCTCATCGTTTACTTACACGATGGGGATTAAAGTTCAAGGCAATAAAATTTACTTGCCTAAAATTGGTTGGATGAGATTTTTTAACTCTAGACCGATTCCCACTGGTTTCACTATTAAGGCTGCAACTATTCGCAAGCGACAAGATGGTTGGTACATTTCTATCAGAATTGAGGATAAAACCGTACCCGATTACGTTGTCAAGCCTTTAATAGAGATTAAGTCTGTGTTAGGTTGTGATTTAGGAATTAATAAACTTGTCCATTTGTCGGACGGGCATCAAGTCAAGAATCCTAAATTTGCAACCAATAAGAAGATTAAGCGTAGACTGAAAATCAGACAGCGTAGGGTTAACCGCAAGGTTAAAGGTAGCAAGAATCGTAAAAAGGCAGCTACTAGAGTTGGCAAGTTACACAAGAAAATTGCTGATAAGCGACAAGCTTACCAATGGGAAGTAGCAGGTTTAATTGCTTCTAGAAAAGTTGATGCTATTGCTGTCGAGGATTTAAATGTATCTGGAATGCTTAAGCGTTGTCGTCCCAAAGCTGACGAAAAAGGACGTTTTTTAAGCAATGGTCAGAGCGCTAAAAAGGGTTTAAATCGGAGTATTTCTGATGCTAGTTGGAATGAGTTAACTCAGAAAATCGAGTACATGGCTGTGAAGTCAGGAAAGATTTTAATCAAAGTGAACCCCAAATATACAAGCCAAAAATGTAACGTTTGTGGTCACGTTGATGCTAGTAGTAGAGACAAAGAAAAGTTCATTTGTGTTTCCTGTAATCATATAGCGCAGGCTGACATAAATGCAGCTAAAAATATAAAAGAACTGGCTATATCTAATATAGCGAGTATAGTACTGGGGGACTCTCAGGAACTTGAACCACAAGGTTTATTACGCCCGAAACAACGTAAGGAGACATCAGTACGCCGACAAGGCAAACGTACTGAGCCTGGGAACTTGAGCAATCAAGATATTGAGAGACTTGTCTCTTAAGAATCTCCGTGGCTTTAGCCCGGAGAGTGTCAACTACTGGGACAAGCTGTTCTTGAGCAGGGGAGGAAAAAAGCTTATCCGAACGGTATTGACGCCCCGCCCACAAGGGGAAGGGGACAGATCGCGCGTTCAATAAATTGAATCAGTAGTTCTGGAAAAAATAGTCAAAAAGATATTTTTGTTCTTTTTTTAAGGGCCTTCTTTACTCCTAAATTTTGGTAACAAACAGTATATTCAAATATCAAATAAGAACCCTATAGCTATTAATCGTGCGTTACTACATTAACGCACGCTACTAATTTGATTGCACAACCATACGAAAGCTTCTTCAACATTCTTCACCTGTTCACCTTGTGGAATAGGTGGACGATTCACCATCACGACGTTGATACCTAATTCCCGTGCTGCAATGATTTTGGCATAGGTAGCATTACCACCACTATTCTTAGTGACAAGAGTATCAATCTGATATTGCATGAGTAACTCCCGTTCTGCTGTCAGATCAAATGGTCCTTGAGAAAACAGGAATAATCCATTCGGTAATACAGCTTCAGATTCCGGTTGATTAATCAATCGCATTAAAAACCAGATTTCGTGAAGATGGGCAAATGCGGCAAGTTGCTGCCTACCAATGGTCAGGAATACACGTTTTGCCTGTCCTTCCAAAACATCTGCTGCTGCTGCAATGCTGTCAACGTTGATCCATTGATCTCCTGGAACTGACTCCCACGCAGGTCGTACTAGAATAATTCGTGGCAGTTCTAATTCATCCGCAGCGGCAGATGCATTAAACGAAATTTGGGCTGCAAATGGATGGGTAGCATCGATTAATAGGTCAATTGCTTCATCACGCAAGTAGGTTGTTAAACCATCCACACCACCGAAACCCCCAACCCTTAGAGTTCCAGCTATAGGTAAGGGTTCAGGAGTGCGACCGGCAAGGGATACAATGACTTCAATTCCTGGCAACGTCGTAGCTTTTGCTGCCAGTTTAGAGGCGTCGCCTGTTCCGCCTAGAATTAGTACACGTTTTTTGATAATATTTTTCCTCCTTACCTTAACATTTGAATTTTTTCCAAAAGTTCCGTTGCTTTACCATCTTGGCTAATAAGCAACCCTTTGCGGTCAAATAAAATTACGCCGACTTGTACAGAGACATTTGCATATTTTTTCACATATATTTCTGCTTTGTGGCTAATTTTTTCAGCTAATGCACGAAATACTGTATCTGCCAAGCGTAGTTCAATAAGTGTTTTATGTGCTGCATCTGCCGTAGGAGCCTGCAAAACTGCTTGCGCTGCTTGTATATCACCTCCTGTTTCAATTACAGCAGATGCAATAATCTCTAATTTTGCGTCGGCTAAATGACTTGATGTGTTAAAAATCCCACCCGCTAGCTTAATCAGTTTTCCCTGGTATCCTATCAAAAGGACTGATTGAGCATTGTACAATCCTGCTTCTACAAGTAATGCACCTAACCAATTTCCAGTTGTGACAATAACTTCTTCTGGAATGGATAGGCGCTGTGCAACTTGCTGACCATTACTACCAAGACAAAATACTAAATTTGGATGTTTGCTCGCCTTTTGCTGTAAATCAGCGCGAAATTCTTCTAAATGGTCAGCCGCACTCATTGGTTGAGAAATACCACTAGTGCCGAGTAATGAAAGACCATTCAAAATACCAAACGCTTCATTAGAGGTTCGTTTCGCAAGTTCACGACCATCAGGGAGGATTATCTGCACGGTTACAGTTTGATCAGCAGGAATGAGGGGTAATAAATTTGCGTCAAACAAACGACGAGCATAGTCGTAAATAGCAGCCTCCCCCATAATAGTTTTCCCGACACCAACACCAGCTTCCAAAATTAAGGCTTGGTCTTGTCGGTGCGAGATTTTTACCCAAGCCCAAACAGGAGTATTTCTCGTTAAATCTAAGTTATCTCCAGGATCGCTGAGGGTAACTGCTAAGGCGCTAGTTGTTTCTAGAGTTGCAACTTGATGGACGGGAATATCAGCATTTCCAGGAAGTAGGTCAAGCTCAACTGACGGCAAAGAGTGGTCGCTGTTTTGTAAATGAACTAAGGCTGCTTTTGCAGCAGCCACAGCAAAAACGGGTAGGGTGTAGCCTGTACGCGCCATGAAAAAACTGCGGCAAGAGTTGTGGATTCAATTGATCTTGCCATTTTTTTGTTGAAACAAGCACATGGGCTATGGCCGATTTTTGTCAAGTGTAGTATACGAATATATTTTGTTACGGTTTTCTCTCCTAAATGTTAATGTTAAGCATTGAAACATTTTTTTACAAAATGTTATATTTAGTTACAAGTTAAAGAAACGGAAAGACAACCATGACAGCACGCAGCTATGTCGTAGAAGAAGGTAACAGGCTCAACAACTACGCCATTGAACCCAAGATGTATGTAGACCAAAGCAAGAAGTTTGGCTTCACTGAGTCTGCAGAAAAGCTTAATGGACGATTAGCAATGATTGGTTTTGTATCATTAATTGCACTTGAAGTCCTTACAGGGCATGGTTTGGTTGGATGGTTAACTAGCTTGTAATGCTGAATAAGTCAATATATATTTGGAGATAAAAAAATGAGAACCGACTTTGACTTTCCCAAAAACAACTTGCTTGGACCTGTTGTGTTTAGACCTGATTTCAATAACTTTGAGGAAATTAGTGCCACTCAGGCTTGGTCTTTGTTTTTCACCGCTGGTAATGAAGATAAAGTACTAGGGTTCAGCGCTGAATTAGGTAGATTTTTCACGAACGTACTGATTGCGATCGCCGTTACAGGGTGTATTTGGGGAACAGTTTTCACTCACATTGGATAAATCTGGCTTTTTTAGGCATGCGAATCAACATCGATAGGACAAGAGAGATCAATCTTCCTTGTCCTTCTTTTTGGACATAGTTCGCTTTTAGATAAGCGGATGTTTTAGCTTTCAGGGTCGCTTGTTGGACGAGCAGAGGTGATGTTAGATATATATGATATTACTATCATATAAAAAAATTTATTGTTATAATAAATAACAAATATGGAGATAAACTCAATAAGCACCAAAGTTACTGATGGTGGTAGGATTGTTATTCCTGCAGATTACCGACGGGCACTGGAACTAAAAGTGGGCGATGATGTCGTACTTTCGCTCGAAGGAAAAGAGATACGTATGCTTTCTCGGAAGGAAGCTCTGCGACGAGCAAAAGCACTCGTCAGACGCTACGTTCCTAAAGGAACTCTACTTTCAGACGAACTTCTCACTCAACGACAGCGTGAGGCTCGGGATGACTAGACACGTTATCGATGCGTCTGCACTCCTTGCATTCTTGGCGGAAGAGCAAGGGAGTGAAGCAGTGGAAGAAGCTCTCACCTCGGCGCTCGTAAGTACCGTTAACATGAGCGAGGTAATTGCAAAACTTCTCGAACGCGGGATGTCGGAAGAGGAAGTGCAACAAGTCCTACAATATCTTAATTGCGAGGTTGCCGATTTCACTATTGAACGTGCATGGGGGACAGCAAGAATTTATCCCTTCACCCATCATCACG
>NZ_JAAKGC010000127.1 GCF_017591665.1 Aetokthonos hydrillicola CCALA 1050 | reverse complement strand
AAAGGCTCTAAATATGGCACAAGCTACCTTGCGGTTAGATAAATATTTAGCTGACGTTGAAGTTCTCAAACAAAATCTTTGGGGTACAAAACTAATTGCAGAAGGAGAAAAGCTTCTCTCTCATCCTAAGATCCAAGCACTGCGAGTCAACAAATAATACCAATTTCCTGAAATCACATAACAGATAGAGTGTGTAGGGGCGTAGCAGAGTACGGCGTTCGCCCTTATCGTAGACGGAAAGACCCTCATTTGTAGAAAATCGAACGTTGAGGTGCTATTAATTCCTAATCCATATCTGATGATTTCTGTCAATGCGTCAGTTCTAAAATGCAGCCCTTTCAAGGTGGTGGTATAGGGAACGAAAATTGGTCATTTCAACCGTCAAAAGGTTTAATTTTTCAGAACAGAAGTCAGGAAGAGTAACCTCAAACAACCTGTCTTGGTTAGTCACCTTGAAAGGGCTGGTTCTAAAATGTTGGGTTTCGTTCCTCAACCCAACCTACGCAGGTCACTTATCTGAGAGAGGAGAGAAATGCTTCTAGTTCCCCTTCTCCCAATTTTGGGAGAAGGGGTTAGGGGATGAGGGCTATCAAGGTTTTTGCATATTTAGGATGCTCAGAATTAGTTGTTGTTGAAAAAAACTTCACCAAAATAAACTTTAGTCTCACCTAGAAGAACTTATTCTCAAATTTCGGTTGGGGTTGGTGAACACAAATACCATGATGAATAGTAAAGCTATTAACTATTGACGAAACTCTACAATGAAAAGCAAATTATTCAAAATAGGAGCCACAACAATTTTGACTTCTGTCATTAGTGTGATTGGTATCGAAAATGTGTTGAGCTATCAATTGCCGAATATCACCAGAAATAATAATGAATTTCAATCTAATTTGCTAAATGAAAATACTAAAAAATTACAATCGAAAATAATTATAGCAAAAAAATCCGAAGACCAAAACCGGACTCGTCTCTATGAGAAAGCTAGTCCAGCTGTCGTGGCGATCGCTACTGGTTTTGGACATGGTAGTGGTTTTATTGTGAGTGCAGATGGTCTAGTCTTAACTAATGCGCACGTTGTCCAGGATGGTCCTAAAACTGTTGCAATAGTGCTTGCTGATGGTAGACAAGTATTAGCTGATTTGGTTGGTTTTGCATCTGATGGCTTGGATTTAGCAGCGCTCAAAATTCGCAATCAGAAAAATCTACCCTTCTTGCGTTTAGCATCCCCTAGATCAGCGAAAGTTGGTCAATCTGTCTATGCTATTGGTACTCCCCTCAGTCTGGAATTACAAAATACTTTAACCGATGGGATTATCAGCCGCATTGATGCGAAATCAGGCTTAATTCAACATGATGCTGCTGTGAACCCTGGTAATTCTGGAGGACCATTACTCAACTCTAATGGTCAAGTAATTGGTATTAATACTGCTATTTTTAACGATACCGAGATTAAAAGATTTATTGGCATTAGTTTCGCAATACCAACAGATCTAGTCCGTCCTTTTTTGGTAGCTGTAGAACAAGGTAATGCTCAATTAGTGACTCAGCGCCAAAAACCTAGTAATAATCAAGAACAAGATTTACTTTTGAATGGTCAAGTTATACAAGCAGCTTTAAAAAAAGGCGATCGCACTCTCCCAACGAATAGCTATTTTCACATTTATACTTTTGAAGGTAAAGCAGGGCAAAAGGTAAATATTGAAATGGCTAGTCAGCAGATCGACTCCCATTTATACTTACTGCTTCCTGCTAAAGAAAAGCTAGTAGGGGAAAACGACGACATTTCTCCAAAAGATTTTAATGCTAGATTAACTGTGACTTTGCCAGAAAATGGCATTTACTATCTTATAGCTAACACCTTTGAAGCAGGAGAATCAGGTAATTACAGTTTACGGGCGATGATTTCTCAGCAATGAAATATAGCGATTCTCGATTGAGTGCAATACATTTGTAGGGGCGAACGGCGTTCGCCCTTACAATGGGGTGTATTTAACACAAATGAGAACTGCTATAGAGGGGAGCAAAATTGGGTGCGATAGCTTCGCTGCTGCGCTCCGCGCAGATCGCCCCACCCTATGATTACAGGAGAGCGATCGCATTATAATCCTTAAAATCTTCTAGAGGTGCTTCAAAGTCCTCTGATATAGTAATTAAGTCTTTTGCACTACCAAAGAGTGGAGGACGCTTTTCAACAGTCACCACTGAAGTTAATTTTGCGACAGGTTTTTCATCTTTGGTAATAATTATTTCCTCGCCATTAATTGCTGCTTCTATTAACTCAGGTAAATGTAGCGACGCTTCAGCAAGAGTAATTTGTTGCATAACTTATTTTAGAAAGATTTTTCATAGATGCGGTATGTCTTATAGATCTTACCGCCAGCAGCTTCGATGAGTTTGCGAGAAGGGAAATTATCCTCGTAAACCCACGAGAGTTCCGCTCTTTTGTAGGGTTTACCTTTTTGCATTCCGCCTTGCATACCCAAATAAATCACAGCTAATGGAACCATTTTCCGGCGGTACTCTGGTAAAGAGCAAATTGCTATAACTCGTCCTTGATCTATTTGACGGCGATACCAAAGAAATTTGAGAATTCCTAGCCAGTTTAATTTTCCGTTAACTTGCTTCAATGGAATATTGTAATCAGGTAGACCCATAAAAAACCCAACCATTTCGCCATTGTATTCTGCGACTGGGAAAACATCCGGATCTACCAAGCTTTGTAAAGCCTTAGCTTCTTCTAAAAACTCTTCTTCACTCCGTGGAGTAGAACTCCAGTTGTTGGTAAAAGCACGATTAAAAAGGTGATAAATACTGATGCAATCTTCCTCAAAAGCTTTACCTTTCGTTCTCAGGGGGCGGAAGGTAACACCAGATTTTACAGCAATTCGATAAGCCTTTTCAAATTCCGGAGGCAGGGGTTTATCTAGCGGGAAATCATAAGCATAAGCGTCTTTGGCTTTAGACCATCCGTCTCGTTCCATAAATTCTGGGTAGTAGGATGGGTTGTAGGGCATCATCACCATCGGGGGTGAGTCAAAGCCATCAACTAAAAATAGACAATTATTGTGTGTAGATAAATCAATGGGACCCCTAACTTGGGTTATACCTTGCTCGCGTAACCATTGACAAGCAGCCTCGAGTAAGGCTTGAGCGATCGCAAAATCCTGCACGCACTCAAAAAAACCAAACAACCCGATATTCTTGCCTTCTCGCTCAATTAATCGATGATTAATTGCTGCAACAATGCGTCCCACTGGCTGAGGATTATTTGTATCTGGAGACAAAGCAATAAACTGTTGTAACTTTCCATACTGGAAAAAAGGGTTTGCAGGTGCAAACTTCTTTGCCACATCGCTACGTAGAGGTGCTACCCAATAAGGATCATTGGCATAAACCCGTGCTGGAACATCCAAGAACATCTCGTTGTCTGCCAAGGTACTAACAGCGCGAATTTGAATTGCTGGGGTTTGCTTTATCACCATTCGTTATGAGCGATTATTTATTATCTAAAGATGAAATCCTTCTGCAGGCTAAAGATTTTATCACAATGTTTTTTCCCTGACAATTCCCCATTCAGATGATCTTCAGTTGCTTAATTAATTTATGACTTTGGGCAGATTTACGGGTATGCAATAGTGATTAATTCCTAATTTTTCAAAGTTTCTTTGATTAGTTTGGGGGAACATAGGAAAGCAATAAGAACTAAAAAATGTCATGTTATTTTAACATTTAAGTAAAAATAACTAATTTACATGTCAAGAAAATATCCTTTATTAAGATAAATAATCGCTTTCTTTGCTGTGCAAAACCTTAATCATGGAGCTTAAACGCATTAAATCTGAGCAATTTACTATTATTTAGCTTAAATTAGCTGAATAATCCTGATATTCCCTAATAAAAGTCCAGAATCTTCAAAAAATTAAGAAGGGTAAAGCAATTCTAGTATCATAAAATACAATGTTCGCTTTTTTCTTAAAAAACATTCCTAAATCTAGGTAATTACTGATACATTTTACGAAGGAAAGTTTAATACTTAGAAATAAAAATATATTTTCAAAAATCATCTACCAAAAATTATAAAATGCGAAAATGGTATAGAAAATTTTTCTGTAACCGAATTCCTACATTAAGCTTTGCGATAAAATTCAATATCTTGACTCTAGGATTGATAATCCTAGGTGTTTTAGTACCGGCTTTAATAATGAAGCATTGGGCAAAACAATCTACTCAAAAAATCCTCGCTTCACCTACTGTCTCCTTGGGCTCTCTTAGTCATTCTGCTAAACAAGCAGCGTTCAATTTACCTACTGCAACTCCAGTACTTATTGATCACATTTCTCCCAAACAAGGATTCAATTCTACTCAAACTCCATTACTTCCTGATTGGGCTAGTGCTAAGTCACATCTCATTCCCTCTCGTTACCCAGGAAAAGAAAATTCAGAAGTTACATACAATCTCAAAACACCTCCAAGTTTTAGGCAAAGTGAGAAGTTACAAGCAATTGTTAACAATGTCGTCCATTTTACTGCTGCTAAAAATCTACCGACAAAAATGTTATCAATTACCTTAATTGACACAAAAACTGGTGAAATAGCAGGATATCAGCAAGATATACCCAGATATCCTGCCAGCGTAGTTAAGATGTTTTGGATGGTTGTTTTATATGCCCAGATAGAGAGTGGTATTTGGAAGAATGAGGATGCTTTTATTCCTTACTTGTCAAAAATGATTAAGGAATCCGACAATGAAGCTGCTAGTTTTATTGTTGATCAGGTTACAAATACGCACTCTGAGCCAGAACTAGATAGTAAACGATTTAAGATTTGGAAAAACAAACGCCAGCAACTTAACAGATTTTTTCAACAAGCAGGTTACAAAAATATTAACATTAGCGAAAAAACATTTCCGATTTACTACATCAACCTTCCAGAGCCTACAGGTAGTGAATTACAGATGTTAGGTAGCCCAATTTCTGAATGGAATAAAATCACAACTAAACAAGCCGCCAGGTTATTGTACGAAATTTGTGAGCTTAAACAAGCTGTTTCCCCACAAGCAAGTCAAAAAATGTGTGAATGGATCACAAGGAATTTAAACCCCAAGAATTGGCAAAAAGATTTAGCAAAATCTGATACTTTTAACCCTGTAAAAACCTTTTTCGGTGAATCCTTATTCGATAAGGATGTTCAATTACATTCTAAAGCAGGTTGGGTTTCTATTGCCCGCTCAGAAGCAGCAATGGTTACCACAGAAAATAGTTCAACGAGTTATATTTTAGCAATTTTTGGTGAAGATTCTTCATACGCTAATGATACAGAAATTTTTCCACAAATATCTCGTCTTGTTTACAATTATATGACTTCTCGTAGTTTGAGGTTATCAAAAAAATCAAATGCGGAGAAGCATTTTCTTTAAAAAACCATTTTTATAAATCTGTGTTCCATAATTTTTTAAAACATTAAATAACACAAAAATGTCATTAAATAACGAACCAAATTTTAAGAGTATTAACCTATTTACTGCTACCTGTATTGTCGTAGCAAATATGATTGGTACAGGTGTATTTACTAGCTTAGGTTTCCAAGTTGTAGATATTAAATCTGGTTTTGTCATCCTATTTTTATGGCTAGTGGGAGGCATTTTTGCCTTATGCGGTGCTTTGGCTTATGGTGAATTAGGAGCAGCAATGCCACGCAACGGTGGCGAGTACTATTATTTGTCGCGTATTTATCACCCTGTAATCGGCTTTTTGTCGGGATGGGTATCAGTAACAGTAGGTTTTGCAGCACCAATTGCTGTTGCGGCGATGTCGTTGGGACAGTATTTTACAGCTGTATTTCCTCTGTTTTCACCAACAGCAATAGCTTTATTGGTTGTGATTGCAGTGTCGTTAATTCATACGCGCAATCTACAGTTTGGTAGTAGTTTTCAATACATGTTTACCTTACTTAAAGTACTGCTGATACTTGTGCTAGTATTTTGCGGTTTTTACTTAGCAGAACCACAAAAATTGGGGTTTTTGCCTTCAACAACAGATGTGTCCGCAATTTTCAGTTCTCCATTTGCGGTTTCTTTGGTCTATGTTATCTATTCTTACTCAGGATGGAATGCAGCTGTTTACTTAGCAAATGAAGTCGAAAAACCAGAAAAAAATGTACCCCGTGCACTAATTACTGGAACTTTAATTGTCATGGGGTTATACTTGCTGCTAAATTTGATGTTTTTGTATACTACACCGTTGGAGCAATTAGCAGGAAAACTTGAAGTAGGTTACATTGCTGCTAATTATATTTTTGGTGCCAACGGCGCAAAGATAATAGGATTACTGATCTCTGTCGGGTTAATTTCTTCGATCAGCTCAATGGTATTAGCTGGATCAAGAGTTAGCCAAGTCATTGGCGAAGATATTGGGTTATTTAAATTGCTAGCTAAAAAGAATGCTCAAGGAATTCCCAACTACGCGATTTTGTTTCAGCTATGTTTAGTGATCGTATTACTAATTACTTCTAGTTTTGAATCAGTTATAACTTATTTAGGATTTACTCTAACTTTCTCATCATTTCTCACAGTGTTAGGAGTATTTGTGTTCAGATTCAAATACAGTGATATACCGTCAACTTATCGCACTTGGGGATATCCCGTTACACCTATCATCTTTTTAGTAATTAGTTTGTGGATGTTAGTTTTTATCTTTAGTGCTAAACCTCTGGAATCTTTGGCAGGTTTTTTGACACTGGGACTTGGTCTAATTATTTACTTTTTTGCGAAAAGAATTAGCTAATTCCAGATGTAAAAAAACGATTGAGGAGCAGCCAGCGCGGTAGGTAGCTCCCTCTTAAATTCTCAATTTAGAATCCTTTTTTACTTACCTTTTATTAAAGTTATGATAAAAAATGTAAAATTAACATTGGGTATATGGGTTGGTCTTGCTGTCTGTGTTTCTTTGGGATTTTTGGTTTATTTTACTAGCTCCAAAACTAAAGAAGAAATTAATCAGATAGCTCATCAAAATCCAGATGCTTCTAAACCTGCTCCACATTCTTCCCAAAAATCAAAGCCAATATTTGATCAATCAAGATCAGAACATTTGACTAATACAGCAAAATTTATCTCAGGAATGAAAGTAGATAGTAATAGTGATTTAAATCGCTTTCAAAATAATGATAGTTGGCTTAGCTATCAGAAAGCTTTTGATAATGCTTGGTCAAAGTTAGAAAATCAACAATTAGTCAAAGTCAGACAATGGTCGCAGCAAGAGCTCCAACAAATTCATAGTGATTCTTGGTCGATTTTTTATCCCTTTAGTGGGCCAGATTTTTTGTACGCCTATTCTTTTTTTCCAAAAGGAAAAGAATATGTATTAGTGGGTTTAGAACCAGTAGGTAGTGTTCCTGATTTGGCTAGTCTCTCTGAAAGTAAACGCAATTTAAAATTACAGGAAATTAGAAGTTCTCTGTATGCAATTTTGCAATTTAGCTTTTTCCGAACTAATGATATGAAGGTGGACTTGCAGAAACAAGGAGTTTTACCAATTTTGTATGTGTTTCTGGCACGTACTCAAAATCGTATCCTTGACATGCAAGAAGTTGGGATAGACAAAAGTGCAAACATTCAGCCGTTTAAGAAAGGCATGATTCCTGGAGTGAAGATTATGTTTGCTCAAGAGGGAGAATCTCAAACTCGTACTCTATATTATTTTTCTAGTGATTTGTCTAATGAAGGACTGAAAAAACAACCACAATTTAGTCAATTTATTAACAAATTAGATAAGAAATTCACTTACTTAAAGGCAGCATCATACTTAATGCATGGCGATGATTTTTCTCAGATTAAAAATCTAATTTTGGCTGAAAGTAGCTATCTTTTACAAGATGACTCTGGTATGCGGCTTAAAGAGTTTGACCTTTCTAAATGGAAGTTGAAGTTTTATGGCACCTATACCAGTCCCATTCGTATGTTTGCCCATGATTATCAACCAAACTTGAGAAAAATCTATCAGAGTGACAAGAGCATTAAGCCTTTGAATTTTGGCATTGGTTACCAATTTGGCGTTAATAGCTCGAATTTAATGTTAGCAGAGGCGAAGAATCTTGCTGATAATAAACCCTAAGCTAGTAATTAATCATTTTGAAATTGAAAGCTGGATGTTTTCCACTAATTGCGAGAGAGACAATTCTGTTGCAAATTTTTAAGCCATTTTGACTATTGGTCAAAATTACAATACCAATACCCGATTCCTTGGAAGCAATTGTAAAACTCTTAAATGTTTCGAGATCACCCCAATGCCAGAAAAAATTACCATCCCTCGTTTTTTCTAATCCCCAACCTAAACCCCAGCCAAGAAGCTGATTAATCTGAATCTGCGATCGCAACATTTCATGTAAGCTAGCCTCTGTAAGTCTAGGACTATCAATGGTACCTGGTTGCATCATCATCATGAGAAATTTGGCATAGTCACTGGCTGTAGTACGCAAACTCCCTGCTGCGCTGGCACGCTTTGGTTTACTCATAGGTGTGGGTTTACCCTGGCGATCATGTCCGTCGCTAGCGGTTGCTTGGTAACCTGATTCCCATATCAAGCTACTACTGTCCATACCTGATGGGACAAAAATGGAGGAGTGCAAATACTCGTTTAAAGGTTGCTGAGTTATCTCTTCTACAACCTTCTGTAAGTAAATATAACCTTCCCCCGAGTAACTAAATCTTGTCCCTGGTGAAAACTCAATTTTGAGAGGATCATCACCGCTCCAATTTGGAAAACCAGTCGTATGAGAGAGTACTCGGCGGGTGGTGATAAGCTTGATTCTGGGATCGGAAATATAGGGTTTAGCAGTATAGTCTGTTAGTGGAGCATCCAAATCTAGTTTCCCTTGTTCCACCATTTTCAATGCCGCGTAAGCAAGTAAAGGTTTACTTAACGAGGCAGCAGCAAATATAGTATCGTTAGTTACAGATTTTTTAGTGTATTTATTGGTCACCCCAAAGCCGTGACTCCAAAAAAGTTCTCTATTGCGGATAATTGCTAACTGTAAACCCGGAATCAGCGCAGCTTGCATCAAAACAGGGACTTGCGCTTCTAGATTAGTAATCACCTTATCCGTTGCGGAAAGAGAATACTTAGAGTGTGAATCAATTAGACTAGCGCAAAGAAGACTAGTTAAAGCCGTTACACCGTAGAGTAATTGCCTACGAGATAAAATTTTAGGCATATAGCGATATTTTGACCGAAGGGTTAGAAGCTCTTATGTAACGGAAGGGGAAAGCAGTGATCAGTTACTAGTCCGCAGTCCGCAGTCCCCAATCCCCAATCCCCAATCCCCAATCCCCAGTCCCTAAGCACTAATTGTTGGTTTATACAATAAGTTGCGAGTTGCCACCATAGTAGAAACCAGACGATCCATATCCGCTTGAGTATGGAGGGCGTTAACTGTGATACGAACGCGAGGTTTAGCTATAAACCAAATGGGAGAAACCCATATACCGTGAGTTTGTAGAAGTTCTCTAGCAAAGAGCTTGGGATTAAGCTCCGATGGTAAAATCACTGGTATAACATTTGTCTCACCAATTGCCACGAAATCATGCTCAGCTAAACGCGATCGCAAGTAGCGAGTATTTTCCTGAAGCTTTTGTACAAGTTCTGGAGCTTTACGAACTTGACGGATACTCTCCAAAGCAGCCGCCGTCATTGGCGGTGGTAAAGAAATTGTTCCTATGGAAGTTGGAGAGACATTAAGCAGTGGTACAAGTTCTGCCACATGACTACTAATTGCGGCTCCTGCTGAAGCAGCAAACTTAGAGAAAGTCGTCATAATCAGTGGCACAACCCCGCGCTGAACTGCCTGCATTGGGAGAAGATTAAAATGTTCATAGATTCCTCTTCCCGTTTTCCCTATCGAACCGCTTGCATGAGCCTCATCCATCACCAAGACACTGCCTGGATAATTTTCCAGAATGTCTAGCATCTCAGGTAAAGGAGCAATATCACCATCCATTGAGAACACGGCATCGGAAATTACCATAATCCGATCATCAGGTAAGGCGTATCGACGTAGCTTGCGAGCCAAGTCCTCCATATTACAGTGCCGATAGGCTTTCACACGAACCCGAGGACTGTGCCCAAAAACCTTTCCTGAACGTGTCCCAGCGTTAACCACTGCTGAGACGATGCAGCCATGATTGAGAACGTCAGTGAGAATCAGCGTCTCGCGTGTATTTTGAAATCCTGGTACTGGAATTGCTAAGTGGCAAAAAGCATCCATTAAGGCTTGCATTGCCATCCAAGCATTCATAAATAACTGCGTGTGGGGTAGGTGCTTGAAAGCAGAAATTTCGTCTTCTAGTTGTCGGTGAAGGTCAATGCGACCACTTAAGACGGAGGTGGAGCTATTAGATGTTCCGTATTTTAAAATAGCATCAATAGCAGCTTGCTTAACGGCTTCTTCTTGAACTAGCCCTAACACATCATTTGTGCAAAAGGTGAGAACGGTTCGACGATCACCAGTTGCCGCATCTTCAATTTCGACTATATTACCCTGCTTGTTATGACATACATATTCGTCGGGATCTAGCCCACTTTCATACCAACGCTGAACATACTCTTTGACAATTTGCACGGATTTACTCCCCTCACCTTCTAGATAGCGTATCGCTTCAACAGCAAAAGTATATTTGCATATTTTTATAAGCTGGTTGTATGCTACCCAGGTCTAGCACTACCGTCGACGAGATAGAACTTTATAGTCTCGAATAATACATTCAACCCAATCATTTGTTATTCTTTATACTAATTTTATGGTAAGTAGAGTGAGCTAGACAAGAATTAGCCAGGCTAAATGATTTGCCTTCATAGATCGTCGATATTCCTTATGTTATATCCGATATATCTGGGACAATAGCCTCAGATATAGAGATAGACTTTTCTGGTTTCCGGTTCCGACTAGGATTATTTTGCTGTTGACTAGATTGTTGCACGTATTGTTCATACTGCCGAATAGCCAATCTCTGAACGGCAATAATAGCTGGGTTAATTTCTACATAGCGGCGATTTGGATTTCCTAGATAGGTTTGCTGTTCACTTTCGACCATTTCAATATCTTGGGCTAAAAATCTTAGCAAGACAAGACGCTGGAGAAGTATTTGTAACACAGGCTTGAGTAGTTGGAGTAACCACTTCGGAAGCCGAATTTTGAAGAAGAAGAAAGCAATAGAATGGGTTTCAGTTGGCCCAACTGGGAGCCGCATCAGGTATAAAGTAGAAATTCCCTGAAGAGAACTGTAAAAATGAGGATAGCGATACTCAGTGGAAACAGGTAAGGTTGTTACCTGGTTGGCGTGTTCGCTCAACCCCAAAAACTTTGCCATTCGACCTTTATAAGAAACTTTATACTCAGTACGTACTGATGTATCAGTTTCTCGTAAACTAATCAAGACTGGATCAAACCAACCCTGTAACTTTTGGTGAAGAAAACCATGGAAAACGTCCATAGAATTTTCATTACAGATTGTAAAGTGCGCTTTGATCTTCGCAGGAACAGGAACCATAAACCAGTCAGGCTCGTCGAATTCAGCAATATCGGGCGGCTGGCTAATTGCGGCTAAAGCGGGGTCACCTGGAAAAATCCAGATGAGATCGTATTTTTCCTGAATTGGATAGCTCCGAGCTTGGGCGCGGGGAAGTTTTTGTTCCTTTGGAAGGTAAGGAATACCAACACAATGACCTTCAGGATTAAATTCCCAACCATGATAAGCACAAGCTAAGTTGCAGCCTTGTACTTTCCCCTTGTGCAGTTCCACGCCTTTGTGAGGACATACATCTTCCAAGGCTTGCAGATGACCATTATCGTCCCGATAAACAGCAATCCCTTGCTGCCAAATAACGACCTTCATGATGCTACCAGTACGCAGTTGATTTGACCAACCAACTGCGTACCAGTAATTGGCATTAATACCAACCTGTCGGACAGCATTTTGAACTGTCTGGCCTATTAGAGTCGTAGCCAGTTCCATATCATCGTTCCTCTATGCTTATTTCTGTATTTAGCTACTTAGTCTGCCATAAGTCAACCAACTTGTTCCTACAAATACACAGCGACGGATTTTGGAGTAATATTTCCCCCTTGTCGTCCTTATCTCCCCTAGGTACTAGCCACGCTGGTCTCCCTACGCTATATTTACAAAACATCTTGGATTTCTAAACTTATGTTGAGTGATTCCAGATTGTTAGTGTTGCTAGCGGCTGGTTCCCTAACCACAATGGCAGGGGGGGTTGTTGCCCCAATTCTGCCCGAAATGGTGCAAATACTCCATCTTGATCCCAGATTTGCTGGTAACCTAGTCAGCCTGCATTGCTTGACAATCGCTTTGTTCAGCCCCCCGTTAGGTATCTTAGCAGACCGAATTGGTCGCTTAAAGGTACTCATTCCTTCGTTGATCTTCTTCGCCCTATTTGGCATAGCTGGGGCTTTTATGAACAGTTTGGGACCTTTATTAGTGTCTCGCGGGTTACTGGGTGCAGCCAGTGGTGGTAGTGCAGCAGCCAGCCTCGGTTTACTAGGAAGTATGTATGAAGGTAAGGCGCGATCGCAAGCCCTTGGTTACGCCACCAGTGCACTGACTATCACTGGTATTGCTTTCCCACTTCTAGGCGGTTTGGCTGGAGCCATTAATTGGCGATTCGCTTTCTTGCTGTATGGTTTCGGAATTCCTCTTGCACTGTTAGCAAATTTACTTCTTCACCCAAAGCAGCCAAAACAAAAACAATCCTCGCTACCCAGTAGCAACAAACAGCTAGCTAAAGTGTTAAGCTATCCCAAAATCTGGCTGCTACTGCTGGTCATTGGTTTAAACTCTATAGCAATGTACGCCGTAGTCATCTACGCGCCTCTGTACCTAAAACAAACCATTGGAGCCGGAGCTGTTCTCAACGGTATTGTCTTAGCATCTCGTGCTGTTGGAGCCGCAGTAGTTTCAGCCGTAGGTTCTAGACACATAGCACAATTGTTCGG
This sequence comes from Aetokthonos hydrillicola CCALA 1050, assembly GCF_017591665.1. Taxonomy (GTDB): domain Bacteria; phylum Cyanobacteriota; class Cyanobacteriia; order Cyanobacteriales; family Nostocaceae; genus Aetokthonos; species Aetokthonos hydrillicola. The sequence continues at coordinate 340 of NZ_JAAKGC010000127.1, read as the reverse complement.
TAAAGCTAAAGCTATTGCTATAGGATTTGCCTTAATGGCAATAACCTTAGTAACGATTCCCTTCCTAAATCACATCGGCTGGATATTACTAGCCTCTATCATCTTTGGCGTTGGATTTGGGATTACTCTACCTAACCTCTATGACAGTTTAGCAAGCCTCGCTCCTCAAGAACTGGGTTCTAGCATCTTAGCTGCTGGCACTGGCGTTAGTTTTTTAGGACAATTCCTCTCCCCGATTATTTTAGGACCATTGCTAAACTTTAGTGGTATGGAAGGAGTTTTTTATGCAGCAGCTGGTATAACAGTCATCGCAGGATCACTCCTATTTTTACCGAGACGT
>NZ_JAAKGC010000126.1 GCF_017591665.1 Aetokthonos hydrillicola CCALA 1050 | reverse complement strand
ACCCATTCCATTGATACTACTCTTTGGTAATTGAGTGATATTTTCAAGGTTTTCAGCCAGAACAACCAACCGCCCTAAGGGATTGAGTTTCAGAAAATCTCTGACAAATTTGACAGTACTGTCTCCTGCACCTAAGACTAGCCAGCGACTTTGCTGGGCTTGCGATCTCACCCAACGAGCTGCCCATAAGCGCGATATCACCACCCAGATAGTAAATATTCCTAGACTTGGTAACAAAACACTCCGCCACAAAAAAGGGTTGTGTCTCCAAGCACCGGACAAGTAAATTAACGCAGCACTAACTCCAGCTACAAAAGCGTTACATAGTATGATCCGAGCTGGAACTCGCAAACCCGCAATTTGGCTATCTGGTTTGTATGTGTCTGCCAAATAAAAAACCGACACAATCAGCAAGATTAATCCACACACAATCAGATTAAACTCGTTGAGTAGTTTGCTGCTACGTAGCCAAAAGCCAAACTCTAAACAGACGACTAAGGAAGAAATGTCACTTACTAAAAGCAAGACGGGGAGGCTGCGGACTTTCGGTATCTTAGAGCTTGCTGAGATGTTCCAAAAAGTTTGTGTAGACATTATTCATTTTGGTAATTGTTCGTACCGGGCGTGTCATCGTAAGTAATACTTGAACACAGACAGACGTGTTGAGAATATCCCAAATCTTTAGGCTCATAACAGTCCTAAATCATTTGTGAAAAAAAACAAGCATACCTATGTATACTTATCTATCTATTTTTTCTCTTCCCTATTCTCCGTTCCCAGTCTCTCCCTAAGCCAGGAAGTTTACAACTCATTTAGGATTGCTATATCCCTCTTCTGTCGCTTTCCGAAAACATTTACCATTTCTGATTCCTAGAGCTTTTGTATACGAAGCGATCGCCAGCTTTTTTGTAGTAACAAATACAACATCCATTTTTTTATAATAGGATAGCTTGAATCAATCGCCTAATGAGGCTTCTAGTGATCGCCCTCTCGGAGAGTGACAGAACAGGGATATGATTGTTATTCATGCGAATATATTGCTCAGCTGGAGTGGCAAGCAAGCAATATCCTCACACTAACCTTATTAAACTTGGGATGCTCGTAACCTGTTGAAATCACGGATGCAGTTTGTGTTTTCGGCTGAAATCCGCTCAACTAGTATTTTTATTATCAGGTTGTGGATCTTATTCAGTAGAATCTTCTCCCATTTAATCGTTTATATGGAAAAAAATTCTTCTTTATTTTACGTTTTACAAAAAAAATACAAACTGCTTTGTTTTATCAAGATATTGTGAAGTTTTACTATGTCGGGTTGCGGAATACACTGTATCACTCTAAGGTTATTTGAGTGCGATTAAATTTGAGTACCATTAAACATAGTGGCCTCATTATTGAAAGCTGAAGTGCTCCAAGCAAAAGAACTACTAGGGCTAGTACGATAAAGTAAATAGGGCTGTACAATAAAGCAAAAATGATAAGGAGCAGGGGAAACTAGCTCGCCCACAAGGAGTGAGGCTTTAAACCTTTACCTCTTTGTAAAAAGAATTCTCATTAGTTTAGTTCTTTAACGGTTTAGGATATCAACTTTAGTCTAGTTCTTTAACGGTTTAGGATATCAACTTTAGTCTAGTTCTTTAACGGTTTAGGATATCAACTTTAGTCTAGTTCTTTAACGGTTTAGGATATCAACTTTATTTCCGCAGATCTGTACTAGTGGTATAAATTCAGATACTCTCTGACACCACTCTCTATCTGATTTGGTATCATAAATCAGCTAATTTGCAGCATAGTTGCATGATAACCATATTGCGTGTGTGCTGACGCTGTTATTAGCTCATGGGACTTTTACAATCAGGTATTATCAGGTTGATGGATTCTAATCAGTAAGAAAAAGACCAAGAAAAATTCTGCGATTTACAACAATACTGGCTGCTTGTCAAAAGGCGGTGGCAGGCAATAACAATTGTCAGCGTCTCTGTATGTTGGATTCACAGCATTAGGTACTTATCGGCAGAAATCTGTTTACCAAGCGTAAGGAAAGCTGCTCTTTGAAATAGCTGAATGTATACGCACTCCGCGATGTAGGGTTAGCAACCCGTTTCCTAGTTCCAGACAATGCGACTGGTAAGTCCTTCAGGTAAATTTTGCAACAGATACCATGTCGTCTAACCAAGAAAACCAAGATACCTTAGATTTGCAGCAATACTTGCTGATTCTGAAAAGGCGTTGGGTGTTAATAGTAGTCGTAACTGGTTCAGTTTTCGGACTATCAGCTTTACTTGCTTTTAGACAAAAGCCCATTTATGAAGCGGAAGGTAAGCTGCTTTTTAATAAAACTGATCGCGTTTCTTCGCTGACAAATCCCTCGCAACAAGTTGTGGAATTGAGCAGTGTGACTCAACAAAACAACCCATTAGATACAGAAGCGGAAATAATTCGCTCAAGTCCGATAATTAAGAATACCATTACTACCCTGAGCTTGACAGATAACAAAGGAATACCTATGGAAATAGGTCAGCTTCTCACAAAACTCAAGGTTAAAAGTGTCCGGGGTACGGATATACTGTCCGTTTCTTACACTAGTAGGGATCCAAAAGAAGCGGCAGATGTTGTGAATTCGGTAATGAAATATTACCTGGTGAACAATATTAGCGTCAATCAAGCCCAAGCAAGAGCAGCGAGTAGATTTTTGAGCAACCAATTGCCTCAAGTAGAGGCAAGGGTAGTTAGAGCAGAGGCAGCTTTGCGTCAGTTTAAAGAACAAAGCAAAGTAGTTGCCTTAGACCAAGAAGCTGCCACAAGTGTGGAAAGGCTTAACGAGTTATCTGGTCAGATAACTCAAGCTCAATCAAATTTGGTAGATGCCGAGACTCGCTCACAACTTCTACAACGTCAATTGAAATTGAATTCGCAGCAAGCTGTGGATACGGGCAATTTAAGTCAATCAAAAGCTGTGCAGGAGGTATTAACACAATATCAGAAGACCCAAAACGAGTTAACGGTGGCACAGACTCTCTATACAAATGAACATCCAGTGATCGTTAATTTGATGGCAAAAGCAACATCTCTGAAAAAACAGTTAGCGACACGAGTTTCAGAAAATGGGGGCATAGAAAAATCTGTACCAACGCAAAATTTACAGATGGGGGAACTCAAGCAAACTCTAACTGCTCAGTTGGTACAGTCGGATGTGGAACGCTCAGCACTAGCCAATCGAATTAAGGTTTTACAGGATGCATACACAATCTCCCAACAACGGTTGGGTGTCTTACCCAAACTGCAAGAAAAACAGCAACAGCTAGAGCGACAGTTGCAAGTAGCACGAGGAACTTATGAAGAACTGCTGAAGCGATCGCAAGAAGTGGAAGTAGTAGTAAATCAAAATATTGGTAATGCACGGGTTGTATCTGAGGCTATAGTTCCCAACAAAGCCGCCTCAAAAATTAAACCCCATCTCGCGCTCGGTGGATTGTTGGGATTTTTCCTAGGTGTGGGGATAGCTTTAATGTTGGAAGCTATGGATCGATCCCTGAAAACTATTGAGCGAGTTCAACAGCTATTTGGTTATTCCTTGCTCGGTACAATTCCTCAGTTTGGTCAAAAATCTAAAAGCAGTGACGCAGAGTCTTTAGTAGAACTGCCAGTAAGAGACAATCTTTACTCAACAGCCAATTCAGCCTTTGAGATGCTTCAGACCAACTTGGATTTTACCGTTTTTGATAAACAGCTGAGAGTAATTGCCGTGGTTAGTTCAACTCCAGGTGAAGGCAGATCATTTGTAGCAGCTAACCTGGCAGTAGCTAAAGCACATATGGGACGTCGGGTGCTATTGATAGATGGGGATATGCGTCATTCTTGCCAACAAGCAATCTGGAAATTACCCAACTTAGTAGGATTGAGTAATGTTTTAGTCGGTCAAGCAGAGTTTTCTCGCACTACCCAAGAAGTATTAGTTAACTTGAACGTGCTAACCGTTGGGACAATTCCACCTAATGTGGCAGCACTACTAGACTCGCAGCGCATGTCTTTATTGATACAAGAAGCAATTGAAAGCTATGACTGTGTAATTATTGACACTCCGGCACTGAGTTTGTTTGGTGATGCTTTGATATTGAGCAAGATGGCAGATGGGATATTGCTAGTTGTACGTCCCGGAGTGCTACACTCATCCGTTGCAAAAACTGCAAAGACAATGTTAGAACAAGCGCGATCGCGCGTTTTAGGAATGGTGGTGAATGGGGTTACTACTGAAAGCAGATCTGGTTACTATTATCATTCTAGGAGGTCTGACCGTGAAAAAATCGCCAGCAGTATCAAAATCTGACAAGAGCCAAGATATGGTTTACTCAGGTATTGAAACTCTCCGTATAAAACCGGATAATGTAAAAAGATGCGCGATAAGGATACCTGATTTTTATTTCTTTTTATCGCTAAATCAAAGTTTGTGGTTAAATACTGAGTAATAAAACTACAGATGTATTTCCAGGTACAAGATGTGAGTTTAGGTCACTGCGCTTTTGCGTAATCGCTCACTTACCAACAAGTTTAAATTAAATTCCTCACAAGTTCCTCACATATGTTTATTAAATTTAGAAGTGAAATTGAAAAAGGCAGTCCCGATAAAAAAATTTTCACCGCCATGCATGTAAGTGTCTTGCTCGCCCTGCTCCCTACTTACAAGTCACTCATAGGCGCAAAGACTGAAGTACAGACCAAAAACAAGACTTAACCATCAAGAAAAATATAAAATCGAGACTCATTACTTTAACTAAATACTGCTAGGTCAATTTTGGGATACGGGCTTCGATGGTCTTTATGATCTCAGTCTGTCCAACGTAACCTTCTACTCTTTTCTTTGCAATTGAAATGATGGAGGAGGCCGAACGACAGAGAACGTGTAACCAAAAACGTAAAGCATTAAATTAAAGTGATGAATATTTTCAACCTCATCAAGGATTAAAATCCTGTAAATTAAGAGCAGATTAGCTGAACTTTCCTTGCGGAGGGTTTGATTTGGTAAAGGACTTATCAATTTACCTATGAAGTGAATTTTGTCCCAAAAACTGTGAGAGAAAACATCCTGATTAAGGAGTCATAATTCGAAACTCAGAATCAATTGGATGGGGATTTAGACCAGATCCGATTATAGAGTGTCCAGGGTCTTTTCAGAGAGAAAGCTAAAGTTCTTGGTTACTCGTTTAAGTTTCATGCTTCTAGTTGGGTAATTAAGCCTGCCCTTCTTTCCGGACTAAATGAGTAAAGGGATTTAAATCGCCTTACTCATCGATAGAACGGACATTTGCAAACGTAATTTAAGGAGGATATGGGTAAATGTCCGATAGCGTAGTTCGGGTAGAAAATTTGAGCAAAAGATATATCATCAGCCATCAGAGTAGTAGCTCTAGCCGCTACAAGTATAAGGCTTTGCGTGATGTTATTGCTGACGGAGCTAAATCCTTAACAAAAAGTTTGATCAAACGCTCAAATAAAAACAGACCCGATCCTTCTCTTGAGGAATTTTGGGCATTAAATGCCGTTTCTTTTGAGATTAAACAGGGTGAAGCCGTTGGTATTATTGGACGAAACGGTGCAGGGAAATCAACGCTCTTAAAAGTCCTCAGCAGAATCACCGAACCAACGAACGGACGAATTGTTATCAAAGGGCGGGTGGCAAGCCTATTAGAGGTAGGAACTGGATTTCATCCAGAATTAACGGGGCGAGAGAACATTTACCTCAACGGTTCTGTTCTAGGGATGAGTAGAGGCGAAATTAAGAAGAAATTCGACGAAATTGTTACCTTTGCGGAAATTGAGAAGTTTTTAGATACGCCGGTCAAGCGCTATTCTTCTGGCATGTACGTGCGCCTTGCTTTTGCCGTTGCCGCCTACTTGGAGCCTGAAATTTTGGTTGTTGATGAAGTGTTGGCAGTTGGTGATGCCGCATTTCAAAAGAAGTGCTTGGGGAAAATGGGGGATGTGGCAACCAAGGAAGGACGGACAGTTTTGTTTGTCAGCCATAGTATGCAAGCTATTGCTCAACTGACTAAACGTTGCATACTCCTTTCCAAAGGTAATCTTCAGTTCGATGGTAATACTAGCGAAGCTGTGCAATTATATCTGGCTAGGCAAAAAGATGATTTCAATCCACCGGCTTATTATCAAGCCCCTGCAAACAAAACTGGCAACCATGTAGCTTGGTCACGGGTTCACACATCTGAAGGGGGTGGAGTTCACGATTGGGGCAAACCAATTATGTTTGAGTTTGCTATGCACATTGATCAACCTCACCAAAGCTTACGTTTCTCCTTCCAAGTTGTTAGTAGCCTACAACAACCTATTTGTATGTTCTATTTCTTTGATGCTGACAAAGCTCGATTCTGTCAGGAGTCAGGAAAATTCGTTATTCGGTGTGAGGTACCAAAATATAGGCTATACATGGGTTCGTATACGTTAACAACGTGGTTTAGTGTCCGCAGTACTGACACTTTACTTGAGAATTTAAGAGAAATTTGTTCGTTTGAGGTTTCAATGCTCAGCCTTGAGCGACCAGATTACCCATATCAACTGGATGAATGTACTTATTTAGAAGATGCTACTTGGACAGTTATTTAAACTGAGAAAACATCACTAAAGTTTTTTAGGATTTTTATTCATAGAGAAATTATGCCAGTAAGTAATGATGTCCATTTGGGAAAAAATGTGAAAATTTTTCATTCTGATCTGGTAAACCTTTATGGTTGTAAGATTGGCGATGATACCAAAATAGGTACTTTTGTTGAAATACAGAAAAATGTTACGGTAGGCAGTCGTTGTAAAATCTCGTCACATAGTTTTTTGTGTGAAGGCGTCGTTCTTGAAGATGAAGTTTTTATTGGTCATGGAGTTATGTTTACTAATGACCTTTATCCACGGGCAACCAATGAAGTTGGTAGCTTGAAAACTGATGCTGACTGGGACGTAGTCAAGACGTACGTTAAAGGCTGCGCTTCAATTGGTAGTAACGCTACGATCCTTCCAGGAGTGACAGTTGGAGAAAAAGCTATAGTTGGTGCTGGATCTGTAGTAACTTCTGATGTTCCTGACAATGCAATTGTCGCGGGAGTACCTGCTCGCATAATTGGCGATGTACGTACTTGCGCGTCATCCCCAAGAATAGTAACTAGTACAGCGCGGCAGAAATAAGTAGACCATTTCAAATAGCCAAAAGCCTTGATTTATAACACTTTTGACTTTTGACTTTTGAATGAGTGACTTTCGCGAAGCGGTACTAGTGGTTGCAGCTAAGTAGCTAATAGCATTGCATTCTCGGTAAGCACAAAAATTTTTATTAGATATTTCCAGCAGAAATAAATATTCATGAATTAGAGGTAAACTCTCATTGACATAACGTTAATGGCATTGATTGCTGAAACTAACAGAACATTATCAATTGGTAGTTGGTAGACAGTATTCCCTGATTAAATAAGAGACGATGACAAATATCAATATAGGTATAATTGGCTATGGTTACTGGGGTCCTAACATAGTCAGAAATTTTGCTGAAATCCCACAAGTACAAGTAACGATTATTAGCGATTTAAAACCAGAATTGTTGACAAAAGCACAAGCTCGATATCCTACTATTCAGGTAACAACAAATTGCCGAGACATATTTACAGATCCCAAGATTAATGCTGTGGTGATCGCTACGCCAGTATCTACCCACTTTGACTTGGCTTTAGCTGCTTTACAGGCTGGTAAGCATGTACTGGTCGAGAAGCCTATGACTGTCTCCTCAGAACAAGCTATTCGGTTAATTGAAGAGGCAGAAAAACGTAACCTAGTACTGATGGTAGATCATACGTTTGTCTATACAGGTGCGATACGTAAAATGAGAGATTTAGTAGTAACAAATGCAATAGGTAATATTTACTACTATGATTCTGTACGCGTTAACTTAGGACTTTTCCAGCATGATGTCAATGTAATTTGGGATTTGGCAGTTCATGACCTTTCAATTATGAACTATATATTGCCGTCTCAACCTTATGCCGTTTCCGCTACAGGAATGAGTCATGTTGTTGGAGAACCAGAAAATATTGCCTATTTGACTCTGTTTTTTGAGGGTAACTTAATTGCTCACATTCATGTCAACTGGTTAGCACCAGTAAAGGTACGCCGTACGTTGATTGGCGGGAGTCAGCGAATGATTGTTTACAATGACTTGGAGCCTAGCGAAAAAGTTAAAGTTTACGACAAGGGCATTACAGTCAATGGCAATAATTCTGCCGAGAAAGTTTATCAAATGCTCATTGGGTACCGCACAGGTGATATGTGGTCACCCCAACTGGATATGACAGAAGCACTGCGGACAGAAGGATTACACTTTATTGAGTGTATTGAAAAAGGCAAGCGCCCTATTACTGATGGGCAAGCAGGATTCCAGGTAGTGAAAATTTTGGAAGCAGCTACGGAGTCGATGAGAACGCAGGGCAGATTAATTGAACTTGATAAAGTAGGGGTAGCAGCATGATTCCGTTTGTAGATCTTAAGGCTCAGTATTTGAGCATTAAAGAGGAAATTGACTCTGCTGTCCTCAAGGTTTTGGAAAGTACCCAATTTGTCCTAGGGAGTGAGGTAGCAGCTTTCGAGCAAGAGTTTGCGCAATATTGCAGTGCCGATTACAGTGTAGCTTTAAATACAGGAACTAGTGCATTACATTTGGCTCTGTTAGCAGCGGGCGTCTGTCCTGGTGACGAAGTTATTACAACACCTTTCACTTTTGTTGCAAGTGTTGCAGCTATTGTTTATACTGGCGCGACACCCATATTTGTAGATATTGACCCAGTTTCCTACACCATCGATGTAACTAAAATTGAACAAGCCATTAGCGAGAAAACTAAAGCCATTCTGCCCGTGCATTTGTACGGTCAACCAGCAGATATGGATCCAATTTTAGAAATTTCTCGTCGCTATGGTTTAACTGTTATTGAAGATGCAGCACAGGCGCACCGGGCAGAATATCAAGGACGGCGCGTAGGTAGTATTGGCGATATTGGATGTTTCAGCTTTTACCCAGGTAAAAATTTAGGTGCCTATGGAGAAGGTGGTGCAATCGTCACAAATAATCCTGAGTATGCAAAAACAATACGTATGTTGCGCGATTGGGGACAAGAAAGCAAGTACCATCATGCTCTAAAAGGTTATAACTACCGCATGGATGGGGTACAAGGAGCAATTTTGAGGCTAAAGTTACGCTATTTAGATAAATGGACGGAAGCACGCAGGACACACGCAGCAGCATATGATCGCTTATTAGCAAATTCGGGAGTAACGACTCCCACTGTGATGTGCTACAGTTACCATGTGTACCATGTCTATGCAGTACGTACTTCTCAACGGGAAAGATTGCAACAGCAGCTTAATGCACAGGGAATTCAAACAGGTATTCACTACCCTATTCCAGTACACTTACAAGCTGCTTACTTAGATTTAGACTATAAATTTGGCGATTTTCCTCATTCAGAACTAGCAGCTAGGGAAGAACTTTCACTGCCAATGTATGCTGAACTAACAACAGACCAAATTTATAGCATCGCTGAAACTCTCACAAGCACTCTTCAGGGAGTGACGGTGTAATGAACGATATCCCTCCTGGTTTAAACTCCCAACGTCTTGTCATCCTTATGGAGCAGTCAATTAAACGCTGCAACCTCCAACTTGACAGTCTAATTATACTGACAGAAGCTGCTACAGGAGCATACATCGTTACGCCTGTACTGGCAGCTATGGCAGGGGCTGAAAAAGTGTTCGCACTTACCCGTAGTAGCCGTTACGGTACTGCAGAATCTGTGATAAAGCGGACACAACAGCTAGCAGAGATTGCAGGGGTGAGCGATCGCATCGAATTTCGCCAAGAAAAAACCAAAACTATCGTTGCCCAAGCAGACATTATCACCAATAGCGGACACGTGCGTCCTATTGATGAACAGATGATTAAGTGGATGAAACCAACAGTAGTTATTGGCTTGATGTATGAGGCGTGGGAATTTAGATCCCAAGATGTGGATCTTAATGTCTGTCGTCAACGAGGTATCCAAGTTGCAGGGGTCAATGAACGGCATCCAGGAGTGGATGTTTTTTCGTTTCTAGGTATCATGGCAATTAAGCTCTTACTAGATGCTGGTATTGCTATTTATACAAGTAACATCTTGCTATTGTGTGATAACCCTTTTAGTTCATTTATACAACGTGGATTAATAAACGCCGGTGCAACTGTAGACACGGTAGAAAGTCTTACGGTAGCCTCTACAGACAAAATCTACGATGCTGTTGTAGTCGCTCTGCAACCACGACAAGAGCCTGTATTATCCGCTCAAGATATAATCGCGATCGCCAAGTATTGGCCAGGGTGTGTAGTAGCTCAATACTGGGGCGATATTGACCGTTCTACGTTTTTATCACATAACATACCTGTATACCCAGAAATAGAGCCAAAACCGGGACATATGGCTATTTTGCCATCAGGAGTGGGGCCAGAACCCATCATTCGACTGCAAACAGGAGGCTTTAAAGCGGCTGAAGTTATTTGGCGACAACAATTTTCCGAGTTAAATCAAGATTCTCTAGAATTTGTACAACTGCTGTAAACTTTTAAGATTTCTATCCTGACAGATTCTGCCATAGGAATCCCATCTGATTTATGAAAAAAATTAAGTATTCTATGGTGTGTTAGGTAGAGCGGTAACGCACTATTTTAAGGTTTCGGTGCTATCTCAAAAAACATGTTTTGAATTCATTCTTTAAAGTCTCTTACCTTATGCAATCAGTCCTTTGTTACAATCTAGGTAGCTAAATGATTAATGTACTCTTAATCGGTCTAGGTATAACAACTTTAACTGCCTTGGAATCTTTAATTTCTAATTGTAATATCCAAGGAATAGTGAGAAATATAGATGTTGAATCTTACACAGATGACCCAATAATTATCTTAGCAAAACAGAGCGGTATTCCTATTTTTACAGAAGTTTCACAACAACAAATTAAAGATTTAATTTTACAATTAAAGCCAGACTATGTAGTAGTTTCCTCTTATAACAAAATTTTAACACCAGAAATAATTGAATTGTGTACTTTTATCAATGTTCATTATTCACCTTTACCTCAGTATCGAGGGCGTGCTAACGTCAACTGGGCAATGATCAATGATGAACGTTTTGCAGCAATCACTATTCATAGAATTTCTCCGGAGTTGGATGAGGGAAATATTTTATTTCAACAATTGATTCCAATTTCCTCTGAGGCTACAGTAGCTGATTTATATCACAATCTCAACGAAATTCAGCGTGAACACCTAGGAAAAACGCTTGTTAAAGCCTTCGATGGCTGTGAAGGAATACCACAAGATAGCTCTAAAGCTACTTATTGTTGTACTCGCTTACCAGATGATGGTGAAATTAATTGGTCAGAATCTACGAGAAAAATAGACTGTTTTATTCGAGCGTTAGTATTTCCTTTCCCTGGCGCTTACACCTACTTTCAGGGAAAAAAATTAATAATTTGGCAAGCAAAGCCAGTGGATGATCCTCCTACTTATGTAGGACGCGTTCCTGGTCGAATTATTGCCAGATCGAAATCAAAAGGTTATGTCGACGTTCTTACAGGTGATGGCGTTCTAAGAATTTGGGAAGTGCAGTGGGATAAGGGAGAAAAAACAGCAGCTTCAAATGTCATTAAGTCCGTAAAAAGCACTTTAGGTTTAAGTAAGTCTGATTTACTAAATCGTCTCCAGGTTCTTGAAGAAGAAATTACAAATTTAAAAAAGTATTGTACGAAATAATTGCGTATTTTAAGCTTAGTCTAAGGTTACTCTTTAATTTGGAAATTGACATTTATGGTTATAGAGAAAGTATTAATCTTAATTATAGAAGTAGGAAAATAACATATGGTATCAATTGGTAATTCCTACTCTTAAAAGATATCAGGTGCAAGTAGTTGATTGGGATGCCATCAAATTAAAATCTAGTTGTGCAAACAAGTCTTTGAAAACTTTCACTAAAGTTTTACAAGCGTTTAGAACAGCTATGTCTTTTCAATTAGTTGACTCTCAATCGTGATACGTTTGCTGCAAATAAAGCATAAATAGGCTTTATTTACAGTTAATTTTTGTTTAAGTTCCGGCAGAAAGTTAGATGAATTACTTTGGCTCAATTGCATAAATCCAACTGAATAATGACTACCCTTTTTACTAATCAAGCCCCAAGTGTTGCAAATTTCACCGATAACGTTCCTTATGAATTAGGAATGAAATTCCGCACCACCTCAGCAGGGCAAGTTTCTGGCATTCGTTTCTGGAAAGCAGCTAGCGAAACAGGAACTCATACCGGCAAGATTTGGTCAGCAACAGGAACTCTCCTAGCAAGCGTTACTTTTACTAACGAGACCGCTTCTGGTTGGCAGGATCAGACTCTCAGTACGCCGCTTAGTATTCAGGCTAATACGACCTATGTGGTCTCCGTCAACGTAAATGCTTATTACGTCTACACCGATAATCAACTAGCTAGCGCTATAACCAATGGAACTCTCAGTTCAGTGGCAGACGGTAATAATGGGCTGTTTAGTGGGACTCCAGGACAATTTCCAACTAATTCCTACAAGAATACTAACTACTATCGCGATATTGATTTCTCTGTTGCTGCCGTTGCGACCATTACAAAAGCTAGTGGCGACAATCAGACTGGTAATGCCGGAACTACCTTACCTAACCCCTTGGTTGTTCAAGTTAAAGATGCTGCTGGTAATCCTCAATCTGGGACGACTGTGAACTTTGCCGTTACCGCTGGCGGGGGGTCAGTCTCACCCACAAGTGCAGTAACTAATGCTAGTGGTCAAGCTAATACTACTTTAACACTAGGAACTGCTGCTGGGGCAACCAGTCCTGTGACTAATACTGTCAGTGCTACGGTAACCGGAATAGGTAGCGTAACTTTTACTGCTACTGCAAACCCCCCAGTGACCAGCCAAAAGATATTCACGACTCAAGTCCCAAGCATTCCAAATTTGACTGATGGGGTTTCTTATGAATTAGGAATGAAATTCAAAAGTGCTAGAGGAGGGCAGATTACCTCAATTCGCTTTTGGAAAGCAGCTAGTGAGACAGGAACTCACACTGGCAAGATCTGGACGGCAGGAGGAACTCTCCTTGGAAGCGTTGCTTTTACTAACGAGACAGCTTCTGGCTGGCAGGAGCAGGCTCTCAGTGTACCAGTTGTTATTCAGGCTAATACAACCTATGTGGTTTCTGTCAACGCAAACTCCTACTATGTCGACACTCAAAATCAACTAGCTAGTTCCATCGTCAACGGCGACCTCAGCA
>NZ_JAAKGC010000432.1 GCF_017591665.1 Aetokthonos hydrillicola CCALA 1050 | reverse complement strand
TATTCACCCGCACGGGTTGCTTCAATAGCAGCGTTTAAAGCCAATACGTTGGTTTGGGTAGCAAAATTGCTGATGAGATTTACTACTTTGGAGATTTGGACAGGAATAAATTTTGGGATCGCAGCTTTTCTTGTAAAAATGGGAATGAAGGATGAAGGATTGAAGCTGGCAGAAGTTGTAGTACATCAAATTTACAACAATGGGCTACAATTCCGCACACCTGAAGCTATCACTACATCTGGGACTTTTCGTGCTTGTACTTACCTACGTGCTATGGCTATTTGGCTGATTTATTTCGTGATTACTAAATAATAAATAGGGGGTTATGCACCCTGGTGCTGACGTCACTAGGGGCTGTTTACCCTATTGCTTTAGTACACTTTGACTGACATATAATATGTTTCTCTGAGCCTTTGTAACCAGCTTGAGCTATTTTGGAAGCTTCTTAAAAGATAAATCCAGAAGCCTTAGGTTGTAATACTAGCTCAGGAGTAGAGCCTTATTTTTTTTAATTTCAATACCGGTACTTTTAGCCACCAGCCAAAAAATATCACAAATTCTATGTTCACAATTAACAACTTTTTAGCAAAAAAAATGATTTCTTGGAGAGAGTATTGCAAAAATACTGATAACTACCAGACACAAAAAAAATATATTTTTTGTAGATTATTTAGCAAAAGAAGAAGATGTATATTATGTTGAGGCAAGGTAATTAAAACCTAGGTATAATTTTGCTCAAATATAATTTGACTGAACCTGTTAAGTAATTCTAACCCGATATATTGAAATACTAATTCAGCTTTTATACAGCAAACTAAGACAAAGAAGTTAACAATTTTACCAAAAAATCAAAGTTAAGCGATGAACCCTTTCTCGTCGTTAAGAGGTCAGGGAGAGCAGAATCATACCACCAGTCAAGAGTCTCCCACACTAGTTGCAACTATCCTCAACCTTTTGAGGCTAGTTTCTCTTGATACGAATCTAGTATCAGACTTAAGCCAAATTTGTGTTCTGTGTGAGTTTCAATTGGGTGATACTCTGACTAGCACATACTATGAGTTAGGAGTAATAGCGCAACAACTCAGGGAATATGAGGAGGCGAGGAGCAATTATCATCAAGCTTTACAGATCTATATCGAACATGGCAATAACTACTCCCAAGCCACTGT
>NZ_JAAKGC010000125.1 GCF_017591665.1 Aetokthonos hydrillicola CCALA 1050 | reverse complement strand
CCAACAAGTTAAACTTACTGACTTTAGCATCGCGTCAAAGTTGAATCAGGAGGTACCCCAGATTACCAATCCCAACTACATCGAAGGAACTCTAGCATATATGTCACCAGAACAAACAGGGTGACAGAAACTCTATGTAACTAGTTCACAACCCATATCCAATCTTCACTTGAGTAAACCAAACAGTTCGGCTATCAACGATGAGGGAACAAATACAACCAAATGAACTGGAGGTTGGCAAAATTTATGAAGTTCAATTTCTCAACGGTTACAAAATGTTAGTCAGGTTTACAGGTTTTCAAGGTAGACGCTACTATTTTGTTGCTGAAGCGGGAAACCAGTTCTCAATAGCCGATAATTCTATTGAATATCTGCGCTTTTACAGAATTCCTAAAACAGATAGTATCACCTGAGTGGTTAAGAACCAGGAGGAGGGGAATCTGGGGTTTGTTCAGTTACTCCTGTCCAAGGTGTGGTAGGAGTGTACGAATCATCTTCTAACGATATCGTCGCTATTGTTAAATCATCTGTTGATAAAGAGTATTTACCTTCAAGAGCTATTAATTTGTTAAGTGCTTCAAGAGCTATAGAGGCAGATTGATACCTTTGCTGGAAGTTTTCCAACACCATTTTGCTAAGAATCTTAGCCATGGGTTTACTTACTTCTGCCAAGGTACTCCATATCAACTCTCCATTACCATCTCTTTCTAGTTCATGAGGTGCTTTACCAGTTAAAGCTTTTATCCCTATTATACCGACTGCATAGATATCACTACTATATTGGGGACGCCCATAGCATTGTTCAGTAGGCGCATAACCTTTGGTCCCAATGCTAATCGTGAAGGAGGTTTGCTCTTGATTATCAAGTATTTGTGTCGAAACTTCTTTAACAGCACCGAAATCAATCAATACTAGTTTACCGTCTGAGTCACGACGAATAATATTGCTGGGTTTAATATCTCGGTGAATAACACCATTTTGATGCACAAATGCCAATATTTCCAATAAATCACGCAACATCTTGATAACTGTAGTTTCAGGGATGCGTTTTCCCGTAGGCAGTTCTTGACTTAAAGCATGACCAACTATGTACTCCTGAACTAAATAAAATTCTTCTTCTTCTTCAAAATAGGCTAAAAGTTGGGGTATCTGGTTGTGTCTTCCCAATTTTTGCAGTGTTTGTGCTTCGGAATTAAATAAACGCCTAGCAACTATCAGCTGATCCGGTTTACTATGGGCAGGTTTTAGCTGCTTTACAACACATAAAGGGTTGCCAGGAAGTCTGGTATCTTCAGCAATATAAGTTTCGCTAAACCCACCTGAACCTAGAACTTTAATAATCTTGTAACGTCCATCAAGAAGCTTTCCTGATATTGCCATCTCTCTTTGTTGGAGTAAGTCTTTGAGATCATCTTGCTGACTGAGAATCTCCCGAACAACATGATGAGATGCGTATTTTTGAAAAACATCCAACAATTGACTTTTTCTGAAAACTTCTTTAGCCACTTCAGTTCCCATATAGCAAAGCCCAATCGTTGCCAGCGCTAGTACTGGAACAGCTGCGGGGAGAATTAATTGAGCATAAACAAATAATATATAGCTAATTGCTCCCCAAAGGGTAGCAAGAGCAAGACTTAAGTATAGTCTGATAATGCCTTGCTTTTTCCTGGCGACTATTACCCCGCATCCACCTACTAACCCAAGTACGAATAAACCACGTGCTTGACCACTCTTAAGGATTTCTTGGATTGTTCGATCTTCGATTAAAGTTGCGATCGCATTAGCATGAATTTCTACTCCTGACATAGGTTGTGGCGACAGCCAGCTTCCAGATGCTGCTACTGGATGATAATCAGTGCTCAACTTAGTTGTTGCGCCAATCAACACAATTTTGTCTTTAAAAATCTTTCCCTGCTGTAAATAAGTATCCCAATTTTGGGGGTCAAGTACGTATGAAAACGGAATCACTTCAAATGTACCGGCTGGTCCCTGAAAATAAATTTGATTTCCCTTGGGTTGGGGATAGTTTACTTGAGATGCTCTAAGAACTGCTTCATCAAAGGAAGGCAACTTCTCCGACACAGCATCACCTAACAACTTAGGAAACTCGCTAGCTAATTTCCGAATCGTACCATCTGCTCCTAAAGGAAAATTCACTAATCCGATTGAGACAGATCCAGTAAGAAACATCTGCTGCGGTCCCTTGAGTTGTACTACGCTACCGTTTTCCGTCTCGGTATTTTCGTAAAGAGCCGCTAAGGTCACTTGACTTCCATAACGCTGTAATAACTGTCTCAGCTTTTCGTCATCATTTTTACCATAACTGCTTGGCGTATCGAATAAAACATCTATTGCAACGGACTTTGCTCCAGACTTAATCAAACGCTCGGTGACTTGGGCATAGGCTTCTCGTTTGAAAGGAAACGCTTTTAGTGGTTCCCAATAAGCGTACTGTTGTGGATTTGTTTTATAATACTGTGCTGGCACTGATATAGACTGATCATCAATTGCCAAAATTACTATATCTCTGGTTGGTGTTAATGGTCCTCTTATTAAATAAAAGAATGTTTGAGCTTGACTTTCCATAAATTGGGGTAGGGTCAAACTAGAAGTGGCTAGCATTGCTGCCCCTAGCGCCGAAGCAACATTAAGCCCATGACCTAAGCGGGCCATAAACTTTGGTGAACGTGCCAACCCTGTTACAGTTGCTTTGCTTAGGTTACTAAATTGTCGATGGGTAGCAGAGACATATTTTTTTGTTAACGAAGATGTAGATTTTTGTCCCATATTATTTTATGTCTTAAAGTTCACTTGACTTTTGGCTCGTTGATTTTCGAGCAATATCTTTAAAAGATGACTTTTTACGTACACCCATCACAGTAAAGCTCATAGCAGCTGGAGAATACGCACCCTTTCTTGTCTAGACTAGCTTTCAAGAGTTGTTTTTTTACGTATATATGAGTTCTAGCTAGATTTTGCCACCTTTAGTGCGCTGCCACTCTATTTAACTTAATACTCTACCTGATGGAAAGGTGATTTTGGGAACTTTTTGTTAAATCATATGGGTGCTTTTTGCATCTATGTGACATTTACATTTGTCTTTCGCTTTGAGGATATGGTCCTTTGCCGTCAAGCACCCTTTAGCTCATTTGCTCGTGCGTACCCGCTTAAATACCCTCTAACCAGAGTAAAGGTCGCGAACTAAAGCAGGTACATCTCAAGTACGCCGTTGTTTAAGTTTCGATACCAACCTTCTTCGCTTAAGTATAAAGACGGAGACACTATTATCTGTACTCTAAGTCAATTAAATACCTCTTTAGGAGTAAACTTAACTGATAGACTGCTAAGAATACTGTTGTTTAGTCAATTTTATTGGTAGATTTTGATTACGGAATGCTTATGACTGCATAAACAGTAAAAAAGGTTTAGCACGTGATCATCTCAATACCAATGTTTCAGCCCATTTTCTACTGTCAGAGAGGTTAGATAAAAGCTATGTATGACGATATGTTTATAGATATTAGCAAATATATCATTTTATAATTGCTATAATCTATTGTTCAATCTAAATTCTTTATTTATTATTTAGGTGTAATTTTCTATGGGTTCTCCGATGAATCGTCTGTCTATTTTTGTAGACGGAAACAATATGTTCTATGCTCAACAAAAGAATGGCTGGTTTTTTGACCCACGCCGCGTCTTAGAATATTTTAGAAACGAGCAGGCAGAGACAGCTTTAATCAATGCGTTCTGGTACACAGGCTTAAAAGATCCACAAGATCAGCGTGGTTTCAGAGATGCTCTAATTAGTTTAGGATATACAGTTAGAACTAAAATTCTCAAAGAATACTATGATGATTCCTCTGGTCGTTATTCACAAAAAGCAAATTTAGATATTGAAATTGTCGTAGATATGTTTAATACAGTAGATCAGTATGATCGAGTGGTTTTATTTAGTGGTGATGGAGATTTTGAAAGAGCTATCGAACTACTGCGTGGAAAAAATACTTATATTACTGTTGTATCAACAGAAGGAATGATAGCGAGAGAGCTACGTAATGCTACGGATAGATATATAGATTTGAATGATATACGCGACCAAATAGAAAAAATTGATGGTTAGAAGCGAAAACAATTATTTTTTACAAAGGTAAGAGTAAAAAAAAGTAAAGTTATAAGCTATGTTAAGTAAAAATTCAAAATTTAACAAAGACGCGGAAATGAATACTAAATTAGATAAAATAATCATTTTTGACACCACACTTCGAGACGGGGAGCAATGCCCAGGAGCAACCCTCAACATAGATGAAAAGCTAGCGATCGCTAAACAACTAGCACGTCTAGGTGTAGATGTGATAGAAGCGGGTTTCGCATTTGCTAGTCCTGGAGATTTTGAGGCTGTTAATAAAATTGCTAAAGTCGTCGGAACGGAAGATGGGCCAATAATTTGCTCTTTGGCAAGAACACGGCAAGATGATATAAAAGCCGCAGCAGAAGCCATAAAACCAGCTGCTTTTGGCAGAATTCATACTTTTATCGCCACCAGTGATATTCACCTCAAGTACAAACTGAAAAAGACAAGATCAGAAGTGCTAGCGATCGCAGAAGAAATGGTCGCTTATGCTAAAACGTTTGTTGATGATGTAGAATTTTCTCCTGAAGATGCTGGACGTTCTGACCCAGAGTTTCTTTATGAAGTGTTAGAACGAGTTATAAAAGCAGGCGCAACAACAGTTAATATTCCCGATACAGTGGGTTACACCACTCCAAGCGAATTTGGATCCCTTATTAAGGGCATTAAAGACAACGTACCTAATATTGATCAAGCAATTATTTCAGTCCATGGACACAATGATTTAGGGTTAGCTGTTGCCAACTTCTTAGAAGCTGTGAAAAATGGAGCGCGGCAATTAGAATGTACTATCAACGGGATTGGTGAACGAGCAGGAAACGCAGCATTAGAAGAATTGGTAATGGCGTTGCATGTACGTCGGCAGTATTTTAATCCATTTTTAGGTCGTCCGGCAGATTCTGAAGATTCCCTGACAAATATCGACACTAGACAAATTTATAAAACCTCTCGTCTGGTTTCTAATTTAACGGGAATGCTAGTCCAACCAAATAAAGCAATTGTCGGAGCAAATGCTTTTGCCCATGAATCTGGAATTCATCAAGATGGAGTCTTGAAAAATAAGCTCACTTATGAGATTATGGATGCCCAATTGATTGGATTAACAGAAAATCAGATAGTTTTGGGTAAACACTCAGGAAGAAATGCTTTTGGAACTCGCTTGTCAGAATTAGGGTATGAATTGTCAGAGACTGAATTGAATAAAGCATTCGTAAAATTCAAAGAGGTTGCGGATAAGAAGAAAGAAATTTCTGATTGGGACTTGGAAGCAATCATCAACGACGAGATTCAACAAGCCCCTGATTTATTCCGTTTAGAGTTAGTACAGGTTTCTAGTGGCGATCGCGCCCGTCCTACTGCTACAGTCACCCTTCGTACCCCAGAAGGAGAAGAATTAACTGATGCTGCAATTGGAACAGGACCAGTAGATGCGGTTTACAAAGCTATCAACAGGGTAGTAAATGTCCCCAACCAGTTAATCGAGTTTTCTGTACAGTCTGTTACAGCGGGTATCGATGCTATCGGCGAGGTAACTATCCGCCTAAAACACAAAAATAAAATATTTTCTGGTCATGCAGCAAACACGGATATCATCGTAGCATCAGCCCAAGCTTATGTAAATGCCCTTAATAGATTGTACGCAGCATTACAAAAAGAACAAGAACAACAGCAATTAACCTCTTAAGTTCGTAGTTGCGCGCCAGTTGCTTTAAGCCGGGAAACCCTTCTAACGCACTGGCTTGCTTTAGCACGCTAAAGCGCAACTACAAACCTTTGAATTAAGTATAAAAAATAACAACCCGATTAGAATCTTGTGTTCATTTCAAATCCAATAGCCCTTGCTCTTTTAACTTAGGATTAAAGCGAAGTTGTGTTTGTAATCCACGAGATTCTAACTCTTCTAAAATTTCTGTCTCTATTCGTCGAGCAACATTTTTTATAATTTTGATTTGTGTCATTTCATCATTCGCTGGATTGTCGTAGTTAGCCTGTTCATCCCCTAGCATAAAAGCCTTAACATTAATAGGCTGGGTCCATTTTTCTTTCTCGTTCCCATTGCCTGAAGGAACACTACCATTTTCCTCAATCCAAAACTTCTCCACATTTTCTAAAAAAGTACGACTAGGACGTTCAATTGTCTGAATTTTCACCCAATAACAATTTTTAGGTTGACGTACTAAGTGCTGTTTTAAGCTTAGATAAACATCTCGAGAATATCCTACGAATTGAAGTATTTTTTCTTGATCAAAAATTGCGTATACTCCTATTTTTGATTGAAATTCTTCAGGTAATTGCCCATTATTATCGATATAAAGAATATATTCTAAACTTGTTAAAGAAGGAATTATTGTTTCAGCAGTCATAAATTAAGGTGAAAAATATAAAGTTACTTGCTCTGCAAAAAACAGCTTAAAGAGTCGATTGTCAATAGTCATAAAAGATACTCAAGAATTTTTTATGTTTTCATGGCACAATTTCATGACAGGAAATTATAATACAACAGATGCTAGGCAAATAAACACATTATACTATATCGGTGCGCTTCGCTCCATAGGAGCGTGTAGCATTTTATTTCCCCAATTCCAGGCACAGTTACTAGCCTGCATGGGTTAAAATCGAAGTCTGAAGCGTGATTATATAATAAAAAGCTAATTTTTAAAATTCTCCTATGTAACACTTGTTTGCATGAGACATATCTTAAGTAGAGATAATCTAACGTTAGTATATCCTTAATTATAAGTTTTAATACCAAGTTTTTCCTAGTTTACCTTTTAAACCATGAAACGTTCCTAATAGGCAAGCCCAGATTTTGATCCTCTTTTCTTGGGAGTCATACAACATGATAAACGCAAGAGCACGGATTAAAAACTTTACGCGCCGTAGAAAGCTTGTTAGTTTGTAGCATCCTTTTGCATAATGCATGGATAGGTATGTGTGATTTCGGCAAATATAGTAGTGGCGAAGCGCGGAGTATTCTTGTACAAAAATTTCTCTATTGAAAAATCTAACTTTAATAGGCTGACCAAAACTGTGATACATAATTGCACTAGGAACAATTAGGTTTTTAAAACCTTGTTGCGTCAAACGCAATCCATAATCAAGGTCAATACCATCAATAAATAGATCACCTCTGGGGGGTAAAATAGATGTCGCAACTCTCAAACAAATTAACGAACCAGAGGTGATCGTCGCATCACACTCATAGAAATCAACGGTAGGAATATGATCACGAGCAACAAAGCGATCGCATTTAAACATTACACCCTTGATAACTTCATTAGTTCTTTGATCTATAGAACTTGGAGCGATAATACTGATTTTATAATTCTCATTAAAGAACTTATCATAAGCTTTTAAAAGGGTTTCCAAACAATCAGCAGTAGGAATGCTATCTTGATCAAACGTCCACAAAAAATCATATCCTTTGCTGAGCGCCCACTCTAATCCTATCCTCAAACCTTCCCCAATACCAATGTTACTTGGTTGGTGGTTGACGAAGATTTTATCGTTAACACCTTCTATAAGTGAAACAGGCGAATTGTCTAGCACAAAGATAGCACTTACTTTGTAAGACTGTTGACTAATTGCCTTAATACACTGATTAATAGCTGCATAATCTTTATATCCAGTAATGTATGCTGCTACTGTTTTGTTGCTCAAGAATCCCTCATTTAGCCCAGATGGGTGCTAATTTTTTGTAGAATTTAATATTGTTAAACTCTACCGGAACTGCAGGTTCTGTGGATTTTACCCATTGTGCCATTAGTTGAATTCGCGTTTTTAGTTTACCAAGTTTTACCCAGCTTTCCAATAAAGCCGTCAAAAGTTCCAAGTATACAAGCCCATATTTTAAGTAAAACTAAGTCTGGCTCGTAACGTATGATTCGCGTTATCATATCTATTAATAACTTGGTTCTATATATAACTGAACGGTATAACATAGCTTTTTCTGCAGTGCGAGTCTCAAAAAAAGTATGATTTCTACACGCATAGTAATACCGAGACGGTGAACAAACGAAAGTTATGACTTCGTTGTTTCCTTTGATAAGCCTATCTTTTACTTTAGAATAATTGCCAACCCGATGTTTCATTATTGTATCTTTGACAACAATAATTTCATACTCCTTCTTTCTAAAGTTCATACAGTATGCGTAATCCACAGCATCTAGGAATAATTCTTCTATAGGAGGTTCTACGTGTTTAGCTGAACTGAGATTAACTAGAGAACCAGATGTAATTACAGCATCACACTTATAAAAATCTTTAATTTCCGAACACCCAGGAATAGGTACAAGTTTGTATTTTAGAAAAACACACCCTGCAAATTCTTGTTTAGTATTTATATCAATAATGACAGGAGAGATAATTCCTATTTTCTCGCCTTTGTGAGATAATTCCTGGTGTTTCACTAATAGTTTTTCTAAAACATCAGGCTCAGGTTCGCTATCTTGATCAAAAAGCCAAAGAAAATCGTATCCTTTTTCTGTAGCCCAATTAATAGCTATTTTTAATCCTCCAGCTACTCCTAGATTCTCAGGATGAAATTCTACTACTGTGTTCTTATATCTGTCCTCAGTAACTAACTCAGTTTTAGAGTTATCGACTATAAATATTTCTATAACAGGATAAGACTGCCTCTGTATTGCATTAATAGTTTTATCAAGTGCTTCTAAGTCATTATAAGCAGTGATGTAAGCTGCAACTTTGGAATATATACTTTCAATCATATTTCTAATTTTGTTTATATTTTAACATCAACATCCTTAGCTAATCCCAAAAATTTCTTCAACTTAAACCAATTATTTCTCAATTGCCAGAATTTGCTTGATTGCATTGCAGTGATTATTGCATACGCCTGATGTAGCTCTTGCAATTCCGATTTGTTTACCCTTTGTTGAGCCTGTGAATCAGTCGATGAATAAATTTGGCTTTCATAAAATCCAAACACCATATCCGATGATTTATACTTCTTGATAAGATCAGCAAATTTTATATGAAAGTATTTAGTAAGGTTCACGGTATACTTATTAGTAGTGTTTATCATGGATAAACCATGAACTCTATATGCACTCAGAACTTTTTGTACGAATTTACAAGTGTAGTTAAATTGAGCTAATTTTAACCAGAGGTCATAATCATCCCATCCAAACCAACCATATTCAATTAACTCTGTTGAGTATCCACCAACCTTAAGTACCATGTCTTTATTAAACATAGCCATAGCATCTATGTAAGGCTGCTTTACAAGCTTATGCACATCCCATTCATAACATGAAATTCGGTTAATTTCTTTTTTTGTTTCGTTATCAAATCTACTTATTTCACCGTAAACAGCAGCATAATTAGAAGATTTTATTGAGTTGTATAGCACAGTCAAACAATTTGGATAAATCCAATTATCCGCATCTAAGATGAATACATAAGGAGAACGAGCAAGTTTTAGACCTAAATTTCTTGCATCAGCTAAACCAGTGTTAAACAGTTTTCTAATCAAACAAATAGGTAAATTAGATTCTAGCAAATACTCTTCAACTAGAGTTGCTGAGTTATCTGTTGAACAGTCGTCAATTACTAATATTTCTATATCGCCAGGCAAATCAGCAATATCTGATTTAGATACGCTGTCTAGACATTCATAGATATACTCTGAGTAGTTAAAAAGGGTAATTATAATAGAAATACACGGATTTTCGCAGATATCATAGGGACTATTTGATATCAATTTCCAAGGATTATTTCCCAACATTTCGCATATTTTTGACGCCTGTAGTCGAGAAATAACTAATAATCTTTTTTCATCAACAGTTAAATCTGAACCTTTAATATTAATAGGTTCTTTCTCAAAATTTATACATTGCTCATTGTGTTTAGATGTTTGTTGAGCATTTTCATGTATAACGTTAGCTTGAGTTGGTTGGAGATGACAGTAATCTTTTTCAATTTCTCCTTGCATTTGTAGCAGTTGTGATTGGCGGTTAGCGAGATATTTTTGCATCTCCAGTAATTGAGACTGTTGATTTTTTTCAATCATTTTCAGTTGTTTCTGTTTAATTACTCTCAGAGTATACCTTGTTAGTTGACAAGTTTTACTTTAATTAAAAAAATTCAATAAGCTTTGAGTCCAAGAGAGCGTTTCAGTCGAAACCAAGCTTGTCGTAGTTTCCAAAATTTACTGCTTTCCATCGCTTTGATAATATTTTGACAAGATTCCCACCCTTGATGAGCTTGTTGCAACTTAGTTTGTGTTTCCTGCCATTCTGTTTGAGTTTGCTGAATTTGACATTGTATTTGCCTTACTTCTGCTTGATTCTCTTGTAGTTCTACTTGGGCTTTTTGAAGTTCTGCTTGAGTTTGTTCTAGTTCCGCTTGAGTTTGTTCTAGTTGAAACTGTGATTCATTTAAATATATTTGTTTTTGCTGAATTTCAACTTTAGAAAGCTCTAATTCAGACTGTTTTTGCTGAATTTGGAATTGTGAACACTCCAGTTGACCTGTTTTCTCTTGTAGTTCAATTTGCAATTGCTCCAACTCTACTTTAATTTGGTTTAGCTGACTATGGGAAGACTTAACTTCCTCAACTAAGCTTGAATACTGGTTACTCAAAACTGCATATTTCCCCTCTATAGTTGAAGGAAATGCTTTAACGACAAACTGTAATGTATCTGCATCTTCATCTTGTTCAATTTCTTGAACAATTTTACTTTCAAAAGTATCTTGCTTAAGCTCCGGTATCCAATTTGATCCAGAAAAAATAGACAGCTTTGTTCGTTCCACAGAATCTACAAAGAATTCTGATTCGTCAAATAGGATTTCAACACTTTTGCGTGTAAAAAATCTTAGATGTGTACGATCTAAAATTCCCAGTTCCATATACTCAAAACGTCCTTGTAATAGAGCCAATCGAATAGCACCATGAGCAATATTGGGAATAGAAGCAACTACATATCCTTTTGGTTTTAATATCTCTCTAGTCTCCCTCAAGACTCTCCAAGGATCTCGTAAGTGTTCTAAAACATCTCCAAATACAGCAACATCAAATCCTTGCTTTGGCAAAATCTCAGATAGAGACACAAAATCCAAGTCAGCAACAATAACTTGTTCACAATATTGTTCTGCTAATTTGGCTGCTTTTGAATTCACTTCAACTCCAGTTACTTGACAACCTCTGTTAGTAAGTAACTTAGCAAAATAACCGGTGGCACAGCCGAAGTCTACCACGCGCTTGTTGTCTCCTACCAACTGCAACATTTTCTTTAAGCTGCTGTTGTCATCCAAATTTGCTTCAGACAGATCTGATAATAAGGGATAATCTTTCTGCCAATTACTATTCATGCAATCATACTCTCATCTAAAGTCACTAATATTAACAATGTGTACATTTTGTAGTTTAAATAATACGCTTATTTAAAAATAAAAGTTTCATCAAACGCACCCAGTTCAAATTTTACATATGTATTAAAAATATACATAATTTTATACGGTTTGGCAGTTTCTGACTCCTCTTTTTTCAAGCTTGTTGAGAGATCTGGTTTACCCTTACTTCCATTGGCTGATCAACTAACGCATGGATACGCTTACCCGTATCAGGCGGTAGTACCTGAAAAACCATTGCATTATCTATCCAGTCAAAAGTCATAGCTGTATAGCTTTCTGCTCCTGCTACCGTCAGACTATAAGAGCCAGTTCTTATAGGTAGTTTAAATTTAAATTGTATTTGTAACCTATCTCCTGCTGACAATTTACCAATCGGATGACTTTCTTCAAAAGTATTACTTCCAAGAATTTCGTTTCCGTTTTTATCACAAATATAAAAGCCAATAATACATCCTTGAAGTGAGGTATTTACCTTTACAGAAACTGTTAATGTTACTTCTTCATTAAATCCAAAAATAGGACTTTCAACGTATTCTTCAAATTGATTTAGTAAACTGACTTCTTCTATAACGGCTTTACCATTACCTCTCCTTGCTAGTTTTATATTACTAGAAGATTCTTTTACATCAACTCCATTGCAAATTAAATGATGAGAGTTATTCGGATTGCTCGATTTTGCTGCTTCAACTTCAGGTTGACCTATATCTAATTCTAGTTCTAATTCTGTTAGCAATTTCATGTATTCTATAATGACTGTATTCGGCAGTCCTGAAGTGTATATTTTCCCGTCATGAATCATTACAGCCGAATTACATAATGTTTTAATCGCTCCTGAATCGTGAGAAACAAACAGCGTTGTTACTCCAGAATCCATTAATGTTCGCATGCGCCGCATACATCGGTGCTGAAACACCACATCACCAACGGCGAGCGCTTCATCAACAATTAAAATATCTGGATTTACATTTACTGCAACTGCAAACGCTAAGCGGACAAACATCCCGCTAGAATAAGTCTTAACAGGCTGATCAATAAAGTCTCCAATATCAGCAAATCCAGCAATCTCATCAAACTTTTCTTCAATTTCTCGTTGACTTAATCCTAAAAGCCGCCCGTTGAAAAACACATTTTGCCTTCCTGTAAACTCGGGATTAAACCCGCTCCCAAGTTCTAGAAGTGCAGAAACTCTACCTTTAACTTGTACTGTTCCTGTTGTTGGCGTCAGTGTTCCGGCGATAATTTGTAACAACGTACTTTTTCCAGAACCATTACGTCCAACAATTCCTACTGTCTTTCCCTTAGGAATTTCTAAGTTAATTCCTCGCAACGCCCAAAATTCATCACTTCTGGTTTTACCGGGTAACAAAAGTTCCTTGAGCCGGTCTACAGGATGTGCATACCGCTTAAAGCACTTTGAGACGTTGTCCAGAGAAATTGCAATTTCTTCTCCCATGCTTGTGCTATTAATCCTTAAAATTCTCACACCATAAAAATCGCACTCTTAGAAGCGCTCGGGCGTCACTCTTCTTTTACTAGTATCCTGTACTACTAAATCGCATCAGAGTAAACAGCATAAACTGAATTCCTAAAGTATAGCAATCCTAAATCATTCGTCAAAAAAATCTATTGCCCATTGCCCATTGCCTTCCTTCGTATAAGTTCACAACTCAAATAGGATTGCTAAATTAGTTTGACTCCTAAAATAATATCTCTTGGACTTAGGAAGCTCTAATAACTCAAAAGTTCCCCTGTATCAAGCCGGTTATTTTATGGTATCTGGCATCAACCTATAAATAACTTGATGAATAGTAAAGCAGCTTTACAAAACATCTGCAAATGCGGGACGCAAACGGCGATAACACCACAGTCCACCACAGAAAACTATAGATGAAACTATTGTAGAGACTCCCCATTCTCCCCAGTGATGAACTTCTCCAACTAAAAGTAGGTCACGATAAACCTCAACAACTGCTGTCAAAGGATTCAACCAAAACACCAAGTTCCGCCACTGCGGTGGAATTGATGAAGCGGGATAAATA
>NZ_JAAKGC010000431.1 GCF_017591665.1 Aetokthonos hydrillicola CCALA 1050 | reverse complement strand
ATTTAAGTGCTGGTGTCTCGTTAATAGCAAAAGATTTGCAAGGAATGGTGTTAGTCTATGACTCCGCTGGTAAGCTCGTTGATACTATTCGTACTGGAATGTCTACCGAAATTAATGGACTGACACTGAAAGTAATTGATTTGATTGGTAGCACTGGCTTACAAATCAAAAGTGACCCAGGGATACCGATAGTTTACAGTGGATTTGCCTTGCTTATGCTGGGTGTCGTGATGAGTTACTTCTCCCACTCACAAATTTGGGTGTTGCAAAAAGATGGTCGTTTGTATGTTGGTGCCAAAACTAACCGTGCTCAAGTTGCTTTTGAGCAAGAGGTTTTGGGAATTCTAGACCAATTGTTTCCAGCTAATTCAAGTAGCCCAGCTTGAGCAAAAATTGTAGGTTTATTAGGAATTGCTTCCTATACCAGCGCCACGAGTTCACGAGTTTTCAATGGCTTTCGCCATTGCGTACATCTTGATCGCCGTTATGGGAATACTGCCATTTACTAATACCACATTTGGCCTGATGCCAATCTTTGGTAATAACGTTTGGTTCAATGCTCTAACAGCGATCGCAGCTGGTTACTACGGTCTGATTATACCAAATAAAATAGCAGGCACCAGTGCATCCCATAACGTTTAAATATAAGACAACTGCCGTCGTATTTCTTGCTTAAATTAGGATGTGCCTCAAAAATATTTTTGAGACACATCGCAAAAGTTTACTCAGGGTAAGCGCATCTCAAACCCTATTGACAAGCGGTTTCTGAGATGTCGTTCTTGCGATGAAATAAACAAGCAGCAAGAATCGTTAACATATAATTCTTATCCATAGCAGCTCGATTGAATTTTTGACGATTACTACGTTCACTGTCTTAACTTTGCAATCGGGGGAGTTTTGTTTTCAGCAACATTCTGAAGAGGAAAAAATCTCCCTTCCAAGCCATAGCTAACTAAGCCCATATATTCGTAGAACACCAGCATTGCTGTTTTAGTTGGAGTGAGTTTAGGGGGTATGGGACTGATATGGGGGATAACGTCAAAACCTAAACGGCGAAAAGTCAGTAGCGATCGCAACATATGAGGTGAATCGGTCACTAATAGAATTTGTTTGACTTGTCGTGGTTGTAATATCGACGCAGTAAACAATGCATTTTCTTGGGTAGTTCGAG
>NZ_JAAKGC010000022.1:34686-114711 GCF_017591665.1 Aetokthonos hydrillicola CCALA 1050 | reverse complement strand
GGTTATGTTGCTGGACGTGCTGATTTAGTGGAAAAAGCCGCTTGTCGTCTTACAGCACCAGGAATTGGTAGTTATGGGGGTGCAACATTTGACCAAAATCGCCTGCTATTTCAAGGGTTGTTTTTGGCTCCTCAAATGGTAGGAGAGGCAATGAAAGGCACTCACTTGACTGGTTATGTGTTTGATAAGCTGGGTTATCCTGTCAATCCTGCTCCACTTACTCCGCGTCGGGATGTGATTCAAGCGATTAAGTTGGGTTCAAAAGAAAAGCTTATTGCTTTTTGTAAGGCTATTCAGCAAAATTCTCCTATTGGTTCTTATCTTGACCCTGAACCAGCAGAAATGCCAGGTTATGAAAGCCATGTGGTTATGGCTGGAGGGACGTTTATTGAAGGTAGTACTTTGGAATTTTCTGCTGATGGTCCACTAAGGGAGCCTTATGTCGTTTACTGTCAAGGTGGGACTCATTGGACTCATGTGGCGATCGCACTTGAAGCTGCGATAGACGCAGTTGGTTCGGCGTAAGAAGTACGTGCTTGGGTGTTACTGCACCCAGAACGCACAACAGGCACTGCGCAGAGCATGGCAAAATATATGTTATAATTCCCTCTTCAAAAAATCTAGTTTTATGAATCAAACAACAACCACCGAATATAAACATATCTTGGTTGATGAACACAATGTTCCTTTCATCGAAGGAAGTTCTATGAAAATTGTGGAATTAGTTACTTCTGTCCACGCTTATGGTTGGAGTCCAGAAGAATTGCATTTTCAGTATCCTCATCTGAGTATGAGTCAGATTTATTCAGCATTAGCTTATTACTGGGAGCATAAGGAAGAAATTGATGCGGATATGAAGCGACGCTTTGACTATGCGGAAAGATTACGTAAAGAAGCTGGAGAATCCCCATTAGCAAAAAGACTTCGTACACAGGGATTAATTAAATGAGCATTGCTCTTTATATGGATGAGAACGTTCATCGAGGAATTACAGACGGATTGCGAATTCGCAATGTAGATGTATTAACAGTGCAAGAAGACGGGCGGACTGGTTTATCTGATCCACTTATACTTGATCGTGCTACAGAACTTGAGCGTGTTTTGTTTTCCCAAGACGAGGATTTTTTAGCTGAAGCTAACCGTCGCCAAGATAAGGAAATAGACTTCACTGGCGTTATCTATGCTCATAAGCTCAGAATTTCCGTTGGTGATTGTGTTCGCGATCTAGAAATTATTGCTAAAACTGCCTATCCTGAAGAGTTAAGGAACCGAGTTCAATACTTACCTTTATAAATAGCGGCGATAGCGTAAACCCCTGCGGGCATAGCTGCGCGTCGCGCGTTGGCTCAGCCTCTCCGTGAGGAGAAGCGTCTCGTACCCCTGCGCTTAAGCAAGCTACGTGAAACGTTTCCGATAGGAGACGAGAAGCGCTGTGCCCAAGGGGCGATCGCACTTGAAGCTGCGATAGAAGCAGTTGGTTCGGCGTGAGGCTTGGAAATATTTATAATACAGATACACATTGTATATCTAGCAGTCCTATGCTAGGATACAAAGCTTAAGGAGAAGATTATGCAGCCCCATAGCAGCCCAGATATTCGTACTCGTCCCGTCAATCTGCGTATTCGTGAGGATGTGCGGATGCTTATTGACCGGGCAGCACAAGCGCAAAGCAAATCACGTTCAGATTTTATCATTGATGCTGCACGGCGAGCGGCGGAGGATACTCTACTTGACCAAACCTTTGTGCGAGTTGACGAGGAAACCTATGAGCATTTTCTTTCTGTTCTTGATGCTCCGCCTGAAAATGAAGGGTTTGCACGCTTGATGAATGTTAAAAAGCCGTGGGAATAGATGATCCTTCAAGCCCCTGTACCTATTTGTGAGACTCACCTACTCGATGACTTTGATTGCGGAGTTGCCAGTTTGAATGACTGGTTAAAACGCCGCGCAATCGCCAATCAAAAGAACAACGCATCACGCACCTATGTTGTAACTGATGGCAAGAAAGTGATTGCCTACTATTGCCTCTCTTCTGGAGCATTAGCATTGAAGGACGCGTCATCTTCTATCAGAAGGAATATGCCTGATCCAATACCCGTAGCCATCCTTGGAAGGCTTGGAGTAGATATCTCATGGAAAGGTAAGGGATTAGGCGCAGCATTACTGCAAGATGCGGTGCTTCGTACTGTGCAAGCGGCAGAAATACTGGGT
Source organism: Aetokthonos hydrillicola CCALA 1050 (assembly GCF_017591665.1). GTDB lineage: Bacteria > Cyanobacteriota > Cyanobacteriia > Cyanobacteriales > Nostocaceae > Aetokthonos > Aetokthonos hydrillicola. Next base: position 112,500 of record NZ_JAAKGC010000022.1, on the reverse strand, counting down.
ATCCGTGGAATAGTAGTACATGCTATATCGGAACAAGCCAAGCAATTCTATGAGCATTACGGGTTCTCGCCTTCGCCCACGCAGCCTATGACGCTTATTCTGTCCCTTAAGAAGCGAAACTATTCTTAACCAAAATTTAGAAATTTATAAGGTAACACTCCACTCATGTGGCGATCGCGAAGTGCTTCCCGCAAGGCGCGATCGCACTTGTGAAAAATCCGGAATCCAATTCCGTACATTTGTAGCTTTGGATCGAGCCTGGCTAAAATCATTTATTATGACAACGGTGATATTTGTTCATGGTATATCGGTACGAGAACCTAAATTTTCAGAAGAATTTAAGCAAATTAAGGGTAATTTTTACAAAGAACTGGAAAATCAAAACGTAAAAAATATTACAATAACTCCTTGTTCTTGGGGAAATTCTCTAGGAGCTAAATTAAATGCTGATGGAGCTTCTATCCCTTTCTATGATTCAACTCGGAATTCTAAGCAGTCATCTCAAGCTGATGAAAATATCGTTCGCTGGGCGCAACTCTATCAAGATCCTTTGTATGAATTGCGGTTGCTGTCACTGAAAACACCAGAAGAACAGGGATTTATTATTGGAAAAGAATCTCCAAAGGACAAACTAGACAAGAAAGTTAAAAAATTTAACCCTTCAGAGAAGTTAAAGGATAAATTCCAAGAAAGTGGAATTAGTGAGGTGTTTGATGAAGCTCGGCAAAATGTTGTGAGAGCAAATCCATATCAAGAAGCACTAGAAACTATTTCCGATACATTAACAGAACATCGAGATGCGATCGCTAGAGCAATTATTGCTGAAGCAATGGCAATTTGTGAACGAGAAGATAAATGTCCACCCATTCTGACGGATGCTACTTTAAGAGATGAGGTAGTTAAATCGTTTAGTAGGGAAATTGCACCTGATGAGGCTGCTTTTGGACAGTGGTTAAACGATCAACTCTTTAAATTACCAACAGCGTATTTGCGACACCGGAGAGGAGAAATTTCAGACATAACTTATCCTCTCGTGGGAGATATTATCCTTTATCAAGCCCGTGGTCAAGAAATAAGGGACTTGATTAAGTCCTATATAAAAGATGCTAAACCTCCTGTCGTTTTACTTGCTCATAGTTTAGGGGGGGTTGCTTGCGTTGATTTATTGGTTGAGGGGTTAGTTAACGAAAAGGAGAAAGAACAATTAAAGAAAGTTCAGCTATTAGTGACGGTTGGTTCTCAAGCTCCTTATTTTTATGAAATCAATGGTCTTCAAAGTTTAAAATATGGTCAACCCTTATCCAAGGAGTTTCCTTCATGGTTAAATATTTTTGATTCGCGAGATTTTCTTAGTTTTATTGGCGGAAATATTTTTCCGGATAAAGTACAAGATATCCCTGTAGATAATCAGCAACCTTTCCCACGTTCTCATAGTGCTTACTGGACAAATACTGCTACCTGGAAAGCAATTGTTCGGAGGATTAAGGCATTATGAGTGAATCTTGTTGTGATCCTAAAGATACTTATGCAGTCATTGTTGGGATAGAAAAATATGAAAAAGTAGGAGTAGGAGATTTACCAGGGGCTGCATCAAATGCTTTAGAATTTGCAAAATGGTTATGTGAACAAGAAGTTCCTAAGGAAAATATTTTTCTATTCATCTCTGAGCTAGAGGAAAATAAAGACTTAGTTAAGACTTACCAATTTAATGTAGAAAAAGCCTCTAGAGATAAAATTTATCACGCGATATTCAATGATATTAACCAAAAGCAAGGGTGTATATTATATATTTTTTGGGCAGGACACGGTTATATTAGCGATGTAGATAATCGCAGGTTATTATACGCTGATGGGCAGCAAAATCTTAATTTACCTTCTTTACGAAGGTCTCTAAAAACTGATACTTTTAGTGGCTTCAATAAGCAGATATTGATTATAGATGCTTGCGCTGTCTATGCTAAATCTACATCCAGATTACAATACTTTGGTGAACAACTACCTAAAGAAGAATATCCGATAGGAAAACCAAAGAGTAATTGTGAGCAGGTTGTCTTACTAGCAACTAAGGCGGGAGAAACAGCTAAGTTTAATAACAATTCAGGATTATTTTCAGGAGTTTTGTTAAAAGAGTTAAGAAACAAGAAGAGATTGCTTCTTCCTAAAGAAATGAGAGAAATTGTAGAAGAAGTAAAGAAAGTATTTAACCAAGGTGAGTATAAAGATGAACAAACGCCCATCTCTTTGTATTATAGAGATAGAGATAAAGATGGCAATGAAGATGGCAATGAAGAAATTTTAGGGTTAACGAAAACTGCAAAGATTTACAATCTTTTAGATGATAGATGGGATAAACTATTATCGATTTTGTACGAAGTCAATGAGTCTTATGTATTATATATTTCTTGTTATTTTGCTTTGTCCCAATTTAAGCAAGATGTAATTGGTAATTATCCACGGATAGTTTTATTAAAATCAGAAGAAAATAAAAATGAGAGAGAAAATATTTTTAATTATTTAAAGACTATATTTTTAGGCAATATAATTAATAAAAACAAAAAATCGAACCCAATATCTAGCTTGTATCTGTTCGTTGATTATCTATTCAGATTGTCTACAGAAAAAACAATAAAAAAGAAACTACAAGAATGGAAAAAGGAAACAAATCACGAACTTCCTAGATTAGATATAAACCCGCAGAGCAGAGGAAGAAGCAGAAAATTACAAACAATATACAGAGATTTTAATCCTTATTTAGTAATAACTTGTGAACCAAAATCTTCAGAAAAACTTTATTTAAGTGCTGAATTAATTTTTCAGAAAAATAAAGATATAAAAATTTTCCCAATTATTGATAAAAAGGAAATAGAAACTACTCATGTTCAACAAAAATTTGATAGTCTTCTTCTTCTCAGTTACAAAATAATTGGGTTGTGTGAATATAAAAATGGTAATGATACATTAATTGTAGAAATTTTTGTTACTTGCGAACAATTAAAGAAAACTTCTCAAGAATGTTTTGAAAAAATAGAAATCAAAATTGATAATTTTTCTGGCGACAGGAAGTGGATTAGTTGCCATCATAAATTTGTGTTACGTTCCTTTGAACGTTTAAGTAATTTCGATTATACTCCGATTTCAATTTTACAAAAAAAATGGGATGAACTTAATGATTTAGTTTCCAGCGAACAAGAAATTAGCAATAAGATTGAGTGGATTTGTTCTGAGAGCCTTAATTCTGAATCTAAAAGAGATATTTTGGGAATTAATTTACTCTATTTTTCAAAAGATAAATTAAATAAATCAATTAACCAAGTTATTCAAGAAGGATTACCTCTTTTTATTTGGGTTAGGGAGATTTGTTCTAGAGAAGAAACGGTCAGAGAAGAATTTGAGAATTTATTAAGAGTAAATAATTTGGATGGTCTATTGGAAAATATAAAAAATAAACGATTAGATGCTTACCGTAATCAACAGCAAACTCATCTAGGATATCATATAGGTTTGTTATGTGACAATCCCTATCGCTTACCATCTTACTACAGAGAAGATGATAACGCTGTAACTTTCGGAACGTGAAAATTATACAAAGGAAATTTATTTATGACAGATTGGTATTTGTTTCATGGAAAAGGTCAACGAAAAGAAGAATTATCCAATAATGATAAAAAGAAATTGCGCGATAAAATAAAAGAAATAGATGCTCCTCCTTGGCGAAAGTTTAGCAAAGAAAATGACTTGTTTATTCGGTTTGTAGACAAATCCTCTCAAACAAATACAACCGAAACTCAAAAATCTGAACAAGCAGATAATCAACGCTTTGACGCATTAACTAAATTAGCTACAAAAAAAGAAAGAGAAATCAATAAAGGAAAAAACTTTAGACTGTCTGACTCTCCACTAGCGAATGAAGTAAGGGATGCTGTTAATGCAGCTATTTATTTGAGAAGACCATTATTAGTAACGGGGAATCCAGGTTCAGGAAAAACATCTTTAGCTTATGCGATCGCCTATGAGTTAAACTTGGGTCCAGTTTTGACTTGGTCGATTACAGCACGGTCAACTGTACAGGAAGGATTATATCGTTACGACGCGATCGCTCGGCTACAAGATGCGAATAAAAAGGAAAGTGATGAACAACCCATCGGACAATATATTAAATTAGGAGCATTAGGAACGGCATTTTTACCTTCCTATTTACCAAGAGTCTTATTAATTGATGAAATCGATAAAAGTGATATAAATTTGCCCAACGATTTATTAAATCTATTTGAAGAGGGACAATTTGAAATTCCTGAATTGGTGAGACGTTCAAAAAAAGAGCCAACCCAGGAGACAGATAATTTATTTCAAGTTCAAACCCAAGATGAAGATATTGATGTAGTCATCAAAGGAGGACGAGTTAAGTGTTATGCTTTCCCCATTATTGTCATGACTAGTAATGGAGAACGAGATTTTCCCCAAGCTTTTAAACGGCGATGTTTGCGAGTAACAATGCCTGATCCTACCAAAGAAGAACTAGAAACTATTATTAAAGCTCATTTTACAGAAGATTTATTTAAAGAAAAAGAAAAAGACATTAATGATTTGATAACGCGATTTGTACCACGAGATGGTCAAGAACGAGATAAAGCAACCGACCAGTTATTAAATGCTATTTATATCATTGTCAATAAAGGTTGTCCTGAAGCCAAAAAAGAAGAAATTTGGAATATAGTAACGAAATCGCTGAATGATTGAAGGAGTCAGGAGTCAGAATGTATAACGTAGTAAAATGTAGGTTGGGTTGAGGGACGTAGACGCCGGAGTGGCTTCCCGCAGGGTAACCCAACATTTTTAACTGAACCGTATTACATTATAAACTCAACAAAGAGCTAAAATGAGGTAATGACTAACCACAAACTACCAAACGATAAATTGAAGCAATTAATTTCTGTGTTGAGTGACAAGTATAACTTAACAGGAGAGGATATTGCTGATTTTTTGTGGTTAGCATTAAAACAGAAACCATTTTTAGACAAAGACGATATTTCACAACCGAAGCCAGAAAAACAAGATAATACCACAACAAACAAGAAACGAATTATTCCCCCACCATCAGATTCAACACCACATAAAAAAGAGCCAACAAAAGAACCATCAGCAACCATTCACCCCCCTAAACCAACAGATGAGGATAAATCCCCTGCATCTTCGAGTGAAAAAACTCTACCTTTCAGACATACTGACCCCCCTTCATTACCAAAACAATTAGAATTTGCTAAAGCATTTCGTGCTTTAATGCTTAAAGTTGATTCTGGGAAAAGAACTGAATTAGATGAAATAGCAACAGTTAAACAAACTGCGGAACAAGGAATTTGCATTCCCGTTCTTAAAAGCCAGCTTGAACCAAGGTTCGATTTAGCTTTGGTAGTTGATGAAAACTCATCAATGGTGATTTGGCGTAAAACAGTCCAAGAGTTACAACAACTGTTTGAAAGTTATGGTTTTTTTCGACAAGTGCAAATCTGGGGTTTAACCAAAGACGATGAAGGGAAAATTAAAATCAGTACAAAAATCGGTAAACGCGAACACTTCAAAAATCCTCAAGAATTAATTGATCCTACCCAACGCCGTTTAATTTTGATTGTAAGTGACTGCGTAGCTCAATTTTGGTTTGATGGCGCAATTCTCTCTACGTTACAGGATTGGACGAAGCATCAACCAATGGCAATTATTCAAATGTTACCCGATTGGATGTGGTTGAGAACCGGATTGCGTATAGGAGCATATGTTGAGTTAGTTAATTCCACCCTTGGATCTCCTAATCGCAATTTATCCATCCGTGAACTACTTTTGTGGAAAGACATTGATTTAGAGCAAGGGATAAAAACACCTGTCGTCATTTTAAATCTAGAAAGTGCTAGTCTCTGGAGTAGTTTAGTTGCAGGAATACGTGATAAGGTAACGCCTGGGTTTGTATTACCTTCTAAATCAGAATTTACTCCAGCATCACAATTACCTCAATCTCAAGTCAGTCAATTAAGTGCAGAACAACGGGTTAATCGTTTTCGTAAAATTAGTTCCCCTTTTGGGCGCAAACTAGCAGGTTTATTGATGGCTGCTCCTGTAATTACCTTACCTGTGGTTCGCTTAGTTCAAAATACTTTATTACCAGAATCTCTCCCTGTCCATGTTGCGGAGGTATTTTTAGGAGGATTACTCAAACCTTTAGCGGAAATTACCACAGATACTAATCCTGATGAAGTCATCTTTGATGTAATGCATGATGATATTCGGAAGATTTTGTTAGAGGATGCTCCATTTGGTGATTCTGAATTCATCTTCGACACTATATCGATTTATATAGAAAAATCTATAGGTAAGTCTTTAAAAGAATGTGTTGCTTTGTTAAATGACCCATCAGTAGGCGAAAATGGAGAAAAAGAAAACTTAGCCAAAGCCTATGCTCGAATTTCTTTAAAAATCCTCAAGCAGTTCGGAGGAAATTATGCGGATTTTGCTGAAAAACTCGAAAAGGTTTCTCCTACAGAAGGAACTAGTTCTGACACCCAAATTGTTGCAGATCTGAAATTTACATTTGAAGTTGTAACTGTCACTATTGAGGATGATATAGATTTCAACCTACAACCTTTTGAATTTGATGTTGCAACTATTACAAGACTTAATCCTGTAGAATTTGCCGATAATTTGGTATTTTCTCAGACAAAACACCATCTAAATGAAGTAGAACGGTTAATTGTACAGGAAACAATATCAAATCAAACTTATGAGCAAATAGCAGCATCATCAAGTTACTCTACACGCGAACTGAAGGATGTTGCTGGCAAACTCTGGAAAGTGTTATCCACAGCTTTGGGTGAAAAAGTTAATAAAACAACCCTAAAAAATATAATAACTCGACCTCAAATAAATCGTAGTCGTCACCAAGCTGAGTATTTTGTCGAAGATTTAGGCAATGGCGTTCAACTAGAGATGGTAGCAATCCCTGGAGGTAGCTTTATCATGGGTTCCCCAGAGGATGAACCACAGCGTTACCAGGATGAAAGTCCTCAGCATGAAGTGACGATTAAGCCTTTCTTTATGGGAAAATATCAAGTAACTCAGGCACAGTGGCAAGCTGTAGCTGCTCTTGAACAAGTAAAGCGGGAGCTGAATCCTGACCCGTCAAGATTTAAAGGAAAAAATTTACCTGTTGAAAGAGTTTCATGGTATGATGCAGTAGAGTTCTGCGATCGCCTAACTCGAAAAACTGGAAAGCCCTACCGGTTACCGAGTGAAGCTGAATGGGAATACGCCTGTCGTGCAGGTACGGCGACACCATTCCATTTCGGCGAGACGATTACATCAGACCTAGCTAACTATAATGGTCAAGCCATTTATGTTGCTGGTTCTGAAGGCATTTATAGAGAAAAGACAACAGAAGTAGGAAGCTTTAAAGTAGCGAATGTCTTTGGGTTATATGATATGCACGGGAACGTCTGGGAATGGTGCGCTGATACTTGGCATCAAAACTATGAAGGAGCGCCCCTAGATGGAAGTGCTTGGATAAATGAGAATAATTCTCAATACTGGCTGGTGCGCGGTGGTTCGTGGCTCAACAGTCCTGACAATTGCCGTTGTGCTTCTCGCCTCAACGACCATGGCGACTACGACAACGACTTTGTTGGTTTTCGGGTTGTGTGCGGTGAGTTGTAGCCGAGGATTCTTAGCCCTTAGCACTTTTGCCCTCTTGCACTCTGCCCTTCTTCTCTTTGCCCTTTGCGAGTGTAGCGGAGCGGAACGATCAATTTTTTTTACATAAAATCAGGATAGCATAGTTTTCCGATTTTGTAAAATAATTTGAAAGGTTTGTGACGGAAAATGGGGAAAAAAATAGTTCTGCATCGTACCCAAAAGACGGCGCAATATTTTATAGAAGATTTAGGTAATGGAATTCGTCTGGAAATGGTGGAGATTCCAGGTGGAACATTTTTAATGGGTGCACCGGAAACTGAAAAAGGGAGTACAGATGATGAACGTCCGCAACATGAAGTTACAATTGGGTCGTTTTTTATGGGAAAATATCAAATAACTCAGGAGCAATGGCAGGCTGTAGCAACTACCCCACAAGTAAACCGGATACTGGAACCTGACCCATCGGAATTTAAAGGGAAAAATTTACCAGTTGAGACAGTTTCATGGTATGATGCAGTGGAGTTCTGCGATCGCCTAACTCGAAAAACTGGGAAGCCCTACCGGTTACCGAGTGAAGCTGAATGGGAATACGCCTGTCGTGCAGGTACGACGACACCATTCCATTTCGGCGAGACGATTACATCAGACCTAGCTAACTATAATGGTGAACTCATTTATGTTGCTGGTTCTGAAGGAACTTATAGACGAAAAACGACAGAGGTAGGAAGCTTTGGTGTAGCGAATACCTTTGGATTATATGACATGCACGGCAACGTGTGGGAATGGTGCGCTGATAATTGGCATGCCAATTATAAAGGAGCACCCACTGATGGAAGTGTTTGGCTTAATGATAATAATTCTCAACTCCGACTGCTGCGGGGTGGTGCGTGGAACAACAATCCTGCGTATTGCCGTTCTGCGTGTCGCGGCTGGTACGACTTCGGCGACGACGATGTTGGTTTTCGGGTTGTGTGCGGTGGTGCGCCGAGGATTCTTTAGCCCTTTGCACTTTTGCCCTCTTGCACTCTGCCCTTCTTCTCTTTGCCCTTTGCGAGTGTAGCGCAGCGGAACGATCAAATTTTTTTTGAGATTTGCGTGGGTTATTATTTAGCAAATCCATTTGTTATCCACAGTAAGAGTAACACATAAAATTGAAATTGTAAATCCTGTATCTAAAGTTCCTCAGCAAAATTTTTACGATTTTGTTGGGTTTCATTTCGTACCCCTACGGGGAATCAAGCTACAACCCAACCTACAGCTACTACAGCTACAGCGTCTTTATCTAAAAGTCGTGGAATTGGTTACAGATGGATTGGGGATTAGTACAGAAAGTTAGATCTGTGGTACTATATCGAAATTGTCGTAGATTGAGACAAAACAGATATTTACTTCTCTCGCTTAGTCGAGAGGGGTAGAGAGGGGGTAGGCAACTCCGACTGCTGCGGGGTGGTGCGTGGAACAACAATCCTGAGAATTGCCGTTCTGCGTGTCGCAACAGGAACAACATCGACAACGACAATGTTGGTTTTCGGGTTGTGTGCGGTGGTGCGCCGAGCACTCTTCTGTGCCAGAATCGGATCATGGGAATGTTCCGAGCGTGTTTTGAAGAGTCCAGATCTATCCCTGTGATGCTGGTGACAGTATCCAGAAATAAAGCTTAATTGGGCAGCTTGGTAGGTGTTAAACCGAACAGTTGCCCAATTATTATTTTTAGCCTAGCTGTTTAGCCTCTGACAATTGAGTCCACTCCATCCCAATAGGCTTCTAGCAATTCCAAGTATTGATTTAAGCCAGCCTCAAATAGTGAGCGTCCCTGCGGATGGCTAACGTAAGGCGCGATCGCATTAAAAGCGTTATTGCTATGTCCAATTTCCACATTAAGGTGCATCAACCAATGCTTCCTAACATTCTTATCATAGCCTTGGTTCTCTAATCCCTCATTGAGCTGAGTTGCCAAGACAGCCGACATTGTTTCATCAGCATACAATGCCCCTAAAGCTCTTTCTACTGGAGGCTCAGTATAAAGCTTCATTGCCCCAGTGTTGATCGCTGTGGTTGTTGGCAAACACTTGTAATTGTCAATTTCTTCATCGCTAATTCCAAGTTCATTGATTTGCTCACGAAAGAGCGTCTCATGAGTTACCTTACCGCCAACTTCATCAACAACATTGAGTACCACTTCCCGCAAAATATTATAATCACGAGTATTCATTGCTATGCCGACAATATAGAATGGCTCGTATTGGAAATAATACCAGCACTCCAGATAAAATTTCTTTTCTTGTTCCTTGGTAAACTTGTTTTTTCGGTAGTAATTGAGAAGAGGATGCTGTACGGCTCGGTGATTGAGAATATAATTCATCTTCTCATTGAGATAATTTCTGATTTCTTCGTCATTTACCTCCAAGCGTTGACGAACGTTAGGCTCTTGTATTTGCTCAAATTCTTCGACTTTTAAAGCTGTCATTTACAACCTCCTGTTTGGGTTATATGTTACTGAAACTGATGTTTAGTCTTTCTCTTACTAATAGATATCTCCTAAAAAGAATATAAAACCCTTGTACAGTTTGGGTTGATATCTTATCTCCAGAGATATCTAAGATTTTTAGTCACATACTCCGAAGTTTTAGCTATAAACCCCTGCTTCTACTTCCTTTTCTGCCCACCAACGATCATTGCCATTGAGCTGCCTTTTCTCGTCATCAAGACATCCCCAAGTCATGTTGAGCATAATACGAGTCGCATCACGATTCAGAGGCACTGTACGATGAAGAGTTGTATCTGCTTTTAGTAAGTAAATGTCCCCGGTAACAAAACCATAGGTACGGATAGGATTCTCACACAAATACTCATGAATTCTGGGATTAGACTTATCCCAACTGGTATGAGGTACACATTGCAACATACCACCATATTCAATAGGTGGGGTTTCCAGAATCCAAATTAGAGCAAAACGATAATCTCCCCAGTGCCATCCGTGGGTGTCGCCACTCTTTTCATGTCTACTAATTAAAAATTCTTCATCTTTTGATGGACAAGGTAAGAAAGGTTCTCCAGCCAGTTTTTCCAGAAACTTTAATAGTGATGACGATTTATATATGGAGTTAATAAACTCGCTGTTAGCAGCGATGCATTCACTGGTAACTACGCTCATTTTCCTAGGAGTATTTCCTGTTGTTGCCAGCTTTAGATCGCGCCGCTCCGCGTATTCTTCTAAAAGTCGAAGAGCCTCTTCTTTCATCTGTTGACGAATTGTCAAAGGCATAATTTCAGGCACTTTGATAAATCCATCTCGCTTAAACTTTTGATGGAGCAGAGGTAAAGATTCTTGAGAAAAATTAGTATTAATGTTCTCTCGAATTTGCTGATCCAAATCGTTGAATACAAGTGTTTGTGTCATCGTTGGTAATTACTTTAATTTTCGATAAGTAGGTCGACAAAAATAGTCTGACAGCAATAACGGTCAAAACTCTTCCTGTTACTCGATCACGCTATTAAGCAGATAATTAATTTGCTCCAACTACTTATCATAGAATTTACAAATTTCATCTTACCATGGTTTAAATTCAATATCAAGAAGTCAACACAATTCAAAAAATGGTCAAGATCAAGAAGTCTTAGTTCCTATTGACATAAACCCCACTACTAAAGTGAGGGAAATCCTCTCTATCTATGGATATATTTATTTGAGTTGCTATCGAAAAAGGATTCCAGTTGTGATACTTCTGTTTGGCTTAAATAAGGGTGAGCAGTTTTTATAAACCACTGACTCTCTTCAGCAATATAGTTTTTCTGATGAGATGATAAAGGAGAAAACATTTGAATAGGGTAAGGTAGAGTAACAATATTTTTTAATCCAATATCAAAGCATAGATTACGCATCTTACGAGCAACATACTCATCCAATACTGCTCGGTTAAGCCGAAAATTTAAATTTAATGTAGGTTGGGTTGAGGAACGAAACCCAACATTTATAAGGATTTGTTGGGTAACGCTTATGCGCTCTACCCAACCTACGATTTTCCAAAACCCGTGCAGTATTGCATACTCATCATAATATTCTTCTAATGATTTTTGTACTAGAACTTAAGCAATAGCATTTTTAAGTTTTAACCACAGTTCCGGAGGAATTGGGTATAGGATGATTGTCTCTCCATCATATTCTTTAGATGTTATTCTTCCACTTTTCTTAACAACTCGCTTTTGTTCGTTTATGAGTTTCTTTTTCTTTAAATCTGTCAAATACATTAGACTATTGCTACAAAAGACAAAGTCAAATGTTTCATTAGAGTAAGGAATATTAAAGAAATCAGCCTGCGAGTATTCTATGAGATCCTTATAGAGAGATTTTTCTAAATTATTTTGGGCATAACTAATGGGGTCAATAGAATAATCAATTCCTATAATACGACTATTTGGAGAAACTTTATATTGTGTGTAATGGCGCGCTCGAAAAACTCAAAAGCTTGTGATGCTCGGACGCGATCGATAATACAAAGATACTTGGGTTTTTCCTCCAGTCTCGATGTCAAAATCACCGCATCTGGTTGTCCTCGTGTCGCGTGGGTTTTACGATTACAAGCGTGCCATTCATATTGAGTGTGATGGAATTATTCAGATCAAGTTCGCATAAAATACTATGCCATAGATAAACACTGCAATCATAATTCAATTACAATTCTTCATAGATAGTATAGTAGCTTTCCTTCATTCCCAAGGCTTGATAAGCCTTTTGCGCAACAGTATTGTGACGCTCTACGTAAAGTTTAAATCCGCACACTCTCAATTCATTTTGCTCGGAATATGCTTTTTGTTTCACAAATTCATAGAGTTTTCGATAAATTCCTTGACGACGGAATTCTGGTCGGATGTAAACACTTTGTATCCACCAATATAAACCATTACGCCAGTCACTCCACTCAGTAGTTATCATTAGAGATCCAGCCACATTAGCATTTTTTTCTGCTAGCAAATAAAATCCCAAATTTGGTCTAGTCAACAAGGTTTCGACACCTGCTGTTACAACATCTAGAGGAAGTTGTTTGCCTTCAGTTTCATATACTAATGCTTGATTAAACTTAACTAACACATCTAAATCCTTCAGTTCACCAATCCGTATTAATAATTCCATTTCATTAAGTATTAGATACAGACATGACAAAATAAAAGCAAAATTTAGTGTAGCGAATTAATTGATATGTACGACTTTTTTCCAAGTCAAATCAAAAATACGATTGAAGTGTTCCTCTTCTTCTCACATCTAGCGTTGCACAATGAAAAGATCCTCCAAAGGTATTAAAGTTGCGAAAATTGCAAGTAATTGGTTTAAATCCCCAATCTTTTAACAGATGAATCATCGCTTCGTCTTGCTTTTCAACGATTACTCTATCCTCATCGAGCGTCAAAAGATTCATACCTACTCCCTTACTGCTCATGTATAGAGGATGACTATCAGGAATACAAAATTCGGGAGCTTTTCGCACATCCCAATTTCTAAACATTTCCGGAAGTTTTTCTACCTTCTCTGGATGTATTAAGAGTTTACCAGGAGCTAGAGGCACAAACGTTGCATCAATGTGCATTGCTGATTGATCCTTAAACTTGAGTACATGCACTTTGTACTCATCTCCCAAACATCTCCGTACCCACTCTATGCCAAAACGATTAGTAACTTGACTTTGTTGCACAAAGATATCTCTACCAAATTTGGTAAACTCAGCTGCATCAAATACTGGTTCAAATTCAGTGAGTGAAGAGTTGAATTCTTCATCTTTGTCTGCTTCTACATACTGATAGTTGTATAGCTCATCACAAAGTTGGGGTTTAGGTGCTGGAATCCACTGAGCACCTTGATGAAAATACTCTTTGATCAGTGAACGATAGGCATTAATTTCAAAATATCTGCATCGCCAAGGCATTGGAGCTTCTATCAGCTTATCTCCAATTACCATCATGACATCTCTCGGCATTGCTCCGTAAAGACCACTTGGACTTTCCCAGTCTGGAGTTGCGTAAGAACGACTATAATTAATAGCATCCGGACGACGAACTTTTACACCTTCTGATTCCAAAATGTGAATGAGTTCTTGCAAATCTCTCTCTCCGGCTTCAATTTGCTCCTCTGGGAAGAGTTGACCACCCCTGCTGCGAAAAAAATCCCAATAACGGCTTGGCATTGTTGCCTTAATTGTTATGTGCCAGGGTGGTATTACTGCTCCATCTAATCGACCAACGATTACTTCTTCCAGAGGATCCCATTCATTAAATGAATTGACGACAGGTGTTGCTGTTTCTGTTAATTGCAAACTGCGATTCTGCTGCATAACCAGGTGGCTTATCGATCCAAGGGAACATCTGTGAAAATATTGTGTGTTAATACACACTATTAATGTATACAATTAATGGGGTACATTTGTCAAAACAATTTTCATCTACCAAACCAATTGTAATAATAAGCACTTTAAATGACTAATATTCTTAGTAATCGACAACATAAAATAGAATCCGCAGCATCCATTCAGATCTTTATTTTGTTATTAATAGCGGTTTTGCTAGTATCTTTGGATCCAATATTTACAAGGCTGACGGAAAATGATCTCGGTCCTAATGCAACAGTTTTCAATCGGGAATTAATAGCAAGTGTAGTCTTCCTCTTCTGGCAAGGCATCAAAGTATTCTTAGACAGAAATAAAAAGGATTTGTCAGAGTTAAAAAAGCCAGAACCAATTACCCTTGGAACTGTGGCTACTCTATTAGCAGTGGTGATTTTTGGAGAAGTGTGCTTAGTCACTTGGGCTTTATCTTTGACTCAAACCACTGTTGCTAATTCAAATCTACTTCATAACTTACCCTCAGTGTTTACTGTTCTTGCAGGATGGCTGTTTTTAGGTCAACGTTTTGATAAGAAGTTCCTTATAGGAATGACCGTTGCTCTAACGGGTGCGATCGCCATTGGAATTCAAGATTTACAAGTTTCTCAAGAACACCTGATAGGTGATGCTTGGGCTTTATTCTCTGCTGCTGTTTATGCCGGTTACTTTTTGACTATAAAAAAACTCCGTTCTCAATTTTCAACACTGACTTTATCACTATGGTGTTGTATCGTTTCTAGTGCCGTACTCCTCCCATTTGTCCTGATTTTTGAAAATCAAGTTTTTCCAGCTTCATTGTGGGGATGGGTATATGTGATCTCTCTCAGTGTTCTTTGTCAAGTGATTGCTTCTGTAATTTTTATCTATCAACTCAAGGAACTTTCCTCAGCATTTGTTTCCATGTTTATGTTACTGCAACCTATTCTTTCAGCAGTGCTTGCCTGGATCGTCTTTAAAGAACGGTTAACTTACCTCAACATAATAGGGTTGTTTGTTGTTTTATTTGGTATTTATCTTGCTCAATCGGGTAATATAACGTCGGATAATACTCAAGCTGAGTTCACTAATAAAAACCAGTTAAGCCTTGAATCAAATCCAGGGGTTGAGGTAAAGATTGGTGTCGATGAAATCAAGCGTCCTCTAGATCAGGAGCTGCTTCATAAAGATTGATTTACCATCGGATTAAAAACATTTTAAGTTTTTTGGTAGTTTTTATGCTAAACTCCCAGACGCGTAAACGCTCTTATACGGTGTGAACATTCTGGGATTTCCAAGGTCTTGAAGATTGTTGCATTGCATATCCCATACCCTCATGGAGTAACCTAGCAGCTAGAATTGCAGTCTGATCGTTCACATCCTGTTCTGGATTTAACTCTACTACATCCATACCCACTAAATTCCATTGAGATCGCTGAATGAAGTTAAGAACTTGTCGTGAAGTCAATCCACCAGGAACAGGATGGGAAACTCCAGGAGCAAATGCTGGATCAAAACCATCTAAATCGATGGTGAGGTAGACTGGCGCACCTTCTGTTAAGTGTGGCAGCCGTTCTAATTGTTCGGGTAAGTCACGAGCTAGAACCAAATGAAAGCGATCGCTAAACCGCTGAGCCTGCTGGTTTTGAATCGAGTTCATAGTACGGATCCCAATTTGGGTGATTGAAGCAATATGCTTGAACTCCAACAAGCGAGCTGCTACACACCCGTGAGAATAGGGATTGTCATCCAACTGAGGATACAAATCGGGGTGTGCATCAATTTGGACAATATGAATTGGCTCATCTAAGACATCTAAAGCTTGCCCTATTGCAATAGTTACAGCATGATCCCCACCTGCAAAAAAGGGTATTTTCCCTGCACGAAATAGAGACTGGGCACCAGAGTAATAGCTCTTTTGTGTTAACTCCCAACAACCTTGTGGTAGCCAGTCACCAAGATCCACCACAGCAGCAGTCAAATCGATGCCGGATTCTGTCGTAGAGTTGTAACAATAGCCATCGTAAGCCTCACGGATTCTTTTTGGTCCTTTAGCGCAGCCTCGACGGTAAGATGATTGCTGTTCATCTGGCAAACCGACAAACACTAACTGACTATCGATCTGAGTTTCTGAAACAGTCTTAAAACAGCCGCCAAAAGGAATTGCTGGTTGAGATATTTGCATAGGGATCTCCCACGCTTTGGGTTGAAAAATACCTTTTGTTTGTAGCGATACAGCTACCACAAGAGTATAGCAAAAAACTGATCCTGGTTTAGAAATAAGCTTTTAATTTTTGACTGAAGTCGGTTACCTTTGCACTGACTCCTGGTGCCCCTTCTCTGCGAGACGCTACGCTACGCATAGCTTGCTTTCCCGTAAAGAGAAAGCGGGCATAGCTGCACCGTCTCCGTAAGGAGATGAGGTACGGGGTAAGACGTGGGGCTTCTTTTGGTTCAAGCTAAATTTTTATTCAGTCGTCAAAAATTAAATTTGCAACGGTATCGCTTGATGTTTAATTGTCAAGCCTAGAGTATATTAGCTAGATCTTCTTTAGGCAAAACAGGGTGCTAGCAAAATGGGAACTTGGATTTTAGAAACGGATAAAGCAATCTACTGGATGGAAGAGCAGTATTACATCGATAAAATCAATAAGTCTCCTATATCTAATCGAGAGTATCATGCGGTCGTGGCTGAGATGAAACATTGGTTTAACAGTCAAAACCCTCCTGGTATGATGAAGGTTGTGCTGGGTGATATTAATGAACCTGAGCATAAACCAGTGAATCATGCTCACGGATCTGGTCATGCAAAAACACCAAAAATAAGATTTATTCCTGCGGATGAGTCTAATTACAACAGCCGCAACGGAACCAAAATCGATATGATTGTCATGCACAATACAGATGCTAGCTTACAAGCGTCTATTGATACTTTTAAAGATCCTAACGCGAATGTATCTGCTCACTATATAGTGGCGCGTACTGGTGAGATTATCCAGATGGTTAAAGATAGCTTTCGTGCTTGGCACGCTGGCGATCGCATCGTAAACAGTCGTTCTATTGGCATTGAACATGAAGCTACCAATGCCAATCGAGGTATGACTCCTGCCCAACAGCAGTCTAGCATTGCTCTTGTCAAATATTTAATGGAAGCCTACAGCATACCAGCTACCAACATCAAACCACATAGAGATGTTACCTCTATACCAGGAGGAACTGATTGTCCTCGCTGGATATGGTCAACTGATACGGATTTTGAAGACTGGAAAAACAATCATTTGGCTTAGGGCATGGGGCATGGGGCAATGGGTTTAGCTAAGATTTGGGGAGTTTATACTGATTTACAATTCGTTTTGCAAACTCTGGTACGTGTGCCTCTAATTTTTCTGGATGATTTCGCTTTACGTATAAGTAATTACGGGTGAAGTGAGAATCAATCGAGAAACGAGCATATTCTAAACCTTTGGGGCCAATTTTTTCAATAATTACACCCATGAGTTTTGCAGCCCATATAGGAATCGTAACGGCTTTATCATAGGCGGGTATGCTTTGTTGCACAGCAGCTTTGCGATCGCCACTTGTCATCACTGGCTGAGTTTCTAGCCAATCTTTGACTAATTCCAGCATTTCCCTGCCTGTATCATTTCTAACCGTGATCCATTGCCAACCAAAAGGTGCACCCATATAGCCGACAACTAAATCTGCTAGAGAATTAACATAATCAAAGCAGCTCATACAAGATGGAGCAAAAACATCTTTGAGCTTGTTCGTCTTCAATCCAAAGAAAGGCACTGTTTCTATTGAACCGTCTTCATGCTTGAAGTGAACGCGGAAGTCTTGCATGAACTCGTAATGTACAACAGTATTAGGCGAGCGACTGGTGGTTTCTAAGAATTTTTGCAACCCAGCACGAGTTACATTATCTACACATGGAGTACCCAAGACATAGAGCTTTTCTAAGCCAAGTTGTTTTTCAACAGCTCGTAGTGCTTGGATTTGACACCCAACACCGATGACTAATAGCCGCTTCATTCCTGATTTTTCAATCTGTTCTAAGACAGAAAGATTAGGTGAAAGTGTAGGTTTGTTGACTCTTGCTGCTAGTATTTCTTCTGGAGTGCGGGCGATGATCGGCATTGGTTGAAAGCGGTCTTCTTTGGTATTTTGTACACAGACGACACCTTCAACAAGGTTACGGTTCAGCATTTCAATGGCGATCGTGCTAACAATCCCTGTCCATTGAGCACCAGGAATCGGTTCTTTTTTTCGTGCCGCCATCATATCTTGATGAACACCAAAGTAAAGCTCATCTGGGTTATCTAGATTGCGGGAACGAGTGTGTGTTTGTTCTTCCAGTTCATGTATCTGTTGATTAAGAAAAGCACAAGCTTCCTTGACATAGTGAATATAATATGTATCACACAGTCCGCACTCGCTACACAGTTCTTTCGCTGGACGACGGCTAGTAGGTTTGAGGGCTTTAGCTTTTTTATGAGGAAAAACTGAGGTCATGTTAAGGGCAGCTTGTTAACTAAGAAATAAAATATCCCAAATCCTCACTTTACACAAAATTCGAGCTTGAAGATAGAGATTAACACTCCTATCACCACAAGACTATAAAAATCAATAAGTTTCGTTGCAAAATTGGTTCGTAGTTGCGCTTTAGCGCTAAGTTCTCCGTGTTGCTAGAATTTTAGATAGAAATAAGCCGTTGCACATTTAATTTTTTTTATAGGACGCGGGCAAGATGCCCGCACTACAATAATTTCAAGCCTTATGAACCCTAAATTTATAGGACCAACCCTTTCAAGGTGACTAACCAAGACACGTTGTTTCAGGGCGCTCATCCTGACTTCTATCCTAAAAAATAAAACCCTTTGACGATTGAAATGACCAATTTTCGTTCCTTATTCGACCACCTTGAAAGGGCTGATTTATAGGACTTATGCACTATACAAATCGAACATCATGTGTATTAACGGATAATGGCTGTTTCAGACCTGTAGGGGCGAATAGCATTATTCCTTGCAGATAATGGTCATAGTTTGGAATCTGCTGTCCGGAGCGGATGGTTAGATCAAAGACATATCAACCAAGGTAAACCGCCACGGCGTAGGCGGTAGGGTCTAGAAACGGTGTCCTAAGAGAATTGATTTGTTTGACCAACAAACCAGTTACTACCGTCAATCAGACTGCGAAACAGATGAACAATCTTATATTTGGGGTTTTACTCTGATTTACTACGATATGTTGTTACGCCAGCAACAGCGACGCCATATAGAATTATTAGAGAAAAATCAAACGGTCGAATTAACTGCTGTGGAACGTCAAGAACTTAGTGAGTTAAGGAAATATGCTGATATTTTGATGTTGCAGAAAGCCTATGCTTGGTCAGTTCTTCATTCGCGAGGATACGAAGTACCTTCCTTAAGTGAATTGCCTAATTATCCCGAGGTTGTATGACCCAAACCCTAGCCAAACTAATAACCTTCGATGAATTTATCGAATGGATTCCAAACGATGGTAAGCTTTACGAACTGCATAAAGGAGCAATTGTTGAGATGCCACCACCAAGCGGAGAGCATGAAAAAATTATCGCATTTTTGTCGCGCAAGCTCACGGTGGAATTTGACCGTCTCAACCAACCTTATGGAATTCCCAAAACTGTATACGTCAAAACGCCTTCTGCTGAGTCAGCTTACTCACCCGATGTATTGTTGCTAAATTTTGATAATATTGCCAATGAGCCTTTATGGAAAAAGACATCTACGGTTACTCAAGCCGAGTCAGTTCCATTAGTAATAGAAGTCGTTAGTCACAACTGGCGTGATGACTACTACGACAAATTAGGCGACTATGAGGAAATGGGGGTACCTGAATACTGGATCGTCGATTATGCAGCACTGGGGGGACGTAAGTTTATCGGTAACCCAAAACAACCAACTATTTTTGTGTGTGAATTAATTGATGGGGAGTACCAAATGACTCCATTTACAGGAAATAGCCTTATCACTTCTCCCACATTTCCCCAGCTAAACCTGACTGCTCAACAAATTTTTGATTCTGCTTTTTAACAGTGACGTATTTGTTCAATTACTCGCTGGATCTACATTTGTTTTATCTAACGACATATGCCATACAGCGAATTTACAACAATCACAAAAGTGGAAGAAGCTTTTGGTTTAACAACAGTTGAAGGAAGACGGTTTCTTCCAGAGATTGAACTAATCAAAGCTTCTGATCAACTTGTGGGTTATTTGGAAGAAGTTTTACCGATCGCGATCGCCACGGGTAGCGAAAAAGTGCGTTCCGAATTAATTATTGCTCCCATCCTCCTGGAAGTGTGGAGAATTTTGGAAAAACAAATCGGTATTTTTTCTGGCGAAGATTTTGATGTTGATAGTTCTGTAGGACTGAACGGAAGATGTGATTTTTTGCTGAGTCGCTCACCTAAACTTATAGAAATAGATGCTCCTGCAGTTGTGATTGTGGAAGCAAAAAAAGCAGATTTAAAGAGTGGAATTGGACAGTGTGTAGCAGAAATGGTTGCTGCTCAGCGATTTAATAAAGCGAAAAAGAAGCCTGTTAATACTATCTATGGTAGCGTTACTAGTGGTACCCAATGGCGATTTATGAAGTTAGAGGAAAATACAGTAACTTTTGATTTATCGGAATATCCAGTTCCGCCAGTAGATTTTATTCTTTCTTGTTTGATTTGGATGATTCGCAACGCTTGAAAAAAAGGAACATACCCTAAATTGGAATATGTGGTGCGATCATCTTACTCCCGTAATAAGTAGGTAGGGACAAATAAATCATTATTGGTTCGTATTTGCGCTACCCTTGTGGGAAGACACTGAAGTGTCTACAGCGCAAAAACAGCCCAACTACAAACCTTTCAAGTCAGTTGAAAAAACTTTAGAGAAAATATCTACGGCGCTCAGGGTTTGCCATAGGGTATAAAGTTGTTGTAGTTTTATCGCGATATTGCTATAAACAATTTAGGTGTAAACCGTGCCGACAACCAAAATCCTATTTTATCAAGAGAAAAAAGGTGACTCTCCGATTGTTGAATGGCTTCGTAAAATAAGAGAGAAAGACCCGAAGGGATTTTTAAACTGCTTGGCAAGAGTGGAACAGTTACAAATGTCTGGTTATGAACTTCGACGACCTGCAGCCGATTATTTGCAGGATGGGATCTACGAATTAAGGGCGAAACATCGAAACGTTCAGTATCGGTTGTTATATTTCTTTTATGGGGGAAATATTGCGGTGATCGATCATGGCATGATTAAAGAGCAATCTGCTGTTCCTCCCATCGATCTTAAAAACGCATTGGAGAGAAAGAAAAAGTTTGAACAGAATCCTGAGAAACATACTTTTGAAGGGGTTATCGACACATGAAAAAGACAACGGATGCTGTAGAAATAATGAAAGACATGATTGGAGACGATCCTCAGATGCATCAGATGTATAATGAGGCAACAGTAAACGCTGATGTGGCTCAACTAATTTATGAAGCCCGTACCGAAGCAGGATTGAGCCAAAAAGAGCTAGCTGAGATGATTGGTACTACTCAATCAGTTATTTCTTGCCTAGAGGATGCTGATTATGAGGAGCATTCCCTCTCTATGTTGACTCGAATAGCGACGGTTCTAAACCGAGAAGTGAAAATCGCTCTCGTTCCTATTGCACCCCATTTAGCGGAGGATTCCATTTCGCAGCATTCAGTGTGAATCAACAAATTGCCACTCTCAAATTCAACGTAGCGATCGGCAAATAGCTCAAGCAATTTCAGGCGCTGCTGAATACAGATACAGCAGTTTTTATAAAATGGAGAAGGGGGCTAAATTCTTTCCCCTCTCGCCATTGGGTTACGGTTAGGATGAGGGTCAATCTCAACCCATTACTTTATAAGCACAACCCTTTAGTGATGTCCAAATATTGGAAATATTTGATAAACTAGCCAACCTAATCCTACACCTAAGCAAGAAGTTGTAGCAACAATTACAAATCTAAGCCATTTGCTTAAGAATGTCGTCGATAATTGTCTTTGAAACAGACCCACAGGGAAAGCTGTAAGCAGACCCACACTGAAAGCTAAAAACCCAGCCAAAAAGAAAGCTAAAATCCAAGCTATCCCCGCAACCCCGAACCTTAAAGGAGCCCAAACCCCAGCCAAAAACGAATATACAGATCCAGATAAAACATTTAAAGGAGACCAGCACAAAACTCTAAAAAAAGCCGTAGCTACAGCCATAGTAAAAAACAAAGGTACAAACTCATCGCTAATAATAGACAGACCTAAAGCCACATCTACAGCTAAAGTCATAGACCCATATACAGCCACAGGTACAGCCCAAGGCGCTAAGAAAAAGCTATATACAGAGTAATAGAGAACAACACGGAGTAAGTAATCCCAAGGTATAATTACTGATGAATGTGGGGTAGGAGTAACTGAGCGAACTCCAACAGGTTGCGGTGGTTGGTTCGGCTGAACAGCTTGAGGAGGTTCCTTTAACAATTCCAACCATTCCTGCATTAACTGAGGACGATCTTGAGGTTCTATCTCCATCCCTTTAAGTATCGCCCGATTTACCCTGTCACTAATACTAGGATTAATCTTTTGAGGTTCTACTAATAGTGTGCCATTCGCTCTATTTATTGCCGGTTCTGGTAATCTTTTTGTTAAAACGAAATACAATGTTGCAGCTAGGGCATAAACATCAGTGTAAGCACCGCGTTTTGCCACGCTTTGATATTGCTCTATTGGTGCAAAACAATGAGAAAGATTTGCGGTGTGTAGCAGTGTAAGATTCTGAGTAAATTCCCGCGCAATACCAAAATCAATCAGTACTGCTTGTTGCGGATTGGAGCGCAAGATAATATTTGCAGGTTTTACATCCCGGTGCAATAAACCATTTTGATGAACGACTGTTAGTGCTTCGCCAATTTGTCGAATGTAACCCAAAGCTTCTGGTTCAGATAACACACCTTGATTCAAAACTCTATCTGCAAGATGTTCACCCTCTATGTATTGCATAACCATACACCACAGTTGCCCTTGTTGGAATACCTCACAAACTTTAACAATATTAGGATGGTTACATTTTGCCAGTCGTAGTGCTTCGTTCACAAAATCTTGCTGAAATTTGGCAAAATCTGGACGTTGTTGCACTCTCTCATTTAAGGTTTTGATAACAACTCGTTCGTTGCTATTAGCTCTTGCTAAATAGGTGATACCAAAACCACCTTGAGCAATATCTCTTTCAACTGTGTACTTACCATTATGCAACTGAAACCCACTCGTCCAAACTACAAAAGCTTGTTTGAGAGCTAACATTTCCAACCATTCTTGCATTGTTTGAGGACGGTTCTCTGGTTCTAGTTCCATCCCTTTAAGGATTGCTTGGTTCAGTTCATCACTTATAGTAGGAATATGTTGCTGTGGTGGGACTAATTGTACGCTATACATCTTGCGGTTCATAGAAGCTTCAGGTAATTGACCTGTAACCGCGTAGTAAAGTGAAGCAGCTAATGCGTAAATATCAAGAGTTGGTTTTCTATCTCCCCGAATTTGTTCGTGGGGTGCAAATGCGGGGTTCACAAAAACTTTTGAGCTAATAGTTTTAGGGGCTGTTTCACTAGCAATTCCAAAGTCAATTAGTACAGCTTTGCCATCTTGCTGCACCATAATATTACCTGGATGGGCATCTCGGTGTACTAACCCTGCTTCGTGTACTACCTTCAAAGCTTCGCCAATTTGACTAATATATTTAATAGCTTCCTGTATTGGTAATGCGCCTCTTGTTTTTACAAGGTTGAATAAGCTATCGCCTTCAACAAAGTCCATTACTAAACAGTAAGCATCACCCTCATCAAACAAATCTCTCACACGAACAATATTTGGGTGTTGGGTTTGGGAAAGTTTTTCTAATCGTCGTCCTTCTTCGATAAACCGTTTTACGTATTTGGGGTAATCTGGGTCATTTTTTAAACTTTCGTTAGGTGTCTTAATCACCACTAGATTGTTTAACAGTGCATGCTGTGCTTTGTATGTAATACCGAATCCACCCTGTCCAAGTATTTGTTCGATTACGTACTTACCACTTTGTAGCTGCTTCCCAGATGACCAAACCATTGGTTTAATTTGTTTGTTATAAGTTAGTTCGAAAACTTATTTACTTTTATGGTGACGCGATAATCACTGAGTATTATCTCATGTTTTAAATGATATATATCTAAAATCTTATTATAGGATTACTAAGTAAGTCGGCAAGAATAATACCAATTATGTAAAGTGTTATAAACGAGTTTGAAAATTTTGTAGTTGTGCTTTAATAATGCGCTAAAGCGCAACTACGAACTAATTATGATTTATTTGTGATCTTAAATCATTTGTGAAAAACCGTTGCCTGTTGAGTTAGAGCCTACTGTATCAACAGAGTTTTCCTCGCTAAAGCCCAACCGCCTACGCTGTTTAAGAAATATCTCGTGCATTCCTTGAGTATAAGGTAGCAATAAAGCCTTTTGTTCTGAGTCGACTCGACGGATAATTTCATCAGCTAATACTTGACACCATTTTTGGGTGAGTTCCCATTTTATTTCCACACCCTCTACAACCATCACACACAAAGGAAGTAGTTCTTGCTCTATTGGTGATAACGTACCTTGTAAAAAACATAACCACAGGTAGGATTGGAACATCGTAAGGTCGCGAATACAAGAATGTGCTATACCTGGATCGCTCAACGCTCCTCTACGACTATGGTGATTTGGAAGCAAGTGAGCGAGTCGCTTGTAAACAGCTTGGGCAATCTCTTCAGCAGCCGGGAACAGCTGCTCTACAATGATTAAAGTTGGTGAATCTAACTCATATTTAGCAGCTGCATTACAAACTCGTTGCCAAGGGCTAGAGACTTGTTCCTCTATAAACTTCAAGTATGGACTCAGCAATACTTGCTCAACAGATGTCAGCTTGTTGAGAATTAAGCTGTTGCTAAAGTTTAACTGTGTCGTCATAAAGCCAAGCGATCGCCAGTCCTTTGACACTTGGTGTTGCTCTTGAAACACCATTAATGTTGGTTCCAGGGCGTATACTAGCTCCTTCATCTGCGAGACGCTTAATCCTGGAACCAAAGGACTTTCAACTGTTTCTGTTGGGAAAGCATCCTCTTGAAGGGAGTGCTTTTGATAAACTTCCAGTAGCTTCTTATACACTCGGAAAGCAAACTGAGTGATGCGCCTTGCCTCGTTTAAATCTAAAATATTACCTATATAGTTGTATAAAGTCTTGGTTTGTATCCACGCCATCTGACAGTTAAGATCCAATACATGATCCTTGAGCTTATTGGTGGTTAAGGTTCTACCTTGTGATGAATTAGCTAGCAATAATAAAGTTCGGTCGGATACAGAAGAAAAGTTAAGTACGTAACGTTGAGCCCAAAGCTTGAGTAAGCATTCAACAGATGGAGTCTGAAGAGTTTGAGAAGTTTTTAGCATAATATAAATTTTTGTCTACAAAATTGCTGATCAACTTAAGCCACAAGCTTGGTGGTACTTTTTACTCAGTCGTTTAAAAATTGCAGTCAATCTACACCCAAGATAAATTTTTTATAGATGGCGTATTCAAGTGTTGAAGAGCCAAAAGTGTCTAATAACCACTAAAAGTACGCTTATCTTTATGTCGGTAGTATACTTCTGCTTATATTACAATTTACATAAACTCTGAAAATATTCAGGAAAATTTTATATTTCTACTTAATCACAAAGTATTAACTACAATTCCTTTGTATATAAAAATACTATTAAATACATTAAGAAGAATGAAAAAATCACATAAATTTATAACTTTAGATATATGACTAAAGGAGTATTGAACATTATTTCTTTGAGAAGATAGAATTGCTCATGTTTGAAACAATAAGAGTACAGCTTAACCTCCCTTCTTTTGTGTTCCCTATTACGAAATCTCTATCTACGCGAGGTTATTCAAAAATCGAACAGGACTGTCATGATGGTTCTGTTTGATTCACAAACTCTTTAAATAATCAGTATTTTTTTGAAATGCCATTTAGATCATTTATAAGCAAATCTTCAACAGAAGATTGCATTTTATGAAGATATGTTATAAGTTTGTTTCATAGGGGCAAGATCTGCTTGGCTAAATAAGCGTACTGAATATTAGTATCGTCCTGTACATAGACATAGACAGTGAACAGGATTTGCTTTAGCTTGCTAAACTAAAAACTCTGCATTTTTGAAATGAAAAACTAATTACTGAAAAATGGTTTTTATGTAACTGAAGCTAATAATCAAGGAAGTTACTGTTTAAAGTGAAGAAACACAGCTTAAGTAGTAAAAAAGTAACAACACATGACTATTTAAGCTGATGTAGAATTAAGTTTTTCATTGACAAAACACGCTATAACTTTTTTGAGTTAATATTGGCTATTCAATAATTTCAAGCTGTTAAGCAGAGAATAGCACAAGTAAAATCCATTGAATGAAAGTGCTACAACCACACTAATCGCAAACAACAAATCAATTGGAGTTATTCTGGAAATGCAATTAGACAAATTCGTAGAAATTAAAGATGTAGAAAAACAGGCTTGGGAAGCATTAGAAAAATCAATCATGTACTATAAGGGGCTTCCTGTTGGGACGTTAGCAGCTTATGATGTCTCAGTTGAAGCTCTTAATTACGACCAGTGTTTTATTCGTGATTTTATATCTTCAGCCTTAATTTTTCTCATGAAAGGGAGAACAGATATTGTTCGGAATTTCCTCGAAGTTACTTTAAGGTTACAACCAAAAGAAAAACAATTAGATGCTTATAAGCCTGGTCGAGGTTTAATGCCAGCTAGCTTTAAAGTGGTATCAGTAGATAATAAAGAATATATAGAACCGGATTTTGGTGAACATGCGATCGCCAGAGTCACACCAGTTGATTGCTGTTTATGGTGGGTAATATTATTACGTGCTTATTCAGTCGCGACAAAAGATTTTTGTGTCGCCTATAGACCAGAATTTCAAGAAGGTATCAGGTTAATAATAGAACTTTGTTTAGCGACTCGGTTTGATATGTATCCGACGCTATTAGTTCCAGATGGTGCCTGTATGATTGACCGTCGTTTTGGTATCGCTGGACATCCCCTAGAAATTCAAGTTCTATTTTATGCTGCATTGCGTGCTGCTCGCGAGATGTTGATTTGTGAAGATCAAGAAAACAAAGACATTATCGTAGCAATTGATAACCGTTTACCTCTTTTATGCGGTCATATTCGTCAGCACTATTGGATGGATCTTAACCGCTTAAATGCTATTTATCGCTTTAAGGGTGAGGAATACGGTAAAACGGCTGTCAATCTATTTAATATATATGCAGATTCTCTACCATACCGTGAACTAGATAAATGGCTACCTAGAAAAGGTGGTTATCTATGCGGTAATGTGGGACCATCACAGTTGGATACTCGCTTCTTTACTCTCGGAAATTTGATGGCTATAATTTCCGATCTTGCGACAGAAGAACAAGCACAAGCAATTATGACGCTTATTGAGTATCGATGGGAAGACTTAGTGGGAGATATGCCCATGAAAATCTGTTTCCCAGCTTTAGAAAACGAAGAGTATAGAATTGTTACAGGATGTGACCCCAAAAATATACCTTGGTCATATCATAATGCTGGAAGTTGGCCAGTCTTAATGTGGATGTTGGCTGCTGCTGCTGTTAAAACTAACAGAACACATATTGCACAAAAGGCGATTGAAATTGCACAAGTACGCCTTTGGGAAGATGAATGGCCGGAGTATTATGATGGTAAGGGCGGAAGATTAATTGGAAAACAAGCTAGAAAATATCAAACTTGGACAATCGCCGGTTTCTTATTGGCAAAAGAACTGATAGAAAATCCCACTCATTTACCGTTGATAAGCTTTGAGGAATTATCCCCAGAACTTGTCTCTAGGGCTTGCGAATTTGAACTTAATAGCGTCCATACGTTACTATTTGGTTAAATTGCTATGATCTTATAGCGCTTTTCATTTGTGTGAAATACATCGAAACCTTGGGGGCGTACACCGTATGTCCCTACAGGTATATTACAATCCAACTCTCCCTTATCCTCCTTGTCTTCCCACTCTCCCCACCCCCCTCACTCCCCCCGCCAGCTAGCTTTTATTGGGCTGCGAGATGTTCATAAAGGCGCTTATGTTGATATTGCGCTGGATCGAGTGCTGCAAAAAGTTAGCCTACCAGATCATGATCGCCGTCTTGTCACAGAATTAGTTTATGGCTGCGCCAGAAGACAACGAACGCTAGACTTTTTGATCGATCAACTTGGTAAAAAGAAATCTCACCAACAACCAAAAGACCTCCGCACTATCCTACACTTAGGTTTATATCAACTACGTTATCAAGAAAGAATTCCGGATAGCGCTGCTGTCAATACTACGGTGCAACTAGCTAAAGAAAATGGCTTTTCTGGATTGACAGGATTTGTCAATGGTTTATTAAGGCAGTATATCAGGCTAGTAGGGGGTGAGGATGGTTCCACTTCCGAATTTCCACCAACCCTAAAATTACCAGAGAACCCTGTAGAACGCTTGGGTATTCTGTACAGTTTTCCTGACTGGATGATTCAAGTATGGATAGATCAACTGGGTTTTGCTCAAACAGAGGAATTGTGTCAATGGATGAACAAAACTCCAGCGATTGACTTACGGGTTAATCCTCTACGTACTTCCTTCAACGAAGTTCAAGCTACTTTAGAATCTGCCGGTATTTTATCAAAACCTATTCCTCACCTACCTCAAGCTTTACGATTAATTGGTAGCAGTGGTGCAATTCAAAATCTACCAGGCTTTAATGAGGGTTGGTGGACTGTACAAGATAGTAGTGCTCAATTGGTTGGTCATTTGCTTGACCCTCAAAAAGGAGAAGTGGTGATTGATGCTTGTGCTGCACCGGGAGGTAAAACAACCCATATTGCAGAATTGATGGGGGATAAAGGAAAAATTTGGGCTTGCGATTCTATTGCTCACCGTTTAAACAAACTCAAAGAAAACATTCAACGCTTGAAGCTGCAATCTATCGAAATTTGTATTGGCGATAGTCGCAATTTACCGCAGTTTAAGAATAGTGGCGATCGCGTCTTACTAGATGCTCCATGTTCTGGCTTGGGAACTTTACACCGACATGCTGATGCACGATGGAGACAGACACCAGAGACTGTCCAAGAACTCTCTGTACTTCAAAAAGAATTGCTATCACATACATCGACTTTTGTCAAAGATGGGGGCGTACTCGTCTATGCTACTTGTACCCTACATCCAAAAGAAAATGAAGATGTAGTTTCATCCTTTTTAGCTGAACATCCAAACTGGGTACTTGAGCCGCCGAGTTTTGATTCTCCTGCTGGCAAATATTCTACAACCCAAGGATGGATAAAAGTCTATCCTCATCAATATGATATGGACGGCTTTTTTATGGCGCGTTTAAGAAAAATCAGGTGAACAGAACTCAGGAGTCAGAATACAGGAGTCAGAATAACTCTCCTTGGTTTCTGGTGTGGAAAATTTTTCTTTTTCTCCACGATTATATCATTGCCCTACAGAATTCAATTCTGAATTCTGATTCCTGACTCCTGTATTCTTATAGATAGATAACAAATAGCGAGCAACCAACAATATAGCATATGGTTAATAATTCGCGTATAAAGAGCTTAATTAAAATCTTGATTGGCGCTGCTTGGATTGATGGCAGAATTCAGTCAGAAGAAAGACAGTATCTTCGTCGAATAGCCCAAGAAAATGGGGTGGCTGACGATCCAGAAATTCAACCTTGGTTGTATGAGTTAGTTTCTGTCCAACCAGCACAGTGCTACGATTGGGTGAAAGAGTATTTAGGCGATCGCCCCACCGCTGAAGACTACCAAAACTTAATTGAAGCTCTCAGTGGCTTAATCTACAGTGATGGGGAAGTTGCAATTGAAGAAGCAAAACTCTTGACCAAATTGCAAACTTTATCTAAAGATAATGAGTCAACCCAACCCGGTCATAATACTATTCTCAAACAAATTCAAAAGCTTTACCGTCGTTGGGTTGAAGTTCAGGAATAAGGTATTTTTTTAATTCTTTCTTAAGAAGAAGACAGGAGTCCGTCGCCAGAATTGAGAATTGAATTTTGTGTACCTATTGAATTATTCTGACTCCTGTATTCTGATTCCTGACTCCTTTTTTATGCTTTTGGTTCACCAACGCCTGGGGTTTCTTCTTTCTCAATCTTTGGTACAACACTGGGACGTTCTTTGTCTTCCCAACCAACAGGGCGCTTAGAGTTGTACCAAGCAATTGACCCGATTGTAACAGCAGCAATAAAACCAGCTACATATACAAAAGCTGCTGACCAAGGAAAATGAGGTCCATTAACTGCTGCTTGACCTGCTGCTTGCATTAATAAATTCATTTTACTATCTTCCCTCTATTTTAGGTAACACTACTTATTAAGACCCTACAAAAATAGGGTATCATTCACATCCCCCGTTGGAAAGAGCATGGGGCATGGGGCATGGGGCATGGGGCATGGGGCATGGGTAATAGGGAAGAAGAGTTGTTTAATGCTTTTAATAAAGCCTGAATTACCTTATAATATAAAGCCACTTCTTCCTATGCCCTATGGCCCCATGCCCATTGCCCATTTAAGGTGAAGTGGGTCTTAGTCTATCACGCCAGGAAAGATGCTCTGATGATGAAGAAGAGGATGGAGTAGAGGAATTAGAACGGGGTGGAGAAGAATTTGTTTGTGTTGCTTGTCTGGAGTTTCCTGAGTAAGACTCTCCTGAATTTGTTTGTTCACTGCGAGATCTACGACTGTAGCTTCTACGCTGTGTAGAATTATCGGTTTGTTGTTCCTCGTAGCGTCGCCTTCTACGTCTTGGAGTGACTTCCTGTTGTGGTTGTTGCTCCTGATATTCCTGGGAATAGCGTCTGCTTCTACGTCTTTGATTTGAGCGTTCGCCCCTTGGGCGCAGCGCTTCGCTATCGCCATTATCATCGTCTTTATTTTGCTCATCAGAACCCGACGAACCATAAACAACACTTTTTGGTTTCACAGGTTCCCTCTTGAGTGTACCTTTACGACCTTCTAACTTAGGCCTTGCTGGAAACTTCTCTACAGGCATTCCCTTGACTGCTTTGTTCATAAATTCATGCCAAGTCTCGGCTGCGCTACCACTACTACCATCAGTGGGGTTATTATTGTCGTTCCCTAGCCATACACCTGTTACAAGTTGGGGAATGTAGCCAATAAACCACAAATCACGCGCATCATCGGTTGTACCTGTTTTTCCTGCTACGGGACGATCTAGTTGAGCAGGACGACCAGTACCATCAGTTACAACGTTGCGTAGCATCCAGGTCATAATAGCAGCACTATCGGCGTCGATAGCACGCTTTGGTTTGAAGTTAGCTGACCAAATAACTTTGCCTCTGCGATCAAGAATACGACGAATCCCATGAGGTTCGGCGTGCAATCCATTTGTTGCAAAGCTGCCATAAGCGCTAGTTAACTCTAGCAGGTTGACTTCATTAGAGCCTAGAGCCAATGAATAATTTGGATTGAGGTTAGATTTAATCCCCATATCATGAGCAAGTTTTATGGTTGGCTTAAATCCGACATCAATCAGCACCTTCACCGCTACTATATTGATTGATTTGGTGAGGGCGTTGACCATGTCTATTTGACCGTGGAAGCTGTCCTTAGTAAAGTTCTTTGGCTCATAGCCATCTACTTTAAAGGGTTGGTCTAAGTATGTATCGTATGGATTCTTGCCGCTTGCTATAGCAGCAGCATACACAAACCCTTTAAATGTTGATCCAGGCTGACGTTGTGCTTGGGTAACGCGATTAAACTGATTCTTACCAAAGTCTTTACCGCCAACCATCGCCTGAATTTCACCGGTACGGGGGTCAATGGCTACTATTGCAGCTTGCTTAAAGTTCTCCCAACGCCCTTGATTGCGCAGAGTTTTGGCTATTGCTTCTTCCGCCGTCTTTTCCCAAGTCCGGTTCAGAGAGGTTTCTACCGTTAAACCCCCTGCTTGCAGTACTTTGGCTGAAACATACTTCGGCAATTCTTTCTGGATATAACTGATGAAGTAAGGAGACTCCACTTGCCATCTCTTAGGTGGATTCGCATGAATCGTTAACTGTTCTGCCTGTGCGGCTGCTTTTTCAGATGCTGTAATATAGTTATCTTCTAGCATCCTCTGCAACACAATATCCCGTCGTTGTGTAGCTGCTTTTATATTCACTTGTGGCGAAAAGCGGTTTGGCGCTGGAGGTAATCCAGCAATTGTTGCCATTTCTCCTAAACTCAACTTGTTTACTGGCTTACTAAAGTACACCCATGCAGCATCAGCTACACCATAAGCTCCAGAACCCAAGTAAACAAGATTAAGATAGCGCTCAAGAATATCCTCTTTAGTCAGTTCGTGTTCAATTTTCTCTGCTAAACGAGCTTCTTTTACCTTGCGCCAAATTGTCCGCTCTTGTTTTAGAAAGA
This sequence comes from Aetokthonos hydrillicola CCALA 1050, assembly GCF_017591665.1. Taxonomy (GTDB): domain Bacteria; phylum Cyanobacteriota; class Cyanobacteriia; order Cyanobacteriales; family Nostocaceae; genus Aetokthonos; species Aetokthonos hydrillicola. The sequence goes on along the minus strand of NZ_JAAKGC010000022.1, from coordinate 79,914 downwards.
GAATCCGTGCTAGCTGTTGGGTGATTGTGCTACCCCCTTCTACCACGTTTTGCGATCGCAAGTTATTGAAAACTGCTCTGACAATTCCTTGGTAATCAACCCCTTTATGCTGATAATATCTTCTATCTTCTGAAGCGACAAAAGCTTTTTTTAGTTTATCTGGTATTTGCTCGAGCTTTAATTGTTCTCTAGTTGCGTCTCCTTGCTGCTGCAAAATAGTACCATCAGCAGCTTTGATGGTCAGTGTTTGCTCTCGGGTAACAGCGTTTAGTTCAGCTTTATCTGGCAGACTCCGATCTATTGACCCAATAAAATAATTTGCACCAACGATTCCACCACCTGCAGTTAAGGCCAACGAAAACAAAATAAGTTTGGTTAGTCTTCCTGATGGTTTGCTTCCATTTTCGCGAGGTTTGCGCTTTTGTTTTACCTGCTTCGTTGGTGGTAAGCTTTCATCCGTTGATTCCTCGTTCTCTTCGCGATCTTCAGGCAGCAATGCCTGGTTTTCTTGAGCAGAGTTCCTCAACTTAGTTGATCTTTCCTTGAACCAAGAGGTAAAATTTAGCACTTCCGTTCCTCGCTCCAAGCAATTGCAACCAAACTATATGTAAACATTTTCTGTCAATACACCAGGTTTATGGTAGTATAGCATTATATAAAACAATTAATTAAATTCTATGTAAATTTAATTAATTATTTCTATTAAGCTAATGTTGTTAAAAGCACCACAGTTTTAAATAGAAACTATAAGAACGAACAGACTTATTTTGACATAATGGAAACCTTTCAAAAGCTTAGTGCTGTTGCTCTTGGTAGCAATCTGGGGGATTCTGTAGCAATTGTGCAAGCATCTGTTGAGACTTTAAAACGAACACCAGGTATTATCCTAAAAGCAAAATCCAGATTTTACAATACCAAAGCGATTGGACCGCCACAACCAGACTACATAAATGCTTGTGTTGTCTTGGAAGTAGAAATGAGCCCACATCTGTTGCTACAAACTTTGTTACAAATTGAAAATTCTTTTGGTAGAGTTCGGCAAGAGCGTTGGGGAGCGCGATCGCTTGATTTGGATTTGTTGTTATATGATAACTTAATTTTGCGCACAGAGAAACTACAAATCCCCCATCCCCGAATACGGGAGCGAGCTTTTGTCTTAGTACCACTTGCTGAAATCGCTCCTGATTGGGTAGAACCGGTTTCTGGTTGTACTATTAAAGAACTCGTTGAAAAAGTGGACTGTTCTGATGTGCACTTATTGAGTTGAAATTAATAATACCATCGACAAACAAAAAACAAAAGTGTTTATCTGTGGTTTTTTGGACAAAGAATTCAGGAGTCAGGAGCCAGGAGTCAGTATGATCACAATGAATAAAACGGGTTTAAACGCTCACCATATACATTGTGTCTTTAATAAGATGGGTATTTATGCCCCAACAAGATTGATTCTGACTCCTGAATTCTGACTCCTGACTCCTTTTTTTACACTCGTTTATTGAACTATGCCATTAGGTAGAGAATTACCACAACTACTGAGACAACGGTTATTTTACAAAGGACGCAAGTTTAATTTTGAAGTCAATCGCTTGCGTTTGCCGAATAAAGCGGAGGGAGAATGGGAGTGTATTCGCCATCCCGGCGGATCCTTAGCTGTACCTGTAACAGCAGATAACCAACTGGTACTTATACGTCAGTATCGTTTTGCAGCTCAGGGAAGAGTTTTAGAGTTTCCGGCTGGAACTTTAGAACCAAATGAAGACGCTCTGCTAACAATTCAACGAGAAATACAAGAAGAAACTGGGTATCGTGCTCATAGTTGGCAAAGACTGGGAGAATTTTTCTTAGCTCCTGGTTATTCTGATGAAATTATCTATGCTTATTTAGCACGAGATTTGGAAAAACTGGAAACACAACTACCACGAGATGAAGACGAGGATATTGAAATAGTATTTATGACTCCCGAGCAGTTAGAGAAAGCTATTTTCGAAGGCGATCCTGTTGATGCTAAATCGATCTCTAGCTTTTTCCTAGCCCGTCGATTTTTAATTTAGAAAGAGGGAGCACCCCTGCGGGGAAGTCAAAAATCAAAAGTCAAAAGTCAAAAGTGGGTAAGATTGGTTTTTTTTCTTCCCCTGCTCCCTGCTCCCTGCTCCCTCTTAAAATTTAAATAAACTAAAGGTATCTCTTTCGTACATAATGAATAAACCTAAAGCAATCAATAAAAAAGGAACAAGTCTTTTACCATAGCGATTGAAAATAGAAGCAATATTAGGTTGACGAGCTAATAAGTAAGCAATTAAGCACCAAAGCCCTAATAATATAAAAAATATGCTTAGAATAATTCCTAAGCTGGTAAGGGTTTGACCAGCAAATAAAGGGACGTATATACTGATGTTGTCGCCACCATTAGCGAATGTCACAGCAGCGACTTTATAGGTTTGAGGACTTAAAATACTTAAAATAAAAGACAGGATACGATTATTGTGTAAGGGCTCGCGAAGCTCGGTGGTTACTGTCTGAACTTCTATTCCTTCTTGTTGCCTTTTTATCAATTGTAGAAGACCAATTCCTATAGGTAGTAGTCCTAGTAATCCCATATATTCCCGCCGCACTACCAACCCACCAAAGAAACCGGGTAAGCTAGCAATGAGAATGATGATAAAACCAAGATACTGACCAGTCACAATATGTCGCCGACGGAAGTTGGTATCTACTTGTGAAAAGAATAGCAGCAGAAGTAGCAAATCATCAGTATTAGTTGCTATGAAGGCGATGACTCCTTCAATTAAAGCTGTCGCAAGCCTATCCATAAAACAGTGATCAGTGAACAGTAAACAGTTATCAGTTAAACCCTATCAATGAATTGAGAGGATTTTGAGCAGTGAACGGTCAACAGTTATCACTGCTCAGGGTATAAAATGCAGTGTTAGTCAATAACTGCTACCGGTACTGATAACTGATAACTGATAACTGATAACTGTTTGTCTAAACGGCAGAGAAGTATACTTTTGACTTCACTGGATCAGGAACCATTGTTTGGTCGCCTGGTTGCCAACCAGCAGGGCAAACTTCATCTGGGTGAGATTGCACGTACTGAATAGCTTGTAGAGTCCGTAGAGTTTCATCAACGCTGCGTCCAAAGGACAGGTTATTGATGGTGGCGTGTTGGATAACGCCTTCTTTGTCGATAATGAATAATCCGCGCAGGGCTACACCTGCTTCTGGATCAAGGACGTTATAAGCAGCACTAATTTCTTTCTTAATGTCAGAAACTAGAGGATAGTTCAGATCTCCTACACCACCAGACTTGCGATCTGTTTGAATCCATGCTAAATGTGAGAACTCGCTGTCAACTGAAACACCAAGTATTTCAGTGTTAATTTTTTTGAATTCTTCATAGCGATCGCTAAAAGCTGTGATTTCTGTGGGACAAACAAAGGTAAAGTCTAGGGGATAGAAAAACAGAACCACATACTTACCGCGATAGTCGGAAAGTTTTACTGTTTTAAATTCCTGATCTACTACAGCTGTTGCTGTAAAATCTGGAGCTTGTTGACCTACACGGAGGCATCCTTCTGCTGAGTAAGTGAGGGGCATTAACCTAATTCTCCTTAACTTATATCCATCTAGTCACGTTGGGATTCGGGTTAAGTAAAACTCACCCATCCATACGATCACAGTTTAATTTACGATCTGTTACGACTATATCATAGTCATAACGATTTTGAGTAGCAAATGGCTGAATTAGATACAAGAGAATGGTTACTTACCAATGGCTTAGGTAGTTTTGCCAGTGGAACAGTTTGTGATGTTCGTACTCGTACTTATCACGGGTGGCTGTTTGCTGCAAAAAATCCACCAACTGACCGCACGCTCCTACTTTCCCACCTAGAAGCTAGCTTGGAATTACCAGGAAGAGTAGTACCATTGGGGACAAATTTTTGGGGTAATGGTCAGATTGATCCGAGTGGGTACAAACTGCTACGAAGTTTTGATATTAACCCAGTTCCTAAATGGATTTGGGGTCAAGACAATTGGCAGCTTACAAGGCTGTTAGTAATGCCCTACGGAAGATTGGACGAGGGAAGTATGGGAACACAGAGGGAAGAGACATTTTGTGCTATCCCTTATTTGTCTCATCGCTTTTTTGTTCAATATCGTTACGAGGGTAGGGATACTGCAATTTTAAGGCTGCGATTGTTCATAGCAGATCGTGACTTTCACGCTTCGCAAAAAGCTAGTTCAGAATTGCAGTTCTCTCAAATGTTGGGATACCAGCAAGTATGTTTGCAAGGAATAATTTCTGATCGTTTTGGAACACCTTGGCACTTGCGCTGGACACAGGGAGATTATAAGCCAGAGGCATTTTGGTACTGGAATTATATTTTGCCAGAGGAAAAACTGAGAGGATTAGGCGATCGCGAAGATCTATATAGTCCTGGTTACTTAACAGTCACTCTCCAACCAGGAGATGCAGTCACGTTAGAAGCACGGACAGGTTTTCCCAATGAAAGAGAAAGTCCTTTGACAAGTCAAACCTTTGCAGAAGTTGTTGCTTATGAGCAAGATCGGCTTTCACAAATTTTTGGAGGATGGGAGAAAGGGACAATGGAAGCAACAAAGGAGGGGGAAAAATTGATTGTTTGTCCTTCTACACAACAAATACCCCAATCTCCAACTTGGCAGAAACTACTAAAAGCAGCCGATCAGTTTATAGTTTATCGTGCTTCGATTGGTGGCCCCACAGTTATTGCTGGTTATCACTGGTTTAATGATAGAGGACGTGATACTTTAATTTCTTTACCTGGTTTGACACTAGTTCCACAACGCTTTAATTTGGCAAAAGGACTACTGCAAACTTTTGGGCGTTACTGTCGCCATGGTTTAATTCCAAACACTTTTCCCGATATTGATGGCGAACCATCTTACAACAGTATTGATGCAGCACTGTGGTGGATTGAAACGTTAGGGCTTTACTTAGAAGCTACCCAAGACTGGCAGTTTTTAGCAGAGCAGTACTCTGTAATACAGCAAATTTATAAAGCTTTTGTTGGTGGTACTCGGTATAATATACAAGTTGATTCCACAGATGGGTTAGTGGGCTGGGATGCACCTGGGGTTGCTCTAACGTGGATGGATGCTGTGATTGATGGACAGCCGGTGACTCCGCGCCGAGGTAAGCCAGTAGAAGTCAATGCTTTGTGGTATTCAGCGTTATGCTGGGCTTCTCGATGGGCAGAAATATTAAGTGAGCAAGGAACTGTTGTTGATTCGCCACGTTTGGCTAAGCAAGCACAACGCTATGCTCAACAAGCACAACAGGTAAAAACTTCATTGCAAAAGTATTGGAATCCTCAGTTGGGGTATTTGTATGATGTTATAGAACCTGACGACTATCGCAACTCTCAGATTCGAGCAAATGCTGTTTTAGCGCTTTCCCTTGCCCATTGTGGATTTTCTTATCAGCAAGGACGTCAGATACTTGAGCTAGCTAAATCTTGCTTGCTAACTCCTTATGGTCTTCGCACTCTCGATCCATCTGATAAAGAGTATATAGGTAAGTACACTGGTGATCATGAACAGCGCGATCGCGCTTACCATCAAGGTACTGTTTGGACTTGGCTAATTGGTTCTTTTATCCGCGCTTGGGAGCGTTTTTACCCAGAAAAACCGGTGCCCTTTGATTGGGAGCCTCTATTAACCCACTTTTTATCTAATGCTTGTATTGGTTCAGTTTCTGAAATTTTTGACGGCAACAAACCCCATTTACCCAAAGGAGTCATTGCTCAAGCGTGGTCAGTTGCAGAAATTATCCGCCACTACCGGGAGTGATAAGGGAAGCAGAATCAACACTTACTCCACGCTCCTGCTCTAGTAACATTTGAGGTGCATTACAGCTTACTATCACGCACCCTACATGTTCAGACCTGGAGCCAGTGATTCTGACTCCTGACTCGTGTATTCTGTATTCTCTTTTAATAATGGCTCAGGTCGGATTTGAACCAACGACCCCAGGCTTATGAGTCCCGTGCTCTAACCAACTGAGCTACTGAGCCAGAAGTTTTAACCACATTACCTATTATAACACAACAATTCTCTCGTGACTATTATCTCGACCCAAAAATTTGTTGAGGTAATCGAATTAGGAATCAAACCCAGCGAGTCTTACGAAAAACTCGCTGGCCTTAAAAACCGGAGGTGAAATTGTCACCAGATCCGTCTCCTCAAAAACTTAGGGCTTTATAAAAGCCTTGACACATAATTAGATACGTGGTAGGAATGCGATTGGGTTGACTGCTCCCTTGCCAGATGGATGAACTTCAAAGTGGCTGTGTGGTCCAGTACTAAAACCAGTACTACCCATCAAAGCTATTGTTTCACCTTGGTGTACTTGCTGACCTATGCGCACTAGAATCTTGCTGTTGTGACCATAACGAGTCAGACTGCCATCTGGATGGCGAATATCTACAAGATTGCCGTAGCCACCATTGTTCCAACCTGCTTTTTCAATCACACCATCTGCTGATGCATAAACTGGTGTGCCAGTTGAGTTAGCAACGTCAATTCCTTTATGCATTCTACCCCAGCGCATACCAAAACCAGAAGTTAAGGTACCTTTTGCTGGCCAAATGTAGACGTTATGACCTATTACAGGAGAAGGTGTTGTCTCATCAATTGGTCTGGGTAAGTATCTATCTACTGCTGCTAGAGGCGGTAGGGTTGGAGATACTGTCGTTCCTCGTAACCTACCGAGAGATTGAGAGGAATCTACATTTCCTACAGGGGTTGGGAAGTTAGTGTTCCGATTTGGTAGGAACTCGGGATTAATTGCGTCGTCATCATCAGGACGAGTCGCACGAACCTGACCTTTGGCTGGTTTGTTGCTGTAGTTAAACTCCATTGGTCTAGGAACAGGAATTGGTACCGTTTGATTATTCTCTTGAGGAACAGGAATCGGTACTGCCTGATTACTTTGTTGTACAACAGACGCTTGCTCCGAAACATTATTGGATTGAGGAGCCTCTATTGTTGCTGAATTCCCAGATTGCTGAGCACGATATTTTTCTCGTAATCTCTCAATTTCGTCTTGTAGACTGCGCAAACGAGGATTTTTGCTGTTTTTTGCTTGTTTAGTGCCTTCAACTCGGTTTTTAGCCCTTTGCATGTCGGCTATAGCTTGGGGTATTGGACTATCGCCACCCATCCCATAAGCACTAGTTGGGCTGGTTACTGTTTCCGTTGGGATAGAAGTATTAGTGATGGCTTTAGCAATTACCGGAATTTGAGGGTTTGTTGATGTTACACTAGTAGTACTACCGTTACTCGCGATCGCTGTGTTTGTGCTTGTGTTAGTACTAGCAGCCGCAAATGTATTAGTATTGCGGTTTTCAGTACCAGGAATAATCAGTTTTTGACTGATTTTTAGTTGATTAGGATCAGAAAGACTATTTGCTCTTATCAGTTCTGACACTGATGTACCGTAATTGCTAGCCACTTGTTCGAGCGTATCTCCTGACTTAACCCCGTAAGCTGTAGGAGCGGGCGATGTAACAGTTGTGGGTGTGGCTGCTGCAGTACTTGTCTGAGTCTCAACAGAACGGTGCTTTAACGTTGAGCCCAGTTTTTCTCTTCTGCTGGCTTGGCTCAAAGCCTCTGATTGATCTGTTGAAGCTTTGCTGACATTGGTTGTCTGTGGCAAGTTTTGCCCTATGCTGCTTGGCTGCGCAAACCCGGTTGCAGTTTGTGATAAGTTTGCTGTTCTTCTAGCCCGCAGCTGAGCTAGACTTTTTCTCAAACGATTTGATTTTTCTTGTAAATTGTTGAGTGCAAACTCCTGTTGAGCCTTTAGCTGAGCATTCAGATCCTGATCCACTGTGCTTGCTCCAGCTGCTATTTGGGGCTGAACTGTGGGGGATGTGTTTTCAGCTACGTATACAGACTTGTTTGAGTTTTGTAAATCCGGTTTGACTGAGGGAAAAGTTTGTTCCTTTGCCTGTTGAACATTGCTAGGAACTACTACGGGCGCAGCAGCTTTTACAGGCATTCCACTTGCCGCAACTTGCGATTTAGCTCCAAGCCCAGACATCTGTGAAATAGCTGTTGGTTCCATTACTGCATGGTGTTCAGGCACGCTTACTGATGAAACAGCTTGCGACTCCAGCGACTTTGTAGGAACAAATTTCACTTCAGTATCAGCAGCAGCCGGAATTGTTGAGGTTGTATTTTGGTTACCTACAGGTTCCGCTGCTAGGGCTTGGTCGCTTTGTCGAGTCACTAAAAAGCTGGTTGCTCCCATAGAGATCGCCAAGCCAATCATGGCGGCTTTAGTTGGCATCCGACGGTTAACCCGTGAATGAACTACACTACTTAACTGCTCGGTTGAAGCATCATCACTTGGGGTATTTTCCTGCACAGCCTTCTCTCTTTTTTTCAATGCTCGTTTCAAAGACGACCTCCTACGATCACTAGTGCTTAACTAACTCGATTTTTCAATACGGAACTAGTCAATGATTTAGATCACGAAGAACTTATTGTTCAGTTCACACTCACCAGAGGTACTTACGAAAGATTAACCTGCTTTTGGTGATTTAGACAAGTTGACAATATCTAAATTTTTTTTGTCTACTTGTTTTTCTCACTCCTCACAACCACCTAAAAAAATTATTTTGTCTTCTATCCTTGACATTTGTGCTTCGCTGCTTTGACCCGTAACACTAGACAAACACACACTAATTGCACTGTCTTGGTAAGGCTATAAGCACTAAAAAACGTTAACTTTGAAGAGAAGCACACTTACTCTGGTTTGTAGATATTTTCAAAGTTTTTCCATTTAATCTGTTTTCCCTATACGAGACTTTACGTTGATTATTCCCTAAAAAAGAACCTTCTTCACCTATAGGTATTTTTTCACCTCTACCCAAGTTAAACAGAATACAGAAACAGGTAAATGCCTAAATGCCTAATAGGACTTCTTCTCAAGGCTTTTGTTCCCAAACCAGGAAAAACGACAATTCATAAAAACCTATCATTCAAACTTCGTCTTACCTACGATTTAGTATAAAGATTTCTTATAGGTTCTCACCTCTAGCATTAAGTATTTTTCTCTAACGTTAGCTTTTTACTTTAACCGATAGCATACTACTTCATAGGATTTATTTTCCAAAAATACTGCTTCTTCAAGAAATCATTACACCTGGTTCATCTTGTTTTAACATTTTCGTAATATTTCTTAGTTCTTTAAAATACAGTGATGCTTCAGCAAGCCCACGGTGTGATTGCTTGTTGAATGTTCATTGATTATCTATATAGTTCAATTGACGACGGGCTTCAAATAAGCCAATTGCTACACTGACTGAAAGATTTAAACTGCGAACATTAGGTTCGCTCATAGGAATGAAGAGAGTAGCATCGCAAGTGCTGAGCACTTCGTCTGGTAAGCCATTGGTCTCACTGCCAAAAATCAACCAGTCATCAGCTTTAAACTGAAAGCTTAAGTAATTATAACTACCCTTAACGCTAAAACCTAACTGTCTTCCCCCACGTATTCCGTGTATTTTTTTAAACGCCTCAAGAGATTCGTGATAATGTAGCTTTACGTAGGGCCAGTAATCTAAACCAGCTCTTTTGAGGTAGCGATCGCTAATTTCAAACCCTAAAGGCCCAACCAAGTGCAACTCTGTGCCTGTAGCAGCACAAGTCCGAGCAATGTTGCCTGTATTAGGGGGAATAAGGGGGTTAACTAAAACTACCTGAGGCATGGACAGCAAAATTTAAATATTTGAATAATAAATGTATCAGGCTTTTTGAATCTATCTAAAGGCAGAGGGCAACTATAGGTTTTTTTTATTAGATTCTTCTACTCCCGAATCATAAGAAATTTTAAACTATAGATAAGTTTTTCTCAAAATCTTCTTCAAGAGTCTTTCATAACTTGATTTTAAGAAAAATAAAGTTTTATTTCAAAAATCTAGAAATTTAGTTAAGTAAACAAGATTAATGAACTTGTTTACTTATACTAATCACACATATAAGATCATCTTAAGCAGCTAGGGAAGAACATAGTTTGTCTTCTAGCTCTACTTCTCGCTCTTGCGTAGTACGAATTGCCTGAAGAATAACGCAGTGAGGATCAAAACCAACTGCGTGTAGTTGCAGCCATTGCTGAGCCTCATTACCTTCACGAAGAATTTTTTGCAATGGTGAAAGGAAGCAGCTAAAACCTTGTTGCTTAGCGATATCCGATACTTCACTGACGATTTCGTTAATCCAATCTCTCACTATGATGGTTGTGCCATCCTTCCAGTGTGTAAGTTGGGCATCTAAGCTAGAAGTTGCCGCCGCCATCTCGTTAGCAGCTGTTAAAGAGATAAGTTCTTCAGATGAAAAGATACTTTCATGTAAAGGATCTATGGTGGGGTTATCTATAATTTGTGACAGTCGAGCTTCTAGCAAAGCGGTAATTGCGAGCAAAGCAACCGGATCAGTCACCAAATCGCAAATTCTTAGTTCTAGACGATTTAAGTCGTAGGGACGGCGATCGCCATTTGGTCGTACTGATGTCCATAGATGGCGAACATTTTGCATGTTCCCAGTAGCTAACTGCTTTTCCACCCACTCAATATGGTGACTGTGACTTTCAAACAATGGTACATAAGCAGGTGTTTGGGGAAATAAACCCCACCGGGTAGAATGATAGCCCGTTGCTTTTCCGTTTAAGAAGGGGGATGAAGCGCTTAAAGCAAGGTACAAAGGTGCTTCCAACCGTATAACTCGACATGCCCGCATTAATAATTCAGGGTCACTAATGCCGATATTGATATGAATACTAGCTGTTACTACTTTAGTGCCATAAGTTTGTTCTATATAGCTATGATAAGGGTTGGTTGGATCAGAACGGAAAAACTGTTGAGATCCACCTAAAGACAGAGTGCTCCCTGGAATTAGAGTGTAATCGCCTAGTTGCTGAAGATAGCGGCGTAGAATCAACCGAGGACTAAGTAAACCGCATAGTAGTTGATCATAGTTCAACGATGGTTGAGTCACATATTCTACATTCCGACTATCTGGTTCACGCTCAAACCCATGCAAAGAGGCGACAATCTTGTCTGAGAGACCGACTATATCACCACCGGGTGTACCAGTGTACATCTCAACTTCAAAGCCTTTCAACAACACAACTTTATTCCCCTCGTCTCTCCTTAATTTATTAATTGTATCGGGGGCGACGAAATTTCGCATCTTTAAGAAGGAAGAGGGGGCAGGGAGCAGAGAGCTCTTAGCAGGGGGGCAGAGGGAAAGAAAAAATGATGTTTGTAAATCCTAATCCCCATGCCCAATGCCCCATGCCCCAATACCTTTTAGCCTACAATCCCAGCCAGGATAAGAACATTTGCCACCAAGAAATCGAGACTTGACCGCCTAGCTTCATTTTGCTGCGAATTTCTTGAATATTCCAAGTGGTCAGTTTAGCGAGAGTTTCCGCTTCGGTTTCAAAACGGCTGGATAAAGAACGTTTGTACTCTCTCCCAGCTTGACAACTGATATCCCCTGTGAAGGGATGTTGCAAAATGTAACGTCCTTGAAATGATTCGCGGTTAGAGGTGTCTTGAAACATTAAGTCTTCGGGAAATTTGTCTCGTTTGTAGCGGACGTGCAGACGTGTAATAAAGACTTGACTAGAGGGAAAGTAAGGATTTACACGCCGAGGACTAGGTGCTTGTATGTTATCACCAGAATCGCTATCTAACCAAAATACCCCCGCCTGCTTAAGTTCTTCAGGATTTAAAGGATCTGCAGAACAAGGGTCACAATTACTCATATTCCAAGCATATTCCAGGAAGGCTACTTTTTTATCTTCTCGGGTGTATGAGGTTTGAAACATGGATTTGTAGAAATCGTTAAACTCTTTTTGAACAAACAAAGGAATGTTCACATCTGACGGAACTTTTACTGTGCGGTAGTTGGTAACTTCAGCTTGTCCTTTAGGTGATAGGATATACACAATCAAATCTTGTTCTGTAGTCGCGTTAATCATCCCCAAGCGAATCGGTAACATGAATTTGGGTGATTGGTAAGAAATTTGTAGTGGGCGCAAAAACTGATAACCACTTTCCTCAAATTTCTCTAAGTTCACTTTTGCGACAAAGAATTTCATTTTCTGGCGAATATAGGGCTGGAGTAGCTGTTTAGCACCTCTAGGAATCTTGTAACCGTTACGGTTCAACCAAGTTTCTAATCCACCAGATTCTTTTGCACTGAGAATGACAATGTCGTACTCCCCGACATTAAAACGGGCTTCAACAGTCACACCTAAATTATTGCTTGTCTTTTTTGCTAGATTGGCTAGAGGCATAGGTGCTGTTGCAGTGGGGGCTTCAAATGCTTGATCGCGGTAATTTCGAGCACAAGGATCGGGGTCAAAATATTCTACTAAGCGCGGAGCACTAAAAGCATCGAGACGTTCGATTATTTTGGGATTTGCAACACGAACTTGATCTTTTTGTAAAACTGTAGGTACGGGTACAACGATCGCGAAATCTTTGATAGCACCTTGATAGTCATTTGCCATTGTGAGGACAGTGCGATCGCCACTACGAGCGATCGCCACTTGAGAACTCTTGTTATACAGCTTGGCATCAGCTTTAGCAACATAAAATCCACAGAAAGCCCAAGCTGGAGACGAAAAGAAGCAAACAGCACAAATAACTGGGAGTAGTAAACAAAAAATTAGTCGCAGTAATTTCATGGCATTTATAAGGGGCATAGGGCATAGGGCATGGGGCATAGGGGATTGGGTAACAGTTGTGCGTTCTGTGTTAGTGCATCAGGATCTAAACCCCTACTGTCTCCTGACTTTTGACTTTTGACTTCCCCAAAGGGGCGCTTCTCCCAAGAAAACCGTGGTGCAGTCCAAAGTTTATCGAGCAATATGGTTAACGGTGCAAGGGCGAACAGCGCCCAAAAAACGGCTGTGGAGAGATAGAAATAATTCCGCAAAACAAAAGTCAAAATTGCGATGCACAATGCCCAAACCACACGAGCAATTCGAGAATTAGGAATTGACCTGGGATCAGTTATCATGAAAAGTGCAAATAACAGCAAAGAGCCGCTCATCAGCCTATGCCATAAAACATCCCAAGTCCAACCTAGCCAGACATTACGAATAGCTTCTAATCCTGCATAGGCAATCAAAAAAGCTCCTGTGGTATCCCAGCGCCCAACCCGCTTGAGGATAATACCTCCAGTTCCAGCAAACAGTAAGCCATAAAACCAATCATCGCCCCATTGTCCGGGAGAAACCCATGCGTTAGGGGTAAGGACTAAGGCACAGATGATACCAAAATTAGCGGGATTAAAGAAATGTCTATCACCAACTTTAAAGATAAATTTACTGGCGATCGCACTTACTCCTGCCACAGCCATTGTTATCCAATCGTCAGCCCTGAGTAGTAAGCTAAGTCCGAGTGAGGTAATGATGGCACTGCGGAAGCTTATAATTTGTCCGGTATCCTTTGGGAAGGACGGTGCTATATAATTACAGAGATTAGACAAAACCCATTGAGTTAATATACAAGCCGCGATCGCGACTAAAATCAACGGTGGTTGCAGTGTCCAGTCCCTTGTCCCAATACCTAGAACTAGGAATAAGGTAAGAAAAAGAATTTGGTAATCGCGTATATCTTGAAACAACATTACTAAACAATGCTGGGGTGTTTATGTTATAGACGGGAAACACCATAAACAGCATCTCTGTTACAGAATTTGTTACAACTCATTTATGAAAGGGAGTCAGAAGTCAGGAGTTAGAAGTCAGGAGTCAGGAGTCAGGAGTCAGAAGTCAGAAGTCAGGAGTCAGGAGTCAGTCCAAACTCCAGTTCATCAATGCCCATTGCCCCATCAATGTATTTAACACGCGGTAACCGGTTTATACTTATGTTCTTATTGACAGTGTGTTGCTACTTTGCCTCTCGCAGAGATGGACTTTGGAAAAAAGATGGTAATGGAAGTTGGACTCATGATGGCTGGAAGTTGTACTACAGTAGGGATGGAGGGGCAAACTGGAGAAAAGGTGCTTCGGGAAAGTTTCCGCAGTGGCTGATTCATCCCGCGATCGCGTTTAATCCAGGATTCACCTTTTTTCCTCCCCTGCTCCCTGCTAAGAGTTCCTTACCCATCTAGCAAATGTCTAAACGTTTTTCAATATCTTCTAGTACAATATCAGTCAATATTTTCTGCGTATAGCGACAGTACATCGTCTCTGTGGAACGGAACGATCCATTTTCGAAATATTTATTAGCGGGGGCACCACCACCACATAATTGAAAGTACTCACAACTTTCCTTACACAATTCAACCCCAGCTTTAATATCGTTATAAATTCTTCTAAATTTTTCTGTTTGGAAGACGGAATCAAATGTATCTTGTACCACATTGCCTAAAACAAATTCTCCATAATCGCTTGTAGTTAAGGAGAGCAACTCTGGAGAAAAGGTCATAAAGTTGCCTTTGTGGTCGATACTAATAATTGTGAAAGGATCAGATTGTCCTAATGTTGTACCTAAGCTGTAGTAAATACTGTTTTCTATAAATTCAAATTCACGAACGCTTATTTTTTGTTTAGATTGTTGGACTAATTCATAAAATTTCTTCATGAATTGACGATATTTTATGTCTGTACCATTTTTTTCTAAAGAAGAAACTTGGTTATAACCTTCTGTTTCTTCAATATTGAAGCCAATTCTATCGATGTCATTTTCAATAAAAAACTGGAACATTTCTTCAGGATAATCTAGAGAATCCTGTGTCAAGACTGTAATTACACTAAATTCAATTCCATTTGCTTTTAAATAAGAAATTCCCCGCATTGTACTAGCATGAGTTCCTAATCCTTTTTTTGTTTTCCTGTGGGCATCATGAAGAAAAGCTGGACCATCTAAACTGACTCCAACTTGGATATTGTATCTGTTAATTAAGTCGCACCAGGGCTGATTTAACAGAATACCATTGGTTTGTATAGCGTGTGCAAACTGATATTGATTGGAATTATACTTATCTGAGAGGTTATTGATTATTTCAAATGCCTCTCTATAAAACTGTATTGGCATTGCTAAAGGTTCTCCAGCATGCCAGACTATAGTAAAGTGGCTTTTGAGAGAACGACTAGAAAAAAGATTACGAAAAATCGGTTCTAACAAATCAAGTGATAGTTTATGCTTTAGATGGCGATTAGGTAAATAACAGTAATCACAATCTAAGTTACAAAAAGTTGATGGTTGGATAACAACTAATTTTACTGGGCCAAATTCTTGTTCTCGTAATTCTTCTGATACAATTAGCGAATCTTGATTTGCTGGATGCAACATAGACATAAATACATATCCTTATCCTAAGCATGAAATGGTGCGTTACGGACTTACTCCTAACACAACGGCAGCTTTGCACCGAAGAAAATCTACACCGCAAACTGCCTCTTCTACCTGTATTGGAAATATCAAATACCAATCCTATAGCACGTATGTATAGGATGAAATAAGGATAAGAGATTACATTATCTTTGAATTTATTAATGTGCAGAAAAAAGAACTAATCTAATAGTTACCCCAATTACCCCAGTTACCCCAATTATGCCAATTGCGCCAATGGTTATTATGCCAATTGTGCCAATTACGCCAATGATTGTTATGCCAATTATGCCATCTGGCAATTAAGTTATCTTCTTCAGATACTGCTGGATTGTCATCAGCAGATTGTCCTTGTTCTTCTGTAATTACTTTTCTAATTTCACTGATTCTTTCGTTAATATTTCTCTCAGCACGTGGCGCTGTTGCTTGTGTGGGTAGAGTTGTAAAGACAGCAATGATTTGTCCACAACCCACTAGTAATGACCAAAAAATAATTTTAGGATTCATGATGTTGATTGCCTATACCTTAATTAAAACAACCAGAAGTCGCAATATCGCTGCGAATAATGTATTTTGTTCCTCTTAAAACTTGGCTACCTTCGTGCAGGAGCGAATGTTTGAAGAGAACACCTGTACCTACTTGAGGATGAATTTGAATACCTGATTCTGGAAAAAACGTGGCTCCTCCTTCTATATCTTCACTCAGATATATAAGCAAAGTTAGTGTAGACCAAACATTGTGTTCAATTTCTTGTGGTGCATCACTATGTGCTGTAACAAATTCACCTGCTTGATAACGGTAGAATTCTATTACTGGTTTTAAACTGACAAATTCAAAACCATCCGCATTGTCTTTTAACGCATATTTAAGCCTGAAAGATAGTTTCTTAATGGTTTCGGAACATTGGAAAAAAGCCTCACTGTTATTACGTCCTTGGCTTTTCATGCGCGCCATACGGAACCCGAGAGCTTCAGCTTTTGTAATTAATGAATCACACTCCTTGAGAGTCAATAAATTTACGATTTGCCAAATTCCCTCACTCAGTTTGTACATAACGCTCTTTAGCTAAGAAAAATAAGCATTCGCAGAATCTGGGCTACTAGAAATAACAGCTAATAGACCAATGTAAGATATTGGTAAAGCTTTTTACTCGGATTCAATTTATCGGAATTGTTGATTACTTACTATTCAAGCATGAAACTCAAATATTTTGTCAAAATTCATTATTTTTAATAAATTATTTTTTAGAGGATGTTTGAAAAGTTTGTAGTAGTGTATCAAATATTTGTTTACCCCACCCTAACCCTCCCCTTTCCAAGGGGAGGGAACTAGATTTTCTTTGTTTCCCCCCTTTGCAAGGGGGGATTAAGGGGGGTAAAAATGTGATAAAAATCACAGTCAACCACTTTTAAAACAACCTCTTATGTTTGAATTATCAAACCTTATTGTCTACCTAGTAGGACTCCTCTGTTGACTAGATCACAGACTTTTTCCTTAACGAAGATCGCCAACAAATTAGTCAGTATAAGCAAGTGCTATATATTACCTATTATATTAAGAAAACTTATCATTGTCTAAACAATTTCAAGCAGTGTAATTAATGAAAGACTTGTGTGTCATATCTTCTTATGAAGATACTTGGCCATTAGAACAATTGTCCATAGCTGTCTTAAGAAGTTCTTAATTATTTAACAAGAAACTTTTTTTTAATTGTTGATAAAAAGTATCAACAACTACAAAAACGGCAACGATATATAAAAGGGTTTAGTTATTATGTCGGTTAGGATTTAAGTTTCTTGCTTCCTTTAACTTTTGGCTTCTTAGAACTAGTCAATCCTGCTATAAAATCATTAGGGGTTTTGGTATCTGGTTGTGCAATAGCGAGACGGACAAACTCGTTCCATATATCATCACCGAGTAAGCTTAAAGCAACTTGAAGATCGGTAGCGGCGATCGCTCCCATCACCTTACACCATCCTTGCCGCAACGACTGTAAAAAACTCTCTTGTCCAGAAACCTCGCTCAACATAGAAAGCGCTGTTTTTAAACTGGCTGAATCAACTGATACCTTTTTCGATCTTATTCCCTGGAGTATTACGTTTAACCACACAGGTACAAGTTCTAGCCACTTATCTTGCTGTATCATAAAGATCCCAGTATCTTCCATACCTAGCGCACCCCATAAACATAGAGTTTCTGTCGCTAGCTGAATATTCTGATCTTGTACTGCATCTTCCCACAATTTCTCAGCACGGTTTTTGAAGCGATTCGCAAGAAATTCATAAGCTTCTTGAACTTGATTAAGGATCGTGACTTTATACACTGACTCCCCTAGTGGTAAACAATCACTGTTATAAGAAAGCCATGTATGAGATCCACAAAGATAGATGTTCTGATCAACTATCACTTCCTTAACATGGGAATCTCCTAGCCAAAAAACCTGTACAGCAGATAAACCTTCAGGTGTTTTTATTCCTTGCAGTTTTTGTTCGAGATCTGATGATATCGGTTTATCCTCGTTTTCTTCCTCCGACGAAATTCCATACCCAATCAAAATCCAGACTCCACGATTAGCCACTTCCTGAAGTGAATGAAGAAATGCTGCATCTACAAGAGTCTGACTTACCCAAGGAGAATAAATGAGAATTTCACGCTGTGCAGAATTGAGGATCTCTGAGAAAGTTTGAGAAATTTCTGCATCACGTAACTGCACAGCTTTACCAACCACTGTCTTATTTTTTGGTTTTGCACTCTGCACTGCTTGCTCGCGAATTTTTTCTAGTCTAGCCTCAATTTCTAGATTTTTCTGATTAAGACTCTCCTCACGCTCAAAAGATATGGTTTCATCAGACAATTCACATAATGCTTGTAAGGATACCTCCCCTTTAGCTTGTAATGCTTCCAACCAATTTGACGCTGACTCTAGAATTTTCTTTCCACTCCTGACTTGGAGTCTCAATTTATCTTCAAGCGGATCAAAGACGACGAAAAGTGATACTGTTTTCCAAATTGTTTCAGTTGAGCCTACTAACCTATAGGAACTAAGAATTTTACCTTCTTCTGGTACATGAAGTGACAAGCCTGAAGATTGGATTATTTGCTGGAATTCCTCAAGTGATAAGGAGGTAATATCATCACTTGTGTTCTCAATATCGACAAAATTTCCCAAATCAGGGTAGTTTATTAAAATCTTCTCTAAAGGCTCAGATTGGCAGGTAATTTTTTGTGCTAAAGGATCTGCGATCGCGTAAATCTTAACAGAGTATGGAGGTTGTGGTACAGAGCCTTTTTCATAGAACGAGCGTCCTTCGGGAGTAATTGTAATTGGCGATGTCTCTGAAATAGTTTGTAAAGCTTTAAGAGTTGCAGTAGTACTTCGCACAAAAACAGGATCAAGCCCCAGCACCGATGCTAATTCATCCTCTGTTGGGGGAGGGACAATTTCAAGACCAGCGCGGATGATAAACTCTTCTAGTACGTTAAACTCACGTAGTTCCTTGATAGTAACTTCTATGGGGGATTGAGACAAATTATAGCGAAGTTGACGCGCTGCCAAAACAGATAAACCTTGACTTTGCGCTTCTATTTCGTCCACTAACTTCTTTAGTTGAGGATCAATTGATTTAGCAGAGGACGCGAGAAACATCGACAAAACCTTTATGATAACGGACAACATTTGCAACTTCGGAATACATACTTCCGACTTTGCCGATTTGCTGGGTGAATAAATTATGACAACCAACAATGATTAATAATTCTTGCGCACGAGAAAAAGCAACATTCACCCGTTCTGGTTTTTTGGCAAATCCTATATCTTTATTATCATTGTTGCGAACCATACTGACAATAACAACAGGACGTTCCATCCCTTGAAATTTATCAACAGTACCAGTGCGAATGTTAAGTGAAGGAAAAAGTTCTGATTTCAGACGTTCATCAATTTTTCTTAGCTGGCTACCATAAAATGTAATCACAGCAATTTCTTTCTTGGATTCACCTTTAGCAACCCTAGGAGCCCAAGTATTCTCAATTTCCTGACACAAATTTTCGATCACGTCAATTTCTCGAAGATTGAAGAAAGAAGTCCCTTCTCTTTGCTCTTTAAATTCATCTCCAAAAGGGATTTTTACCCAAAGCAAGTGATTGTGCTCTTGGATAATTTTACCAGTGAGATTATGTGCGCGTTTAGAATCAGGTTCTAAAATACCACATTCTAGTTTACCGTTGTAAAATTGATTGATTGCACCCATAATAGACGGATGCATTCTATACTGCGTAGTTAGCATTTGCTTAATGCTTTCATCAGCAGATTCAAATTGACTTTTAAACAGCGATTCTTCTAAGAACTTGAGTTCTTCTCTTGTCGTGCTAATTTCTTGAGCAACTTCTTCTATTGTGCTAGTATCAAGCATCGGGGGTAATTGGCGATGATCCCCAACCATGACCAATTTTTTGGCTTTTAATGCTGGAATGAGTAACTCTGGGGGAGTACACTTACTCACTTCATCAATAATTACAACATCAAAGTATTTAAATTCTTCTGAGAAATCACGGTTTGCAGCTTGAACACAAGTAATACCTATGACGTTAGCATTATCGAGATAAATTCGTCTTAAGTCATTGCGTACATCCTTAGTAGTCTCCCCTCCAGAGGAATTGCGTAACTTAGAAATCCAATCTTGAACAAAGTTCTGATATCGGTTAATAAAAGTTTCTTCCTTTTGGAGTTGCTGTTGCCAAGATTCAAACGCACTTTTAATCCTGTATAAAAATTCTATATCAAATAAATTAGATTCAGGCTCTGCTATTAACCTTAGATAATCAGGAATGGTTTCCCAAAATGATAACCACCAATTTCGCTCAGTTTTTATAGTTTCTGATTCTTGTTCTAATTCAGCAGCGATTTTATTAAGTAGATTTTGGTATTTTATGAGTTCCATTTTGTAACTTTTACAAAGTTTCTCTATACCAGGTAGCTTAGATGTCATCTCCTCTTTTAGAGTCGAGAGTAAACGAAAAGACTCTATTGAATAAATTAATGTTTTAAGTTCTTCTATACGACTTTCCCAAACACCAATTTTATTGATAAAATGTGGTATTTCATCTAGAACATTTGATGATTCTTCAACATATTTTTGAATCAAAACCGCTAATTCATGAGGCAATTGTGGTAATTGTGAAATTTCTTGTAAGAGTGCGAGTGTTCTTGTGATTTCAGATTCAGCGTCATTAGAATAAGCTTCTATCTGCTCTTGGGTAGTGGCTATTTGCGTGTTTAGATTTGCTTCTAACTGCTTCTGTTGATTAAATTTTTCCTTGAATTGCTCTTGCTCTTGCCCTGTCTCAGCTTGTAGTTTATACAACCATGTAACCGCAGTAGTAGCAAAACTGTCGACAATCTTTTCTGCTATTTCAGAAAGTGCTGATTCAGTATTACTTGGTCGAACTCTCTCAATTGTAACTTCTGTTTGTCTCTTGATAGCCTCAAGAGTTACTGCCGTATTAAAACGACTACTGTAGGGGCGCAGCTTTTTAACAATAAATTTTAAAGGTTTCCACTTAACAGCAGTAGCAAGAATCCATTCAATAATGGATTCTTGAATACTCAAAGGTTTTTCAAGTTCATCTACAGTCCGTTTGGCTAATTGGCTTAGCTTTTTTATGGATTGCGTAGAGTCTAGTTTTTTAACTTTGAGTCTACTAATTGCTTTAGAAATATAACTTTCTATATCATAGCTTTTCCCTAATAAATTTCGCCCCTCTATGAGTAAACGTTCTGTTTCTCTAGCAAAAATAGAAATTTTGTCCCATTCTTGATATTGTTCGATTAACTCATTAACTTTTATCTGATATTGATAAAAACTTTGCTGCCAAGGCAAAGACTGAGTTTCCATGGAGAGGGTGCATAATCCTGAGGGTAATGAAATTAGGTCAGTTGTGAAGCATTGACGTTCTTCTAGACATTTTGCCAATATACTATAGATGTTAGAACTAGCTGTAAGCTTCCACGTTTCAAGGTCAATTATTGCCAAACCAATTTCAGATTTACGGTTGGACACATTGTTGATTTTTTGCTGCAAAGTTTGTTGGTTGGTGAGCAATTTTTGGTGATGTGACTTTAGGCGAATGAGAGATTCTGTATTTTGTTTGTGAGTTTGTGCTGCTGACTCAGCTTCAGTGATTGCTTTTGCTGCATCCTTGCCTTGTTCTAGTATTTTTTTTACTTCCGGTATCCAAGAGGCTACAGTTAACTGTAACCAAATAGCTAGACCAAATAAGCCTAGATCCGGCGAAACTAAGCCAAGTTTAGACGTTAGAGCGATCGCTAAACGAACATCAGCTACAAAGTTTCGCACGGAGCTATCTGCCGATGAGCTTAGTAAATTATCCAACAACTTGACAATTTTTGGATCTTGCAACTCAATCGTTGGTGCTGTCTTCAGTAACTTTTCCAAAGCAGCATTTTGAGATTCCATTTCAGTTAGTTCTGCTAAAGCCTGATCATACTTCTTTGCTTGTTCTTTGCAGGTTGACTCTAAGGTTACTTTACGCTTATACAATACACTTTCATCTTGGGCGAATGCTTCCTCTACTGTTAAGTATGCTGCGAATCGCTCTGATGATGCTAGTAACTTCCTGAGTACTTGTACATTTTCCAACTTCTTGCAAAGATTTCGTTCGCAATCAGCGGCGGTATTTTCCAGCCATGTACGAATCACATTATCTTCTAAAAATGGCTGTCCTTCTTCACTAACTTTTTCGGCTTTACCCTTGCGCACAGCACGAATGACTGGGTTGTGAAGTAATCGACTCAACGCATTATCAACTGCTAAATTAGCTTGAGAAGCAATTAGGGTACGTCCACCTCGAAGGGCTATTTGATAGCAAATCTCAGCAATTACAGTGGTTTTACCTGTACCGGGTGGTCCCTGGATCAACACAAGATCCTTTGCAGCCAACACTTTCTCAACAGCTGCTTTTTGCCCTGGATTTGCAGAAGATAATAGCAACTGTTCTGGTTGAAGTTGAACAGTTTTTTGGATTGATCTTGCTTGAGAAGCATCGAATAAGAAGTTGCCTAAATAGGGATTCTGCGCACGACTATGATTCAAATCATCTAAAGCTTTTTTCTTACGCCGAATTTGTTGAATATCACCTACAGCTTCAAATAGCAGAAATCCAGTCGCCGGTAGCTGATAACGCCCAGCCATCATGTATTCGGCTAAATCACGCTCTAGCCTTACACGAATAATACAATGTTCAGGGTCAGCTTCTTCAATAGAGCCTAATTGAAGGCTATTACGCCAGTTTTTTCCAGTGGGAGAAGTCTCAAAAAGCTTGATCTCTTCGTTTTTTGCTTGTTTTACCCGTTGCCAGAAGTTTTCGCAATCTAAAAGGTTTTCAGTAGATCCATCAAGGGTAGCTAATGCAACATTAACATCAAAACTGACGCGCCTTCCAACCCCATAGTTGTGAGTTACGAAGGGTACACAAAACTGACGTGCCTGAGCTAAGTTTTCTTCTATCTGCAAAAATGCTTTCCAAGCTTTTAGTTGAGCTTCTGTAGGGACATGATTGCCACATATTGGCATCGATGCAATGCGTTGCACTGCTGCTCTTGGAACGCCAAGATGATACCAATGATTTGGTAGCAGGCGCAAGCGACAAGGCACTGCATAGCCATCAATGCTTCCTCGCGCGGGTGGTAATAATTTAATAGAGAGCAGCCGTAAACCATCATGCCCATCTTGGGATATGGCTGCTAGTAAGCTTAAGGTTTTGCCAAGCTTCTTTAATTTTACAGGTAATTGAAAATCATCTCGGTCTGTTGCGATCGCCAAATCCCAGATTTCTTCGTCTGCTTCTCGTCCAAGCCCTTTGCGGCGAACATAAAACACGCAGGGTTCCTCGCCCATTAAGTCGAGCATCAAGTCTTCTGCATGAGTACGGCGATCGCTAAAGTTTTTATATGCTTCAAGCGCTGCTTTTCCCTCAACTTCGGTGATCAAGTTAGCGATCGCCGAATTGACAAACTTGTAGCCCCAGTTTCCTGAGCCACCGTCACTTGGAAAAATGGGCATGGATACTCCTGAATCTCTTCAGTTATATTGTTCCCAAATGACAAGCTGAAAGCTGGTTCAGGGGAAATTCTTCTACGCGCTTTGACTGTGCGATCGCTTAGCCTTGTTTACAAACGCAGTGTGCAGTATTCGTGCTTTTTTGGTACAAAGACATAGTCTGCTCCTTCTGCACGTGTCACCTGTGTATTATGACATTTTTTTTAGGGATGGGATGTCGTGTCGAGTAACGCACCGAAACCTTAGAACGGTGCGTTACGGACTTCGTCCTAACACACCCTACGCCTGAATCTCTTAATGCTCGATTCAGTTATATTGTTCTCGAATACCAAAGCGAAAGCTTAGGGTAAGTCTTACAGCAGAATTCAGGAGTCAGGAGTAAAAAGGGATTTCAATCTAGCTTTTAGACAAAAGCATTGTACTCTAGTTACTTGCAATGTGCTGTATGTAACGGGAAACCCTACTTACCCTCCCTTTATTACTAAGTACTACTTGTTTGGTGAGGAAAGGTTTAGGAAGGTGATCAGCTTAAGTGTGCGACTGCGAATTTTCCAGATCCCATTCTGCTTGATGACTTCATCTTCATAAGTACCATTTGCGACATCAATGCTCGTATCAGAACGTTTGTGAGTCGCTTGTAAGTAAGAACTCATCTTTGCCGTATCGCCTGTTACTGTAGTATTGATTGTACCTATTAAGTGTTGCGTAGCCGTATAACCGTTACCTTGGAATACTGAAGCAACATAATCCGCCCAAGAATTTGTCCCAACCTTTGTGACGGTAGTTCCATCAGGGAAGATAGCAGTGATTGTTGCGTCCGTAGTGAAACAATTTTGATAAATATTTTTCCCTTGCTGGATCTCTCCTCTACCAATAGCGTCGGTTCCCAAAGCATAACAACTTGTTAATTGTGCAATGTCTGAGAAGGTGCTGGGTTCTGATGCAGAAGTAAACTCAAACATCCCACCAAGCAGCAGAACAAGGACGGCTATAAGAGGAGTTAAGGTTGTAGAACGGAAAACACGGGGGATCAACCTTGAAGCAATTACCCTGTTATTCTTTCCTCTTTCCATGAAATTTTGTGTCCCTAGTTATGTTATCGTCCAATATCACATAAGTTTACACTTGATTGGACGATCACCCGAGCTGTAATTCTTCTGGTGATGGGTTATCTACAGCAGTTTTGAGACAAATGAGGTGCACCGATAGTCCAAGGGCAAACGCCGTTTGACCCTACTAATGTACCTCATGCACCTCGAAAGCGCTGTAAGTAGGTAAGCGAGAAAATTTATAACTATGTCATTGCGTAGGCGGAACGCCTTCCCGCAGGGTACGGAGCGAAGCGATCGCATCTTCATAGCGACCTAAGTTCCCCAGCGCAATCCCTCGGTTGTACCAACCTGAATGGTCATATTTACGCTTGAAATTTATTTATACACGTATTGCAAAACAATACACCCTCACCACGCGCAAACTTGGGAGAGGCGCTAGTGAAGGCAAGAGCTTATCCTTGGTGTGAATGCTCTGTATTGGGTAGGTTAAGATTCTTAGAGCCTTGGGGATAGTCGTTAAATACAGCAACTCTTCCGTTCCGCTCAAAGGAAAACACAGTAAATGGGTCTTTTTGATTTCCTATCTCCATTCCAGGAGTACCTACAGGCATTTGAGGAACAGATAAGCCTTTAACATTTGGCTTTTCTTGAAGCAAGCGTTTTATATCGTTTGCTGGTACGTGTCCTTCAATGACATATCCATTCACAATTGCTGTGTGGCAAGATGTCAAGTTATCTGGCACTTTATACTTTTGTTTTACTGCCTCGATGTCAGATGTAGGAATCTCTTTAACTTTAAAACCCTCTGCTTTTAAGTGACTTGTCCACCCGCCGCAACAGCTACACTCGGGACTCCGGTACACAAGTGGTGTATTTTGAGCATAACTGACTGGAGCATTGCTTACCCAAATTCCTAAAGTTAGACAAATTGTTATAACAACTCCAAGAGCAACACGTACCACGATGGGACGTAACCGGTTATAATACTCACGCATAAAATATTTATGTGACAAACTCAACATTCCCTTACCCCATCTTCTCTCTAGATGTATTACGTTTCTTTAACTTATTTTGCAATATTTATGACTCAAGGATAGGTTACCTTAGTAAATAGGTTATCCATATTTACTTATCTTCACATAGTTTGGTGTTTTCAGGTCGTTGTACTACCAACCGATAGTTTCCTGGGTATGTCACTAGCAAAATGAAATATCCCTGTGGGATCAACAATAGCAAATTGCTTCTCGCAAAACAGAGAAATAAATATGAGGACTAATGGATAAATGTTAATGCGTAAATGGAGTTTGTTACTACTTGCTACTGTTGTTTTAATTATGTCAATGACTGCTTGCAGCAGTAGATCGGGAGGGAGTAATAGCCGCTTGGATACAATTAAAAGTCGTGGCAAACTCATTTGTGGAGTGAGTGGAAATTTGCCAGGATTTAGTTATGTCAAAGCTAACGGCGAATATGCAGGATTAGATGTGGACATTTGTCGGGCGATCGCATCTGCTATATTTGATGATCCAAAAAAAGTCGAATTTCGCAACTTAAACGCCAAAGAACGCTTTACAGCCGTGCAAACAGGCGAAGTAGATATCCTCAGCCGTAACACCAGCTGGACTATGAGCCGCGATACCTCCGTCGGTTTAGAGTTTGCACCAGTGGTATTTTATGATGGTCAAGGTATTATGGTGCGTAAAAATAGCAACATCAAAAAGCTAGAGGATCTCAAAGATAAATCTATCTGCACCCAGACTGGAACCACTAATGAACAGAATCTCAGTGACCAAATGCGGCAACGTGGTATAACTTATAAACCACTTGTCTTTGAGGATATCAATACTACTTATGCAACCTACGAACAAGGTCGTTGTGAAGCGGTTACTTCTGACCGTTCCCAGCTAGTTTCGCGGCGTAGTGCTTTCTCAAAACCTGATGACCATGTAGTGTTGGATTTAGTACTCTCTAAAGAACCTCTTGCACCAGCCGTTGCTAATGGAGATTCTAAATGGTTCGATGTTGTGAAATGGACTGTGTTTGGGTTAATTAACGCAGAAGAGTTAGGTGTGAATTCCCAAAATGTCAGCCAACTCACCAAGAGTACTAATCCAGAAATCAAACGGCTTTTAGGAACGGAAGGAGACTTAGGCAAAGGAGCTGGTCTTTCAAACGATTTTGTTGCAAGAATGATTAAACATGTTGGCAATTATGGCCAAATTTATGAGCGTAATTTAGGGAAAAACTCACAGCTAAAATTAGATAGAGGACAAAATAAACTTCCTAAGCAAGGTGGAATTCTTTACGCTCCGCCATTCCGATAATCTACAAATCCTAAAATCGAATGACTCCTATTTGGTATAATCGGAAGTTTTGGGGGATTGTTGCCCAAGTCAGTGCTGTTTTTATAGCAGTGGCGATCGCACTACTGCTATGGACAAATTTGACAGATAATTTGCAGCGACTCGGTATTCAGTTAGGGTTTGATTTTCTCAATTCCCAAGCATCATTTGATATTGGAGAGACCCCCATTGCGTATCAAGCTTCTGACCCCTATCGTCAGGCTTTATTAGTAGGGTTGGTCAATTCTCTACGGGTAATATTTTTTGGGATTATACTTGCTACAGTTATTGGCATTATCGTCGGGATAGCACGGCTATCTGATAATTGGTTGGTTCGGAAACTGGCTCTCATTTACGTTGAAATACTGCGAAATACACCTTTACTCCTGCAATTATTTTTCTGGTATTTTGTCGTATTTTTGAGCTTACCAAAAGCAGAAAACTCAATTTCTCTATTCGGGTTAATCCAAATTAGCAATCGTGGGACTTTATTACCTTTTGGGATTCATTTTTCTCCAGAATTATCGACATTAACTCTTGGCTTAACTTTGTACACTGGAGCTTTTATTGCAGAGATTATTAGGGCGGGAATTATATCAGTACCAAAAGGACAATGGGAAGCTGCACGAGCATTAGGTTTGAAATCAGGATTAGTATTGCGTTTAGTGATTTTTCCCCAAGCTTTGCGGCTAATTATTCCACCACTGACGAGTCAATATCTCAACCTAGCTAAAAATTCTAGTTTAGCTATAGCAATTGGTTATCCCGATATTTATTTTGTGGCTTCTACGACTTTTAATCAAACTGGTCGTGCTGTAGAGGTGATATTGCTTATTATGATTACCTATTTGACCATTAGTTTAATTATATCATTGATGATGAATTTGTTCAATCGGAGTGTGCAACTAAAGGAAAGATAAGTCGATGAAAAATCCAAATATCCGTAAATGGATCAAAAAGAATCTGTTTAATACTTGGTATAACAGTATCTTAACTTTAGTTTGTATTTCGTTGCTTGTTGCTGCAGTTACAAATATTTTGAACTGGGTATTTAACGAAGCACAATGGTCAGTTATTCAAACTAATATACATTTATTTTTTGTTGGCCGTTATCCTTCTGAATTGTACTGGCGGCTGTGGTCAGTAATCGGTATTATTTTAATTTTATCAGTCGGATCATGGGCAGTATTTACACAACGTATTTCTAGTCGTTTGAATGCTTTCTTACCTATCGCATGGGCGTTATCTTTTCTTATCGTTTTGTGGTTAATTGGAGGTGGTTTAGGATTAGAACCTGTAGACACTAATTTATGGAACGGTTTGCTACTGACTCTCGTCACTGCTGTGATCAGTATTGTTCTTTCTTTTCCTTTGGGTGTGCTTTTGGCTTTGGGGCGTCAGAGTGAGTTATTTGCAATCAGAAATTTTTCTATTCTATATATCGAAATTATTCGCGGATTACCACTGATTGGTATTTTATTTTTAGCTCAGGTGATGCTACCGCTATTTTTACCAATAGAAGTTCGTTTAGATCGAGTTGTTAGGGGTATTGCTGGATTAACTCTTTTTAGTGCTGCTTATTTAGCAGAAAATGTACGTGGAGGACTACAATCAATTCCTCATGGGCAATACGAAGCATCAAGAGCATTAGGATTGAATACTTCCTTAATGATGTTACTTGTGATTTTGCCACAAGCGTTGCAAGCAGTGATTCCAGCTTTAGTTGGACAATTCATTGGTTTATTTAAAGATACTTCTTTGTTATCAATTGTGGGATTATTGGAATTAACTGGAATTTCTCGTTCAATTTTGGCGCAACCCCAGTTCCTAAATCGTCATGCAGAGGTTTATTTATTTATTGGAGTGCTGTATTGGGTATTTTGTTATGGAATGTCTTTAGCTTCTCAGCGCTTAGAAAAGCAGTTAGGAGTTGGCAAAAGGTAACGACAAGTTACTGATTTAGTTTAAATTATTAGTATTTTACGGTTAATTATCTTCACTCAATTAATATAAGAAATGAGTATGCAAAAACCAATTATTGTTGCCCAAGATGTGCATAAGTGGTATGGTAAATTCCATGCTTTGCGGGGTGTTAGCCTGACGGTAAATCGCGGAGAAGTGGTAGTGATTATGGGTCCTTCTGGTTCCGGTAAATCGACTTTTATTCGCACATTTAACGCTCTAGAAGACTATCAACAGGGAACTATAGAAATAGACGGAATTGCACTGACAGATGATCTACGCAATATAGAGACAATCCGACGGGAAGTGGGGATGGTGTTTCAACAATTCAACTTATTCCCACATTTAACGGTACTGCAAAATATTACTTTAGCACCGATTTGGGTACGCAAGCGATCGCGCATAAAAGCTGAAGAAATTGCTATGCAGTTGTTGGAACGCGTGGGAATATTGGAACAAGCGTCAAAATATCCAGGACAGCTTTCCGGGGGGCAGCAGCAACGGGTAGCGATCGCTCGTGCTTTGGCAATGCAACCTAAAATTATGCTGTTTGATGAACCAACCTCCGCCCTTGATCCGGAAATGGTCAGTGAGGTTTTAGATGTGATCAAGACTCTTGCTGCTGATGGTATGACGATGGTAGTTGTCACTCACGAAGTTGGGTTTGCGCGAGAGGTTGCTGATCGAGTTATTCTCATGGATGGCGGTGTAATTGTCGAAGTTGCTACACCTATACAATTTTTCCACAATCCCCAACAAGAACGCACACGCAAGTTTTTATCTCAGATTCTATGAACGCTAGAATCAAACCAAGCTTGAGAAAGTCTGTTCTTCAAAAATTATGGTAGCCATTACCCAACAACCTCCAAAAATGACTGTCGAGGAGTATCTCCAATGGGAACCTCAGCAAGATGTCCGCTACGAATACGATAACGGCGAAGTTTTTGCTATGACGGGTGGTACAATTCCCCATAATGACATTGCTCTAAACATTTACAGAAGCTTGTACCCTCATCTGCGCTCAATGGGGTGCCGGGTGAATGTGTCAGACGTGAAAGTACAAGTCGGTTCGCAAAACCAGTACTACTACCCTGATGTTATTGTCAGTTGCAATCCTCAAGATCTTAATGCGCGCAACTTTATTCAGTTTCCCAAGCTAATTGTCGAAGTCCTTTCCCCAGGTACAAGCGCAAAAGACAGAGGAGAGAAATTTACTAACTATCTTAAAATACCCACCTTGCAAGAGTATATCTTGATCGACTCTGAAAAAATCTCCGTCGAGCGTTACTCCCGGGGAGAAGGTAGAATGTGGCTTTACTATCCCTATACGGTTGGAGATATTATCGCTTTATCAAGTATCGGATTTGAATGTCCTATCGAATTGTTCTACGAAAATGTAGTGTTTGGAACTGAGGAATGATCGCCGCTGGCATGAGGGGTATATTGTCCTGAAAACTGGAAGCATATTAGGTTAGTTACTTCTGATCCAATCTCGGACAGCACGAATCACAGCATTTTCGTTTTGAGTTTGGCGCTGTTGCAAAAATTGATTGAGCACTTGTGCAGATACTTTGGGAAAGGCGAGGCTAAATTCTGACACAACATAGTCCTGATGAGACACATCTGTTTGCAGGTAATAGATTTTCAATCCCTGTTTTTTGGTATAGCACCACACTTCAGGAATGCCTAGGGCAAGGTATACATCCATTCTATGGGTAGAAGGACTGGTGATATCTACTTCTATAACGAGATCGGGCGGCAAATCTTTAGGAATTTGAGGATCTAGTCCTTGGAGTTGATTGGCATTTTGAATATAGAAACATGTATCTGGCTCTGCACCTTTGTCGAGCTCCTCCCTATCTAGGGTTGTCGATCCCAAGTCAATAACATTTAATTCCAGTTCTTCTGTTAGGGTTGTGACAATTCTTGCTAATAGCCGATTAATGATTTCGTGAAGCTTGGACGGCATCTTAATTTGAAGGATTCCATGATCATAGGTGAGACGGGCAGCACGATGATCACCCATGTCAGCCAATAGGGCTTTGTAGGTTTGCCAGCCGATATTGGGAAGCACGACGTTTTGAGTAACTTTGCCTTGAAAGTCTTCCAGTTCAAGCTCACTTACTTGTGTGGAAATCATCGATTTTTGTGAAAGTCTAGGTTTTCCCACCTTTACTTTAGCAAATGATGCCAGAAACATCTACAAAACCGCCATGAGAATGGACAACGTTTGCGACTTCTGAGTACATATTTCCAACTTTACCTGGAACTTGGGTGAATAAATCGTGACACCCAACAATTACTAGTAGTTCTTGTGCTCGGGAAAAAGCAACGTTTACCCGTTCCGGTTTTTTGGCAAATCCTACATCTCTATTATTATTGTTGCGTACCATACTCACAATGACAACAGGTCTTTCCATACCTTGAAATCTGTCAACGGTTCCAGTGCGAATTTGCAGTGAAGGATATAATTCTGATTTTAAGCGTTCATCAATTTTTCTGAGTTGAGCGCCGTAAAATGTAATTACGGCAATTTCTTTTTTCGGCTCACCATTAGCCACTCTAGCAGCCCAACTACTTTCTATTTGCTGACACAAACGTTCTATTACATCAATTTCCTGAACATTAAAGAACGAAGTACCCTCTCTTTGCTCTTGAAATTGATTGCCTATAGGCGTTGCTAACCAAATAAGATGATGATAGTTCTGGATAATTTCGCCTGTTAAATTATGTGCGCGTTTTTTATCGGGTTCTATAATGCCGCATTCTAGTTTACCATCATAAAACTGATTGATTGCGCCCATAATGCTGGGGTGCATTCGATACTGGGTAGTTAGCATTTGTTTAATGCTTTCGTTAGCTGCTTCAAACTGGCTTTTGAATAATGATTCTTCTAAAAATTGCAATTCGTCTTTTGTAGAGCCAATTTCGTGAGCAACTTCTTCGACAGTATTACTATCAAGCATCGGTGGTAATTGACGATGATCACCTACCATGACCAATTTTTTGCCTTTTAATGCTGGAATGAGTAATTCTGGTGGAGTACACTTGCTTACTTCATCGATGATGACAACGTCGAAGTATTTGAATTCTTCTGAGAAGCTGCGACTTGCTGCTTGAACACAGGTGATACCTATGACGTTCGCATTATCTAAGTAAATTTGCCTTAAATCGTTGTGTATTCCTTTCGCGGTTCCTGACGAGTCATCTTCTTCTGAGGCGTTGCGCAATTTAGAAATCCAGTCTTGAACGAAGTGTTGATATCGATTAAGATAAGTTTCTTCTTGTTGCAATTCTTCCTGCCATGAATCAAATTGATTCTTAACTTTGTGTAAAAATTCTACATTGAACAAGTCTGTAGTAGTTGGATCAGGCTTAAATTTATCGGATATTAGTTGCCATGTTTCTTGCCACCAATCTCGTTGATTTCTTAATATCTCTGGGGGCTGTGTTTGCAGTTTTTCAAGTTCACGGAGCTTGCTTTGAGATTTTTCTAGTGGCATCTTTATGTTTTGATGCTCTTCTTCTAGCTTAAGAAGATTGTCCTTTAAAGAGTTTTTGATAACTTCTAATATATTGAAAGTATCTAATGAATCAATCAGCTTTTCAAGTTCAAGTATACGATTTTTGAATGAATTAAAGAAGCTTGAAAATTGTTCGGCTTCTTCCCATATATATGATTGATTGCTAATATACTGTTCTGCGAGTATACGTAATTGTTCAGGTAAGTTTTTTTGAAGAGTCATGTCCTGCAAAAGACTCATCGCTTCACCAAGTTTTAGTTCAGCTTCTTTACATGCTGTTTCTACTTGTTCTTGTAAGGTAAGTATTTGCTGTTGATCGACTGCTGTTTTTTGAATTTCGTTAAATTGGTTTTGTTGATGCTTTAGCTGTTGCTCATTTTCGGCTTTTATAGGAAACACACATTGTCTCGCATTTGTCAATATGCTTTCTAGCAATTCTTGTGTAATACGATTAAGGCTAGACTCAATGTTATTTGCTTCCCATGAGTCACCATAAGCCTGTTGCATATTGCTTAAAAATTCTTGAGTTTTTTCAACTAGCTCTTGTCTCTGATTTCTGTCGAGTTCACGATAGTTGAGAAATTTTTTAGCAATTTCCTGCCATTGTTGGCGATCGCTCCCAGGGCTGAGTTCTGCGCGATCGCCACTTGACACTACCATTGGAATCTGGGACAAACTTGTATGTAAAAAATCCCCAAATTTGTACTGCTTACCTTGTAAGTTAGTAAAGCCCCCCTGTGCCTCAAAAGACAAGGCTTTCCTTAATTTCATCCAATCTGGCAAATAATCGATCTTGTTATCTTTGTAGATTGGTTCTAAGAGCGCTAATTTAGATGAACGAGCAAGAGAGAGCAACCTCACTGGTAATTTTAGGCTTTCTTCTGTCAAAAATTGATTATTTTGCCGAGATTTACTCAAAATTTGATATAACCTGGTATTAGCTGTAGACTTCCATTCCTTAACTACATTGATAACCAAATCAATTTCTCGTTTGCGTTGTTCACAGTTCTGGATTGCTTGTTTAAGGGTTTGTTCCTTATTTAAAAATTCCAGATAATCTCTTTGTAGCTGACTCAAAACACCAGAGTTTTCTCTAAAAGCTTGCACCAACGTAGCAGTTTCAGATATAGCTATCATTGCATTCTCAGCAGAACCTAATGCTGCCTTAAATTCCGACACTTGATCTGCCACAGTTTCACGCAGCCAAACCGCCAGCCCGAATGCACCATAAGAAGGACGAACAAAACCAAGTTCAGCAGCTTCTTGAATCGCTTTGCTAACATTTACCACAAAACTAGCAACTAAACTATTATCTTTTGTGTAGGGCTTAAGAAGCGGTAAAAAATTTACTATTTCTGGCTCTTCCCAATTTATATTCGGCGCAGCATTTAGCAACCTCTCTAACTTGACTATTAAAGATTCAACCTGACTTTTTTTTGCTGCACTTTCCCGATAAATTGATTCCTGTTCTCTATAGTTTGCTGCAATATTTGCCTGATTTTTTTGGAATTCTTTTTGTTTTTGCTGAAAGTCCTCTTCTGCTTTCAAATAATCTAAAAACTGCTGTAATGGTTCCAGTGATTGACGAAACTTGTCTACAGTTTCTCGACGCTTAGATAAATTCTGGTCACAGTTGGTTGCAGTATTTTGTAACCATGTACGAATCACATTATCTTCTAAAAAAGGTTGTCCTTCCTCACCAACTTTTTCGGCTCGCCCTTTGCGCACAGCCCTAATGACAGGATTGTGAACCAATCTACTCAGGGCGTTATCAACAGCTAAGTTAGCTTGAGAGGCGATTAAGGTACGTCCACCTCGAAGAGCAACTTGATAGCAAATCTCAGCAATTACGGTGGTTTTACCTGTACCTGGTGGTCCCTGAATCAATACAAGATCCTTTGCCGCCAAAACTGTTTCCACTGCTGCTTTTTGACCTGAATTAGCAGAAGATAATAACAACTCTTCTGGTTGAAGTTGAACAGTTTTTTGGATAGATCTTGCATGAGTTGCATCAAATAAAAAATCGCCTAAGTACGGATTTTGGGTGTATCCTTGCTTCAATTGTTCTAAAGCTTCTTTTTTGCGGCGAATTTGTTGAATATCACCCGCAGCTTCAAAACATAAGAATCCAGTGACGGGTAATTGATAACGCCCAGTTGCCATGTATTCAGCTAAATCGCGTTCTATCCTCACACGAATGATAGAATTTCTAGGATCAACTTCTTCAATACACCCCAATTGACTGCTATTGCGCCAGTTTTTTCCCGTGGGCGCTGTCTCGAAAAGCTTTATATCTTCGTTTTTTGCTCGTTTTACCCGTTCCCAGAAGTTTTGAAACTCTAAAGGGTTTTCAGGAGATCCATCAAGAGTTGCTAAATCTCCATTAATCTCAAACGTGATCCTTCTTCCACCTGAGCCGTAATTGTATTTTATGAAAGGTACGCAAAACTGACGAGCTTTGGCGATGTTTTCTTCTATCTGCAAAAATGCTTTCCAAGCTTTTAGCTGATCTTCTGTAGGCACGTGGCTACCACATACTGGGATATTTGCCATGCGTGCTAATGCCGATGATGGAATATCAATATGATGTTGATGATTGGCTAACAAACGTAAGCGACAAGGTACACTGTAACTATCAGCATGTCCTTGTACACGTTGTAGCAACCGCACAGAGAGCAATCTTAAACCACCATAGCCATCTTGATATACAGATACCGCAGCCAATAAGCTTAGAGTTTTGCCCAGCTTTTCAAGTTTTGGAGGTAGTTTAACATCATCTTTATCCGTTGCTATTGTCAGTTCCCAAAGTTCTTCTCCTGCTTCTTTTCCAGATCCTTTGCGACGAACATAAAATAAGCAAGGCTTTTGTCCGACACATTCGTGCATTAACTGGTTGGCGTACTCTCGCCTCTGGGAAAATTCAGGATACGATTTTAGGGCAGCTTCACCGTCAAGATTACGAATTAAACTATCAATTGTTGAACCTACAAAGACATAACCCCAATCTTCCCACTTGGTTGTTCTTTTCAAAGATTTTGATTGAGAAGGGGTGGCTGTTTTGTTTAGTGCAACACGAATACGTTCTACTTCGCTTTCTGTGATACTACTGTTATGGCTTTTAACTGCGATGTTGAGCTGAACACAAAGTTCTAACAGGCGCTTGTTATCCAGCTTTAATTCCCTCGATAGCTCGTAGATTCTAATTTTAGTATCGTTCATTCTGGGGATTGGGGACTGGGGATTGGGGATTGGGGACTGGGGATTGGGGACTGGGGACTGGGGACTGGGGATTGGGGACTGGGGATTAATTCTGCCTGAGTACTGAATTATCAGGACGTTATTTTTGTCGATTCATGCTTTACTCGTAAAGGTGCAGCACCTGTAGCAAGAGAGTGTAAGTCGATCATCTTTGGAATTTGTGTCGCGAGAATAATCATTAAAGTTGTCATATAAGACACTAAAGCCGACCATAAGAAGTGATTACTATGCCAGTACATGGCTAGCCCTATAAATGGTAAAAATCCTATAAAAAAGGCAATTAAAGAAGCATTTCGTAAAATCCCTGCTTCTTTTAAACCAATAAAATAGCCTTCCAGCATAAAAGCCACAGCAGTTATACTCAGAAGAGGGAATATCCACAAAATATATTGATTGACATTCTCACTTACCTCAGCGTGATTTGTTAAGATTCCAAACACGGTTTGAGGAAACAAAATTGTCCCGAAGGCAAGAGTTACAGAAATGAATAAACTAACAGCGATGGAAACCTGTAACAGAGGATTGAGGAGTTCAGTTGTCCCTTTCCCCTTAAAATTACCTGTCAAGGTTTGAGTGGTCATGCCAACTCCTTGGACTGTAAACTGGTTCAAAAGTGCAATTTGAAGCAATAAACCATTTTGAGCTAATACTGGGGTTCCTAGAGTGGCACTAACATTTGTAAAAACGGCATAGGCTGAGATTAAGCATAAAAACCGGACCAAAATATTACCATTAAAAATCAAAATAGACTGCAAAGCCTGCTTGTCAAAAACTTCTTTAAGAGACTCTAATAAATATTCCCAATTAATACTAAATCCTGCCCACACTAAACCGATTATTAAGGCTGAATACTGGCTCAATGCAGTTGCCAATCCTGCTCCCATGCTTCCCCAACCCCAATGTACGATCATTAAATAATCGAAAACTACGTTAAGACCATTTCCTAGCAAAGACATTAGTAAAACTGCAGTGTTCTTCTCTTGTCCTAGAAACCAGCCAATTAAAACAAAGTTCAGGAGTACCGCTGGTGCTCCCCAAATCCGAGCAGAAAAATAATCGACTCCTGCCGCTTCGATCTCTGGGGTGCCGCTCAGAATGAAAAATCCTATTTTCTGGAGCGGATACTGTAAAAGTAAAACCAAGATACCAATGCTCAAAGCGATTAAACTGCTGCGTAATCCAGCTAGGATAATGGCTTTAGCATCATTGCGACCAACTGCTTGTGCTGTAATGGCATTAGTGCTAGTGCGTAAGGGCTTTAAAACTCGGTATAAGTAATCAAATAAGATGGTAGCTAAAATAACACCCGCCAAGTAGCGAATATCGGATAAATGACCAAGGAAGGCTAAATCAACTAGCCCTGCTAATGGCACCATGATATTTGAAAGAACGCTGGCGATCGCCAATTGGAAAAACCGAGGTAGAAAACTATACTGTTTTTGCAACATTGTACTCAAAATGAAGTCTGAACAATCATCCTCTTGAGTCAGGATAACTCAGCAATGATTGATCTTTTCGTAGCTATTGGGCAAGGAAACATCCCATTTTATTACAGCACCCGTCATAATGGCTTGCAGCCGTACCCTCTACGTCCAACACACCGTACAATACTTAATTTTTTTCATAAAACGACTAAGACAATGGACAATGGTTACGTTATCTGAGAATATTGTCGCCGATCATGAAACAGAAAACTGTCTGGCAACAAGGCAGCGCTAATCAAGACAACCCCAATAACTTAGCTACCATTCGTGAATGGTACACATACCTCTATCATAGAGAAATTTTTTGGCAACAACGAATAATTCCATAAAGCTGTGAGATCTATTTGCCTATTGTCTTCCTTCCCGACTAAGTTCACAACTCAAATAGGACTGCTGTATGGTTATAGAATTAGTTTTACCGCTTGGATTTATTCTAGCTGGCTTACTGGGTGGAATAATTAGTGAGAAATTTATCTTTAATAAACTAAAGCAATTCGTTGCCAATAGAAAAATTCCGGGGAGTACCATACTATTTCGCTCCCTAAATCGAATGATCTTTATTTGGTGTTTACTTGCTGGTTTGTATGGAGCAATTATTAGTTCTCATGCCGAGCCAGAAGTTACTGATTTACTTAAAAGAATTTTTACGATTATTTTTCTGTATTCAGTTACGTTAGTTGTTGCGAGACTAGTTGCTGGTTTTGTTAATTTATATTTACAGCGAAGCGAAGGACTTTCAGCATCACTACTTTCTAACCTTGCTAAAATTATCGTTTTAATTCTGGGGACATTAATCTTATTACAGACGATAGGAGTTCAAATTACACCGATCATCACTACTTTAGGGATTAGTGGACTGGCTGTTGGTTTGGCACTACAAGACACGTTGACAAATTTGTTTGCTGGGTTTTACTTAATTTTTTCTAAACAGGTAAGGACAGGGGATTACCTAAAAATAGAAGGTGGTCATGAAGGTTATGTTATAGATATCAATTGGCGACATACCACTGTAAAGGAACTGTCAAATAATGTTATTGTTATACCCAATTCAAAGCTAGGAACAGCAATCTTTACTAATTACCATTTGCCTGGTAAGGAAATTATATTAATGATCTCTGTCGGCGTTGGCTACGATAGCGATTTAGAACAAGTTGAACAAGTAACTGTTGAAGTAGCAAAAGAAGTCATGAAAGAGATAGCACCGGAGTTACTCGAAAATCAACCTTACATAAGATTTGAAACTTTTGGTGATTCTAGTATAAATTTTACGCTTTATATGGCAATTAATGAATTTTTCGATCAACGTATAGCTAGACATTTATTTATAAAAAAATTGCATAAACGTTATCAAAAAGAAGGAATAAAAATTCCATTTCCTATAAGAGATGTTTACTTACAAAATAATGGCAATAGCAATCGAGCTTTAAAAGCTGAATAATTGATAGGTCACACCCCTCAGTCCTATTATTGATTTATTCTTTAATATAGAAAAAGGGTGTTTCCGGCTCTCTTAGATTATCTTGGTGCTCTTCTGAATTCTGCTCTTTGTTAAGATAATTAAAGCAGAAACCCTATGGGTTTTAACCCTGGGGAAGCAAATCATGCGGTAGGCAAAGCCAAACCGCATTTTTGCTTAATAATGGAACGTGACTTGGGTCACAATCGATATAACTTCAATCTCAAGGTATATTTTTAACTTAATCAGAAAAATCTATTATAGTTTCTCAGCAGTAGGCGATTGGTTTTGTCATTGCCTAAAGGGCGATCGCTTGAGTTGATGGGATATTCAAGACTTAGATTAGTCCTTGACGCACCTACAGCTTTAGCGAAGCAAAGCTGTGGGATTGATGCGTAGAATTTTAGCTACAAATAAATCTCACACTCATACATAAAAAGGAGTCAGGAGACAGAATTCAGGAGTCAGAATACACCACCCATAAAGGGATGGTGTTTTACGAAAAGTTTCAACCCTGATCCACTTCCACTCATAGACGAGGTTTTAACCAAAAAATTCATTCTGACTCCTGGCTCCTGACTCCTGAATTCTTCTTTATAAAGGGTGTAGGTAAAATGTTTTATCACTTTCTGATGCTGTTATTAGTAGTTCCAGCACTTGGGGTCATATCTAATATTTCAGTTTCTCTTGCAGCAGATCTTGAGTCTGAAAATTCACCTTTAGATCAAGTTTCGTCGGTTTCCCAGCTTTCTGATATTAAACCAAATGATTGGGCATTCCAAGCATTACAATCATTGGTTGAACGCTACGGGTGTATAGCAGGTTATCCTAACAAAACCTATCTTGGCTCACGTACCTTAAGCCGTTACGAGTTTGCAGCTGCTTTAAATACCTGTACAGACCGAATTAGTGAGTTAATTGCTGTAGGCACTAATGATTTGGTTAAACAAGAAGACTTGACAACGCTGCAAAAGTTGCAGAAAGATTTTGCCGGAGAACTGCAAATCCTACGCGGACGAGTGGATACACTAGAAGCACACACAGCTACGTTGGAGCAACAGCAATTTTCTGCAACTACCAAGCTAAATGCTCAAGTTATTACTGTTGTCAGTGGTGCTTTGGGTTCTAAAGTTGGTAGCAATCGTAATCAGTCCGGAACTTACTTTGCAGATCGAGGACGTCTTAACTTTGAAAGCAGTTTTTCAGGCAAAGATTTGTTGCGAGTTCGTTTAGAATTTGGAAATTTTTTAGATTCTAATGGTAATAGCCTTATTGGATCAGCAACGGGTACTAACATGACGCGGCTGAACTTTGACAGTGATAGTAACAATACTCTAACTATTCCTCATATCCGTTACTACTTCCCTGTGAATGATTCTCTTGCCTTTATCGTTGGTCCTGCAGGTATTGGCTACACTGACATTACGGATACCGTAACTCCTCCTACTATTGCAGATGATGGAAACGGCATTCCCTCATTATTTGGAGAATACAGCCCCATCTTCCGACGAGGGGGGGCTGGTGGAGGCATTAACTGGAAGATAAACAAAGACCTAATGCTGACGCTGGGATATTTAGGAGGGATTAACTCTAATATACCATCTCAGAAAAACGGATTATTTGATGGTGCCTACAATGCGTTAGCACACCTAGCATATTACTTCAATAAAAAAGGAGCAGTCAGTGTGGCTTACTCCCGTGGCTATACGCCTGCTGGTAATAATATTGACGTTACTGGCTCGACTGGAACCCTGCTTGCAGTCAAACCTTTTGGGAATACTATTGCTACTTCTAACGACATTATTGGTGCACAAGGGTTCTATCGTTTTTCACCCCATTTTCAAGTACACGCTTGGGGTGGATATATATGGACAGCTGCTCACAACTCTGGTTTCAGTACTATTCCAAATGGTAGAGGTGGAACAGATTCACTGTTTGTGAGAAATGGAGACAATTCTAATGCTTGGTTTGGAGCGATTGGTATGTCGTTTCCAGATGTGGGGGGTACAGGAAACTTACCAGGATTTCTTTTTGGTATACCACCGCATGTAACTAGTAGTAATGTTCGTAAAGACCAGAACACTCCATACCACTTGGAAGCATTTTACCGCTTCCGACTTAATGACAATATCTCTATAACACCTGATTTTTGGGTAATTCTTAACCCAGAAGCTGATACTAGAAACGATACCCAGTACGTGGGTGTGATCCGCACAACTTTCGATTTTTGATAATACAACAAGATGCAAGCCCAATCTGGTAGCTATTTATCAGTGAATAGTAAAGATCACTGAGAACTGTTGACTGATAACTGGTAACTCATAGCTGAGCCGGTTAAACAGACTACTTGCTTTTTAATGAACTGTTGGTTAGGCTGCGCATCAAATCTAATAGTGCAAGCAGCCCAGTTTTTTAAGTCAGGTGCTAGCCAGATCAGCTTACGCAAAATCTCATCGTTAACCCATAATACAACGGGAAACTCAAACTGTTTCTTAAACTCATCTCGCATCAAGTTAGTAGAGATAATCACTTGATTAAGTGCATCTACAGATTCTAAACCCTTCACTAATAAGGCTTTTGGTTGAGTCGAGCCAAGTAAATTCTTAAGAGTTGTATAAAGTGTTTGAGCCGAAGGTGGAAGTGCAATTTGTTGAATATCAACAGTAGCAAATTCTTTTAACGACCTCAGTATTTGCTGCTGTTTCGTAGTTGAGTTACAACAGGCTAACACCAGAGAAAACTGTCCTTGGGAAACCATGATTGCCCTTGCTAGTCTCTTAATGGTTCCTGTTGTGTTTACTCTGCTGTCTTGAGAATCAAATAAGCTTATCATTATTGGGCATGGGGCATTGGGCATGGGGCATGGGGCATTGGGCATGGGGCATGGGGCATGGGGCATGGGGCATGGGGGATTAGATATTGAGTATTCTTTCCCAGTACCCAATCCCCAATCCCCAGTACCCAGTACCTTAAGATGATCTTACTTACAGTGTAGGTTTTGAGGGTGTGGTGTATCACCCCACATTTAACAGTCATGAAACAGTTTATTACGTGGTTTAGTCGGTCTGTGAGGCACAAGTTTGCTATCTTAGTTGCTTTGAGTGTAGTAGTATCGGTAATGCTATCCTTTTCCTTATACGCTCAAGATACTATTGTTTACCGCTCTGAGTTACGAGGGGTATGGCTGACTAATATTGATAGCGATGTGTTGTTTGATCGCGATCGCCTAAAAAGTGCTTTGCAACGCCTCAAAGAACTAAACTTTAACACTGTGTATCCCACAGTTTGGAATTGGGGTTATACACTTTATCCTAGCCAAGTTGCACAAAAGGTTATTGGGAAAGCACTTGATCCAACACCAGAACTACAACAACGAGATATCCTCAAAGAAATTGTCACTGTTGGACATAAAAAAGGCTTAAGAGTTATTCCCTGGTTTGAATTTGGCTTTATGGC
Source organism: Aetokthonos hydrillicola CCALA 1050 (assembly GCF_017591665.1). Lineage (GTDB taxonomy): Bacteria > Cyanobacteriota > Cyanobacteriia > Cyanobacteriales > Nostocaceae > Aetokthonos > Aetokthonos hydrillicola. The sequence continues at coordinate 37,900 of NZ_JAAKGC010000022.1, read as the reverse complement.
ACCGGCTGACTCAGAGCTAGCTAAACGCCATCCGCAATGGCTTACTAGTCGCCGCGACGGTAGCCAGATTATCAAAGAAGGTATACACAAAAGAGTTTGGCTGAACCCCTTTCACCCAGAAGTACAACAATTTCTGCAAAACTTAATCGTTGAAATAGTTAGGAACTATAAAATTGACGGTATTCAGTTTGATGATCATTTTGGGTTACCAGCTGAATTAGGATACGATACTTATACAATTACATTGTACAAAAAAGAACACCGGGATCAGGCACCTTCTAAAAACCCAAAAGACGCAGAATGGGTACGTTGGAGAGCAAACAAAATCACAAACTTTCTCCAACAAGTATTTAAAGCTATCAAAGCGAGTAGAGAAAACTGCCTAGTTTCTATTGCACCTAATCCCCAGTGGTTATCGTATCCTTTGTTTTTAGCAGACTGGCAAAAGTGGGAGCGACTAGGACTGATTGAAGAACTGATTATACAAGTGTATCGGGACGATTTGGGGAGCTTTGCCAAGGAATTAGATTACCCAGAAGTTAAAGCAGCACAAAGTCATATTCCTGTAAGTATTGGGATTATGACGGGATTGAAAGATAAGTTTGTACCTATGCAACAAATCAAGACACAAGTACAAACAGTGCGCGATCGCCACTTTGCTGGCTTCAGTTTCTTTTTCTACGAAACTCTCTGGAATAGGACTAAGGAACCGCTTCCGGAACGCCAGTCTAGCTTCCGCGACATTTTAACAAAAGAAGTCAGGAGTCAGGAGACAGGAGTCAGAATGAGTACATGAGTACTGAATTCTTAATTCTGACTCCTGAATTCTGAATACTGCCTCCTATTTTAACTTCCAATCCCCAAGCGTCCAGCTAAACCTGGAGTTAAAGGTAGGAGAGTCGCAATCATTAAAAACAAAGCTAAAAGAGCTAAAGCCGCCCGTGCATCATCAGGTTCAGTGATTTCATTTAAACTAGGGCGTTCTAGATCTCGTTGTAAAAACAAAATCACAATCGCCCAATACATAGCTAAAGGATTACCAAGAGACACTAACCCCAACAAAATGAGAGTTGCTAGTGTTGTCCTTCCTGCGATTTTGCGTCCATAAATTGCTTGAACAATTCGACCACCATCTAATTGTCCTGCTGGCATTAAGTTTAAGGCTGTGATCAACAACCCTAGCCAGCCTATAATCACCAATGGATGAACTGCTACTACGGAAGAATGCAAAGCTGAACCGAGAATAACTCGTGCCAAAGTTCCTACCAAAATCGAGCCTTGAAAAAACTGATTTGGTAACTGAAACGTAACGTTATTAAAGCCCAATGCTATGCCTTCATGAGAAAGTAGCAATCCAATCACTAGCATTAAAATCGAAACAATCCCTCCGGCTGCTGGTCCTGCTAAAGCGATATCAAATAATACCTTTCGGTCAGGCAAAAGAGACTCAAATCGGGTAATTGCACCAAAAGAACCGATCTGCACAGCAGGTAAAAAGAACGGTAAACTCAGACGAACTTGGTGACGACGAGCAAGCAACCAATGACCGAGTTCATGGGCTGCTAAAACTACGAAGATCCCAGCACTGATGGGTAAAACTTCTGGGAACCTTGATGGGTTAGCAAAGAAATCAAAATTTAGTAGTATCCCTACAGCTTCCAACCCAGTGGCGATCGTTGCTAATAGTAGAACACCTGCAAAAACTTTCTGGGCTAACGTCATTGGACGCGGGTCATTACGACTAGGAAGTACAACTATAACAGGTCGTTCATCCGGGTTTTCCACTAAAAATAGGCGATATTTATCACCCAAACGTTCCTCTAGGCTCGCTGTGAGACGATTGTGAACCACATCGGGATCTCCCCGCAAATTGCCTTTGAAAATGGCTCCTTCTTGGTAGGCAATGGTTTCTGTCGCAAAAAACGTATCAATGCCAAAAATACCTTTGATCTGGTTAAGATCCTCTTCAGGAATGGTTAGTACCTCCAATTTTAGCTGCGGCAGTGCTTCATTTTCTTGCTGTGCAGCGTCATCGGCAAGCCTTTGGACTGCCTTCTGCCGAAGAATCGCATCTTGTCCTAGCTTTCGCAATTGTCTACCAAGAGCAATGTATATCGCTGCCGAAACCACCAACAAGAAAAGTACACCTACTATGTTGACGTAAATCCCTGCCGCAAACAATCCAAAAAATAGCAGCCAAGGAGCAATCAACACCACAGACTGTAACCAGGCGAGTATTCCCAGCTTACCAAAAGGTCTGGCGCGATAAAAACCCCAGCCTAAGATTCCAAAGGCAACCAACACGATTGTGGCAATAATAGGAATTTCTGATGAAACAAGCATTTTTAACCTTTATTGTAAAAACCAAGTCAGAGTTATAGAAGAAGTCTTACCTTACACACAACTTACAACTTATTCACTCAAAGAAGTATATCTAAATGGCAAGACAAAGCAAAGAACAAATTCTAGAATTCCTAGCTGACTTGGCATCACCAGTTAGCCCTGAAGTATTTGCAGGTTTCGGTAGCGAGTTTCTTCTTAACAAATACCAGTGGGAAAAGCAAAATGAACTGATGGAAAAGGAAGAAGAATATATCACTCATTGGGTTGAACAGCAGCCAGTTATACCCACATTAGATATTTTGTTAGATATTGCGCTTCATCCCCCTGGTGCAGACTTCTATAATGGTATAGCCCAGCGCAGACAACAAGACTGGGAATATTTTTTGGCTAAACTTATTTACCAGCTAGGTATAAAAGACCGTGCTGCGCTCGTTTCCAGGCTTGAAGCGACAGAAAAGCAAGAAAATCCCATTATCAAAACTGTGAAGGAATCTCTTATTTAGGATCCGCCTACGATAAGTTTTTTCAGAGGAATAGGGTAAAGCTTAATACACATCTAGTATTTTCAACCGCCAGCCCTGGTTCCAAAGCTCATCGTATTTCTTCCTAAAGTCTACATATAGCCACTGGTATACTTGGATTTCATCGGAAGTGTCGGGACGCCATACTGCGGTATACAGCACTTGACCGTTGACGATGTAGTTGTTGAGAATATGCAGCCGCCAACCTTGATTCCAAAGTTCATCGTATTTCTTGCGGTAGTCTTCATATGACCAACCGTAGACCTGGATTTCGCCAGAAGTACTTGGACGCCATACTGCGGTATACAGCACTTGACCGTTGACGACGTAGTTGTTGAGAATATGCAATC